>CAISEB010000018.1 GCA_903884235.1 uncultured Pseudomonadota bacterium
GAAGCCGAAAGAGCCTCTTGAAGTCCAGGTATCCCCGATCCATGACGTAGAAAGCGCCGGCTTCCGGAAGCAGCTGATCGAGGATATTGACCTCGTGCATCTTGCCGTCGCTGATGTGGATAAATGCCGGGATATTGCCGCGCAGATCGAGCAGCGTGTGCAGCTTGACGGCCGCCTTCGTCGTGCGGAACGGCGCCCAAGGAAAGACCGACAGGCACAGATCGATGGTCGTGGCGTCCAACGCGTAGACCGTCTCGTTGAGATCCACGCCGAACGGCTCGTCGATATACAGCTTCCGCGCCATCGTGATCAGGCGCTGCGCGAACGCGGCGTGGATGCGCCAGTCGCGAGCTTCGTTCGCATCCGCGAGCGTGCTGCGCGAGATCCGGCTGCGGATCCCCATGTGATACAGCTTGTCGCTCTGTGCTCTGAGGCAGGCCTCGATGTCGCGAAGGCTCTCGCGGTAGGTGAGCTGCGCAAAGGCCAGGCAGAGAAATTGTTCGAGACACGAGAAGCTCTTGACCTTGTGCTCGCCGCCGTACGCCGCCACGCAGCGACGAAACGTCGACAGCGGCAGATGGCTCGTCAACTGCGCGAAAACCAGCTTGCCGGAGTGCATTGGAAACGTCCGCGAACAGGGTCTTCGCAGGGTCGCACCGGCGCTTGCCGAAGTCGAAATCGAGACCAGACAAAGTCACGATTTATCCTAAACGGATCAGTCATTTATGGGCATGTCGCCCACTAACGTCCGGACACTACTGATGGCGCGGCAATCCTGGTCGGAAGCACCGGCGGATTCTATCTCGCGCTCACGATCCCGAATCACCTGCCCTATGCCGCGGGCCTCTTCATGCTCTGCGTCGCGTGGGTGCTGACCACTGGAATGGCGCTCTACACGATCCGGCGCCGGCGCATCGAGCAGCACCGCGACTGGATGCTTCGCAGCTACATCGTCACCTTCGCGTTCGTCACGTTCCGCCTCGCGTCCACGTGGCTCGACGGCTGGATCCATGTGCCGGTCGACTCCGTCGCCGACGAACTCGATACCACGCTGGCGTGGGCGTGCTGGGCGGTCCCGTTGCTGTTCGCGGAACCGTTCATCCAGCTTCGATCGATGCGACGCCAGGCGCGGGCGGCGATTCGGTGACCTTCGCCGAGCCCATGGCGCAGACGGCAATCGGACGTCGCGCATCGGGCTCGCGGGCGCCCAGGGCGAGGACTTGGGCGCACGGTTAGTCCCCGCCACACCGCCAGGCTACAGGACGAGCAAGAACAGAGCGCCGCAAGCGGCCTCGGCGCCTGCCAATGCCGCGATGGACTCGGACGAGGAGATCGAGCGGATGATCAGGATTCCCGATTCGAGCACAGTCGCCCTGATCCTGGCGGTTGTCGCGCTTCAGGCCGCTCCCTTCGCGCTGTCGGCAGACGGCGTCCCGGACCTCTCCACGCTGTCGGTCGACTCGGCGCAGCAGGGGTTGCGCGATCATCGATTCACGGCCCGGGAGTTGACGGAGGCGAGCCTCGCGCGCATTACGAAGTTCAATTTAGGATATAACGCGATCATCACGCCGAACCCGAACGCACTGCGGGAAGCGGATGACGCCGATCGCAGGCGGGCGGCTGGAGAAATCCTGGGACCGCTCGCCGGTGTTCCGGTGGTCGTCAAGGACACCATCGACATCGCGGGCCTGCCCACGACAGCGGGCTGGGCACCACTCAGCCGCCGCGCCGGCGGCGTGGATCTGGTTCCGGAACGCGACTCGCCGGTCGTGGCACGCCTGCGCGCGGCAGGAGCCGTGATCCTGGGCAAGACCAACGTACCCGTGTTCAGCGCGAGCGCCCAGAATGCCAACGACAGTTGGGCGGGTCCCACGTTCAATGCCGCCGCGCCCACGCGTCAACCCGGGGGCAGCAGCGCGGGCACCGCGACCGCAGTCGCGGCTGGCTTTGCGGTCTGGGGACTCGGCGAAGAGACCGGCGGTTCGATCCAGTACCCGGCCGGATGGCAGGCGCTCGTGGGGATCAAGCCCACCTTCGGGCTGGTGCCGACGACCGGTGTGGTGCCGCTCGGTGGCAGCACGCGCGACGTCGTCGGACCCATCGCGAGGACCGTCCGAGATGCCGCAGCGGCACTCGACGTGCTCGCCGGATACACGCCGGAGGACCCGAAGACCGTCGCCGCAATCGGCCACGTTCCCGCGCGCGGATATGCCGCAGGGCTTGCCGGCGCGACACTGCGCGGCCGGCGCATCGGGCTCTACGGGCCTGGCTGGCTCGCGACGCCGCTGTCCTCCGAGACACGCCGGCTGTACGAGGCCACCGTCACCGCCCTGCGTCTCGCCGGTGCCATCGTGGTGGCAGATCCTTTCGCCGGTTCTGGCTTCGCCGCGATCGCGCGGCCGACGGGCGCGTGGCGCTATGACCAGCGCGGCGAGGAGTCGGTGGCGTACGACCTGCAAAACTACCTCGCACGCCTTGGGCCGGTGGCGGCGGCCCGTTCCGTCGCGGGCCTGGTTTCCCTAGCGGGGAAGGATCCGTTCGGAGAGGGCGGCGTGCTGGCCTATGAGCGCGACCAGCCCGCCTTTGTCGCATCGCTGGCCGCCCCGTCGTCACCGCCTGACCTGCGCGGATTCCTCGCGGCGCGCGAGCAGTACATCGCGACCCTGAATAAGGTGATGGAGCATCACCACCTCGACGCCCTCGTGTTTCCGCAGACCGTGGCGGAGGCGCCGCCACTCTACAGCGATGAGTTCATCGATTCGACGACGGTGTCGCAGATCAACATCGGCGGCTTCCCCGGCATCGTCGTCCCTGCCGGGTACTACGCATCCGGCACGCCGTTCGGCATCATCATCGTGGGGCGGCTGTGGGACGAGCCGAGGCTGCTGCGGCTCGCGTTTGCATTCGAGCAGTACACGAAGGCACGCCATGTCCCGCGGCTCGTGGAGCATCTTGCTGCACTTTCGGCGAATCCGGGGAAGTGAGCGTGGCCGCGACGATTCGCATAGCGACTGCCCCCAGTCGCTTACCGCAGCGCATCGCGCTGCCCCCCCCTGACACCGATCGAATCCAAAACGCGCTGATCGTCATCCGAAGCCAACGTTGGCACCCGGCAGCCCGTCGAATTCGCGCCGGGCTAGGAGAGTGCGGCCACTTTCGAGAGGCACGCGCCACATTCGGTTCGCCAAGACTCGACGACAACGGTCCTCGACGCTGCTCCCGGAATCCCCGATGGCGCACCGTTTACGGGAAGTTGCGACGATGACAGACTAGACCGATATGCTTTGGGAGGAGCCGATGCGACCCCATTTTCTGACGACCCTCACGACCGTTGTCTGGCTGACGATGGGCGCTGGCCCGGTGGATCCTGCGATGGCCGCGGATGCCGCAGCGAAGGCCGAGGCACCCGCTCCAGACAAGGCCGTCCCGCCGCCTCTGCCGGCCGACGCCACGATCAAGCAGAGCATTCGATTGGGCACCCGGACCCTCTCGTATTCGGCGACGGTCGGCACGCTGCCGGTCCGGGATGTCGAGGGCAAGAAGACAGCGGAGGTCGTCTACACGGCGTACGTACTGGATGGTCCGCGTGACCCGGCGCGTCCGGTCACGTTCGCCTTCAATGGTGGCCCGGGTGCGGCGTCGGTCTACCTCAACCTGGGAGCCATTGGACCGAAGCGCGTGCAGTTTGGCGCACAGGGCGACAGCGCCTCGGACCCGGCGATGCTGCGCGACAATCCGGGCACGTGGCTCGATTTCACGGACCTCGTGTTCATCGATCCGGTCGGCACCGGCTACTCGCGTTCGCTGTTGAAGCCCGACGAGACCGACAAGGCGTTCTTCACCGTCAAGACCGACATCGCCTACCTGTCGAGGATCATCTACGACTGGCTGGCCAAGAATGGTCGGATGGCGTCTCCCAAGTACGTCGTTGGCGAGAGCTACGGTGGATTCCGGGCGCCGGCGATCGCCTCGCACCTGCAGACAACGCAGGGCGTCGGCGTGTCCGGCATCGTCATGGTCTCGCCCGCTCTCGATGGGCGGGCCGCGAGCGATCCGGATTCGTCCCCGATCCCGTGGGCCGCCACCCTGCCGTCGATGGCGGCGGCACACTACGAACGCGAAGGCAAGGCGCTGACGCCGGCGCTCATGGCGGAGGTCGAGAACTATGCCCGCACCGAGTACGTGACTGACCTGCTGCGCGGCGTACGCGACAAGGCCGCACTGGAGCGCATCGTGCCGAAAGTGGCCGCCTACACCGGGCTGGACCCCACTGATGTGCGACGCATGGGAGGCCGGGTCGAGAGCCGGGAGTTCCTCAGGGCGCTCTACCGGGACCAGGGCCGCGTCGGCAGCTGGTACGACTCGAACGTCACGGCCTTCGATCCCTATCCCCTCGCCCCCGACTCGCGCGCAGGCGATCCGATTCTGAATGGAATCCTCGCGCCGACCACTTCGGCGATGGTGGACTTCGTCAACCGGGAAGTCGGCTGGAAGGCAGAGGGCCACTATGAGGCGCTGAGCGATGACGTCAACGAGCGCTGGGAAAAGCACTGGTTCACGAGCATCGAGTCGGCCTCCGACCTGCGCGTCGCGCTCGCGGTCGATCCGAAGCTCAAGGCGCTGATCGTCCATGGCTATGACGACCTATCGTGCCCCTACTTCCAGTCGATGATGGTGGTCGCCCAAATCCCGGCGATGGGCGCCGAGGATCGGTTGCAGGTGAAGATGTACCCGGGTGGCCACATGTTCTATTCGCGCCCGGAGAGCCAGGCGGCATTCCGGCACGACGTCATGGCGCTCTACGGCGCGCACCCCTAGCCCACGCAGCGGCCGGATGCAAGCGAAGGGCCCCGTGCCTTGAGGCGCGGGGCCCTTGGTCCGCAAGTGGGTTGCGCGCCGGCTGCGACCCGGGCAGGCTACCGGTCCTAAATTGGTCGCCTCCTACCATGAGCACCGAGCAATCTACCGTGCATGGAGTACGTCCCTTGCAATCCACGCGTATTCTCGGCCGCGCCTCTGGCGTCATCGCGCTGATCCTCGCGTCCGCCGCGGGGGCTGCGGGGGCCGCGGAGGCACCGTGGCTCGCCGAACGCATCGAAGTCACGGCCACCCGGGTTCCGGAGCCGGTCGACAACGTCCCCGCCTCGATCAGCGTCGTCACCGGCGATGAACTGCGCGCGCGCGGGGCAAACGACCTGCGCACGGCACTGAGCCTGTTCGCGGGCGTCGAAGGGTCCCCCGATGGCGATGTCGGGCCGGCCGGCTCGGTGCCGTCGCTGTGGGGCCTGCGCGAGGCCGACGCATTCCTGCTCGTGGTCGATGGCGTCCCCTGGGGCGGTGCGTTCAATCCCGCCACCCCCTCGGTGGACCTGACCGGCGTCGAGAAGATCGAGGTGCTGCGCGGCGCGGCGCCGGTGATGTTCGGCGCGACATCCTTCGTCGGCGTCATCCATGTCATCCACTACGCCGCCGGCAAGACACCGACCACGGTGGGCGTCACGGGCGGCATGCACGGCAGCGCTGGCGCCTCGCTGACGGCGAGCCTGCCGTCGCTGGGCGACTACGGCCAGTCCTTGACGCTGAACTTCGAGAAGCACGGCTTCGCCGAGGATCGGACCGAGTTCCGGCGTGCCCATGCGCTATATCGAGGCGAGACGCACGTCGGCGCTGCGCGATTCCACATCGATGGCGACGTGTCGATCCTACCGCAGGATCCGTCCGGCAACTACCTGCTCCTGGACGGTACGCAGCTTCACCCGGAGCTGGGAGTCGACACGAACTTCAATCCCGCGGGCGCCAAGCTCAACCAGAAGCGATACCACCTCGTCGTGGGCCTGGACGGCAAGAGTTCGCTCGGCGATTGGGCCGCGACGCTCGCGTTCACCCGCACGCAGGACGACATCCTGCGTGGCATGTTGCGCGGCAATGCGTTCGTGGCACCACCCGACGCGGGTGTCGGCGACGGCTTCCAGGCGGACGGCTTCACTCAGCAGCGGTCGTTGACCGACGTCTACTTCGATGCGCACGTGACGACAGCCCTGACGTCGGCCATCAACCTGACGTACGGCATCGATCACCTGCACGGCGAAGGGCGCGAGGATGCGATCAACTTCGGCTACTGCATCGATCAAAACGGCATCGAGCAGGCCTGTGACGGCGCCCACCACTCGGACGAGATCGTCCACTCGACGGACAAGCGTGACTTCAGCGGCGCGTACGCCCAGGCGGATATCAAGGCGACTTCGACGCTCGACCTCCTGCTTGGAATACGCCTGAACCACACGCGCGAGACGGCGACCGGCCTTGCGATCGACAACACCGGCCCGGCTCCCGTGGTCTCATTCGACGGCGCCGACGGCCGGACGACGACGCGCGTCAGCGGCCTGGCCGGCGTCAGCTGGCACGCGTGGACCGAAGGACGCAACGGCCTCACGCTGTACGCAGACTGGCGCGACAGCTTCAAGCCGCTGGCGATCGACTTCGGGCCGGAGGCCGAGGTGCAGGTTCTGAAGCCCGAGACGGCGAACAGTTATGAGCTCGGCCTCAAGACGCAGCTGTGCGACGGCAAGTTCGATCTCGATGCCAGCGTCTTCCAGATGGATTTCAAGAATGGCCTGACCTATGCGCCGGATGGCACCGGCAGCTTTGTCAGGGCAAACGCCGGTGCGTCGCGCTTCAAGGGGTTCGAGGTCGAGACGACCTATGAGCTCCTGGCGGATCTGCGCCTGAGCGCCCACTACGCGAATCATGACGCCCGGTTCACGTCGTACCTGCTCGCGGATGGAACGGACGTCTCCGGCAAGCATCTGGAGATGTCGCCAACCCAGACCGGCGGACTCGGCTTGCTCTTTGGCAACCCGTCGGGGACGACGGGGTCGCTCGTCGCGACCTACGTCGGGGAGCGCTACCTCGACAAGGCGAACGATGTCCGGGTCGGTGGTTACATGACCCTCGATGCCGCGATCGGCCGCAAGATCGGGCGGTACGGCGTGCGCCTCAGCGGATATAACCTGACCGACCGCCGTGATGCGACGTCGCTGAGCGACCTGCACGGCTCGGTCACCGTCACCGGGACGGAAGGATACTACCGGATGCCCGGGCGGACTGCGCTTGCAACCGTGACGATCGACTTCTGATGTGACGAGACCTGTAGCCATATGCAGCACCCTTCCTTAGGGCGCCGCCGATCGCTACCGTCAATCGAATGACCCTGTGGCTCGGCGCACACGTGATGCGCACCGCCGCGTGGGACCTGTGCCATAGGCACGGCCCCTGCCGATGTGATCCTGCGGATGGCGTGATAGACCGCATCCGTGTCATGGACGTCGCCATTGCCATTCCCGGCCAGTCCCGCGGGGGGACGGGAGGGCACACCGGTACGATCTGTCGTCGCCGCGCCGAGAGGTGCTCCCAGATCGCGACCTGAAGGCCCCCCTTTCGGCAAGCCACTACAGGGTCTCCCCCCTTGAGGCGCCCCTGATCGGTGACTTATAAGAGAGTGACGGAGTAATCTGCCTTGATGGGACCGCGCCGCACTAGCCGATTCTGGGTGGCAGCCTTGTTGCTGCCGCTGCTGGCGGTGCGCGCGTTGGTCCCCGCCGGCTTCATGGCGGCCCCGGTCGCGGGGTCGGTGCAGATCGTCTTCTGCGACGCGGGCGCGATGGCCGGCCACCACCATGCCGGGCATGACGGTGGTCACCATTCACCGGTGGCCGATCCGACCTGCCCGTTCGCGCAGAGCGCAGGGCCTGCCCCGCTCCCTTCGATCCCCGTACTCGCCGCCGATGCCGCGCCCCACAGCTTCGAGCGGATCCTGGCGGTCTCCCAGACTGCCCCCGCCTCCGGCCCTGAGCGCCAACAGACCCCTCGCGGACCACCGACCCTCGCCTGATCCCAGGTGTTGCGTTCGTGAACTCCCGTGGCGAGCTTTCGCCCGGGCGTTCGCCCCCAAATCGGTATTGAAGCGTCTTACGAGGCTGTCATGTCCATTTTCCTCTCGGGCCGCCCTGAAGCGGGCCTGCGTTCCTCCATCAATCTGCTCTCCAAGGGGGCCCTCGCGGCTGCGGCACTCGGCGTGACGCTCCTCGCCCCGTCGCTCGCCGAGGCCTGCGCCTGCGGTTGCGGTGTGTTCGACGTCGGCACCGGCGCCATGTTCCCGGATGGCTCGGGCGGCATGGTGTTCGCCGAGGTCGATTTCATGGACCAGAACAAGAACTGGAGCGGGACGTCCCGAGCTCCTGCCGACAACAATGCGGACAAGCAGGTCCGGACCGCCTTCTATACGGTCGGCGCCCAGTACATGTTCAACCGGTCCTGGGGCGTCTCAATCGACGTCCCGTATTGGAGTCGGAAGTTCACGACGCAGGACCCGGACACCGGGGATCTCGCCACGTTCGATCACGCGGCTCTAGGCGACATCCGGATCCGTGGCATCTACACCGGCTTTTCGGCCGACATGTCGACGGGCATCACCTTTGGCTTGAAGCTGCCGACCGGCGATTCGACCTACGCCAACTTCGATCCCGACACCGAGATCGGCACCGGCAGCACGGACCTGCTGCTCGGCGCCTATCACCAGGGCCACCTGTCGAATGATGGCCACTGGAACTACTACGTCCGCGGCCAGTGGCAGGAGCCCGTCAAGACCAAGGACAATTATCGCCCGGGCAACGAGGTGACTGCGGTTGCCGGCGCCTACTACCAGGGCCTGGAGCTGAGTTCGTCGGCGAGGATCACGCCGCTGCTGCAGGTGACCGCTGCCTATCGCGGCCACGACGGTGGGACCGATGGCCATCCTGAGGACAGCGGCTATACGCGGCTGATCGTATCGCCGGGTCTCGAGTTCAGCACGGGTCGGTTCCACGTCTACGGCGAAGTCGGCTTTGCCGTCGCGAACAACGTCAACGGCAACCAGCTGGTCGCCTCCCCGCTCTACAGGCTCAGCGCGAGCTACGGCTTCTAGCCCGGCACCTCACGTGGAGAGCCACCGCCAACCTGCCCGTGCGCGTCGGTTTTCAAGCCGACGTCGCCCCGTGCCCGGATGGACGCCGACGTGAAGCGCAAGCTAGGGTCATCCGGCTCCGGATGGCATCCCTACCGGCATTGGGGCATGGCGGTGCTCGTCGGCGTCGTTCTGTTCCTGGCCTATGGGAAGTTGATGACCCGAGCGCCGACGCCAGCGGTCGTTGGGTTGAGCCTCAACGGGCTGATTGACGAGCGTGGTGTGCCGCTGGATGCCGCCACGCTGCGGGGCCGATATCAGTTGCTCGCCTTCGGCTACACCCAGTGCCCGGATGCTTGTCCCGCGACACTGACGAAGGTCCGCTCGCTGATGGCGGCCCTTGGGACGTCGGCGAACATCGTCGCTCCGGTGTTCGTGACCCTGGAGCCGGAGCATGATCGCCCGGGCCTGCTGGGTCGCTACGTGCATGCCTTCGACCCTCGCATCCTCGCCGTGACCGGCGACAGGACGCACATCGACGCGTACGCCAAGTCCTACGGCGCCCTGGGAATCCGTCCGCCGGGCGCCGTTCAGGCCACCCACGCGAGCCACGCAGTTCGCCTGTATCTCGTGGCCCCGACACGCGAGATCCTGGCGACCTATGATCTCGAGACCCCGACGCCGCTGATCGCCAACGACATCCTGCGCCGGACCGCGGCCGGGGGCTCCTCGGGACTGGCTGCGATCTATTCGATGGACGAGGGCCATCCGGGATGACGTTCCTCACGCACCTCGTGACACGCCGCAGGATCCGCAACTGGGTCGCGTGTGCATTGCTGGCGGGACTGCTTGGGCGGGCGTTGATCCCGGTCGGGTTCATGCCCGGCGCGTCGGGTCTCGAGTTCTGCGACGGCGGCATGCCGTCGATGGCGGCGTCGATTCATCACCATCACTACGCCGAAGGCCAGCACGCACCTTCGCACTCCACCGGTCACGGCGAAGGCTGCGTGTTCGCCGGCAGCGCGGTCGGGTTGGCACCGCCCTGCGTACCAAGCGCGGCCGGATCGGTCCAGGCCGCGACGGCGTATCCAGTTCCGTCCTCCAGCCTCGCATCAAGTCCAACGATTCTCCGCGCCCAGTCTCCACGCGGCCCGCCCGCGCTCTCCTGACGACCGACGACCCAGCGCCCATGGGTCCCCTTACGTTCCTGGCGCCGACGCCGGTGCCTGATCAGGAGAATCCAGCATGGCACTGCACAGTCCGTTTCCCGTGCTCAGCCGCTTCATTACATCGGGTGGCACGATCGATGTCGGCCGTATCGACCGGATCGATTGCGCCGCCATCGCGACCGACGCCAACACGCTCTGGGTCGCACTGACCCGTCGCGACCAGGAGGATCTCATGGACCTGCTGGCACGGCTCAATGACACGCTCGACCGGTGCCTCGCGACCGGCGAGCACGTCGACGAGCTCGATCGGTCGGCGTACTCCGACGAGGCGCTACCGCGCCTCGACGATCACGCTTCGCTCCGATTGCTCACCGGCTGACGGGGAAGGCGGCGACTGGGTCGGGAGAGGTGTCCCGCCTCAGTCGCCGGTCCACTCGCGGCCCATCGAATCGCTTGCAGCGCTTTGCCCGCCGGGTTGAGCGTCACTGAGCGCTGACCCACTCCGCCAGAGCGGCATCCACCACGCAGGACAGGTTCATCCTGCGCCAATTCGCCAGCGGCGTCGTGCCGGACCAATGCCCATGCCAGCAGGGATTTCCGAGCGCCCCGCATTTCCGAAGGAGGGACGACGTGTTGGGCTCAGGCGGAGGGTATTCGCGCAGCGCGGCTTGCGTCGGCGCGCACCTGATGGGTCGGGTCGGCGCTGTGGGCGCCCGTGGGTGCGGATCCCTTGGCGGCGATTGCCTTGAGTACCCGGTCGGGCAGCATCGGCAGGCGCAGCAGTCGCACGCCCGCTGCATCGAAGACTGCGTTCGCGAGGACCGCGCCCGTCGTGATTATCGCGGGCTCCCCGCCGCCCTGGGGCGCCAATTCGTTGTTCGGCACGAGCATGGCCTCGATCCTGGGCGCCGCGCTGAATCGGGGTAGCTCATAGGAGTCGAAGTTGCGATCCAGGATTTCACCACCCCGGAATTGAAGCTCCTCGCTCAGCGCGTAGCCGAGGCCCATCATCAGGCCGCCTTCGATCTGCATCCTGGCACCCTCGGGGTTGACGACGATCCCCATGTCCTGGGCGCAGACGATCCGCACGACGGCGATGCGCCCGGTCGCCGCATCCACCTTGACCTCGGCCATCGTCGCGACGTAGGTGCCGGCGTCAATGCAGCAGGCCAGTCCGTAACCTCGGCCGCCGCCTTTGGCCACGGTCGGCCACCCGAAGACCCGGGCGGCGGCCTTCAGCACCCGGATCATCCTGGCGTCGGTGAGATTGCGTATCCGGAATTCGAGCGGATCAACCTTGAGCGCTGCGGCCATGATGTCAATCTGCGATTCCGCCGCGAAGACGTTCATGTTCGCGCCAGGGCCCCGCCAGGGGCCAACAGCGAAAGGATGCAGGTCCGTGGTCGTCGCGCCTGGCGCGTCCGAGTTCTTGCCCGCTGAGCGGATTCGAATGTTGGGAATGGCGTACGACAGCGTTGTGCCACGGGACCCGGCCGCATACACCCGGTAGTCCCACGCCAGAACCTTGCCGGCCCGATCCACTCCCGAGGTGATCTTCACGATGGCGGCGGGATCAAAGGTGTCATTGAAGAACTCCTCCGCCCGCGTCCAGGCGACCTGCACTGGCACCCGCACAATCTGGGCCAATCGCGCAGCCTCGACGGCCTGTCCGAATGCACTCTTGCCGCCGAAGCCACCGCCCAACAGCGGCGTGATCACGCGCACATTCGCTTCACTCAGGCCGAGCGCCGTGGCGATCCCGGCACGGGCCGGGAACGGCGTCTGCGTCGATGCCCACACCGTCATCCGGCCATCCCTGAAGTCGGCCAATGCCGCGTGAGTCTCGAGCGCAGCATGGGCAACGTAGCCCTTCTGGAACGTCGTCTCGAACGACTGCACGGCGCTCGCCTGCGCGACGACCGTGTCGCCGCTGGCCGCGACCTCCGTGAAACCGGCCGCCTTGGCGATCAGGTGATCAAAGATGGTGTCCGGATCTGGCGTGGCCGCCGACTGCCGCCAGGTCGCGCGGACGAGTTCCAGGGCCTTGGCGGCGGACTCCGGGTCGGCATGCAGGACGGCCACCAGGTCATCGCGCGCGACGACCGTGACACCCGCGAGTCCTTCAGCGGCGGAGGTGTCCAGCGTCAGCCGCGCCGCCCCATGCATGGGGGGGCGCAGCACGCGTGCATACAGCATCCCGGGCAGCCGGATGTCGGCGGCGTATCGCGCTGTTCCAGTCACCTTTTCCAGCGCATCCAGGCGCTGCGGAGATGTGCCCATCACGTTGAAGTCCGCGGCAGCCCGCAAGACCGCCTTGCGGTCCACGACGCGCGTGATACGCGCACCCCTCGACAGCTCCGCGTAGCTCACCGACCGGTTCGGCTCGCCCGCAACCGAGACGAGGCCATCGCGCACGACCAGTCGCTCCAGCGGAACACCGAGCCGCTCGCCGGCCAGCGTCATCAGTACGAGGCGTGCCTGGGCGCTCGCGGCTCGCAAGGCGGGACCGAACATCCGGGTCGTGAGTGAACCGAACGTTCCCATGTCCCACGGGCAGCGATCCGTGTCCCCCAATACCATGTCGATCGAGGCAAGTTGGACGCCAAGCTCCTCGGCCACCATCTGCGCCTGGGAGGTCAGAGCGCCCTGGCCCATCTCGATCTTGCCGGAGAACACCGTGACGCGGCCGTTCTCGCCAATCACCAGATAGGCATTGAAATCCTCTGGATACAGGCGCTTGCCCTCGTCGGCCAGGAGGAACTCCGGCGTCATGCTGACCAGCACGACCACGCCACCTCCGACAAGCTGCAGGAAGGCCCTGCGATCGAGCCCTGAACGGAGGCTCACGGCGAAGTGCCGTGCTGGATCGCCACCGACTCGATGGCATCGACGATGCGCTGATGGGCGCCGCAGCGACAGAGGTTGTGGTCCATGTGCGATACCACGGCCTCCCGCGAGGGCCGAGGACTTTCCCGCAGGAAGGCAGACGCCGACATCAGCATGCCTGATGTGCAGAAACCGCACTGGAACGCGCCGTGCTCCGCAAAGGCTTGCTGAAGCGGATGCAGCGTGTCGCCTCGCGCCAACCCCTCGATTGTGACGACCTCCTTCCCGGCCACGTTCCGGATCGGGGTTCGGCAGGACCTGACGGCCTTGCCCCCCACCGTCACGGTGCAGGCGCCACAGATTCCTTCGCCACAACCATACTTCGTGCCCGTGAGGCCAAGATCGGTCCGGAGCACCCACAGCAGCATGCGATCGTCCTCAGTATCCAAAGCGGCCGGCTTGCCATTGAGCTGGAACTTGATCGACGCTTTCATATGCGGTTCTCCCTACGCTTCTTAGGAATGCCGGCGGATCTCGAGTGTTCGGCGCGGGACCGACGCCATCCAACTCTGGGTTGATCCCATCGGAACGGGAGGGAGGCTGTGTCTCGCGAGCGACGCCGGGTCGTCCTCACCGAATCGACCACGCGGCACGGCAACCGTCATCCAGCCATTTGAACCCGAGCGGATGGCCCCGCCGCGCCGCTGCGACAGCCGACCAACCGACTCAGGACGTCGGGCTGCTTGCGCTGGTTGCGGCCCCGGATGCCGGATGGGAGATCGCCCGGGTCCGCGAATGGCAGGGGCGTGCATGTGAAAGACCTGACGGACGAGGAAGCGTGCTGCGGAAAAGGCTGAACGCCCGCGACTCTCGGGTCTGTGCGGTCGCAAACAGAATCCGCGGGACCTGCACGCCATGATCGGCCTGGCGTTGGCGCTGGGAGGCCACGGCGGCACACCTCACCTGCCTGAGCGCGGGTTCCCCTCACGGCAGCGGCGCGCCGGCAGACCCATACTTCGAGCGTCTCTTGGCACTTGGCCGTGGAATCCAGGGCGGCACTGAGCACCTCAGGCGCTCCGGAAATCGATCGCGTTGCCGCAAAGGCCGCCCCGCACTGGGCGGCGCACCCGCACAGGAGAGAGTCATGGTCACGAGGCCGATGCAGTCCGGACGGAGTCTCTACATTGTTCGTACCGATCGCTGGTATATCGAGCGGATCGTCTGGTTACTGGCCGGCATCGTGCTGTCGACGAGCTCGCTCCTCGCATTCTTCGTCAATCCATACTTCATCCTGTTCGTGAGTCTCAGCGGACTCGTTTCGATCAACGTCGCCGTCAATGGACTCTGTCCCGTCGGAAGCGTGCTCAAGTTCTTTGGGTTCTCGGGCGCGCTGGAGAGCCCCCGCTCCGCAGCAGGCCCGTTCTACCGCATGCAGACGGACGCGTGGTTCCTCGAGCGCCGCATCTACATGACGGTCGGCGTCAATGTTCTCATCGGATCGACGCTCGTGCTCCTGCACTCGCTGTGGTGGTGCTTGTTCACGGGATTCGTTGGCGTCGCAATGTTGTGGTTCGCATCGACCGGCTTCTGCATCCTTGCCAACCTGCTCTACTGGATCGGCGCAGAACCCCGCCTGAAGCCACCGCGCGATTCAGCCGATGGCCGCACCGTGGACGCGTTGCGCCGCATTCCGTAGCAACTGCCCGGGCCGATCCCGGACTCGCTTTCAGGAGACGAGCCGCGCAATACCCGGCCTACGCCGGCGGCAGCCCCTGGGATCGACGACACTGGATGGAGATGACCGTCTGGCGTGCAGGCGCACTTGAGCCGGGCTTTCCTCGCAAGCGGTCAGGTTCAGTGCCCGGGCTCGTCTCGGGCCCGCCGCGCCGGAACGCACATCGGAAATCGCCTGCGTGGCTACGCCTGCGTCCGGCTGCGCGGGACCTCAGGCATCCACCGTCAGATCGACAGCACCGTCTCACGACGCGCCGGCATCTCCGCGAGGCGGCCGTTCCATGTCGCCTCGAGAAAGGGACGCACGATGTCCAGTGGGGTCGTGATGTACGGCCGCCCGTCAAAATCCGCGCGCGCATGCTGCTGCCGTTCGAGGATGTCCCGATCCTGGTCGGCGACCCGCGCGAGCAGCGGCCATGCCAGCGCACGAACGAGCCACGACGGCGCCCACCGCCCTCGCACATGGAGCGACGCGTAGATCCGTGTCGTGCCTTTGGTTTCTGGCGTGCAGCAGAGCGTGATCCACGCCGCCCATCCGGCGGCGTAGGCGAATTCGAGCTGGGTGACGCAGGCGCCCGAGACGTGCGCCCGTTCGAGGGTGCGCCTGGACTCGAACAATCGGTACAACAGGCCCGATTGGCTCGGCTGGCCCGTGTAGTCGACATGAAACCCGTCGTCCACGACGCTCACGGAGGCCTGGATGGGACGCCTCGCGGACGCGCGACGCACGAGCCCCGCGTGGATCGTGTGCGTGTGCAGTGCGTCCAGGAAGTTCTCCTGCACGTCGATGATCGGCGCGTTCCAGGTCGCCCGCCAGCGAAACCGACATTCGTTCTCTTGCAACGCCTTAATTCTGGACGGCAACAAGACCTCTGGAGTCAACGAGACCCAAACCAGACCCTGGTGTTCAATGACCGAAAGCCGTGTCACACGAGGCGTGCCCAGCGGTTGTCCGTCGCGCGTGCCGGGCATCGCACGGCAGTGACCCGCCGCGTCGAACGCCCAGCCGTGGTAGCGGCAGACGATGGTGTCGGAGTCCACGTGGCCGATCGACAATGGCACACCACGGTGCGGGCAGCGGTCCTCGAGCGCGGCGATTCCGCCGGAGTTCGGCCGGAACAGGACGATGGGGACGCCGCACAACACGATTCGAAGTGGCGTGCGGCCCACGTCGCGGGATTCGGCGGCAACAAACGCATGCCGATCGAAAAACGCCCGAACCCCGGTCATGGCTGGAAGCGCCTCATGAAGGGCTCGCCAATCCGGTGTGCCAGCTGGGCGAGCATCGCGATGGCGCGCTGGCGGGGCCGCGCGAGGTGGCGGGTGTAGACAGCGCTGTATTCGATGATCCCGACGCCACCTCGCAGTCTCTTGAAGTGGCCGGCCCCCGCGCTCAGGTTGATCTGCTGGCCCCGGGCAGCGGCCTGCGCGTAGACCGCCCCGATCGCCAGCCGATACAGACCCTCGCGCTGCGGCCGGTGCGTATCGTAACCGACGATCGGCGCCGTGACGGTGTCGCCGCTGCCGAACGTGCCCACCACCACCTGCAGCGTCCCGTCCGCTGCGCGGTAACCGAGGAGACGCAGCAGGCCCGCCACGTGCCACGTGCGCAGGAAGGCGGCCGAGTAGGCAGGATTCAGGTGCGAGTACTTGCGCAGGTACAGCAAGTCGTACAAATGGGCCGCGCGCTCGAAGTCCACCGCTGCCCAGTGTGTTGCGGGCGCAGTCTCGAGTGTCGTCGATCGGTGCAGTCTCAGGTCCCGACGCAGGTTCGCAGGACGGACGGCATCGGCATCGATGCGGTCGTAGAGGTACACCAGCCTGCTCGGTACGAGCAGGCAACCGGCGCGTCGCACTGCATCGAGCCATCGCCCTGTCTGGCGGGCATTCAGGGAGCGAAACCAGATCGCGTGGTCGGGCCAGCGCGAAACCGCCTCGTCGAGGTATCGAGTTGCGGCGGTCGGCACGACGGAGGGATAGAGGTTCGTCGACAGCAACCAGTTGTTGACGATGACCGCATCGTCGATGCGCGCCCGCATCAGGTAGCCGCCCATGGCTGTGCACAGGCTGCCGAGCGGTCTACTCAGCCAGCGCGGTCCGATCCGCCGCAGCTCGTCGTCGGCGTAGCGCACGTAGGTGGTGTACGGGGAGCATACCCACGCGTTCTCCGGCTCGGAGCAATTGACCGTGACGGGTAGCCGTCCCTCGCCCTCCCCGATCGACCCGACCGTCGTGGACAGGTTTCCGATCGAGGCGACGGAGTCGCTCCCGACGCCGAGAAACGCGGTCACGTCCGCGGCGAAGGAATTCGCATCGTTGACGGCTCGGTCCTCGGTCATGGCACCAGGGCCTCGCCGTCCCATTCCAGATCGCGCGTGGACGCGGTCCGCAATGAACAGCGGTGGCGCAGAGCAAGCGCCATGAACGCCGCGATGTCGGCCGCGGCACCGATGGCCGGGGCGATATCGCCCGGCACCGCGAGCACGTCACGGGCACGGCCCCAATCCAGTCGCCAGCGATGCAGGTCCCCGCGGTGGATCGCGCGCGGCAGACCCGCGGCGAGCATCACCGGAGCGAGCATCGCCGGAGTGGACAGTCGCGGACGCAGGGTGTCCGCGACTCTTCCGAGCATCGCCTCGGGCAGCGGATCCGTCCGGTCGAACAGGTGGACGCCGCTGATCGCCCGCGGATTGCATTCGAGCGGCACGACACCACCGCCCATGCGCTCGACCCAGTCGAAGGAGATCTGCCCCGTGTAGCCGAGTCGTTCGACGATCCGGCCGACGGCAGCCTCCACCGCCGGGACGGCGCGGGGCTCGAAGTAGTAGCTGCTGCTCCCCTGCAGGCGGTAGGTCGGTTCATACGTCACGTGGGCCGTGACGCGACCCGCGACCGCAGTGCTATACGAACACAGTTCGCGACCCCGCTGGAACGACTGAACGACCCACGGCCCCGCGACGGGCAGCGGACGACCCATCGCCGGAATGCCCTGCGGATACAGCCGGACGAAGACGCCAAAGCGCGAGTATTCGGGCTTGAGCACGACCGGGCGCCCGTTCGCCCAGTCGCGCGCGTCCGAGAGGTTCGTGACCAGCGCGGATTCTGGCACCTCGACGCCGCAGCTTCGTGCAAGCACCAGGAATTGGAACTTGCTATGCAGCGCTCGCATCGCATCGAATGGCGCGACGAAGACCGAACACGTGGCCGCGAGGCGATCCCGGATCGCGCTGACGTAGAACGCCTCCTCGCAGGTCGGCAGCACGAGGTCGATCCGCTCCTCCTCGACCAGGTCCACGAGCGCGCGCGCGAAGGCGGGCAGATCGGCGCGCGGCGGCGGCAGTCGCATCGTCTTGAGGACGCTGCGCGACCAGCTGGAAATCCTGCACGGCCCGCAATCCGCGATCGAGACGTCCCAGCCCGCCGCCGAGAAGCGGCGCGCATGGTCCAACGCGACTGGCGCCCGCCCGCCGAGAATCAGGACACGCACGTCGGGGCTCCCCTCACGCGCCGTTGCTTGCCGGACGCGGGCACCAAGGCCATCTCCTCCAGCTCGATCGACGGGGGTTCCGCGCCCAGCGATCGGGCCAGCCTCGTGCATTCATCGACGAGGTGCCGGGCATCGGCCCCGGCAACGGTCGGTCGCAGGCGGATGACCCATGCGCCGCGCTCGTGCTCGGCCAGCTCGAAATCCTCGAGTGGTGCGACGGTGCGCACGATCAGGCGGGTCAGTAGGTCGGGGAACACCGGCACGTCCGTTCCGTTCGTTCCGCGCAACCAGAGCACGTCATCGAGGCGGCCGTCCACGGCCTCGAGCGCGGTCGCGGCCCGTCCGCAGGGGCACGGCGTCGCGCGCAAGCGGAGCACGTCATTGAGGCGGTAGCGGATGACCGGCTGGCTGCGGCGCCAGAGATCCGTGACGATCGGCACGAACCTGGAGTGCGCGGCGTCCTGCCACTCGCGCTCGACGAGCAGGAACGGCTCGTTCAGGTGGATCGTGCCGTGCTCGCAGGAGATCCCGAGCAACCCCTCGGTCGCCTGGTAAATCTGCTCGATCGGCACGCCAAAACGTCTTTCCAGCGCGGCGCGATCCAGGTCGTCGAGCACCTCGGCGACCGAGATCACCCGTTTCGGCCGCAGGCGGGATTCGGTCTCGCCCAGCAGCCGGAGCGTGCGGGCCGGGGCGACGAGCACCGTCGGCGCAAATACGCGCACCTCCTCGCACAGGTCCGTCCAGCGGCGCGACTGGTCGAAAAATCGAAAGGTCACGCGCAATGCGCCGACGGTGTCGTAGAGCGGCCCCCCGGCCCGGAACACGAACGCCACCCGCTCGCGACTCGCAAGTCCTCCGCGGAGCAGCTTGGCCAGCAGGGTCCCGGCCCATTGCGCGCGCTCCCGGCCGCTGACCAGGAAGATCCCACGGCTACCCGACGTGCCGGTGGACAGGCCCACGGTGATGCCGCGCCACGACGCGCGGAAATCGCGCGTCCGTTCCGCTTCGAGCGCGATTCGAGAGACTTCGGCAAGCGGGGCCCCGAGCGTGTTGATCGTGTCGAACTGCGCCATCCAGCTCGACTTGGTCATGACGGGCCATTCACCGAACGGCACCTGCCGCAATCCCCGATAGAAGGGCGATTCCGCCGTCACCTGGCGCAGGAACTGCTGCAACCAGCGCGACTGGAGCGCCTCCAGTCGCGACGTGCTCGTTAGCCTGTCGACCCGGCGCGCCCGGGCATAGGCGGCGAGGAACGTTCCTGCGTCGTGCCAGCTCATCGGCGGGCCTCGCGGCAATGTGCCGGCACCAACCTGACCGGCCCGCCGCGGGCGGCGAGCGCGTGCAGCGCCGCGAGCGATCGCCGGTAGGCCTCCGTGTCACCCAGCATCCCGGTCGCCCACCGCGGCGGTGGCAGGTTGTCGAGGATCGCCCGGCTGGACCAAGCTGCGTCGCCGACCAGGAACACCCACTCGGACGGGCCGCGGAAACACACGCCGAAATGCCCCGTGGCGTGGCCCGGCAGCGGCACCGCGAGCACGGAGCCGTCGCCGAACAGGTCGTGCCCGGCGTGGAATGGCGCGAGATCCGGCGACAGACGCTCGACGCCGGATTGATCGTAGAAGTTGATTCGCCGGTCGATGTACTGGGGAGCGAGCGCCGGCAGGAGCCCATGGGCAAGCGCCGTCAGCCGGTGGCGGCCATGCAGCTCGTGCCAGGCGGTGCGATCGCACCACACGCGTGCCGCCGGAAAGTCAGCCAGTGCGCCCACATGGTCCCCATGGAAATGGGAAATGACGACGTGCGCCACCGATGCCGCCTCGATGCCGCGCGCGTGCAGCTGCGCGGCGGCGGACTGCGAAGGACGCCAGCGCACCGGGGTCACGGCACGGTAGAGCCTCTCGGGCCACCGCCGCGTCGCGTCCATGAAGGCCTGGCCGTAGCCGGTGTCGAACAGGATCCAGCCATGCCGGGGATGGCGCAGCAGCGCGACGAGCGACGGGAACTCGCATGCACGCCAGCTCGCTCCGATCCGGGATGACGCCTCCGGATGCAGGCAGTGCCCTGTTTCGAACAGGTGCCAGTCGAGGGGGATCACGTCGTTCTCCACCAGGTCGCGTAACGGTGGAGCCCCTCGTCCAGGGAGATGCGTGGCGTGTATCCGAGGCGTTGGCGCGCGGCGGCGATCGTCAGTGTCTGCGAGTAGCCGAGCAGCCCGATCCCGTAGCTCGTGACGCGCGGCTCCGCCGCCGCGCGACGGGCCCGGGCGAGCCCCTCGACGGCCGTCGCGCCGCAGCGGGCGACGAATCGCGGGATGCGGACGTACCGCGTACGCACGCCGATCGCACCGAACAGCCGGCTGAGCAGATCGTGCACCTGCACGGGCTCGCCGTTGGTGATGTTGAACGCGGCACCCTCGACGTCACGCGGAGCCTTGAGCGCGAGCCGGACCGAATCGACGACGTTGTCGACGTACGTCACGTCGGTCCACGCCCGTCCGCCGGCCGGCAACGGAAACCATCCGCGCCGCGCGATCGCGACCAGACGCGGGACGATCGCCGTATCGCGTGGCCCGAACACCGCACGCGGCCTCAGGATGACCGGACCGAGCCCGCGATGCGCCACTACCCGCGTCTCCGCGACCCACTTCGTCTCTGCGTAATCGGTGATCCAACGGGACGGAGGGACGAATTCCTCGGCGACGTCGATCTGGTCGCGCCAGCGGAAATAGATGCTCGGCGAGGAGATGTGGACGAAGCGCCGCACGGACCCGGATGCGTCGGCGGCCGCCAGCAGCCGTTCGGTCGCGACGACGTTCTGGCGCCAGAAGGCGTCGCGCGGGCCCCAGGGCGAGGCCATCGCCGCGCAGTGCACGATCGCCTCGCATCCCTTCACGAGCACGCTCAGGTCGTCCGTTACGAGATCGGCGGGGATGGCCGCTGCGCCGGCGGACGTCGCGGCCAGGCGGGACCAGTCGCGGCCCGAGGCCACGACCCGATGGCCGTGCTCCCCGAGCGACGCGGCCACGTGGGATCCGATGAAGCCGCTGGCGCCAGTGACGAGGACGCGCATGATCAGATCCGCAGCACGGCGCCGCCAAGCGACAGGCCAGCACCCGTGCCGATGAGCGCAACGAGGCGGCCGCTGCGGATCCGGCCATCGCGGCGACCGGCATCGAGTGCCGTCGGGATCGATGCGGAGATCTGGTTGCCGCGCGTGGCGAGCGTCATCACCAGGCGCTCGACGGGTATCGCGAGCATGCTCGCGAGGTGGGCGATCGCAAGCCCACTTGCCTGATGAGGCACCCACGCGTCGATATCGCCGGGCCGCACGCCGGCGCGACTGAACAGCGTGTCGATGAACTGCGGCAGCCGATCGGCGGCGAGGCGGTAGGTCGCCTTGCCCTGCATCTCAAAGTACGTGCCGGCCATGAACGCGTCGAGGTCGTGCCGCGGGTGCAGGCCGGAGCCACCGGCCCGGACCTGGCAGTATTCGGCGCCCTCCGCATATGTCTCGAGGTGGGTTGCGAGCAGGGCTGGTCCTGATCGGCGTGCTGCGCCGACGACCACCGCGGCAGCACCGTCGCCGAACAATCCGGCCGTCGCAGGGTCGTCGAGGTTGAGGCCCGCCGTCGCGACTTCGCTCGCGACGAGGAGCACCCGACGGAACCGCCCCGTCGCGATGCATTGCGCGACGAGGTCGAGCGCGACCAGGAAGCCGAGGCAGGTCGCATTCACGTCGAACGCCGGAATGCCGCGGTCACCGAGGCCGAGGGCGCGCTGGAGGAAGACGGCCGAGCACGGGATGGCCTGGTGCGGCAGGCTGCCGACCGCGATGATCGCATCGAGTTCCCGAGCCCCGACACCGGCCTCGAGGAGCGCGGCGCGCGCGGCGGTCGCACCCATGGTGATCACGTCCTCGCCCGCCGCCACGAACGACCGGACGTCGACGCCGGTCCGATCCCGGATCCATCCGGGCCGTTTGCCCAGCCGTCGATCGATCTCCTCGGAAACCACCCGCGTTCCGGGCGTGTGAGTACCGGTGCCGAGGATCTCCAGCGCAATGTTGTTGGCGTCCATCCTGCGTTTCGAAGCTCCGAACCACCAAACGTGCCCCGAGGTTGGGCGGTGTCCCCATCAGTTGCAAAACAACGTGCGGCGTTCGCGCCGGGCGCCACGACTGGTATCATTAGATTATACTTTGCCAGGAGTCAGGTATGAAAGGCTCTTCGATTCTGGTGCAGGGCGTGAAGGCCCGGCTGCGTGCCCAGGGCATCACATACCGCGAACTTGCCCAGCAGCTGGGCGTGAGCGAGCCCACGATCAAGCGGGACCTCGCGCGCGGCAACTTCACGCTGAGTCGGCTTGACGCGATTTGCGAAGTCCTTGGCGTGAGCGTGACGGAGCTGCCGACGGCCCCCGGTACCATCGCGCTGACGGAACTGACCGAGCAGCAGGAATTCACGCTGGTCGAGCATCCCCGGCTGCTGCTCGCGACCTACCTGATCATCAACGACTGGACGTTCGACGACATCGTCGCCACGTACCAGTTCGACGAGAACTCGCTGATCGATGCGCTGCTCAAGCTAGACCGGATCAAGGTGATCGAGTACCGGCCGCCGCGGCGCATCCGAAAACTCACGGCCCGCAACTTCAGCTGGCGCCGGGACGGCGCCGTTCAGGCCTATTTCATCCGCCGCGTGATCCCCGAGTTCTTCGATTCCCGGTTCGATGCGCTTGGTGATGAGATGCGCTTCGTCGGCGGTCGGCTTTCCTCGGCTTCGATGCTGAGGATCCAGGCATCACTGCGACGCGTCGCTGCGGAATTCGAGCAGTTCGCGCAGCAGGACGCCCGCCTCCCCATCGGCGACCGTAGCAGCTGCTCGGCGGTACTCGCCTTCCGATCCTGGGAGTACTCTGAGTTCGCAAGGCTGCGTCGGACGGAACCATCGCCGGGGCCCGAGCACCAGGGCACGTCGCGCCGACAAGGGTCCGAAGGCCGGATTCCGCCGGGAGTGCGAAATCACACGAGGCCAGCGCGCGGGACGCGCTAGACCTCGGCGCCGCCAGGGCTCGCCCTACCGGTCGCCTGTCGCTGACCGCCCCTGCGCCTCCAGGCGCGCGGGACCCGTGAACGGACCGCGCCTGCGGGCGCCTCGCATGTCGCCACCGCCCGGAACGCCGAACGGCCATTGCGCCTCACCGTGCGGCCAGAACGGCCGCGCGCGTAGTCGCGTGACATGCGGATCGTGTGTACTGACCTCGCGTTTGATCGAATGGCGCTCGCTATCGGGAGCGGATCGGCCATGGCGTCGCTGCACGCCGCGCGTTCGACCTCAGGATGGATGCTGGCGCCGTCCCGACCACCAACGGCGTGTTGGTCGGCACGACTACGAAGGACTGCTGCCCAGCGTAGTACAACGTCTGACCGTCAATGCTGATCGTCGAGGCATGATTGTAGTTCGAGCAGCTGGGCGAACTCACGAGTGTCGAGCATGCCGGGTAGTCGGCGATCGTGAAGTAGCCGAGGATCGGCAGGTTCGCCTGGACCACGGTCGCGTCGAAGACGTAGATGCGTGGCGATGGCGGGTTGGAGCCCGACGAACTGCTGGGGTAACTGAGCGCGTAGATTCGGCTGCCATCGGGCGAGATCAGCGCGTCGAGCGGGTAGTAGCCGTCCGTACTCGGAATGACCAGTTGCCCGAGCAGGTTGAAAGAGCCGTCCCGCAGGGCTGCAGCATCGAAGACCACCCGATCGCCGGCCTCGCTAAAGGAAAACCGGTAGGAAAACGTCAGTCCGGCGGGATTCACGTGCACCACCGAATCCGCAGCGTCCAGATACAGCATGGGCGGTTGCGGAGTGATCGCCGAGGACTGCACGATGAGCAACCGCTCGCCATCCCTGGATCCGGCGAACCACGGGCCAAGGTAGAAGTCGGTCGCGATTCCGGGCGGTTGCACCACGGTGGCCGTCAGCGTGTCCAGCGTCGCATAGGCGAGGTCCGAGAACGGCGGGTTCGACCTCTCAAGATCAAGCCACGTGCGACCGTCGTTGGTCGTCGCAAGCCCAAAGCCAAGCGCAGTGAATTCCGGTCCGATCGACCGCAGCTGCGTCACGGACTTCGTCGTGGCCAGCGTCGTGGGGTCAAGCGTGGCGATGACCCCCGGATTCGCCGTGGACGTCGTCATGGCGATCAGTCGCGTTCCATCGATCGACAATCCGATTTCACCCATCGAAGGGAACGGGACCGACGTCGCCGACCACGCACCGGACGAGCCACTGGTGAACCGCATGATGCTGTTGGCATCCGTGTTCGCGGCGAAGACCGCCTCGCGCTCCGCGTCGTAGACCAAGGCGCGGATGTTCGCGCCGGTGGGCGTCGCCGAGTACGGGTGTGAGATCGGGGTGATTGCCGTCACGGTGCGAGTCGACGTCGCGAGGCCGAGCGCGTTCGAGATGCTCACCACGTGATTGCCTGCGGGGAGCGGGCTGAAGCGCGCCACGATCTCCGTGTCGTTGATCACACTGACGCTCGCCGGCGAGCTTCCCTGAATCGCGAGTCGCGCGGCCGGGTTGATGATTCTGCTGAATCCCGTCCCACGCAGCACGACTCGAGCCGTCTGCCCGGTGACCTGGGTGTACGGCGCGAGCGAAGTGATCTCCGCAAGATGCTTGTCCAGCGTCAGCGTGAAGCTGACGGGCGTCATCGTGACCGACGCGGGCGTCAGGGTGATCGTCGCGGGATACTGCGTGGCATTGGCCAACGCGGCCGCCTGGCTCGGGTCGATCTGGTAGCCAAGGGACTGCCCGGTGGTGCCCGAGCCCTTGCTGAAGCTGAGCCACGGAGCGTTCGTCGTCGCGATCCAGCTGACCGCGGGACCCGCGGCGAGCGTCACGGGAACCGAACCAGCAAATGCCGCGGCGGTGCTCTCCGTATCGATCGTGACCGTCATGTCCGCCGGGCGGACCAGCCCTGGGCCGACCGTCAGGGCAACCGGCACAAGGATGTCCGCGGATGGATAGGCGCCGTGCACCCGCAATGTCGCGGTATAGGATCCGGCCAACAGTCCCGTCGCATTCGCATCGATTCGGAACCCGCCAGAGATCGGCGTCGCCGACAGCCAGCCGGACGCGGCGCCGGCCGGATATTCCGGTGCTGTGCTCACCTGCGGATTCCAGGATGGCGGCATCACGGCCAGTGTCGCGGACGTCGACCCGTTCTCGACGGTACTCAGGGTCAGGCTCGACGGATTCGTCGACATCTGCACGTCGCCACCTGCCGGTGGCGTGACCGTATAGGTGATGGGGATGACGGCGCCCGAGCCGCCGGCGGCCACCGTGATCGAACCGGCATAGGTACCTGACGGCAACGACGCCAGGTTGACCGTGAAGCTACTCGGCAACGCATTCGAGATCGTGACGAATGCGCCGCCCGCGGTAACCGTGACCGACGACGAGGTCGCACCGGACGGCAACTGGATCGTGACGGCCTGCGTCGCACCGGTACCGCTCGCGGAGACTGCCGTGATGCTCGCCGGCGATGTCTGCAGCGGCGGATGGACCGTGACCTTGAATGAGATCACGAGCGGGGAATTTCCGATCTGCTGGTTGCACGCCGCGTCCGAACACGCCAGGAGCTTGAGCTGACCCGAGTACGACCCGCTCGAAAGGCTCGTGTCCGCGGACACGACGGCGGTTGCGGTCACGCCGCTGATGGTGATCGGAATATTCGGCGAAATGCCCTGACCAGAGACGGTCGCGGCGACGTAGATGGTTCCGGAGTACGTTCCCGAGGCGGTGATCGTCACCGACTGCGGCGGCGTCACGAGGCCCGGATTGACATCGAACGTGAGCGATGACTTGTCTGCCGAGAAACTCAGCCCGCCGCCCCCGCCGGATCCACCACCACCACCGCCACCACCGCACGCGCCGAGCCCGAGGCTCAGGAGGCAGGCGAGCACAACGCCCGTGAGCGAGCGGATTAGCGACAAAGTCTGGAGCATTACGTGCGCTCCCTACGTGAGCGACGCCCTACCTCATATCCGGTGTCGTGGGCCGGTTGGCGATCGACGCGTGCCGGTGATCGGAGGGTCCGGGTGTGACGTCGCCATCGTCGTGGCGAGCAAGTCCCTGACCTCCATCAATTACCGCATCCGCCTGCTGCGACTGTCAACCATTCTTGACAGCGTGAGTGCCACGGGCTGCGCGGAGGGCACACCCGTCGGACGCTCGTACCCGGGACGTCGGCGCCATGCCCATCACGGGATCGCCGGCGCGGCTTCGAATTCCGGTCGACATTCTGCCCAAGCGCCACGCTGGCGCCCCTCGGCCATCCAGATGATAGAGTCGCCCCATCGACCAGCAGGACCGAAGCCATGACGACCGACGCCGCGTCCTCCACCGGAGCCCTGATCCAGCTTTCCTCGATGCTGTCAGACGCAGTCCGGGGTGAACTCGAGCCGTGGGGCCCCAGGGACGGCGCGAATGCCGGGAATCCCCAGACATCCGGGCAGATCCTGTTTTCGGGTAACGGAATGCTGGCTGGCGTCTGGGAATGCACGCCCGGCGGCTGGGATACGGTCGATCGACCCGCGACCGAAGCGATGTTGTTCCTGACCGGCAGCGCCCGGATCACCACTCAGGGGGCCGCGTCCGTCATCTTCAAGGCTGGAGATACGTTCGTGCTGCCGAAAGGCTGGAACGGACGCTGGGAAGTCCTCGAAACCGTCCGCAAGTTCTTCGTCGAAGTGAAGTAGCCGATCGAGCAGGGCCGGAGCGGGACAGCGGCACCCTGAAGCGACGCATGTCGGCCAACCTCGCGAGCCTTAGTGCAATTCAGTGACGCGAATGCTCCGCAGCACGGACAGCGCGGTGTCCCGCGCATCGGCAATCGGGGCGGACGTCGTCGCGGAGACATGCAGATCGATCCAGGTCCCCGCCTGCACCCATTCGGCGCGGACGTGAGCGTTGCTGATCCGCGGAATGGCGACGTCGTAAGTCGCGACCTCCCAGTGATCCTGCTTCAGCAGCGCGACATTCGACATGGGTGGAAGCGTTGAATTCTTGTTCAGGGCGCTGCTCTCGCTCTCCCAGAACCTGTCGAACCCCCTGTACGAGTTCGCCGGCTCGAACCATCCGGAAATCACGACTCCCCTCTTGTCGTCGACGAGGTGGAAATAGCGGGGACTCGCCGCCGCACCGACGCGGGGTTCCTCGGCCACGACGAAATCGCCCCTCGGGATCGTCATCTGGAGTCGTCCAACCGGAATGGAGAGTTCGTATGCGTCAGGCAATTGCCTGATCGCCAGCATCTGGTCCGGCGGCGTACCGCCACCTGCGGTCGACGCGGGCTTGCCCGGGTGATGCTCGGCCACTCGCAGGATATCGAACACGTCCTTCAGAACCCCTTCCTGCCCGTCGTTTGTCATTACGGTGAAGGCGAGCGCGACCTGGCCGGTTCGCATAAGCCCCATCGTCAGGTACTTGAAATCGCCGGGTCCTGATGGGTGACCGCTCGTCGCCAACGAGCGATCGGTCGCGGTGAAATAGAACCCATTGCCATTGTCCCCGACAAGCTCCTTTGTCGGCAGGACGCGCTCGACCGATTGACCTTCGAAGTCCTTCGCCCAGGACGCCACCGTCGTCCTGAGTGCAGCGTCGTCAAAGGGGCCGACGCCGGGCCCGTTGGACCAGAGCGTCGTGATCGTCACCTCGAAAGGGTCGCCGTGCTTCGGCCTCAGCGAAAGGCTCGGCCGGGCCTGGTCTGTGATCGTGCCCCATTCGCCGGTCCAACCGTCCGGGATGGCAAGCGTGAGCTCGCCATGCCCCGGAATCGCAGCGGTGCTGGGCGTGGTCGCGTAGGCAGGCGGCGCTGCCGACGCGACGCACCAGGCCAGAGCGAGCATAAACACACCGATCTTGATCATGGCAACGTCCTTGTGCGGCGACTCATCGCGGGATCCGAAGGCAGCGCCGCTCGCCATGAGCCGGGGTCGTCTGATCGCTTGGCGCCTGCGCGGTGGAGCGGCGTTCATCCGCAGGAGCGACCCATGGCCACCGAAGTAGGTCAGTATCCCGAACTCGAAGCAGAGACCGATCGTGCCTCGGCGGGTGACTCGGGCGCAAGTCAGCAATTCCACGCGGCGCAACAACTGGATTCAACGCGCAAGGTGAGGATCGGTGCGCGCTCCCTTGCGGCGCGCCCTGCAGTCCGTCGGTGGCGGCCACTGCGATCGCTGCACCGGCGCACTCACGGGGCGCAATCATGGCGGCACCGTTGGCCCGGCGCGGCATTCTCCCGGGATGTTCGACGAACGGATGACCCACTTCAATCGAACTCCGCGCCGATCCTGCGGAATCGGCCTGCCATTTCGCCGAAGCCAGGATGCCGCGCGTTTGACTGCAAAAAGCGGAATCAGGGACACTCGGAGGGCCTCGCAATCAGACTTCGAACCGGACCCGGGCAACGCGCCGGCGCGCGGCTCATGCGAGCGCTCTGTGGCCGACGTGTCGCAATGTACGAACCCCCACAGCGGATCTGGCGTGGGCATCAGCACCCCCCAGGACCCCGCAAACGGTGACCACGACATGACCCCTGCCAATCCGCACACGACAATGATCGATCGACAGCGCCTCGCGGCATTGCGGCACGATGAAGATCGGGCATTTGTCGCACGGACTGCGCGCTCCCGCGCACTCTACTCGCGAGCGGCCGCCCACATGCCGCTCGGCGTTCCGATGCCATGGATGGCAGGGTTGTGGCGCACGCCGCCGATCTACATCGCCTCCGGCGCGGGGGCCTATTTCACGGACCTCGACGGAAATCGCTATCTGGACTTTAACCTGTGCGATCTCAGCATGACCGTCGGCTACGGGAACGAGACCGTCGCTCGGGCGGCTGCCGAGCAGTCGAGGCTCGGCACCCACTTCCTGGCCCCCACTGAAGACGCCATCGCTGCGAGCGAAATGCTCGCCGATCGGATGGGACTGCCGTTCTGGCAATACACCCTGTCCGCATCCGGATCGAATACGGAGGTCATCCGGATCGCGCGCTTCATGACGAAGCGACCCCGCATCGTCATCTTCGGCGGCCACTACCATGGCCACATCGAGGAGACGCTGGTACGCGAGGAAGATGGACGTAGCGTCGCCGAGACGCCGGGACTCTCGCCCGGATCCGCCGCCCACACGACGATCCTGCCCTTCAACGATCTCGCGGCGCTGGAGCGCACGCTGGCCGTCGGGGACGTCGCCCTGGTCCTCACGGAACCGGTCATGACCAACTGCAACCTGGTCCTCCCGGATCCTGGCTTCCACCAGGGGGTCCGCGAGCTCACGCGCAGGTTCGGGTCGCTGCTCTGCATCGACGAGGCGCACACGTTCCAGTTCGCGTATGGCGGACTGAGCCGGGAGTGGAAGTTGATCCCGGACTTCATCGTCGCCGGGAAGGGCCTTGGCAGTGGCTTCGCATTCGCGATGTACGGCATGAGCGAGGCGATCGGGCACTGCGTGGCGGACAATGTCGATATCGACATTGGTCCTCGAGGCATCGCGCTCGGAGGCACGACATACGGCAGCGCGTTCGCCCTCGCGATCGCGAAAGCCATGCTTCGGGACGTGCTGACGGCGGGCGCCTATGCGCGAGTCAATGGCCTCGGGGCGGCGCTGGCGGACGGCCTGGATCGGTTGTTCCAGGCGCGCGCACTGCCATGGACGGCCTTCCGCTGCGGCCCCCGCTCCGGATACTGCCTCGCGCCGTCGCTGCCTCGAACCGGGGCCGAAGGGAACCAGTCGCTCGACTTCGACCTGATCGACACGCGCCGCGTCTACATGGCGAACCGCGGCATCTGGGATGCTGTCTCGGCGGCAGGCCCACAGGCATCGATTGCGCATTCGGACGACGACATCGAAACCTACGTGCGTGCGGCGGGTGATTTTCTAGACCGGGTCCTATGACCCTCGGGCGCCGCCACGCTCGCCTGGATCCCGGCCCCCACTGTCGAGGTGGGCTTCGAGGACCGCGGCGACCATTCCGATCACGCCGCGTTTGTCACCGGGACGGGATATTCTGGCAACCCGGGGAATCCGGCGTGCCTGGGCCATTATCAGGCCTACGTCGCGATCGAGGGCCTCTACAAGTCTAGAATCCAGCGGCGCCGGTCGCCCTGCGTCCGCGGCCTGATCGGCAACCGGCCCGTCGGGCCCGGAACGCGAATGCAGGAGAGTCGAGTGTCGTCAGACCCGTCGGAAGCCAAGACCCGCCCTGACCCGGACCGCCTGCTCGCGCGCGTCCAGCGCGCGGCGGAAAGCGCGCGCCGGGGCAAGTTGCGGATCTTCTTCGGTGCCTCCGCCGGCGTCGGCAAGACCTACGCGATGCTGGAGTCCGCCCGCAACGCCCGTGCCGCGGGTGCGGACATTGTCGTCGGCTATGTGGAGCCGCACGGCCGAGTCGACACGGAGCGCCTGCTCGAAGGTCTCGAACAGCTGCCGACCCTGTCAGTCCGCTACCGTGACATCGTCCGGCAGGAATTTGACCTCGATGCGGCGCTCAGGCGGCGCCCGGTGACCCTCGTCGTCGACGATCTGGCCCACAGCAACCTGATCGACGGCGACCCGCCGGCACGGCATGAAAAGCGCTGGCAGGACCTCGAGGAGCTGCTGGCCGCCGGCATCAGCGTCTGGTCGACGGTCAATGTCCAGCACCTCGAAAGCCTGAACGACGTCGTCGCGGGCATCACCGGCATCCGCCAGCAGGAGACGATCCCCGACCACGTCTTCGAGGGCGCCGACGAGGTGGAGCTCATCGACCTACCGCCCGAAGATCTGCTCGACCGACTGCGGGCGGGCAAGATCTACACGGCGGATCGCGTCGCCACCGCGACGCAGCGGTTCTTCCGCAAGGAGAACCTGACGGCGTTGCGGGAGATCGCGCTGCGCAAGACCGCAGACCGGGTCGACGCGGCGATGCGCGGCTTCGAGACGCAGGATTCCACAGTCCGTCCCTGGCTCGCCCGCGACCGGCTGATCGTCGCGCCCGGCCTCGACGGCCAGGCGGAACAGCTGGTCCGCGCCGGGAAGCGCCTCGCGGACGCGCTCGACGCGGAATGGATCGTGCTCTACGTCGAGACGCCGGCGATGCTGAAGCTCACCGATGCCCATCGCAACCGGCGAGTCCACGTGCTGCGACTCGCCGAGACGCTCGGCGCGGAGACCGTCACGCTGGATGGAGCGTCAGCTGCCGAGGCCATCCTCGAATACGCGCGGACGCGCAACGCCACGCGGATCATCGTCGGCGCCCCGAAGCGCCGCGGCTGGCGAGCCCTGCTGGCGCCGTCGGTGGTCACGGAACTGGTGCGCGGGGCGGGACCGATCGATATTCTCGCGGTCGGCTCCGTCGATTCCGAAGGCGGCCAAGCAAGGGAGGGCGTTGCACGGGGCCGGCCCGTCGGCTCGCTGCCGCCGAAGACTGAGATTCCCTGGCGACGTTACACGCTCGCGTTCGGAACCACGCTCGTGGCGACCGGCATCGACTGGGTGGTCTTCCCCCACTTCGAGTTGACGAACCTCGTGATGGTCTACCTGCTCGGCGCCGCGGTGTCGGGACTTCGGTTCGGTCGCGGGCCGGCGATCATGACCTCGATCGCGAATGTGGCGGCATTCGACTTCTTCTTCGTGCCACCGCGATTCACGTTCGCAGTCTCCGATTTCCAGTACCTCATCACCTTCGCGGTCATGCTGATCGTTGCGTTCTCGATCGCGACGCTGACTGCCAGCGTCCGCCAGCAGACGCGCATCGCCGGCCATCGCGAGCGACGGACGGCGGCGCTCTACGCGATGAGCCGCGAACTTGCCCGCACGCGCGGCGTGGACAACATGACCGTCGTCGCCGTGCGCCACATCGACGACGTCTTCTCGAGCCAGGCGATGGTGCTGCTGCCCGGATCGGACGGCCGCCTGCGCTATCCGCGTCAGGACGAGGCCCGGGCGTCCCTCTGGCGCGCGGACCTGTCGATCGCACAGTGGGTCTACCACCACAACGAGCCGGCCGGCCTCGGCACGGACACGCTCGCCGGCGCCAGGGCCTTCTACCTGCCGATTCATGGCTCGAAGCAGACCTTCGGCGTGCTCGCGGTCCTGCCGAGCAATCCCCGACGGATCCTCCTGCCCGAGCAGCGACACCTGCTGGAGACGTTCGCCGGACAACTCGCGCTCGCGATCGAGCGCGCGCTGCTGGCGGAACAGAGCGAGACGGCGCGCGTCGCGGCGGAATCCGAGAGCCTGCGAAATACCCTGCTGGCCTCGATCTCGCATGACCTGCGCACCCCACTCGCCGTCATCGCCGGGGCAAGCACGGCGCTCAACGATCCGGGGCTCACGCTTGACTCCGACTCCCGCGCCCGGCTGGTGGCCTCGATCGCAGCGAAGTCCCAGGAGATGTCGGAGCTGATTTCCAATGTCCTCGACCTGATGCGCTTCGAGGCCGGCGAAGTGCGGCTGCGCCTGGACTGGCAGACCGTCGATGACCTCGTCGGTACGGCACTCGGGCGCGTGGCACACCGATTGGCGGAATACCCGGTCGACGTGCAGCTGCCCGCCGACCTGCCGGCGCTGCGACTCGATGCTCCGCTGATGACGCAGGTGTTCGGGAACCTGCTCGAAAATGTCACGAAGCACGCACCGGCGGGCACCCGCATCCGAATCTCCGGCAGCGTGCGGGACGGTGCCATCGAACTCACCTTCGACGATGACGGACCGGGCCTCCCCGCCGGGGACCCGGAACGCCTGTTCGCGAAGTTCCAGCGCGGGCGGGACGAAGGCAACGCGGGAGGCGCAGGACTTGGCCTCGCGATCAGCCGTGCGATCGTCAATGCGCACGGCGGGAGCATCCATGCGGCGAACCGACCCGAGGGCGGCGCGAGATTCACCGTGGTGCTGCCCGCCGGGGAGTTGGAGCCATGACCACGGCGATGTTCCGAATCCTCGTCATCGAGGATGACGATGAGCTGCGGAGCATGCTGCGCACACTGCTCGAATCCCAGTCCTATCGGGTATCAGAGGCGGCCAGCGGGCAGCGCGGCATCCTCGAGGCGAGGAGCTACCGGCCGGACCTGGCGCTCGTCGACCTGGGCCTGCCGGACCTCGATGGCACGGAGGTCGTACGCGCGATCCGATCGTTCGCGCCACTGCCGATCCTGGTCCTCACGGCGCGCACGATGGAAGCAGACAAGGTGCTGGCGCTCGACGCCGGCGCCGACGACTACGTCACCAAGCCGTTCAGCACCTCGGAACTGCTCGCACGGATCCGCGCCGCACTGCGCCGCACCGCCCGCGCAGGAACCGCCCTTTCAGTGCTGCAACTGGGTGCGGTCATGCTCGACTTCGGCGCGCGCACGGCGCGCGGACCGGATGGCCCGCTCCACCTGACCCCGCTGGAATATCGCCTGATCGAATGCCTGGCACGGAGCGCCGGCATGATCGTGACGCAACGGCAGCTGCTGCAGGAGGTCTGGGGACCGGAGCGAGTGAACGACTCACGCGGCCTGCGTTCGTACATCAAGTTCCTGCGACAGAAGCTCGAGCCTGATCCGGGTCGGCCCCGCTTCATCCTGACCGAGGCCGGACTTGGCTACCGCCTCCAGCTCGACGAGTCCGCAGCTGATGGAGACTTGCGGCCCACACCGACATCCGCGTGACGGCGTCGGCGGCATCCTGCCGCCCGCCGCGCTTCCCGAGCCCGCTACCCGGGACGCACGTCGGTCCGAATGCGTCAGTCGAGCTTCAGCGCCCCGGTCAGGTCACCGGGCCGACGGAAGCCATTCGCGTGCAACGCCGCGTCGCGCTCGGCAATGCCCGGCAGCAGGTCACCCGGGTACACCGGATGGTGCCTCGTGCCGAGGAAGCGCTTGGCGATGAAGCGCAGGATGGACGAGGTGTCATAGGGCGTGTGGTCGACGTGGCCCTTGCGTGCGTACGGCGAGACAATGATGGTCGGCACGCGCGAACCCGGGCCCCAGCGATCGGCCTTCGGCGGCGCGGCATGGTCCCAGAAACCCCCGTTCTCGTCGTAGGTCACGACGATCAGCACGTGAGCGCCCTGCGGGCCGTTCAGGATGTGCGAGATCACGTCCGCGATGTGGGCGTCGCCATCGAGCACATTCGCATAGCCCGGATGCTCGTTCTGCGTGCCCTGTGGCTTGTAGAACGTGACAGCTGGCAGCCGGCCCGCGTCGATATCAGCGAGGAAACTTGCACCGCCGATGCCCCCGTCCTTCAGGTGTTGTGCGCGCGCTTCGGTACCCGGCGCAAAGTTGGCGTAGTAGTTGAACGGCTGGTGGTGCGGCTGGAACTGGTAGGGCGCGGTGTAGATGTGCGAGGGGTTGTCCAACGCGTCCTGGAACGCGCCGGCGTACCACGCCCAGCTGACGTGCGCTGCGGACAGCAGGTCGCCGATGGTGGTCTGCGTTTGCACGGAGAGCGTGCTCGCGGCGTCCGCATTGGCGTAACGTGCGTCGCCCCCTGCGGCCGGGGCGTTGCCGCTCGGCTGGAACGCGGGCTGCGATGTGTTGACGGCATAGTGGTCCGGCGTCTGGCGGCCATCGAGCACGTAGGCCGGGGGACCCGCCAGCGCCGACGCCGGGCTCGCGGGCGCGGACGCCAGCGACACGCCGTCCGCATTGACGACCGAGACGCTGAGGTCCTTCGGGTTCGCCTGGAACGGGATGCATGCGCAGATCAGGTACTGGTGATTGAGGAACGAGCCACCGAACGTACCGAAGAAAAAGTTATCGGCCAGCACGTACTGGCGGGCAACCTGCCACATCGGCAGCGCCGATCGGGAAGAGTCGTAGTGACCCATCGTCAGCCCACCGGCATCGGTCCACGCGGCAAAGCGGTCGTTCGCACCGCCGTCGATCTGCATCTGGTTCTGGTAGAAGCGGTGCACGACATCCCGGGTCGCAACGCTCGGCGGCACGGCAAACCCAGCGCCCGGCGCGCCCTCGTCGATGCTGAAAGGTGCATTGGGCAGGTTTGCGGTCGCCGCCTGAGCGATCCCGGGCAGTCCGCCCCAGATCTGCGGAAGCGTCGGCAGCACGCTGCCATCGCGGTCGAGTTGCGGCAGTGCATGGTGGCGTGCCGCACTGGCGAGCCCATTGGCACCTGGGAAGTCACCGTAGAGGTTGTCGAAGCTTCGATTCTCGCCGTAGATGACGACGATGTTTTGGATCTTGTCCAGCCCTTCCGCGCGGTAGGTACACGACTCCTCCCGCGAGATGCTCCACGCTGGCTCAACCGGCGCCGCGATCACGATCGCGGCAGGCACGATGCCGAGACAGAACGCGACGGCGCGACTCGCGAAACGGAAATGCGACATGGCAGGCTCCTCCGCTGGTCAGATGACGATGGACGCCGCGACGCCGCCTGCTTGCAGGGCCTCGTGCGCGGCGACAAGAAGGTCTCATCGGCAGATGACGGCGCCGTGATGCTTTTCCGACAATTGCTTGAAACGACGACCCGACGACGCAACGGCGAGCGCCTGCATCAACGACGGACCCGTCGGAGCGCCGCCGGCAAATGAGTCCGGTCGGCGGTCACGGGCACGTCGCGCAAGCACGGCGGTGCGACCGCGCCACGCCACTGGAGGCAATCCGCGCGCGGCGCGTATCCATGACCGCGAATCCGATCGCGAATTGCCATGCCGTCCACCTGGACGCCGCCCCGGCCGCTGCGGCCTTCTCTCCATTCCTTGCCAGCACGATGCGGCTACCCTATCGTTCGCCCTGCCTACCTCGGCGCGTGGCGAGGCCGCCGCGGCCCCGGGGTTGCCAGACGTCCGTCGTCGCGCAGGTCACGGTAGTGCCGTCACTGTCGGCACCGCGAGGGCCGCCAGGGCAATTCCCCGACCCGTGACAGGTTCGTCTTCTTCACCTTTCCCTTCGAGGGCGCAATGAAAGCTGCAGGACGCCGAATCACCATCGCGGCACTACTTTTTTCCGTCGCATTCGCAACGGATGCCGCGCCGACGCTGGTCCAGAATGTCGATGGATACACGCTCGCCGACGACAAACTCGTTCATTTCACCGGCCTCGTGTTCGACAACGGCCGCGTGGTCAGGACAGGCGCCGCCGCCGAGCTCCACCGAGCCTTTCCGACCGCGAAGGTGATCGAGGGTGGCGGGCGCGGGCTGCTTCCGGGCCTTATCGATGCCCATGGCCACATCATGGGGCTCGGCTTGCAGAGCGAGACGGCCGAACTCACCGAGACCCGGTCTCTGGCCGAGGCCCAGCAGCGGATCCAGGCATACGGCGTCGCGCATCCGGATGCGGCCTGGGTGATCGGCGCGGGCTGGAATCAGGTCCTTTGGGGACTCGGGCGGTTTCCGCTCGCGGCCGAGCTCGATGCCGTGACACCGGGACGCCCGGCCGTGATGGAGCGCGTCGACGGACACGCAAAGTGGCTCAATGCCGCGGCCCTGCGCGCCGCCGGAATCACCAGGAGCACGCCGGACCCGGTCGGCGGCCGGATCGAGCACGACGCCAACGGCGACCCGAGCGGGATCCTGGTCGACAATGCGATGGAGCTCATCGACCGGATCGTGCCACCACCGTCCCCGGCGCAGCGCAGGGCCGCCGTCCTCGGCGCGCTCAGGCACATGAATTCGGTCGGCCTGACCTCGGCCGTGGATGCCGGGTCGAGCGCAAACGACGTGGCGCTCTATCGCAAGCTCGCCGACGAAGGCCTGCTCAGCGTGCGCATCTACGCGATGATCGCGGGCGTCGGCTCCGACTTCGACCAGCTCGCCAAGGACGGGCCGCTCGTCGGCTACGCCGACGACCGGCTGTCGGTGTGCGCCGTCAAGCTGTTCGCCGATGGCGCGCTCGGCAGCCGCGGTGCCGCGCTCCTGGCGCCGTATTCGGACAACCCGGACAGTCGTGGCCTCCTCTTCCAGTCGACCGCTGCAATGCAGGCAAACATCGAGACGGCGCTCCGGCACGGGTACCAGGTCGGCGTACATGCGATCGGCGATGCCGCAGTCCATCAGGTGCTGGACGCATTCGAGGCGGCGTACCGTGTCCCGGGCGGTCGGGCGCTGCGCAATCGCATCGAGCATGCGCAGATCGTCGCGCCTGCTGACATTCCCCGGTTCAAGCAGCTCGACCTGATCGCGTCGATGCAGCCCACCCATGCCACGAGCGACATGAACATGGCCGAGGATCGCCTGGGGCGGGAGCGACTGAGGGGCGCGTATGCCTGGCATACGTTTCTCGCGCAGGGTACGCGGATCGCGGGGGGCTCCGACTTCCCCGTCGAGTCGGACAACCCGTTCTTCGGCCTGTACTCTGCAGTCACCCGGTCCGATCACGCGGGCAAGCCGGTCGGAGGCTGGCACGCGGAGGAGGCGATGACATTGGTCGAGGCGTTCCGCGCCTTCACGACCGATGCGGCGTACGCCGACCACGCCGAAACCTCGATCGGGTCGCTCGAGCCGGGCAAGCGGGCGGATTTCATCCTGACCGACCGCAGCCTGTTCGCCGTCCCGCCATCGGATATCTGGAAGATTCGGGTCGAGCAGACGTGGGTGGCTGGCAGGCGGGTGTACTGATCCGCCCGGTCGATTGCGACGGCACACGGGGCAACCGGCGACGCGCGGGACGATCGGTAGACCGACGCGGATGGCGCCAGGTGCCCGGCACCCGCAGAAAGCGTGCACAACACCGCGAATCCGGCCTGATCCCGCTCGCCCCCGCACGACAGCCACCCCGCTCCACGTCGTTCGCCCGCCGCCTGCATGCAGCGGCGATCGCCCCTCGAGTTGCCAACGGTTAGGATGCGCGGACCCGAGGCCGAGAATCGGCGAGCCCGACCCAACATGCGTGTACTTTGCCTATTGAATCGAGACCTCGCGAGCAGTCTCGCGCTCAACCTCCTGCTGCCGAGCCTGCGCGGCCACGAGGTCTGGGTGGGGTTGAGCGAGCGGGTCGGCAAGGCTCAGCCGGTGGCGGACCATGCGGCCCGCCAGGAGCTTCGCACCGCCGAACAGACCCTGCCAATCGAACTCCTGTTCCCGCTCATCGAGCGCTCGGGGCTCCCGGATGACGGAACTCGATATCTGGCGTTCGGCGAAATCGAGAAATTTCGTGGAATACCGGTGATGCCCCTTTCGAATCCGAACGTCGGCGCGGACCTGGATGCTGTACGCGCGATTGCTCCGGACCTGATCGTGACGATCCGATATGGGGCGATCCTGAAACAGCCGGTGCTTGCTATCCCGCGCCTTGGCGTGCTGAACCTCCATTCGGGGCTGCTCCCATGGTATCGGGGCGTCCTCGCGACGTTCAGGGCATTGATGAATGGCGACGCCAAGATCGGGTGCACGCTGCATTACATTTCGGATCCGTCGATCGACACCGGCGACATCGTCGGCACCCGGACAATCAACGTGGACCGGCGTCGATCGCTCCTCTGGCACATCCTTGCGCTGTACGCTCCGGGCGTCGGCCTCATCAGCGATGCGATCGGCAGCCTTGCCAGCGGCGACAGTCCTCGACGCGCTCCGCAACCGGCCGTCGGCGCTCGCTATTTTTCCTACCCCACCGACGAGGAATGGACCCAGTTTCTCGAGCGCGGCTGGCGCGTCGCGGACGTCGCGGACGTCCTCGCCGTGCTCGGCGCCTATGCGGGCGACAAGCTCGGGTCGCCTGCGCAGGGACGTCCGGGCCATTCCTGATCCCGAATGAGAGGCCGTAGATGTTCGGCATCCGAGATCTGCCCCTCTTCATAGCCGCGGGACTACTGCTGAATGCAACGCCGGGGGCGGACACGCTGTACATCCTGCGGTGTGCGGCGACCGACGGATTTCGTGGGGGTGCCCTGGCGGCGCTCGGGATCAGTGCCGGCTGTTTCGTTCACATTGTCGCCGCCGCGCTCGGGATATCGGCGCTGCTCCTGGCCTCGAGGACCGCGTTCACCGCGATTCGGTTCGCCGGCGCGATCCATCTCATCTGCTCGGATGGTCACTGCTGCGCGCCCGGCAGGAGCCGGCGGGCGGCGTCGAGCAGACATCGGCGGCGGGCACGAATGCGGTGACGTTGCTGCGGGACTTCCTGACGAACGTCCTGAATCCCAAGGTCGCCCTGTTCTTCCTCGCGTTCCTGCCGCAATTCATCGCCATCGACGCGCCTGCCAAGAGCGTGGCCATTCTCGTGCTCGGCATGATCGTCGTGTTCAACGGGACGCTGTGGAACTTCTCGGTCGCGTTCACCGCATCCAGGATGTCACAGCGCTTCGAACGATCGGCTTCGATCCGGAAGTGGCTCACGCGCGCCACTGGAGCGCTGTTCCTCTAGTTCGGGATTCGCCTGTCCATCGGCGTCCGCTAGTCGCTTTTGCGGTGCCAACGCGGGGGTCTGCCGCGCCACCCGCAACCCGCCACCGGCGTGTTGCACCCGGACCGCGAACGGTGAGCCGGTCCGGTGCGTTCCGACCCCGGCACGGGACTCCGGGAATATACTGGCACCGCGCTCTGGCGCAGGTCCGCTCACTGATCCGTGCGGCCACCCCCGAAACGCCGTTCGAGAACACGACCATGCCCGCTCTCCGCCCGAACCCCACGCCCGGAGTCCTGCTGATGCTGGCCGCCGCGATCGCGCTCGCCGCACCCGCCGTACAGGCCGGGCTGGCCACGGACGAGCAGCAGCTGCTCGCCCGGCTCGAGACCCGCCGGGCACTCGCCGACCTCGAGCGCCTGTCCGACCGTGCCCACACCAGTCAGACCGGCCTCGGCGCGGGCACGATCGTCGCCGGTAGCGCCGAGGAGGCCGCCGCGGCGAGAGGGTTCGCGAAGTCACTCCGCGCCATGGGGCTCGAGGTCGCAATGGAGGAGTTCCCGGTCCGGGCCTACCGCTATGGCCCGGTGACGCTCAGGGCGAATGGCATCGGCATCGAGGCAATCACCCTGCATTCCGCCGGTGGAACCTGGGGCATTCGCGATGCCGTGCCCTTCGTTCGCGGCAACGGCGGCGGTCGCGTGCTGCGCGCGCCCCTCATCGACGCGGGCGACGGTTACGAGCAGGACTACGCCCGCATCGGCGATGTCCGCGGCCGGATCGTCCTCGTGCGACGGGACCAGCACGACTGGCCGCCAGCACAGATCACCGAGGCCGCCCATCACGGCGCCACTGCCATCCTATTCTTCGATCACCCCTCCGCGGAGCAGCATCCGGACGCACTTCGCCAGGACAGCCTGTGGGGTCACGACCAGCTGCCCGCAGTCGCGATCAGCCGTAGATCCGGCGACGCGCTCAGGGCACAACTCTCGGCCGGCCCCGTCGACATCCTCCTCGAGAACCGCGCAGAGGTCGCCGATGGCACATCGCGGAACGTCGTCGCGCGCATCCGCGGACGCGAACGGCCGGACGAATACGTGCTGGTCTCTGCCCACTACGACCGCTGGTTCAAGGGCGCGGCGGACAACACGAGCGGCGTCGCGGCCGTGCTCGAGATCGCCCGCGCCTTCATGCGCTCCGGCCTCAAGCCGCGCCGCACCGTGCTGTTCATCCTTGCCGGCAGCGAGGAAGCCGGCCTCGAGGATCCTGAGCGCGACTGGCTGGCTGGGTCGAATGCATTCGTGGCTCGCCACCCCGAGGTGCTGCGCAGTGCGGCGCTCGCATTCAACATCGACATCATCGGGCTGACCTCCGCGACCGCATCGCTGACCTCAACTCCGGACCTGATGGCCGAGCAGGCGCGGACACTACGGGATCTCGGGCTCGACGCCCGGATCACGCAGAAGGCACCGATCGGGAGTTCGACCGACGCGTGGAACTACGGCGTCGTCGGTGGCGCAGCCACCAGTCATCTCAACCGGATCCCGGACAGCTATTTCGCGGTCTACCACACGCAGGTCGACACCTACCGGCCGGAGCTGTACGAAAACATGGGAGCGGACCTGCGCCTGCTCACCCTCAGCCTGTGGCGTGCAGCCAGCGCACGACGATTGCCGATCGCGTTGACCGGGATCGCCGACTTCGTCGATGCGCAGCTTGCCAAGGATGCCGCGAAGGTACCGGAAGTCTCGTTCACCGGGCTGCGCGAGGCGCTAGCCGAGTTTCGGGTGGCGGCAGCGGCGGTCGAGGCGGTGGAGGATCCTGCGCGAGCCGATGAGGTGAACCGGCTGCTGATGGCGACCCGTCACCGCCTGGTACCGTGGCTGTATGCCAGCGACGATGATTTTGACCAGGCCACGCGCACGGCACTGCTCACGACCCGCGTCCAGGTCCACGAACGCGCCGCCGCAGCCGCCGGCGCTGGCGACATCGCCGCCGCGACGGGCGCACTTCAGGAACTCTACGAGGGCCGCCAATGCCTGCGGCTTGACCCCGAAGTCTACGAGTTCGAACGCGCCTTCTGGGCCGGCGACGGCGGCTGGGGATCGCGCTACCAGCATCGCGCCCCACCACCACCACCGGGCTTCGAAGCCGCCTGCCGCCAGCTGGCAAGACCGGACTTCGACGCCACGGCGTTCCTCGCAACGTCGGCTCAGCTGCGCGCCGACGCGGTCCAACGGGTTGACGAGGCGGTCGCCCTGATGACCGCAAAACTGCGCTTCGCAACGAGTCGCCTCGTCGAGTTCGACGGGATGCCTGCCGCGCTGCGGACGGCCGGCATCATGGGCGCGCGGCATGGCACGGTCCCTGCAGCCGCGAATGCCCTGCGTCGGTGAACGAGCGTCACGCGACCACAATGCCCGGTGTAGCGCAAATTCAACACGATCCTCGCTAGGAACGATCTCCATGCCGAATCGACGTCGGATCATCGCAATGGCATTCCTCGGCGCCGCGCTGCTCGCCGGCCCTCAGGCGACCGTGGCCACGCCGCAACCCGCCGACCTCGTACTGACCGGAGGACGCGTCTATACCGCCGACCACGCGCGGACCATGGCCGCTGCGATTGCAGTGCGCGACGGCAAGCTGGTCTACGTCGGCGCCGACGCCGGAGCCTCGGCGTACGTCGGCCCCAACACGCGCGTCGAACCACTGGCGGGACGACTGGTGCTGCCGGGACTGTTCGATTCCCACCTGCACCCGGCTGGCATCGTCGATCTGGACGTCTGCGACCTCAAGAGCGAAGGCCGGTCGCTGATCGCGATGACGGCGTTCGTCCGTGACTGCATCGACCGTTACAAGATCAGGGACGGCGACTGGGTAATCGTGCGCCAGTGGAATTTCTCCAATGGCAATGAGCCGGATGGCCTGCATTCCACGCTGCGGGCGGCGCTCGATCTCGCGACCACGCGCCACCCCGTGGTCCTGGTTGGAAACGACGGTCACCACGGCGCCTTCAACAGCGTCGCTCTCGCACGTGCGGCGGACGCGTCCGGGAAGATCGTCGGCTATTCGAAGGCGACCCTCGCAGGTTCACTGCGCGAATTCAGCAATTTCGTCGGGGTCGATGCGGACGGCGAACCCAATGGCACGGTCAACGAAGATGCACGCCGCCGGATGGCGGTCCCCTCGATGCTCAGTGTCGACTTCCGGGAGATGATGAAGGCACCTGAGCGGGTGACGGAACGCCTAAACAGTGTCGGCATCACTGGAATCCTGGAAGCCGCACTGTCACCGGAGACCGTCGAGCTCTACGACACTCTCGCGAAGACCGGCACGCTGAGCGTCCGCGCCACCCTCGCCCAGTACTTCGATCCCGACACGAACCTCACCGCGGACGGCAGCCCGGACTGGGACCGGATGGTTTCGGCCGCGAAGCTGCTGCGGGCGAAATACGCAAGCGACCCGCTCCTGCGCGCGAACGTGGTCAAGCTGTTCGCCGATGGCGTGCTCGAGGGCAATCCCTTTGCGGTCCCGCCGACGCTGCCGGAGGTCGCGACGATCCGGCCGTACCTGCAGCCGATCTTCGGTAACGGCAAGGACGGCCACTTTGGCGTGACCGGCTATGTCGATACCGCAGCACCGCTTTGCGTCGAGGTGCGCGCGCACGCCGATCGATACGCGGGCGGAGCGGCTGCTGGCGCATTCCTGAAGGAGCACGGCTTCCACCCCGGACAGTGCCGAATCTCGATGGGCGAACTACAGCACACGCGGCCGGTGATCATGGAATTCGTCAAGCGCTTCCACATGGCCGGCTTCGCGGTGCATATCCATGCCATCGGCGACATGCCGATCCGGACAGCAGTGGACGCGATTGAAGCGGCGCGCGCCGCCGACGGCGTCTCGACGACGCACGATGCCCTGGCCCACGTCCAGCTCGTGCATCCCGACGATGTCGCGCGCATCGGCCGCGACCGTCTGTACCTGGCCTTCACCTACGCGTGGGCGTACACCGATCCCCAGTACGACCTGTCGGTGGTGCCGTTCTTCGACCGGGTGACCGGTGGCGACTACGCGGCACTGCACCCCGTCGACGGCTACTACGAGCGGAACGCCTATCCGGTGAAATCCCTACGGGACGCCGGGGCCGTTCTCGTGGCAGGCTCCGACGCGCCGGTGGACACGCATGACCCGCGCCCGTTCGTGAACATGGCGGCCGCCGTGCTGCGCAGCATGCCGGGCCAGCCCCCGCTCAACGCCCGCGAATCCGTGACGATCCGCGACGTCATCGATGCCTATACCATCAGCGGCGCCCGGTATCTGGAGCGCGACGCCGAAACGGGCTCGCTCGAGACCGGCAAGTCGGCGGACTTCATTGTGCTCGATCGCGACATTCTGGCGCTCGCGGACAGCGGGAAGGCTGACGACATCCGCAACACGAAGGTGCTTGGAACGTGGTTCATGGGCCGGGAAGTCTATCGGCGGCCTCACTGATCCCGGCAGCGGCCGGCTTGCGCACGACCTCGACAACTGCCCGCATCCGGCCGGGACGGCCTCGACGCTACAGATCCTTGCGCATGCGCATGAGGGGCACAGGCACACCGCCGCGCGCGTCCTCGACCTGCTCGACCGGGACATAGCCGCAGGCACGGTACAGGGGCAGCCCGGCCATCGTTGCCATGAGCTCGGCCGTCCGGAAACCGCCCTCGCGTGCGGCCGCCTCGCAGCGTGCAAGCACCAACCGGCCGACACCGCGGCGGACATGGCTCGGGCTCGTGTACATGGCCCGGATCCTGGCGGAATCGACCTGCGGGTCCAGCAATGCCGGACTCCGCCCGGGGGTCCGGTCACCACCATACAGTGTTGCGCGCCGGCTCCAGCCGCCGCAGCCGACGAGTTCCCCGTCCGCCTCGACGATGAAATAGGTCCTGTCCTCGATGAGCTGAACATCGAGGCCCATGATCAGCCGGCTGGATGCGATCTGCTCCTCGTCGAGAAACGGACGCAGGAGCTCGGATATCGCGGCGTCCATGAGCAACCGCAGCGGCTCAAGATCCTGTCGCGCCGCGAGCCGCACCGAGAGATCCCCGCTCACCATGTCGCTGCCATTGATCGTCGCTCCCATCGTGCCGCGACCCGCCGCCCATGGCGATCGCGTTCGCTCAGTGTGCGGATGAATCCTCGTAGACGATCCGGCCACCAACCATCGTCAGCGCTACGCGGGTCCGGCTGATCTCGGTCGCCGGAACCGCGAAGACATCCTGCGACAGCACCGCGAGATCGGCGAGCATCCCGGGCTTCAGCACGCCGACCCGGTCGTCGAAGAAGGACGCGAAGGCGGCACCTCGGGTATAGCCATCGACCGCCTCGCGCACGGTTATACGCTCCTCCGGAACGTAGATCCGGCCGATTTGTGGCACCGCCCCGCCCTGGTTCGCGCCGTCGAACGGCGCCGTCTCGATCACGGACGTGTCGGGCGACCGCCAGATCTGCCGGGTGACCGCCTGCTGAATGTTGACGAACGGGTCCGGCGGCCACATGCATGGCCAGTCAGTACTGAGGGCAAGCGTCGCATGTGCAGTAAGCAGCGTGCGCCAGCGATCGGACGCCGTCGGGTCGCCCGGATCGAAGCTCGTGCCGACGTCGGAGCAGCAGAATGCAGGCTGTACCCCAGCGATCACCGCCAGCGACCCCTGGCGAGCCGCGTCCTCGTCGCTGATCACGAAGTCATGTTCGATGCGGGCCCGCCGGTCGCGCGGGCCATTGTTCCGTGCTGCGTTTTCATAGGCATCGAGCGCCAGGTGGACGGAGTCCTTCCGCTCGGCGTGGGTCATCAGCTGGAAGCCTCTCCGATCCAGTTCCTCAACGAGCGTGCGATAGTCCGCGGCGCGGTAGACGAGCGGCGGGTACATGCCGGAGCTGCCATCCGCGAAGAACTTCACGACATTCGCCGATACCCACTCGTCGTGGAAGCGCGACCGCGCGGCTTCGATGGCCTCGAGGAACCTCAGCGTAAGTCGGTGAGGAACGGCGACGGCGCCGAAAGCCGTACGCGTGCGAACCGTGAGTTCGCCGCGGTCGCGCAGCATCCCGTACAGCTCGATCTCGGCAAGATCGCCGGTCGCGTTGACGATGCTGGTGATGCCGAATTGGTTCAGGTAGCGCACGCCGCCGCGCAGCAGCGCGAGCTTTTCCTCCGTGGTCAGCGCCCGGATTACCGCGCGATTCGCCAGTTCCTGCGCCGCTTCCAGCAGCAGCCCCGTCGGCCGGCCACTCGCGTCACGTACGACGTATCGTTCTTCCTCGGCATCGCTGACGGGCTGATCCGTGATTCCAGCCAGCTCGAGCGCCTTGGTATTGAGCCAGATCGAGTGCTCGGTCGAGTTGTGGACGATCACCGGACGATCGGTAACCGCTCGGTCGAGGAGCGCGAAGGTGGGTGCGGTCGGCTGCTCGGAGCTGAAGTCCGCCCGTCCGATGACGATGCGATCGGACGGATGGGCCTTTGCGAACTCCTGAACCGTCGCCACCAGCGCCTCGGGATCTGCCGGGGTCACGCTGTGCTTTGGCGTCGAGAGGTTGAATCCAGCGAGTTCGAGCGCGCCGAAGAACAAGTGCATATGGGCATCGACAATACCGGGAATGACCGTTCTGCCACCCAGGTCCACGACCCGCGCTCCCTTCTGCCAGCGACGCATGAGATCGCCATCGGAGCCGACGGCCACGATTCGTGTGCCGTCGATAGCCAGCGCCTCGGCCCACGGCCGCGACGGATCGGCCGTATAGATATGGCCGTGCACGAGCAGCGTCGTCTCCCCGGCCATGGCCGATGTGACGAAGCAAAGGCCGAAGGCGGCCAGCACCGTCCGAATCCGCTCAGACCAGGAAGTGTTCGCCATGGATTTCGCTCTCTCCGGTCGATCGATGTCGGCGGCACGCATCTTCTGGAAAAGAGATCCCGGGCGGGTGGGCGGCCGCCCGAGATCGTCTTCAGGTCAGTCCGCTGCCATTCAGAATGAGTACGTGAACGCGCCGCTGATGACCCGGGGCCGCAGTGGAGTCTGGGCCACGATGAACTGTCCCGTACTGATGAACGTGCTCTTCGTGGAGTTCGCGAGGTTCTCGCCGCTGAGCGTGAAGGTCCACGCATCCTTGGCGATGCCGATCGACGCCTCGGTAATCGAGTACGCCGGATTCTCGAACCGCCCACGAGAGCTGCTGATCGCCCCGCCGATCGCATAGTTCGGATTCGATCCGGCCTGCGTGAACGAGTGTCCCGTGTGATGCAGGCCAACCTGTACGAACGCGGAGTAGCTGTCGTTGACGGCCCAGTCGTAGCGGGCCCTGACACTAGACTGGAGAGGTGGCGAATTCGCACTCGGCGCCCCAATCGGGCCATACGGGTTCGTGACCGGAGCGCAGGCCGTCGGATCGAAATAGGTCCCGCCGCAGCTCGTCGTGATCGGCTGCCCTACGTTCGAGCTAGCCGGGTTGTTGTTGATGAGCGCCGGCGAGTTCGTCTGCCGGCTGCGGTTCCACGAGGCCGATGCCTGCACCATCAGGCCGGTGACTGGCCGCGCCGTCAGTGACGTCTCGAGGCCCTTGACGACGAAGTTCTGGCCATTGGTGTTGTAGAACAGATTGCCAACGAGACCCGGATTGAAGAACGCGATCTGGACATCCTTCCAGTCCTCCTGATACACCGCGCCGTTCCATTGCAGGCGGTGGTCCAGGAATTCCGTCTTCCAGCCCAATTCGCTGTTCGCCAGCTTGTCCGGCGAGTACGCGCGCGGGATCAAGTATTGCGCTACGCCATCTGTGCCGATTGCATGCGGGGCCAACCCATTCTGGTTGAAGCCGCCGGGCCGGAAGCCCTGCGAGTAGGTGAAGTACACCATCGCATCGGGCGTGACGTGCCAGGTCAGGTTAACTCGGCTCTTCCAGCCGGTCTCCGTGTCGACGAGGTTCTGCGCATCGAGACTGTATGAATAGGTCGAATAGTTCGGGCAGCCACCCGGCTGCGCGCCCTGCTCGAAGCAACCGAAGCTGCCGCCGACACTGCCGACGAACTTATTGCTGAAACGGAAGTATCGCGTGCCGATCGTCGCGGTCAGCTTCTTCGGGATGATGTCGTAGTCAAACGAGGCAAAGAACGCGAGCTGCTTGGTTTCGCGTCGCTCGTCCTGGTTGAAGGACGTGTCATCCGGCTGCACGCCCGGGTTCTGCACCGTCGTACCCGGCACCGTCCCGATCGTCGAAAGGCAGCCGACGTTGTTGGCACTCGTACAAGCAGGAAGGGTCTTGTAGTGCCAGCTTGTCAGGTCGTAGAGGATATTGTCCTCCCAGAACGCACCGACGATGCCGCGCAGCCGCCAGTCGTCGGGCGTGCTGAAGCGCAGCTCGTGCTGCTGGTGCTCGTTGCGCTCCGCCGTGCGCCAGTAGCTCGACGGTGAAAAGCACGTCGAGGTCAGCGAAGCGTCACCCCCGCTCCCGGGTCCGTAGCACTGGTAGTAGTCGGAGTACACACCGCGCGAATAGTTCGTGTAGTCGCCGACCTGCTCGACCTTGCGCTGCAGGTAGCCCCCGGTGTAGACGGCGCTGATCGCCCCGATCTTGCCGGTGAGGGTCCAGGACGTGCTCTCGACGGTATCCTTGTCATAGGCGTCGTTGAAGAGCGTGACCTGAAGCGGCTTCAGGGCCGCACCATCCGAGGACAACGGCTGCTGGTAGAACACGCCGTCGGCATTCATCGTCTGGTACAACTGGGCGATCAGGAGGCTCCAATCGTCGTTGATCTTGGTCAGCAGCTGCAAGCGCGTGCCCTGGTAGGTCACCGGATTGATCGCAGGGCGCGCGATCGCGTTGTTGCTGAGCGCCGCGCTTCCGGGGGGTACGCAGTACCCGGAGTTCAACTGGCCGTCGGGGCAGTTGCCGTTCGCGTCCGCCGGATAGTTCGCGTAGTGCATGCCGATGTCGGTGTTCTTGCGCGTGAAGGTCGCGGGGACGTTGTCGATGTAGCCACCGCGATGGTCGGTGTAGAACACGCCGCGGATCGCCATCCGGTCGGTCAGGAGCGGCAGGTTGAGGACGGCCTGTAGCTCGGAATTAGGGTCACCGTGTGCCGTGACCCCGTAGCCCATCTTGAAGGACCCTTCGGTCTTGTCGAGCTTGGGCTCGTTGGTGATGTAGCGGATCACGCCGGCTTCGGCACCGGAGCCGAACAGGGTGCCCTGCGGGCCCTCCAGCACCTCGATTCGATTGAGGTCCGCGGCGTACACGTCGAGGTTGCGGTTCGGCATCTGCCCCGACTGGTTGTCGAGATAGATCGCCACGTTCGGCCACAACCCGGTCGCGGCGCTGCCCTGGCTGGCCTGCGAGCCGGCCGACAGGCCGCGCATGAACACTTCACTCTGTCCCGGACCGCTGCTGGCGCTGGTCACGTTCGGGAGGAACTTGATGTAGTCGTCGAACGTCGTGATGTTGAGCTGCGCGATCGTCTGCGACGTCAGCGCCTGGATCGTGATGGGGACGTCCTGGATGTTCTCCGAGCGCCGTTGTGCCGTCACCACAATCTCATCCAGCCCGTTGATCGGCTCGGCTGCCAGGGCTCCATCAGCGGCGCTGGCAAGTACAGCCGCAATCGCACACGCGAGTGTTGCTCGTTGCATCCCCTACTCCTATTCCCGGCTGTGGCCGGTTGTTTATGTTCGTCGTTGCCGCAGCGCGATTCGTCACGAAGGACGAGGCACGCACGGCCAGAGAATCGTCACGAATCTACACACCGTTCGAGCGCTCAGACCAGCGTCGCTTGTCCTGAACGTCATGGCCCGCGGCCAGGTCGAAAAGCCGGCCAGACTCGGCAGCAAGCTTTTCGCCATACGCCTCGCATCTTAACCTGATGATTAGTTTCGAAATAGAGCAAGTTCGTCCGCCGCGCATGGCCGCAACTGGCGGGCTGACGAGGCACGAGCGGCCGTCCGGCGGCAAGTCGCATCGCTCAAGGAATGCCATCGCGCGCGGGTGCACCGTTGATGTCGTCGATCGATGGCGGCCTGACGAGCGGCCGGACCTCGTCCACGCCTCCGTCGAGCCACAGATCGACGTTCGCGAAGTCGATTGCCACGACGGAGCGCTTGTCCTGTTCGTCTGCACCGAACTTCGGATCCGGCTTGTGCATCCGCCGCATCAACGGATGCGCGTCGGCATTGACGGTCAGCATCGTGTAGCTCTCGTGGACTTCGCCGGTCGCACGATCGACCCAGGCGTTCCAGAGTCCGGCGAGTCCCCAGGGAGCGCCATCCGTGCGCACGAATCTCCACCACACGTTGCGACCAATCTCCCAGTTGGGTTCTTCGAATGAAGCGGCCGGGATGATGCATCGCTGGCCACGGGCCCACGGTGTCCGATACGACGCCTTGTCGGACAGCTCCTCGTAACGCGCATTGAAGGTCGAGTACGGGACCTTCCGTTCCCGCGCGAATGACGGAATCAGGCCCCACTGCCCGACGAGGCACTCCCGCGCATTGCGGCTGCCGCCTGCGACACGCCGGATGAAGGGTCCCTGCGCTCTCGGGAACATGCCCTTCACCGGCCACGATTGAGCCGGCCGGACCTCCCAGTACCGCTCGATCGCCGCGTCGTCGGGACTCAAGTACTTCGTGCACACGCTCGGATCTCCGTGTCGGCGGGCGAGATCGGGTCCGCCATTCTCTCGGCCCCAGGATCGGCGTCAGCCTCCGAGGGATGCGCCTGATTGGTCGCCCCCACGGGCTGCGTAGCCCGAGTGCGCTATGTACCCTGACCACCGCGATCGGCGCAAGGGCGCTCGCCCGCTCGGTGATCGCGCCCACGATCTCGCGCTGATGGCAAGGCCGACGACGGCATGGACGTCGCCGGCGGACCGCTCGCTCGGACGCGGGTTCGGATCGCTCTGCCGGGATGTTGGTGAGCGCACTCGGCGACAGCCCTCAAAGTCGTCGGCACGCGGCCGCGATGCGGTCGCAGATACCGACAGCCGTCGCCGTTGGATTCGCGATCAACGTCGGGTAAGCGCCTCAGCGAACCGACCCTCGCGACGCGACGACGTATCGTTCCCGATGCCGACCCTCCTGTTCGGCGGTGAGGGGCCCCTCGGAAACAGGGGTCAAGGACTGACTCCATGTTCACCCGCCAATCACGGACCCCGTCTCGGCGTCGTCTCTTTCGTAACGGGTGGTTCATCCTCGGCGTTCTGGGAGCCGGTTGCGTCCTCGGCATGTCCTTGTCCCTCTCGAGTTGTGGCGGCGGCTCATCGAGTACCGCGACGGCGCCGGTCACCTCAACGCCGCCGCCAGCACCACCACCGCCCCCGGTCACGACGGGTGGCGGTCTCGCGATCAGGGTCCAGGGCAATCATCTCGTCGACTCAGCGGGCCAGACCCTGCAGTTGCGTGGCGTGAACTTCAGCGGCTACGAATTCGTCGCGGTTCAAGGCTGGTCGCCGCTGGACCCCACCGGAGGCCAGGGGAGCCAGGCGGGTGGCCCCAAGTGGTCTGCGATCGCCAGCTGGAAGGCGAACGTCGTGCGCATCCCGCTGAACGAGGCATCCTGGCTCGGCTACACCTGCACGGATTCCAGCGGCGTCACGCACAACCCGGATCCCGGCGGCAACTATCGATCGTCGCTCGCATCCAACGTCACGGCCGCGAACGCAGCGGGACTCTACGTGGTGCTGGTGCTCCATTGGGCGGCCCCCGGCAAAGTGTGCCCGATGCTGCAGACGCAGATGGCCGACGCCGACAACTCGCTCAGCTTCTGGACCAGCATTGCGAACACCTACAAGGGCAACCCGTCGGTGATGTTCGCACTCTACAACGAACCCTTCTTCAACTTCGACTTCAGCGGGGACGCCTGGCAGTACATGATGACCGGCACGGGCGGCTCCTTCTCGGGCTATCCAGCCACCGACGGCACGGGCAACTGGCAGGACGTCAAGAAGCCCTGGGCGATCGCCAGTTTCCAGGCAATGATCGATGCTGTCCGCGCCACCGGCGCGAAGAACGTCGTGCTGATCGGAACGATGGACTACTCCGCCGACTTCAGTGGCTGGCTGACACACCCGCTGGTCGATTCGGCGGGGCAGCTTGCCGCATCGTGGCACGCATATCCCACCTATGGTGCACCCTGGGGCTCACCGGCGTACGCGCAGCCGAACTTCGCACCGGGCGTGTTCCAGGACGTGAAGAACATCGTCGCAGCCGGCACGCCCGTCACGATCACCGAGACGGGTGACCAGAATTCGCCGGGTACGATCGGGTCCCCGTTTGTCGCTACGATCACGGCGTTCGCAGATCAGAACGGCCTCGGCGTCATGGCCTGGTCATGGGACGTCTGGACCGTGCCAAACAACGTGCTGATCAAGGACGTGAACGGTACGCCCACTGACGGTTACGGCGTGTTCTACAAGAACTGGATGGTGACGCACGCGCCCTGACGCGATTCGACGTCGCCGACGCATGCCGCGCCATCGGATCGACGCGGGACGAGGCGGTGACGCTGCACGCTCCACACGCATCCGCGTCGCCTCGATTCGAGGCATTCGAGGCCCTGCGTCCGACGGCAGGGCCGTACCATCACTGGACAGTAGGCTGGGGCTACAGCGCACAGACGGCGCGCCGGCCTGGAAATAGGCTGGTGCTCTCAACTGGGACCGACGTCAGGACCACTCCGGGCCAAGGGTCAAGAGCCATGCCGAACCCCCTCGCGCGCACCACCCGCAGTTCGCTACTGCCGCTGCTTGTGGCAGCCTCGCTGTCCGCCTGTGGCAACAGCGGCCAGACAGGCGTCAGCGGTCGCGCCGTGACCACCCGGTATACCATCGGCGGTTCTGTCGTCGGCCTCACCGGCACGGTGGTCCTCCTGGACAACGGGGTCGATGACCTGAGCGTCACCGGCAGCACCGCCTTCACCTTCAGTTCCGCCCTGCCGACCGGCACCGCCTATCTGTCGACGGTGCTGAAGCAGCCGGCCGACGTGATCTGCACGGTCGCAGGTGGAACCGGGACGGTGCAGGCCTCCGACGTGACGAATATCGTCATCAGCTGCGGCGCGCGGCCGCCCCCGGTCTTGGAATCCTTCGCCGGTGACCCCGCCGGCGCGGTCGGCACCGCGGCGAAGTTCACCCAGCCGGCGGGGATCGCAACGGACCTCGCCGCCAATGTGTACGTCGCCGACCAGGGCAACAACACCATCCTGAAGATCACGCCAGACGGCGTGGTCATCGATTTCGCGGGTACCGCTGGGGTCACGGGGAGCGCGGATGGCATGGGACCGGCCGCCACATTCAACGTTCCAACCAGCCTCGCGATCGATCTGGCCGGCAATGTCTTCGTCACCGACACCGCCAATGAACTGATCCGCAAGATCACTCCCGCGGGCAAGGTCTCCACGCTCGCCGGGACGGTCGGTGCGCGCGGCTTTAGCGATGGCAACGGTACGGCTGCGAGCTTCACGCTCCCCTACGGCGCCGCCACGGATCGCGCAGGCAACCTGTTCGTCGCTGACAGTGCCTTCTGCACGCTACGCAAGATCAGTCCCGCAGGCGATGTGTCGACGCCCACCGGCATGGCGCTCGGGGCCCGGCACGATTGCACGGGTAGCGGCGGACAGCTGAACGGGCCCTTCGGACTGGCCGTAGACCTCGACGGCAACATCTATGTGGCACACACACCGGACCAGGTGATCATCAAGATCACGTCCACGTATGCAGTCTCCGCGCTCGCCGGCACACCGGGATTCCCCGGGAGCGTCGACGGCATCGGCACCGTCGCCAGTTTCAACTCCCCGCTCGGCGTGACGACCGACAGCGCCGGGAATGTGTATGTCGCGGACCTGCTCAACGAGACGGTGCGCAGGATCACGCCTGCCGGCGACGTGACGACGCTGGCGGGTGTCGCGGGCGTGACGGGGTTCATGCCCGGGGCACTGCCCGGGCTACTGTCGCACCCGCGCGGCGTCGCCATCAGTGGCACGACCCTCTACATCACCGTCGACAATGGCATCGTGCGCATCAGGAACCTGCCATAGGCAACTGCGGATCCGGGGAACCCGTTGGCCCCGTCCAGGCGCTCGCGGATTGCCGAGACTGGAGATGATGCAGCGACCCACCTGGGCCGAAATGGGTCGCGTCGGCAGGCGGCAGCGGCCGCGAGCGGGCGATCAGCGCGCGGCGATCAACTCGATCCAGTCTTCGAACGAATGCAGGAACAACCGCATGAGCAAGCGGGAACTTTCGTCGATGAGCTGACCCCGCGCGTCGAACATCTTGTCGGCGCGCCCAAGGAACATGTCGGGCTGCGCCAACGTCCTCACGTCCAGGGCCGCGAGGGACTGGCGCAGGTGCTGGTTCGCACCAAAGGCGCCCAGCGGGCTTGGGGATGCGCTGACGACGGCGCCAGCCTTGCCAGCCCAGACGCTTTGTCCTGCCGGTCTCGAGCCGACATCAAGTGCATTCTTGAGGGGCGACGGAATCGACCGATTGTATTCCGGCGTGACGAACAGGACCGCCTCGGCCGCCTTCACGCCGGCGCGGAAGGCGACCGTCGCGGCGTTGGGCCGCCAGTCATCATCCTGGTTGCACAACGGCAAGTCCCCGATCTCGAGAATTTCGAGCGCGAGGGTGCGCGGCGCCAACTCCGCGAGAACCCCGGCGATCTTCCGGTTGATCGAGTCCTCGCGAAGGCTCCCGACGATGACGGCGACGTTGCGCATGGATGCGGACAATCCTCTCGGACCCGTGGACTCTGGGTCAGTGCAGACCCTTATCCGGCGGCGCGGACCGGCAGATCAACCCGCTGGGCGGCAACCGGGGCCGTCTTGCGTAACATGGTCGACAGGTCATCCGCGTGTTCCTCTTCCTTCGCCAGGATCGACTCGAGCAGCCGCCTGGTAGTGGGGTCACGCGCGCCGATGTAGGCAATCATCTCCTTGTAGGATTCGATCGCAATACGCTCGGCAACCAGGTTCTCGAGGATCATCTGGTCCACCGTTCCGCATTCGACATACTCGGCATGGCTGCGCTCCGCGAGGCCCTTCGGGTCGAAGTTCGGAGCGCCGTCCAGCTGGACGATGCGCTGCGCGAGCTCATCTGCGTGCCCTTGCTCCTCCAGCGAGTGGGCCATGAACTCGTCCTTGATCGCCTCGCCCCGCAGGCCATCGACCATGTAGTAGTGCCTGCGATAGCGCAGCACGCACACCAACTCCGTCGCCAGCGCCTCGTTGAGGAGTCGTAGCACGGTCCCTCGATCGGCGGCGTAGCTTGGCGTGACAGCGCCCTTCTCCGCATGTTGCCGGCCTCGTTGGCGCAGGGTCGGGATATCGCTGAGCTGCAACTCTTGAGTCTTTGGTGCATGGGTCATGAATAGGTCCTTCTAAGCACGGTCAGGAGACGGTCGGGCGGAAACCGCGCTGCCCTCTTGTGCTGCGACGATGGGTGCGTCTTCAGCGCTTCGCGACGAGGAAGCCAATGACGAGACCCGCCGCCGCGGCGATCCCGACGGCCTGCCAGGGCTGGTTCCGAACATAGGCATCGCCGCTGCGCACGCTGCTGCGCACCTGGGCGCGAACCTGCTCCGAGCCTTCGGTCACGGCGCGCCGCGCGGTCGCGAGCGACTCGGACAGGCGCGCCCTCACGCGTGCGATATCCGGGTCCGCTACATGGGCGAGCTGGCCCAGGAGGTCCTGGATGTCGGCGAGAAGGCTGTGGACATCCGATGCGGCATCGGCGCGGCGCGCCGCAGTCGAGTCATGGGCTTCGGCCCGTCTTGCGGCTCCGCCGTCGAGCGGCGACTGGGCGGTGGTGGTTGAGGCGGTGGTCATGGACTGAGTTCCTTCGCTGGTTGAGATCGGCCGCGCCATTTCGCGTGGCGTTGTGCTTCCGGGAGGTCGTCTCGCACCGCAAGATCTCTGGCAGGCGCGGGCGCTCCGCGTTCAGGTCTTGGGGTCGTTCGCCACCCGCGTCGCGTTCGCGCTGGCCTTGGCCGCGGCGAGTTGTGTATCGGCCAATTCCTTGCAGGCCTTTCGCGCGTCACCGGAGTCCCCGTCGCACCGTGCAAGCGCGACCTTGTGCGCGGCCTCGGCCTTCGCAACGGCAACGTTGTGGGCCGCATCGACGCCGTCATGCGCGACTTCAACCTGGGTATTCGTCAGATCGTGGCGGGATTCGGCCATCTTGTCGGCCGCGTCCTCGGTCGCGTCGGCGACATGCTTGTCTCCGGCGTTCTCGGCCTTCAGGACGTTAGCCTGGGTCTGCGCAGGCGATTCCTTCCCGCAACCGCCTACGGATGCGAGGAGACTGGCGGCGACGATGCAGATGACGAATTCGATTCTTTTCACGACGGCTGACCTCGAAGTGGCGGGCGGCGACTTCGCACTCGTTCTGTGCGCGGGTCACTGCGGTGGGCTGGAGCGAACTATGCCGCCGCAACGCTTTCTGGTCGGTGCGGCAGGACGCCTAGAGCCTTGCCCCTCCACGAGAAGCCCGGTCAATCCAGTGCTCGACGCCGGGGCCATCGAGCCCCACGCTGCTCGGGTCGCTCGCAACGGCCGAGACCCGCGCGCCGCAGATGGCCGCTCGGTGCATCAGCGAACGAACTCCCGGCAGCCGGCGACGTACCCTTTGCGGATGGGAAAGACGAATATCGGGTTCCGCATGCCGCGAGCGCTGCGCAACGGGATCACTGCGTTGGCCAGCACCGCGGTCCTGGCGGCCTGCAGCGATGTCGCCACGCTCACGCTCGCCGAGGGGACGGGGCCGCGACCGCGCCTGCCCGCGCCATCGACACATCTGGTTCCGACGGTTCACATCGCACCGGCCAAGGGCTGGCCTTCGGGGCTGCGTCCGGCCGCCGCCGAGGGGCTTGTCGTCGAGTCCCTGGCGCGTGGCCTTGACCACCCCCGCTGGCTCTACGTGCTACCGAACGGGGACGTGCTGGTGGCCGAGACCAACGCACCGCCGAAGCCCGATGATGCCAAGGGAATCAAGGCGTGGATCATGGGTCTGGTGATGAGAAGAGCGGGCGCCGTGTCCGTGAGCGCGGACCGGATCACGCTGCTGCGGCCTGGCGGCGACGGCACGACCGTCGGCGTCCGATCCACCTTCCTCATCGGACTGCATTCACCGTTCGGGATGGCGCTCGTCGGGGAGACGCTGTACGTGGCGAACTCCGATGCGGTCCTTGCCTTCCCGTACACGGCCGGCGCCACCACGATTGCAGGACGCGGCATCAAGGTCGTCGATCTTCCGGCAGGACCCATCAACCACCACTGGACCAAGAACCTGATCGCGAGCCGCGACGGATCGAAGCTCTACGTCACCGTGGGTTCCAACAGCAATGTTGCTGAGCGGGGCATGGCCGTCGAGGCAGGGCGGGCCGCGATCTGGGAAATCGACCTCAAGCGAGGCACGCATCGCATCTTCGCGTCCGGCCTCAGGAACCCGAACGGCCTGGCGTGGCAGCCGACCACGGGAGCGCTGTGGACCGCGGTGAACGAACGCGATGAACTCGGCAGCGATCTCGTCCCGGACTTCATGACGTCCGTGCGGGATGGGGCGTTCTACGGATGGCCGTACAGCTACTTCGGACCGCACCTCGATGCCCGCGTGACGCCACAACGGCCCGACCTCGTCGCAACGGCGGTCGTGCCGGACTACGCGCTCGGACCACACACCGCCTCGCTCGGTCTCGCGTGGTCGGGTGGGACCACGCTTCCGGAGCGCTTTGCGTCCGGCATGTTCGTCGGGCAGCATGGGTCGTGGAATCGCAGCCCGAGCAGCGGGTACCGCGTCCTATTCATCCCGTTCACCGACGGCGTGCCGTCGGGCCAGCCCCTCGCCGTGCTCGACGGCTTCCTCAGTTCGGCAGGTGATGCATATGGCCGGCCGGTCGGCGTCGCACTCGATGCGGGGGGCGCCCTGCTCGTCGCGGACGACGTGGGCAACGTGGTCTGGCGTGTGACCTCGGCTGCCAGGAACAGGGCGGCAAACAGCCCATGAGTTCCTGTTCGCGCAAGCTGACGGCGCGCGCAGGTCCAGGCGCGCTGCTCAGGCGGTGCCGACCTTTCGGTCGGCATCCAAGCCTGCACGCTGTGCTGCCCCAGGCCCGCCGCACGCCTGGCACGCGAGGGCCCGTCGACGCCGGGCCCAGCGCGCGCATACAGTTCGCCTCGCCGCACTAGGGCCGCGAAGCCGCCTCGGCGTCGTTGGGCGTGAGCTTCGGCGTCAGGCCTCCCCACTGGGCCAGCACAAAGTTGGCCAGTGCCGCCCGTTCGGCAGTGCTGTAGGCGCGCGCGAAGGCAGGCATCGCAGCACCTGCGTCGCTGCCGTGTGGCGACCCTTCCGCGATCAATCTCAAGACATTGGTCCCGCTCGGATCCCGGACGGAGCTCGCGCCCCGCAGATCGCCTGGCGCGGCTGCCGCCGTGCCGGCATCGAGGGCGTGGCAACCCGCGCAGGTTCCGGCGTACAGGTTGGCACCGAGTGAGGCGGGATCCGCGACACTCTTGATTGGAACGGCCGGCGCCGCCGGCGCCTGATGCGAGCCGAGCAGGTACTGCACCAGTGCGCGGCGGTCGTCCGCCGTCAGCTGCGCCGTATCGAAGGCGACGACCTCCTTCATCGGTCCCGCCGTGGTGCCGTGACCTGGCGCATGGCCGGTCGCGAGATAGGCGTCGAGCGCCTCGAGCGTCCACCCGGCGAGACCGGTCGACGTGATGTCGTAGGCCTTCCAACCCCGGGTGGTGGCGCCCGACAGCGCCTGCTCGGACCGAAGTGCGTAGGCGAAATTGCGAGGCGTGTGGCATTCACCGCAATGGCCGAGCGCGTTCGCAAGGTAGGCGCCCCGGTTCCAGTTCCCGTCATGACCGGGATCCGACTTGAAGCCGACCGGCGGCTGGTAGAACGCGTTCCACAGCGGCAGCAGGCCGCGCTGCGAGTACGGGAAGGACAATTCACTTGCCGGCACCGCGTGCTTTACCGCTGGCAGGCCATCGAGATAGGCCTTGATGGCGAGAACGTCGTTGCGTGCCATTCCGGCGTAGGTCGTGTAGGGATGCGCCGGATACAGGTGCCGACCGCCGCGTGCGATGCCGGAACGCACGGCCGCGACGAAGTCTTCGTCGGTCCAGCCACCGAGACCCGTATCCGCATCGGCCGTGAGGTTGCTCGAATAGATGGTTCCGAACGGCAGCGTGAAGGCCACGCCACCGGCGAACTCCTCGCCGCCCGCCACCGTATGGCAGGCGGTGCAGTCGGCCGCTGCCGCGAGGTAGCGGCCGCGCTCCGCCGCCGTGCCGGCGACCGCCAGCGGGCCGTCGGCGACGCCGTGGTCGACCAGCGCCTGGCCATCCCGGTACTTCGCGAATGCGACGACGCCGAGCAGGACCACGACGACCACGATCAACGCAATTTTCAGGTTGCGCATGTCAGATCACCACCTGGTCGCGGGCGGACGCGCCGCTCGCGAGCTCCGCACCGGCCATCGGCAGTCTGCGGACACGCACGCCGGTGGCCGCGAATATCGCGTTCGCAAGCGCCGGCGCAGAAATCGCGGTCGGCGGCTCGCCGATCCCGGTGGGCGGCTCGGTACTGGGCACCGTATGCGCCTCGATGCGCGGCGTCTCGTGCATGCGCAGGACCCGATAGTCGTGGAAATTCCCCTGCTCGACTGCACCCGCCTTGAACGTGGCCTCTCCCCACAGCGCCGTCGACAGGCCGAAGACAAGACCACCCTGCAGCTGCGCCTCGATCGTGTTCGGGTTCACGACCTGACCACAGTCCGCCACCGCCACGGCGCGACGCAGTCGCACGTCGCCTTGCGCCGTCACGCCCACCTCGACAATCGCACAGATTATCGTGGTCATCGAGGTGCCGAGTGCGACGCCGCGCCCGATGCGCAGGCCGTCGACCTTGTCGAGCGGCTTGGTCCATCCGAACTTGGCCGCCGCAAGGTCGAGTACGGCGCGGGCCCGGGGATTCTTGGCGAGCAGCGCACGCCGGTAGGCAACGGAATCCTGGCCGGCTGCATGCGCCAGTTCGTCGATGAAGCTCTCGACCGGAAACAGGTTGTGCGTGGCACCGACGCCCCGCCACCAGCCGATCTTCACGACCTTGGGCAGGTCGTGGCGCACCCACTCGACCTTGATCGCCGGGATCGCATACGGGGGCTCGGCCGCGCCGTCGATCGCGTCGGGATCGAGGCCGTCCTTTGGCATGTCGGCCGGGCTCCATCGGTCCAGCACGGAATCGCTGGTGACTCGATGCGTCCACGTGACCGGGAAGCCAGACGAGTCAACTGTCGCGACGAGACGGTCGTGATAGGGCGGCCGGAAGAAGTCGCGGGCGAGATCCTGCTCGCGTGACCAGACCAGCTTGATGGGGTAGCTGACCCGCTTCGCGATCGCCACCGCCTGCTCGACTGAATCGACCTCGAGGCGCCGACCGAAGCCGCCGCCGATGTACTGGTTGTGGACCGAAATCTTCTCCGGCGGCAGGCCGGTCAGCGAGGCCGCAATTGCGACCACGCGAGTCGGAACCTGCGTACCGACCCAGATCTCGCAGCGGTCCTTCGTCACCGAGACCACCGCATTCTGCGGCTCCATGGTGGCATGCGCCAGCATCGGGGACTCGTAGGTCGCCTCCAGCGTCTTGCCGCCATCCTTCGTGCCCTTGCCGAGCTCCTTGCCGGTACGCGCCGTGCCGGAGCGGGACGCCTCGGCCAACTCATCGAACAGGGCACCGCTCGAGATCTGGGTGCCCTTGCCATGATCCCAACGGACCGTGAGCGCTGCCACCGCCTTGCTCGCAGTCCAGAAGTCCCCGGCCGTGACCGCCACGGCATCCTCGAGCACCACGACGTCGACGACGCCCTGGATTGCACGGGCCTTGTGATCGTCCACATGGGCCACCCTGCCACCGATGACCGGTGACAACGCCACGGCCGCGACCCTCATGCCCGGCACGCGCACGTCGATGCCGAATGTCGCCGTGCCATCGGTCTTGGGGGGCGTATCGATGCGCCGCAGCGACTTGCCGATCAGGCGGAAGGACTGCGCGGACAGGAGCACGGGCTTGGCGGGAACCGGCTGGCGCGCGGCGTCGGCGGCAACCTGGCCGAACGCCAGCGTCCGGTGGGACACGTCGTGATGGATCAGCCCGCGCTCGACGCGGCACTGCTCCGCAGGGACGCCCCAGCGCTTCGCGGCCGCGCCGACGAGCATCGTGCGGGCAACGGCACCAGCCTCGCGCAGCAGGTCCCAGCAGCCACGGATCGTATTGGAACCCCCGGTATTCTGGGAGCCCTGGATTTCGAGGGCGTAGAGTTCCTCGCTCGGCGGCGCATGTTCCAGCGTGACCTGGTCGAGATCGACGCCGAGCTCCTCGGCCAGCAGCGTGGCCTGGCCGGTATACGCGCCCTGCCCCATCTCGACTTCAGGCATCACGAGCCGGACGATGCCGTCGCTACCGATGCGCACGAACGCATTCGGCGCAAAGGCGGGACTGCCGTCGGCGCGGGCCATTGCCGCGTCACCTGGCTGCGGAACGGGCTTCGCGAAGGCCATTGCCTTCGACCCCGTGAGCCACGTGAACCCGATGACAAGGCCGCCGCCGGCCTTCAGCAGCGCGCGGCGCCCGGTGTCCACCGGCCGTGCGTCGGACCCGGATCCGTTCTGGTCGATCTTCATGCACCCCTCCGCGACCGCGCCGGTTCGCAGTCCCCGACGGTCGGGGAGCGACCCTGTGCAGCCAATGACTCAATCTTATACCGCAAGCGCGGGAGACACCCCTAGCGGCTGGCTGTGGGTCGGCAGCCGGTCTACGGCTGAAAGCACGCCTGGCGTCGCCGACGATGGATCCCACCGGGTCCTCCGTACAGGCATACTGGCCATCGTCGTGACCCCGTATCACTTTTGCCGCGCGTCGTGCACGACCCTCGGCCAGCGCGCGCCAGGCTCTGGAGAGTCACAGTTGCGCACCCTCGCCTTCCCGCGCCTCGCCGTCCTGCTGCTTGCGATGACCTCGATGGCAGCGACCCATGCCGCAGCGAGGCACGCCGGAGCCGTCGACGACGCGCGGGTCGCCAGGGACACCAACGGCGACAACTGGCTCGTGAAGGGCGGCAGCTTCGCCCAGCAGCAGTTCAGCCCGCTGCGCGAGATCAACGACCGGAATGTCGGGGGGCTTGGCTTCGCGTGGGCGACGGAAATCGACGAGCCCATGGGGCTCACGGCCGAGCCGCTGGTCGTGGATGGCGTCGTGTATCTGAGCGCGCCCCGCTCGCGTGTCCACGCGATCGACGCGCGCACCGGCAGGCTGATCTGGACCTTCGATCCGCACGTGCAGCTCTATGGCGGGCTCGAGGTCTCCTATGCCGCGCGGGTCAACAGGGGCGTCGCCGTCTGGGAAGGGAAGGTCTACGTCGGCACGGGCGATGGACGGCTCGTCGCGATCGACGCGGCCCACGGTACTCAGCTCTGGTCTTCGCGCGTCGTGGGCACGAACCCGACCGGCGTCACGGGAGCGCCGCGGGTCGCGCGGGGCAAGGTCTTCATCGGCTACGCCGGCGCGGACGAGCAGATGCGCGGCTCGATCGCGGCATTCGATGCCAATTCCGGTCGGGAGCTGTGGCGCTTCTGGACGGTGCCCGGCAATCCTACCAAGGGCTTCGAGAGCAAGGCGCTCGAGATGGCGGCGAAGACCTGGACCGGCGATCGCTGGTGGGAACAGGGTGGCGCGACGGTCTGGGATCCGATCACGTTCGATCCGGCGACCGGGCTGCTGCTGTTCGGAACCTCGAAATCATTCCGGGACGAAGGCCCGGACGGACAGCGAACGGCGGGTGGCACGAAGCTCTTCTCCGGCAGCATCGTTGCCGTCAACGCGGACACCGGCGAGTACGCCTGGCACTACCAGACCAGCACGCCATCGCGCCAGAGCGAGAATTTCCACATCGTGCTCGCCGATGTCGAGATTGCGGGGCGCCAGCGACACGTCGCGATGACCGTACCGCGCAACGGGACGTACTACGTGCTGGACGCGGCCAGCGGCGAGCTGATCAGCCAGAGTCCGATGGTTCGGCAGGGCTGGGTTGCCGCGCCCGCGGGCTCGCCGGCCGAGCAGATGGACTATCCGGGCGAGATGGTCGGAGGAGTCGAGGACTGCCCGGGTGGCGGCTGCTTCGGGGTGCGCAACTGGTGGCCGATGAGCTTCAATCCGACGACCGGACTCACCTATGTACCGATCATGGACCGGCGCCGCCCGGTCGCGCCCGATGCCGGCCTGCCGTTCGTCGGCCGCCTTGTCGCGTGGGATCCCCGGACGCAGTCGGCACGCTGGAGCGTCGAGCATGCGCTGTCGGTCAATAGCGGCGTGCTGTCGACCGCCGGCAATCTCGTGTTCCAGGGACAGGGCACCGGTGAATTCGCCGCCTACGCCGGCGATTCCGGACGCAAGCTCTGGTCGCAGCAGACAGGGTCGTCGATCAACGGCGTGCCCGTCACCTACCGGAGCGGTGGCGCGCAGTATGTGATCGTGCCGGTCGGCTGGGGCACCGCGTTCCGCCTGTTCGCGCCGGCGTCGATGTTCGTCACGCCGGAATCGAAGTACGGGCCGACGCGACTGCTCGCATTCAAGCTCGGCTCGTCGCGACCGTTCCCGACGCCGCACATCAGCAAGCCGGCAGTGCCGGAGCCCCCCGTCCAGACGTACCCACCGGACGCCGTGAAACGAGGCGAGGTCCTTGCGGACGACCATGGCTGCACCGGGTGCCATTCGCCGCGGCTCGATGGCAGCGGTCGCTGGATCTTGAAAGGCGGGGTGCCGGACCTGCGGTACATGCCGCGTGACGTCCACGCGGACTGGTACGCCATCGTGCTCGGCGGCTCGCATCGGAACCAGGGCATGCTGGCGTTTGGCGTTCCACTGCAGGTTCCCGCGATCCCCGCGCTCACGGCCGCCGAGGCAGATGATCTGCACGCCTACGTCATCGACCGGGCATGGGATGCCTTCAATGCGCAGCAGCGGCGGTTGCAGGCGCCCCAACGGCAGCCGTCGGCGGGCGCCTCATGGCTTTCCCCCTCCCATGCCGATGCCGTTCCGGCCCGTGACGGGTGGCGCGGAATGACTCACTGCGAATTGGGCCACGCGACCCCGTGACGGAGTTCGCACTCCCCCGGCCCACGTCAGGCGGCCATGGCAGGAACCCTTAAGAATCGGCATCACCTGCCGATACTGCCTCAATGCATACCGCTCAAATCGCCGATCAGCTCACCGAGCCGGCCCCGACGCCGCCGGTCAACCCAGCAGCGTTTGAATTCGTCCGCCAGCTCGCCGCCGATCTGTCGGGCCCGGCGATCGAGCTGCCGAGCTATCCGAAAGTAGCGCTGCGAGTCCAGAAGCTCCTCGCGGAGGAAAACGTCACCAGCGACCGCATCGTGCGGGTGCTCGGCGCCGAGCCGACCCTCGTTGGCCGGATCCTGACGCTGTGCAATTCGGCGGCCCACAATCCTTCTGGCCGGCCCGTCGCCGACCTGCGCAACGCGATCCTCCGCCTCGGCTTCGATTCGCTGCGCAGCGCGGTGATCAGCTACGCGATGGCCCAGCAGCGCGAAGCGCCTGCCTTCAGGGCGATCCAGACTCCGATGCGCTCCCTGTGGGAACACAGCGTCGAGGTGTCGGCGCTCTGCTACGTGCTCGCGCGGCTGGAGAGCCGCTACAACCCGGATTCGGCCCTGCTCACCGGTGTGGTCTCCGGCGTCGGCAAGCTCTACATCCTGACCCGTGCATCCGGTCATCCCCAGCTCTTCGGGGACCCGGTCGCGTACGGGGCGATCGTCCGGGACTGGCACGCCGAAATCGCGCAGGCCGTCCTCGAACAGTGGCAGATGGCCGACGAAGTCGTCCGCGCAGTCCGGGACTTCCAGGAAGTCGACAGCGAAACCAGGCGCAACCCCAATCTCGCGGACCTGCTGGCCGCGGCGCACGTCATCGTCGAGTGCCGGGATGCCCCGGACCTCCTCCAGCTCAGGGTCTCGCAGTCGCCGGCGTTCGCGCGCATGAAGCTCGATGCGCTCGCATGCCAGAACCTGATCGCAGAATCCGCCCAGGAAATCGCGGCACTACGCTCCGCCCTCGGCGACTAGTTCGTCGCGAGCAAGTCCTGCCCCGGCCGCCCCGCGGGCACGAGCGATGCACACGCTTACGCCTATGCCTACCCGCGTGCCCGGGCGATTCCACCCTGTTCAACCCGGGTAGTCAGGGGTCCGGGGCGACGACGCCGGGCGTACGGCCGAGCACGAGCAGCACCACGCGGCGATTGGCGTTGCGCCCTTCCGGCGTCGAATTCGGCTGCAGCGGCCGGAACTCGCCGAACCCGGCCAGCTGAACCCGCTTGGGATCGATGCCATGCTCCGCCAGCAGCCTCGCGACACTGCCGGCGCGGGCGCCGGAAAGCTCCCAGTTCGATCGGAAGGCCCCACCGCGAATCTGCACGTCGTCCGTGTGGCCCTCGACCCGGATCGCGTTGGGCCAGGGCCTGAGCGCCTCGGCCAGGCGCTGCAGTACGGCGAGCGCCGCCGGCGACGGGTCGGCCATGCCGCTCGCGAACAGCATGTCGGCGCCGATCTGCACCTCGACGGCGTCACGGCGCACCCTCACGTGCACCTGGTTGGTCTTGATGAGCTCGCTCAGCACGCCGCTGACGTCGGCCGCGACATCGGCGAGTTCCTTCGCCTTCGCGGCTTCGGCCTCGGCGAGCGCGATTCCGACCTTCGATCCCTTCTCCGCGGTGCCATCGCCCGCCTGGGGGGCATGGACGCCGCGCTGGACCGGAACCCCGGCATTGAACAGCTGTGCGACGGTCGCCGCCGGCAGCTGCTCCTCGAGCGTCACCTCCTGGCTGCCGATCGGAACCAGCTCCGGGGTCGTCGGGGTGCCCCGGAACGCGGCATTCAGTGCATTCGAGAGGACGCGATACTTGCCCGCGTTCACCGACGAGATCGCGTACATCACGACGAAGAACGCCAGCAGCAGCGTGATCAGGTCGCCATACGGGATCGCCCACGCCTCGTGGTTCTGGTGCTCCTCATGTCGTGGTCTGCGGCGTGCCATGTCTTAGCCTAGTGCAGGTAGCCCCGCAGGCGACCCTCGATGACCCTAGGATTGTCGCCGCGGGCGATGCAGATGAGTCCTTCCACGAGCATTTCGTGTTCGACGGTGTGGGCGTGGACCGCGCCCTTGAGCTTGTTCGCGATGGGAAGGAACAGCAGGTTCGCAAGGCCGATGCCGTAGACGGTCGCGGTGAACGCCGCCGCAATCCCGTGACCAAGCTTCGACGGATCGGCGAGATTCTGCATTACGGCCATGAGGCCGAGCACCGCGCCGATGATGCCGAGGGTCGGCGAGTAGATGCCCATCCCCTCGAAAACCTTGGCTGCGAGCAGATCGGCGGTCTCGCGGGCATGCATCTCCACCTCGAGCGTGTCGCGAATCGCGTCGGGCTCGCTGCCGTCAACGACAAGCTGCAGGCCCTTGCGCAGGAACGGGTCCGGCTCACTCGCCAGCATCGGCTCGAGACCGAGAAGGCCCTGCTTGCGCGAGATGCCGCTCCACTCGACGAGCTTCGCGAGCTGCGCCTCGGGCGCGCGCGCGGGTGGCCTGAAAACCCACGGCAGCATCGCCATGGCGCGGCGCATGACCACGAGCGGCGTCTGCAGGAAGATCGCGGCGATCGTGCCGACCACCACGATCATGAACGCGGCCGACGACAGGAGCGCATGCACCCCCGCGCCCTTCAGGATCGCGCCGACGATGATCGCGACGATCCCGAGCACCACGCCCATTATGCTGAGTATGTCCACGGCGATCAGCTATCCGTCAGGGACGCCATTCCGCGAGGATGCCGCGCAGCTTGAGCAGCGCGCGGCTGTGCAGCTGGCAGATCCTGGATTCGCTGACGCCGAGCACGGCGCCCACTTCCTTGAGGCTCAGCTCCTGTTCGTAGTAGAGCGACAGTACGGTCTTCTCGCGTTCCGGGAGGAAGCCGATCGCACGGATCACGGCCTGGCGGCGGGCCTCGTCGAGGATCTCCCGCTCCGGATTGGGTTCGCTGCTCTGGATCCGGTCCAGCGTCGTGCCGTTCTCGTCCTCGTCCGTATCGTCGAGACGCAGCAGGTGGCAGTCGAGCCCGTCGCGGACGATCTCGTGGTATTCGCTGAGCGGCACGCCAAGCCGGTCCGCGACATCGGCATCGGTGGCCTCGCGGCCGGTGCGCGACTCGACGGCCTGGATCGCGGCCGCCACTTCGCGCGTCCTGCGATGAACGGAGCGCGGCGCCCAGTCGAGCTTGCGCAGCGCATCGAACATCGCGCCGCGGATGCGGATGCCGGCGTACGTCTCGAAGCTCGCGCCACGACCGCTCGAGAAGTGCTGCGCCGCCTCGAGCAGGCCGATCATCCCCGACTGGATGAGATCGTCGACCTCGACGTGCGACGGGAGTCTTCCGGCGACATGGTAGGCGATTCGCTTGACCAGGTCGGCGTGCCGGAGCACGAGCGAGTCGTCATTGCGAGCCGGTGCGGTATTCTCGTACATCTGTGCGTTCACTTGACCACCTTGGGAAGGCGCACCGCGGGGCGCGCTACGAGTCTCTCGAAGAAGAAGGACACGCCACCCGTCGGCGCGTCTGGGGGGCTCCACGACGCGACCTTCGTCGCGAGGCGATGGAAGGCGCGGGTCGCGGCGCCGGTAGGAGACGTCGCGACCACCGGTCGCTGCACGCGGATGGAGCGGGCAATGCCCTCGTCGGCCGGGATATCCCCGACGAACTCGAGCACGACGTCGAGGAACCGGTCGGTCACGCGGCGCAGGCGCTCGAACAACTCGCGCGGATCGGAATCCGGCGTCGCCATGTTGACGAGGACGCGGAAGCGCTTGACCTGGTAGGCACGGCGCAGCGTCTTGATCAGGGCATAGGCGTCTGTGAGGCTCGCCGGCTCGTCGCGGATCACGATCAGGTGATGCTGCGACGCCTGGCAGAAGAACAGCACGGACTCACCGATACCGGGGCCCGTGTCGACGATCAGCGTGTCGTAGATTTCCGGGAGCGCGGACAGCGCACTCACGATCGCCGCATTCTCGGCCGGGGCGAGCTTGGCCATCCGCGCGACGCCGGACGCCGACGGGATGACGGTGACCCCCTCGGTCGTGGTCAGCAGGATTTCGTCCAGCTGGCGCTCGCCCGCCAGCATCTGCTCGAGCGTGGCGGTCGGGGTCAGGCCCAGCAGGACATCGACGCTGGCGAGGCCCAGGTCGCCATCCAGGAGCAGAACCCGGCGGTCGGCCTTCGCGAGCGCGGTCGCGAGATTGACGGCAACCGTGCTCTTGCCGACGCCACCCTTGCCGCTCGATACCGCAATCACCTGCAGCGCAGGAACCGGCGGCGACTTGATGGCGAGCTTACGCTGCGGCATGGACATATCCTCCGAAGCGTCGACCGAGCAGGTCCTCGTCGGCATGTGCGCGGTCCTCGCGGGCAAGTTCGGCCGCACGCGCGACCAGCTGGTGTGCACGCGCCGCGCGCAGGTCCTCGGGGATGCGCGGACCGTCGCTGACCAGCGCCAGCGGCAACTGCGAGCGGACGACCGTCGACAGCAGGCCGCCGAGGCTGACGGCCTCGTCGAACCGCGTGACCGCGCAGCATCGCGGCGAGAACGGGGCGGCGCGGCGCACGGCCTCCTCGAGCACCCCTGCCTGGAAGCTCGCGGGCAGCACGAGCATGCTCGACAGCGTCGGGCACGCCTCGGCGAGGCCGGCGGCGAGCGCCTGGATCTCCGCCTCGTCACCCGACAGCGCCGGCGTGTCGATCAGCACCAATTCCTGAGCGGCGACGCAGCGTGCCGCATCGGCGAAGGCCTCGGCCGTCGCGAACCGGTAGCTCGGCACGCCGAGCATCCGACCGAGCGAGCGCGACTGCTCCGCCGAGCCGATGTGACCATCGTCGATGGTGACGATGGCGAGCGTGTCGCCGTCGTGCTCGAGCAGCCAGCGCCTGGCGAGCTTGGCGAGCATCGAGGTCCGACCGACGCCGGCCGCGCCGATCAGCGCAAGGACCCCGCCCGCCTCCACCGGCGAGTCGCAGGTCTGGATGCGCCGGGCGAGGAGCGCGTAGTGGGCGCGCTGGGCCTGCTCGGCGGTCGGGTTGACCGGGAAATCCTCGAGCACACTCAGGGCGACGTCGCGACCGACCCCCAGCTCCGTGAGCTCCGCAAGGGCGCGGGCGCGCATGGGCTCGCGGCGCGTGAAGTCGTTCCAGGCGAGGGCAGCGAGCTGGCGCTCGAGCAGCTGGCGCAGGGTCCGCAGCTCCTCGCTGACGGCAGCCTGTTCCGCTGGCGCAGTCGCGGTGCCTGCGGGCGCGACGGCGACCGCTTCCGCGACCGCCGCGATCGGTTCCGGGCGGAGCGGGGCCTGCGGCGCGATGGACTCGACCGTGACCTCCGTCGGCAGCCGCGCGGCATCGACGGCGGCGCTCACCTCGACGCCGGCCTCCACCGACCGGGTCGAGAGGATGACGGCGTCGACACCAAATTCGCGACGCACGAGGCGCAGTGCGTCCCGCATGTCCCGACCGACGAAGTTCTTTATTTTCATGAGCTCATGATCCGATCGAAGTCAGAATTCAGGGTTCAGGACCGGCCGACCGAGGCGACGAGACGCACGCGGCGGCTGTCGGGAATCTCGTTCCAGGCGAGGACGTTGAGGGTGGGTGCGGCCGCGCGTGCGAAGCGCGCGAGCGCCGGGCGCAGCGCGGGAGCCACCATCAGCACGGCAGGCTCGCCGATCGACTCCTGGCGCTGCGTGGACTCGGCGAGCCGTCCGGCGAGGCGCTCGGCGAGTCCGGGCTCGAGCGCGGGGCTCACGGACTGACCACTTCCGAGCGAGTTCTGCAGCAGCGCCTCCAGTTCCGGCTCGAGCGTCACCACCGGCAGCTCGATCGCGGTGCCGGCGATGTCCTGAACGATCTGGCGTGACAGCGCGACGCGCACCTGGGCCTGCAGCGCCGCCGGGTCCTGGGTGCGCGGGGCATGCTCCGCGAGGGTCTCGACGATCGAACGGATGTTGCGGATCGGCACGCGCTCGGCGAGCAGCCCCTGCAGCACGCGCACGACGGTGCCGAGCGGCAGCAGCTTCGGCACGAGGTCCTCGACGAGGCGCGGGGTGCTCTTGGCGAGTCCGTTCAGGAGTTGCTGTGCCTCCTCGTATCCGAGCAGTTCGTGGGCGTGGGTCTGGACGACGTGGCTGACGTGCGTCGCGACGACGGTGCTCGCATCGACGACCGTGTAGCCGAGCGTCTGCGCCTGCTCGCGCTTGGCGGGCTCGATCCAGACCGCCTCCATGCCGAAGGCCGGGTCGCGGGTCTCGATGCCGGGCACCTTGCCGAAGACACGGCCGGGGTTGATCGCGAGTTCACGCTCGGGATAGACCACGCCGTCACCGACGGCGACACCGCCGAGGCTGATGCGGTAGGCGTTCGGCGCAAGCTCGAGGTTGTCGCGGATGTGGACCGACTGCACGAGGAAACCGAGATCCTGGGACAGCTTGCGGCGCACGCCGCGGATGCGGGCGAGCAGTTCGGCGCCGTTGTTGCGGTCGACGAGCGGCACCAGGCGGAAGCCCACCTCGACGCCGATCTCGTCAACCGGCTGGACGTCGTCCCAGGAGAGCTCGCGCGGCTCACCACCCGTCGGCACGACAGCGGGGGCCGGTGCCGCGGCGCGGGTCGCGTCGGCCGCGATCTTCCGCGCACGCTGGCGCGCGAACCAGCCGAGCACCGCAGCGCAGAGCAGGAACACGAAATTCGGCATCCCGGGGATCAGGCCCATCACCGCGAGGATGGTCGCGGCGACGGCGAGGCTGCGCGGCTGCCCGAACAGCTGGCCGACCAGCTCGCCGCCGAGGTCCTGCGCCCGCGACATCCGGGTGACGATGACCGCGACGGACGTCGACAGCAGCAGCGCCGGGATCTGCGCCACCAGGCCATCGCCGATCGTCAGCAGCGCGTACAGGCGCGCGGCCTCGGAAACGGGCAGGCCGTGGCTCAACGTTCCGATCGCGAGGCCGCCGATGATGTTGATGAACAGGATCAAGATGCCTGCGGTGGCGTCGCCTCGGACGAACTTGCTGGCGCCATCCATCGAGCCATAGAAGTCAGCCTCGGTGCGTACCTCGGCACGGCGCGCCCGCGCCTCGTCCTGGTTGATCAGGCCCGCGTTCAGGTCCGCGTCGATGGCCATCTGCTTGCCGGGCATCGCGTCGAGGGTGAAGCGCGCGCTGACTTCCGAGATGCGCCCGGCGCCCTTCGTGACGACGACGAAGTTGATGATAGTCAGGATCGCGAACACGACGATACCGACCGCGTAGTTGCCGCCGACGACGAACTCCCCGAACGCTTGGATGACGTGCCCGGCGGAGCTCGCCCCCTCGTGGCCATGCAGCAGCACGACGCGGGCGGAGGCGACGTTGAGCGCGAGGCGCAGCAGGGTCGACAGCAGCAGGACCGTCGGGAAGATCGCGAAGTCGAGGGGCCGCGAGACGTTCATCACCGCCAGCACGACGAGCACCGACAGCGCGATGTTGAACGTGAACAGGACGTCGAGGGCGATCGCGGGCAGCGGCAGGACGATCATCGCCAGCATCGACAGCAGCAGCAGCGGCGCTCCCACGCCGCGTCTCAGCATCGCGAGGATGCCGGCGGCGGGATTGGTCGATTGCAGGGCGAGTTCGGTCATGTTTCGCGTGCCGCACCCTCATTGGCGCGTCTCCTTGCCAGGGGAATAAGCAAGATGCGTGCCGCCGGGACCCGGGGACGCCGCCGGATTGAACTCCGGTCGACATCTGCGACGCAGCGCACAATCGGCAGCGTCAGGAGGGGGTGTTGGGCCCGGCTGGGGGCTGGCCGGGGACGGCGTCGAACCGGGGCGGTGTCGGTTCGCTGGCGCCCAAGCGCCTCGCGGCCTTCAATTGATAGACATAGGTCAGCAGCTGGGCGACGACGGCGTACAGCTGCGCCGGAATCTCGTCACCCAGCTCGCATCCGGCGTGCAGGGACCGGGCCAGCGGCGGGGCCTCGACCAGCGGGACCCCGTGCTGCGCTGCGATTTCGCGGATCCGGGCGGCGATGAGGTCCGCGCCCTTGGCCACGACGACGGGGGCCCGCATCCGGCTTTCGTCGTATTTCAGGGCCACGGCATAGTGGGTCGGGTTGGTGACCACGACATCGGCGGTCGGCACCTGCTCCATCATCCGGCGCCGGGACAGCTGGTGTTGCATGCGCCGGATGCGACCCTTGATCTCGGGGTTGCCGTCGGACTCCTTCGACTCCTCCCGGATCTCCTCGCGGGTCATTTTCAGCGACTTGTAGTGCTGCCACAGCACCACCGGGACGTCGATCGCGGCAATCGCGACGAGCGCCGAGCCGAGTGTCAGGAACGCGCTCCCGACCATGTGCATTGCATGCACGATGCCGACCTCGATCGGCTGCGCCCCGAGGTCTCCGAATTCCCTGAACTGGTGTCGCAGTAGCGCGACGGCGACGAGCGCGACGATCCCGAACCTCGCAAACGACTTGACCAGTTCGATCAGGCCCTTGGCCGAGAACATCCGGCCGATGCCCTTGATCGGGTTGAGCCGGTCGAAATTCGGCTGTAGCGCCTCGACGCTGAAGTTCCAGCCGCCGAGCGCAAGCGGCGCGATCGCGGCCGCGGCAAACAGGAGCCCGAACAGGGGGATGAGCGCGAGGAAGGCGCGCGACGCCCCCGCACCGAGGGCGAACACCATGCGATCCGGCACCACCGCGTCGACCGGGGCGATCGTAAGCCCGGCTCGCATGACATCCAGCAGCCCGTTCCCGACGAACTGCCCGAGGCCGTAGAGCCCGAGACCGCCGGCCAGCGTGACGGCCGCGGCCGTCAGGTCGCGCGAGCGGGGAACCTGGCCTTTCTTGCGGGCCTCGTCGAGCCGTTTCTGTGTCGGACTTTCAGTTTTTTCGGCGTCGTTCCCGTCAGACATGGTCGCCGCTCAGTTCGTCACGGCGTGCAGGAAGGTGAACCCCTCGGACAGCAGCGACGAGAACGCATTGCCGAGGCCCGGCAGGCCGAACATCGCCACCGCGAGCCCGAAGACCAGTGTCACGGGCAGGCCGACGGCGAACAGGTTCAGGGACGGCGCCGCCCGGCTCATCATGCCGAACGCCAGGTTGATCACCAGCAGTGCGGTGACCCCCGGCAACGCGACACCAAGGGCCCCTGAAAACAGCTTGCCACCCCACATCGCCAGCGACAGCCAGCGATTCGCATCGAGGCCGCTCTCGCCGATGGGCAGGCTGCGGAAGCTGTCGATCAGCGTCCCGATTAGCGCCAGATGGCCGTCCAGGGCGAGGAAGACCAGCGTTCCGAGCACGACATAGAGCTGGCCCAGGGCCGGCGTGCTCGCGCCGCGAATCGGGTCGATGTTGAATCCGAACCCGAGCCCCATGCCGTTGGCAATGAGCTGGCCACCCAGCGCGAGCGAGTCGAAGACGAGCTGCAGCGCGAAGCCGAGCGCGGCACCGATCAGGAGTTGCTCGATGGTCGTCAGGACGCCCGCCACCGAGAGGAGTTCGATGGCCGGCTGCGCCGGCAGCAAGGGGGCGATCGGCAGCGTGATCCCGGCGGCCAGGACGAGCCGGATCCTCGGTGGCACGTAGGTCGCACCGAACACCGGCGCGGTCATCAGGCAGGCGCCAATGCGGATGAATGGCCACAGCCAGAGGGCGATCCAATGCTGCAGCTGGCCGATGTCGACGATCGGCACGGCCTACCCCACGAGCGAGGGGATGCTCTCGATCAGCTGGCGCGTGTAGCCCACCATCTCCTTGAGCATCCAGGGCCCGGCGAGGAGAAGGACGGCCGCCATGCCGAGCACCTTCGGGATGAAGGACAGCGTCATCTCGTTGATCTGCGTCGCCGCCTGGACGACGCCCACGAGCAGGCCGATCACGAGCGCGGCGAGCAGCATCGGGGCGGCCAGCAGCAGCGTCATTTCGAGCGCATGGCGGCCGATCATCATCACGGTGTCGGGTGTCACGTGCGCTCTCGTCCCGGCCTAGTGGTAGAAGCTCGCGGCCAGCGAGCCCATGACAAGAGCCCAGCCATCGACCAGCACGAACAGCATCAGCTTGAACGGCAACGAGATCAGCGTCGGTGAAAGCATCATCATGCCCATCGACATCAGTACGCTGGCGACGACGAGATCGATGATCACGAACGGGATGAACAGCAGGAAGCCGATCTGGAACGCGGTCTTCAGCTCGCTCGTCATGAATGCGGGCGCGAGCACGGTGAGCGGTACGTCCTTCGGGCTGGCATAGCCCTTGCCGCCCGAAATGCGCGTGAAATTGGCGATATCGCTCTCGCGCGTCTGCGCAAGCATGAAGGATTTCAGCGGCGCGACGCCGCGATCGAGCGCGGTCATGGAGTCGATGCTGCCGGCCATGTAAGGGGTCGCTGCTTCCGTGCGGATTCGGTCGATCACCGGCGACATGACGAACATCGTCAGGAACAGCGCGAGTCCGATCAGCACCTGGTTCGGCGGGGCCTGCCCCGCTCCGATCGCCTGACGGAGGATCGCCAGCACGATCACGATGCGGGGGAAGGCGGTCATGACGAGCAGCACCGCCGGCAACAGCGTGATCGCCGTCATCAGCACCAGCAGCTGGATCGTCACGGTGTAGGTCTGCCCACCACCCGCTCCCTGCACCGCGAGGGCGGGAATTCCTGGGCTCTGGGCGGCGACCGTGGGGGCCGCGTGCCCCGCTGCCGCCATCGCGTGCGCGGGCATCAGGGCCGCGCCGATAACCAGCAGCAGTCCGAGCAAGAGCGCCTTCATCGACCCAGGCTCCGCATCAGCATGTCACGGAAATTCGGTCGCGACGGGCCGTCGGTCGGCGCGGCGGGAGTCCCGTCCGTGGCTGGCGTCGCCGAATCAGCGGCACCGCCGGGTTGCAAGTCGAGCAGCAGCCGGACATTGCCGGTCGCGACCCCGAGCAGGACTTCGCGGCCTCCGACGCGCAGCAGGACCGCTCGCTCGCGGGGTCCGAGCGGCGCCTGCGCGACGACCTCGAGACGCGCGGTGGGCGCGCCTCCGGCCACGCCCATGCGTCGCGACAGCTTGGCAGCCGCGAAGACGGCGCCGAGCACGAGCAGGAGCGCAATGATCACCCGGACGAGAGGCATGCCTTCGCTCGGCGCCGCGAATGGGACCACCGTTGCCGGCGCGGCGAATGGCGTCGCGCCCTGCGCAACGGCGAGGCCTGGCAGGCTCAGCAGCAGCGCGGCCGCGAGCAGCACGCCGCGTCGCGCCCGCGAGGTTGCGAAGCCGACGTGCCGGAGTACCGAGGCGTGGAAGGGTGCGTACATGGTTAGGACAATCTGCAAGGTTCGTGCCACGAGGAGCGACGGTTTTCTGGCGTCGCCCCCGCCTGCGCCTACCGCAGCTTGCGGATCCGTTCAGCCGGGCTGATCACGTCGGTCAGCCGGATCCCGAACTTGTCGTTGACGACGACGATCTCGCCGTGGGCCACGAGTGTGCCGTTCACGTACACGTCCAGCGGCTCGCCGGCGGCGCGATCGAGTTCGACGACGGAGCCCTGGTTCAGCTGCAGCAGGTTGCGGATGCTGATCCGGCTGCGGCCAACCTCCAGCGACAGCGTGACCGGAAGGTCGAGCACAACGTCGAGGTTCATCTCGCCCGCGGCTCCGGCAGCGGGTAGATCGGCCCTCAGTTCGTTGAGGGGGGCGGCGCGGGCCGGATCGGCGGCAGTATTCGATTTCATGTGTGACTCACTGACGAATTGACTTGTTGACCTGGCGGTTCCGCGCCAGGTGCTGTTCGACCTTGACTGACTGCTGGCCGCGCGATGCGCCATAGCTTCCGCGCAGGATCGGAATGCCCTCCGCGAGCAGCGTCACCGACCCGGCAAAGTCGCATGGGATCACGTCGCCAGGCTTCAGGTTCAGCAGGCGACCGACGGTGATTTCCGAATGGCCGATGAGGGGCACGAGCTCGATCTCCGCCTCCTCGATTTCCTCGTGCAGTGAGCGCGCCCAATTCGCATCATGTGAAACGGGCTCGCCCTGTAGGCCGGCCTCAAGCGCATCCCGCAGCGGTTCGATCATCGAGTACGGCATCGCGACCTGCAGTTCCCCGCCGCCGCCATCCAGGAACACCTGGAACGTACTCACGACCACGAGGTCCGTGGGACTGATCACGTTGACGAACTGCGGATTGAATTCCGATGCCTGGTGCTCCACGTCGAACTTCGCGACCGGCGCCCAGGCCTCGCGCAGATCCGCGCTGAACTGCTTGACGATCATCTGGATGATGCGGGCCTCAGTGCGGGTGAACTCGCGCTCGACGACCTTGACCTGGCGACCGCTGCCGCCGAAGAACCGATCGACCGCGCCGAAGACGAGGTTGGCATCCAACACGAGCAGCGCGGGTCCACGCAGCGGCGGAAGCCGCACGACGCTGAGGCTGGTCGGCACTGCAAGGCCCTGCGCGTACTCGTCGTACTTGACGACCTTGACCGGGCGCACGACGACGTCGAGCGCGCTGCGGATCAGGCCGTGCAAGCCCGCCTTGAGCCCACGCGCGAGGCGTTCGTTGATCGCACCGAGCGCCGGCATCCGGTTGCGCGCGAGCTGTCCCGGGTTCGCCGGATCGAAGCTGCGCGCCTCGCCGGGCGGCACCGCCGCCGGCGTGAGCGGCACGGCCCCGGCATCGACGCCCTTCAACAGCGCGTCGATCTCCTCGGGCTCGAGCACTTCGCCGCCATTGCTCATTGAATCACCAGACTCGTGAAGTAGACGCTCTCGAGGCCTTCAGGATTGCCGCCTTCCGCGGCGAGGGCCTTGCGCACGGAATCCAGGGTCGCCTTGCGCAGCTTTTCCTTGCCGTCCTGGGTCAGCAGGTCCTCGTACTGCTGGGACGAGAACAGAAGCATCAGGTCATTGCGAATCGCGGGCTCGACGATCTTCAACTCGTCCATCACCTTCGCGTCGCGGCTCATCGCCTCGATCATGATCTGCAGGTACCGGACGTTGCCGGGGCTGCCAAAATTGACGACGAACGCGGGGTCGAACTTGTAGTACAGCGGTGCCGCCTTGTGCGTTCCGGCATCGGCCGCCGCCTCGCCGGCCGGCGCGCTTGCGCTCGCCTCGGCGGGACGCAGGAACCAGAATGCCGCACCGCCGCCGGCGGCGACGATCGCAACGGCCGCGACGATCAGGAGCGTGCGCTTACTCTTGCTCTTGGGCTCGCTCTTCGCGGCTTCTGGCGCGGCTCCGGCTTCTGCTTTGGCTACGGTCGACATACGTTCCATCCATTCGTTTCAGTGACTGTTCGATTAACAAGCAAGGCGCATGCCAGACAGATTTCCGGCACTGCCTCACGCGTACTCGTCGACGAGGCTAAGTGCCTGTCTCTGCTCGGACTTCGTCGAGACCTCATCGCTCGCGCCCGAATCGGCCTTTCGCGCGACTGTGTCGTTCTGTGACTCCTGTCTCATCTGCTGCTGCACCGTGGCCTCGCCGAGCGTCAGCCCAGCCTGCGCAAACCCATCGCGAAGCTGCGGGAGCGCATGCTCGAGCGCGCTGCGCGTCTCCGAGTGCGCGGCTCCGAACGTCAAATTGATGACCTTTGCATCGAGATGGATGTGCACCTCGATCTGGCCGAGGTGCTCCGGTGACAGGCGCAGCGTCGCCGATTCGACCTTCTGGTGACCAAGCATCACGAGCTCGGCGGCGACGGCCTTCGGCCAATGCGGGGCTGCGACATCAACCGGAATGGACCGGACCTCGACAGGCGCGGCGCGATCCGGGGCCGCGGCACCAAGCGCTGCGACGCCCGCGAGGTCGACGCTCGGCCGGACGCCGGACGATGGGTCGGTCTTGGCCAGCCCTGCATCCGGCACGGTCGCCGAGGCGCGATCGGATGTGGGACCCGGGGTTAGATCGGCGATCGGGGATCCCAGGTCCTTCAGTCCGAGTGATCCGGACATGGCGACGGGAGCCGCCTGCGCGCTTGCCGGGGCCGGCGCGCCAGGGGTCGTCCCCGTTGTCTCGTCGGCCCCGCTGTCGCCAGAGCCGGCGCCGTCGGCAACCGCGCGTGCATGGGCGGACACGATCGCCTGCATCGGCGTGCGAGAGCGCCCGGCGGGCACGGGCGGAGCGACGGAGTTGCCAGGGAGGCCGAGCGACAGGCCAGCATCGGCACCCGTCGGTGCTGGCGGGATCGCGAGCGCAATTACCGGAGGCGGAACCGGCAGATCCGCGCCGGTCGTTGCCGCGGCGGCCGGCAATGCCGGGTTGGCCGTGCGGCGGGTCACGCCACCACGGGCAGTTGGACCCGCCGCCGACGCAGGCCCTTCGTGGTCATCCGGGAACACCGGTGTCGGTGGGAGTGCGGGCATCGCGCCGAGGAGCTCCGGCGCGGCGATCGCCGCGGAAGCGGGTCCTTGCACGGTCCCTGGATTGGGCGCGGGGGCGGTTGCAGCCGCCGCCGCGCGCTGCGGCGACCTGGTGGGCGTGGCGGGCATCACCTTCGGCACGACCGCAGCGTGATCCGGCGTGTCGGTCGTGACCTTGAGCCACGGCGGGGCACCGAACACGGCGAGCGCCGGGGTTGCCGTTGCGCGACGCGGTTGCGGCATGGGCGTCTCGTCCACCGTCGTCGGTGGCGACGCGGGGCCGGTCGTCGCGAGCCCCGTGCGCGGCCGCAGCCAGGACGGCGGCGTAAACAGGCTGCGGTCGGGCTCGACCAGCTGCGCCTGCACCGGGACGGGCTGCGCGGTGTCGGCGATGGCGGGCACAGGCGACTCTCCTGGCGATGCGCCCGGAACCGCGACCTGCCCTGCTCGAACGGCCGCAAGTGCCTGCGCGAACCGCACGACCTCCTCGGCAACCGGACCCGTCGGGCCGGCGGCACCGAATAGCGTCGTCTCGATGCCCGTCACGCCGACGGTGGTGCCGGACGTTGTCCCGACGGCTCCGCTGGGCGATGTGGCGACCGCGCCGGGAGCTGCGGCCTGTGTTGGGCGAATCATCGCTGCACGCTCTGCTGGGCGGCCCGTTCGTCCATCTCGTGCTGGGTTCGACGCGCCTCGCGCAACCCTTCCTCGAGGCGTACGCGCTCAACGACCTTCGCGACCACCTTCTTGCGGGTCGCCGCCTCGCTCCAGCCCTGACGCTCCTCGTTCAGTCGCTCGCGCAGGTCGCCCAGCTGGCCCTCCTGGGCACGGACTGCATCATCGAGTGACGAGATGAACAGCCGACTCTCCCGCAGGCTGCGCATCTCGGCACCGGATGTGGCGCGCTCGTGGAATGCCTGTTCGTACTCGTGCCGGAACCGGATCAGGTCATCGAGGCGCCGTCCGGCCTCGCTCAGGCGGCGCTCCGCCTCCACAAGGCGCGTCGCACGATCGCGCTCGGTCTGTTCGGCGAGATTGACCAGGGGTCGCAGGCGGTTTTCGCGTTTCACTTCGTAGGGTCCTTGAATGCTCGAATCCGGGCGGGGCTGGCCTCTACGGCCTTGGTACGGGATCAATCGCCGGCAGGCGGTCGAGTTCGCGGCGCATTCGCAGCAGCTCCTCGAGATGGTGCAGCGCCTCGTTCAGGCGCCGCTCGGCCTGCATCAGCCGGGACGTTCGGTCGCGCTCCGCCTGAGCGGCAGTCGGGTCCAGGGAGCGAATGTGATATTGACGTTTCACGAGGATCCATCCTTCAGGGTGAAATTCCGGGGGCGGCCAGGATCGACTGCAGCTGGGCGATGCTGTCGGCGAACGTCACGCGCTCGTGCATGTCCTGACGCAGGTAACCTTCGATCAGCGGCCAGCGGCCGATGGCCTCGTCGATGCGCGGATCGCTGCCGCGCTGGTAGGCGCCGATCGAAATGAGGTCACGATTGTGCTCGTAGAGCGCGGAGTGCTGACGCAGTCGTCGGGCAAGCGCGCGGTGCTCGGGGGAGGCGACGTCGTGCATGACGCGGCTGACGGAAGCCTCGACGTCGATCGCCGGGTACCGGCCGCCGTCGGCGATCCGCCGCGACAGGACGATATGCCCGTCGAGGATCGCGCGCGCCGAGTCGACGATCGGGTCGTTCTGGTCGTCGCCCTCCGCGAGCACCGTGTAGAACGCCGTGATGGAGCCCCGGCCGGTAGTGCCGTTGCCGGCGCGCTCGACGAGCTGCGGCAGGCGGGCAAAGACCGAGGGAGGATAGCCCTTGGTGGCCGGCGCCTCGCCGATCGCAAGTCCGATCTCGCGCTGGGCCTGCGCGAACCGCGTCAGCGAGTCCATGATGAGCAGCACGCTGAGGCCCTGGTCGCGGAAGTACTCTGCGATCGCCGTCGCGAGCCAGGCGCCGTGCAGGCGCATCAGCGGCGGATGGTCGGCCGGGGTCGCAACCACGACCGCCCGCGCAAGGCCCTCCTGTCCCAGGGTCTGCTCGATGAATTCCTTCACCTCGCGGCCACGTTCGCCGATCAGGCCGACGACGATGACGTCCGCGCCGGTGTAGCGCGCCATCATTCCCAGCAGAACGCTCTTGCCGACGCCGCTGCCCGCGAAAAGCCCGATGCGCTGGCCACGACCGACCGTCAGGAGCCCGTTGATGGCCCGCACGCCGACGTCGAGCGGCTCACTGATGCGCATCCGGCCGAGTGGGTTGATCGGCGTGCCGGTGAGCCGCACGCGTGACTCGACCGCGATCGGGCCACGACCATCGAGCGGCTGGCAGGCGCCGTCGACGACGCGACCCAGCAGGCCGGGCCCGACGCCCACGAGTCCAGCGCCCGGCAGAGGGACCACCCGGGCATACGGCTTCACTCCGTGAATGTCACCGGTCGGCATCAGGTAGAGGCGCTCGCCGGCGAAGCCGACGACTTCCGCGTCCGTGCGCGTGTCGTCGGCGGTGACGATCTCGCAGTGATCCCCGACCGCCGCTTGACAACCCGATGCCTCGAGCGTCAGGCCGACCATCCGCGTGAGGCGCCCGGCGACGCTGGGCGGCGGCAGCGCCTCGACGCGGCTCGTCCCTTGCTGTAGGGAATTCAGCAGTCGACGCTGCAATTCTTGGCGTTCTGAGTTCATGACGGCACGCTCACGCCCGCGCGCTCGTCGCCGAGGGCGGCCGCGATTGCGGCGCCGATACGGGTCTCGAGCTGCGCGTCGATGCTCGAGTTGCCGGCGGTCACGCGACAACCGCCGCGGGAAATGACCGGGTCCTCGACGATCGTCCAGGCGCGGCGGGCACCGGGTTCCACGAGACGCTCGCGAACCAACACCGCATCTTCCGGGTGCAATTGAATCCGCACGTCGCGGGCAGCGCCAGGCAGGAGGCCGAGCGTTTCCCGTATGACGGCGATGATCTGGTCCGGCTGGTGGCGCAGCTCGCGCCGCACGAGCTGGCGCGCGATCGCGCCCGCCAGCGTCGCGAGCTCCCGGTGGAAGCTATCCTCGAGGTCCTTCACGGGCTCGGCGAGTGCGCCGAGGATCGCGTCGATCTTCGCCACCCGCTCGCGCAGGGTGTCGAGTTCGCGCTGGTGCTCCGCCTGCACGGCGATGAGGCCCGCCTCGCGACCGGAGTTGAAGCCCTGCTCGAACGCGTCGCGCTCGAGAATCTTGATGTCCTCGGCGCGGCCGCGGCCGAACGTCGGCCCGCTGACCTGCGGGAGCGTCCATGCGAGCGGGGGCGAGGTCGCGAGCTCAGACATATTCCTCGCCTCCCTTGCCGCCAAGCTGCAGGCGTCCTTCCTCCGCCATGCGCCGCACGACGACGAGGATTTCCTTCTGCGCAGCCTCCACGTCGCGGAGCTTCACGGGCCCCTTTGCCTCCATGTCGTCCCGCAGGATCTGCGCGGCACGCTCGGACATGTTCTTGAAGACCTTCTGCTTGAGGTCCTCGCCGACTGCCTTCAGGGCCAGGATGAGTTGGTCACCGGGGACCTCGCGTAGGAGGTCCTGAATGCCGCGGTCGTCGACCGAGATGATGTCCTCGAACACGAACATGAGGTCCTGCAAGCGCTCGCCCAGCGCGGAGTCGATCTGGCTGAGCTGCTCGAGTATCGGCAACTCCGAGCCGCCACCGACCCGGTTGAGCAGGTCAGCAGCCGCCTTCGGGCCGCCGAACTTGACGCCCTTGCCCGCGCTGACGGTGAACTGGCGCTCGAGGATCTCGTCGAGTTCGTGCAGGGCGGACGGGTGAACGCCATCGAGCGTCGCGACGCGATGGACGACGTCCGCACGCTTGGCCTCCGGCAGCGCCGCGAGTACCTCTGCACCCTGCTCCGGATCGAGATAGGACAGCACGATCGCCACGATCTGCGGGTGCTCCTGTCCGAGCATCTCGGCGATCGCAGCGGGCTCCATCCACTTGACGGCCTCGAGGCCGCGGTTGCTGCGACCGCGCAGGATACGGTCGATCAGGCCACCCGCCTTCTCGCTGCCGAGCGCCTCCGTGAGCACGTTGCGGACGTATTCGTCCGAGTCGACGCCGTAGGAGGTCTCCCGTTCGACGCGCTCCGCGAACCGGCCGAGCACGGTCGACACCTCGTCTCGCGTGATGCCGGACAGTTGTGCCATCGCGGCGCCGACGCGCTGGACGTCCTTGGCGCCGAGGTGCTTGAGCACCTGGGCCGCATCCTGTTCGCCGAGCGTCAGCAGCAGGATCGCGGCCTGCTCGACGCCGGAGCGGTTGGTCTGTACTTCAGGCATCACTCACCCACCCATGTCTTGACGACCTGCGCCACGCGCTTGGGGTCCTGAGCCACCTGCGTGCGCGCATGGACGATCTGCTGCTCATAGGCGAGCGGCGGCGATACCTGCACCTGCAGTTCGCCGAGCCCGCCGGGGCCACCGGCAGGCACCGGCGAGAGGGCCTGGACGGTGAGGCTGCGGATCATCGGGCGCAGCACGCCGAGCGTGAGCGCGAGCAGCACCGCGGCGCCGAGCGCCAGCCGGGCCACGTCCTGAACCATCGGCTTCTGCCAGACGGGAATGGGCTCGGGTTTGAGGTCGGTGATGTCCTCGTGGAACGCCGAGTTGACGACGCTGACGCTGTCGCCACGCGACTCGTCGAAACCGACTGCGTTCTTGACGAGCCGGGTGATGTCCTCGATCTGGGCCGCGCTCAACGGCTCGACGCTCGACTTCCCGCCCTCGCCCGTCTTCGGGACGTTGTCGAGCAGGACCGCGACCGTGAGTCGCTTGATCCGGCCGCCGTTCTGGTGCGTGTAGGTCAGGGTCCGGTCGATCTCGAAGTTGCGGGTCGCCTGTTTGGTGACGCCGTCGGGCGTCGTCGTGGCGACGGCCGCCGGCGCTGCTGCGGTCGCGGCGGCGGCCGCGGGCGAACCGGTCGCGGGCTTCGCGGGTGGGGTCGCGATCGTGCCACCCGTCGGCGGCTGGTTCGTCAGGGCACCCGGCACGCCACCCCCCGCGGTGACCGCGGCGCCGGTCTGCTCGGCCGTCTGTTCGCTGCGCACGACGGCGCTGTCCGGCTTGTACTGCTCGTGGGACTCCTCGTTCTCGTTCGTGTCGAGGTCCGCCGACACCTGCGCGCGAACGCGCCCGGCGCCGACGAGCGGCACCAGCAGCGCCTCGATGCGCTGCGCATAGCTCTCGCCGACGCGCTGCGCCGCAGCGAATCGCTCCGACTCAATGGCCGACTGCGCCGAGGTCGGGGCCGACAGGAGGCGCCCCTGCTGGTCCACGATGGTCACGTGATCCGCGGACAGCTCCGGGATGCTGGAAGCGACGAGGTGCACGAGCGCCTGGACCTCCTCGGGTTCCATGCGCGTACCGGGACGCAGTTGCAGCAGCACCGAGGCGGTCGCGGGACGATGATCCCTGACGAAAGCCGACTCGCGCGTGAGCGCGAGGTGGACGCGCGCCGCGACGACGTTGCGCAACGAGCCGATTGTGCGGGCGAGGTCGGACTCGAGCGCCGACTGGTAGCGGGCCGACTCCATGAACTGGCTGACGCCGAGGCCGGATTCCTTGTTGATCCGGTCCATGCTCGACGCGCTGCTCTCCGGCAGACCCTGCGCGGCGAGCTTGAGGCGCGCGTCATGCACCTGTTCGGCCGGCACCATGACGGCGCCGGTCGAGTCATTGAGCTTGTACTTGATGCCTGCGGTCTGGAGTGCCTGCACAACCTGGCTCGCATCCGCCGTCTCGAGGTTGCCGTACAGCAGGGTCCAGTTCGGCCCCTGCCACCACAGCATCACCGCGACTCCGGCCGCGACGGCGGCGGCGACGCCGACGAGCAGCAGCAGCGGTCTGAAGTTCATGCCGGGCATGCGCAGCGGATTCGTGATTGTGTCGTTCGCCATGATTCAACTTCCAGCTAGATCGGCATGTTCATGATGTCCTGGTACACAGTGACCAGGCGGTTTCGAACTTCAGCGAGCGCGCGGAACTCGACGCTCGCCTTCTGTGTCTCGAGCATGGTGCGGGCGAGATCCACGCCGGGTGCGCCGCGCTCGTACGCGTCGGCCACGGCACTCGCCGTCTGCTGCGACTGGTTGACTGCGTCGATGCCCTGCTTGAGGAGCTGCCCGAAATCCGGCGCACCGGCCACGCTCGGCGTAGCCACGCCCCCTGGCGCCGCCGGGCGCGCGATGCCTCCGGCGCCGTGCGCCGAGAAGCTGCGGATCTGGGCGAGGACCTGGTCGATCTGCATCTGGCTCATGCACCACCTCCGGCGACGGCCATGTCGATGCCGGCGGCGCGCATGCGCGCGAGCTTGTAGCGCAGCGTCCGCTCGCTGATGCCGAGGCGTGCCGCGACGCGATCGCGCCGGCCGCCGGTGCTGCCGAGCGCTTCGAGGATCGCCTTGTACTCCGTCGTGGCGAGCGCCCCGGCAAGATCTGCCGGCGCGAGGTCATGCGGAATCGGTTCTGGACGCAGCCGGCTGGTGACGGGAGCCGGCAATGCCGCGGCGACCGGTGGCGCACCGAGCGACTCGAGGGAGATATGCTTGGGAAGGATCAGGGGGCCGTCGCACAACACGAGTGCGCGCTGCATCACGTTGTCGAGCTCGCGGACATTGCCGGGCCACTCGTAAGCGAGGAGCAGCTGGCCAGCTTCCGCCGACAGTGCCGGAATCGCCTCACCCGGTTCGGCGTGGCTCGTCAGCAGTCGCATCGCCAGCGGGAGGATGTCGGCGCGGCGCGCGCGCAGCGGCGCGAGCGCGAACGGGATTACGTTCAGGCGGTAGTACAGGTCCTCGCGGAAGCGGCCCGTGGAGACTTCGGTCCGCAGCAGCCGATTGGTGGTCGCGAGCACGCGCACGTCCAGCGCGACCAGTACGCGCCCACCGAGGCGTTCGACTTCCCGCTCTTGCAGCACTCGCAGCAGCTTTGCCTGCAGGGCAACGGGCATCTCGGAAACTTCGTCGAGCAGCAGCGTACCACCCTGGGCCTGCTCGAACTTGCCGGGGTGCGAGGCATGGGCGCCGGTGAACGCACCGCGCTCCCAGCCAAACAGCATCGCTTCGAGCATGTGCTCGGGTATGGCGGCGCAGTTGACGGCGACGAACGGCCCGTGGCGCCGCCGCGAGTGGCGGTGCACGTAGCGCGCGACGACTTCCTTACCCGTGCCCGACTCGCCGGCAATCAGCACCGTGCAGTCGCTGGTCGCGACGCGTCGTGCCAGCTGCAGCAGTTCCACCGTGGACGGATCGCAGGCCACGGGATCCGTGGCCTCGGAGCCGAAGTCCGGCGCATTCGGCCGATGTTCGTGAGATGCAGTTTCGGTTTCCATTCCGCGTGTGCCCGAGAGGTTTGCGTGTTACCTGATGGGGTAACAAGCAAACATCGTGCCAACCGGAATAGCGTGACCCGTGTCTCACCGGCAAACCGCTGCCGGTCTCAGGGCGTCAAGAACCCGTCGCGACCAGCTCGCTGGCGTCAACGCCGAACTTGCGCAGTTTCTCGACCAGGGTCGTGCGCCGCAGGCCAAGCAGCCGCGCGGCATGGGCGACGGTGCCATTGGCCGCCTCGAGCGCCTTGCAGATCAGCGCTCGCTCGAGATCATCGAGATACTGCTTCAGATCCATGCCACCCGCCGGCAGCTCCGCGAGCCCCGGCGCACCCGGCGCAACTTCGCGCGCCGGCGGCAATGGCGCCGCCTTGGCCGCAATCATCGGCGGATCCGCCTCGAGGATTGCATCGACGTCATCGTCCGTGAGGTACGCGTCGTCGGAATCGGGTGCAGTGGGCAGTTCCAGCTGCTCGAGCGGCTCGGTCCAGCCCGGCGGACGGTAGCGGGCAGGCAGCTGCGCGACACCGACGGGTTCCCCGGCCGACTCGATCGCGATGCGCTCGAGCAGGTTCGACAGTTCCCGGACATTGCCGGGCCAGCGGTACTGCTCGAGGGCGGCGACGGCCTCCGCCGTCAGGCACACGGGCAGGCCATGCATATCCTGCACGCGCCTCGCGAGCGTTGAGATCAGCATCGGCAGGTCCCCGCGCCGATCCCGAACCGGTGGCATCTCGATGGGGACGACGTTGAGCCGGTAGAACAGGTCCTCGCGGAACGTGCCCTTGGCGATGCAGGCCTCGAGGTCGCGATGCGTGGCGGCGATGACGCGCACGTCGCAGGCCTGGGTCGCGCAACTGCCGACACGCTCGAAGACCCGCTCCTGGAGGACCCGCAGCAGCTTCACCTGCAAGGACGGATTAATGTCGCCGATCTCGTCGAGGAAGATCGTGCCGCCTTCCGCCAGCTCGAAACGACCGCGGCGGGCATTCAGCGCGCCGGTGAAGGCGCCCTTCTCGTGGCCGAACAGCTCGCTCTCGAGCAGCTCCCCGGGAATCGCACCGCAGTTGATGGGGATGAAGGGCCTGTCGCGGCGGTTGGAGCAGTGGTGGATCGCCCGGGCGACCACTTCCTTGCCCGTGCCGGACTCCCCGAGGATCAAAACATTGCTATTAAAACCAGCAACTTGCTGGATGAGGCGATTGACACGCCGGATCGCCGGTGACTGCCCGGTGGGCATCACAACTGTCGGCTGAATCTCGAGCGTCATGCTCATCATCGGCGCCTCCGTCGCCCATTTGCGACGCGCGAGATCATTCTATGCGCCCAGTTATGACAAATGCATTGGGTTCTCATCAGTAAAAGTGTGAGTTACGTCACAGTTTTTAACTTTGGGTGTTGCCATGTACCGCATATCGTGTAGCGCAATCCCCTAAAGGGCCTATCAGGTATTCCCCTCTTTATCCCGCAGCGATTGTCAAGGCGCTATCGCACAAATCGTTTAAATTTCATCTCGGTTCATAGGAGTTTTTGTTATTCAAATCAGCTACTTGTGATTAGGCCAGAGCTTGTGCGCCGCAGCAGTCGGAATCGCTTCCAATTTTCGTCAGGCGCGACGTGGATTGCGCGACCCTGCAACCCGCTTGCGGTGCTTGAGGAAACAGAGCTGCTGCACCAGGTCGGCGACCGGCGCGGCGACGTCGACGAACTCCGCGCTGACGGCGCCGAGTTCGTTCTCCGATACGTCCGCAACGAAGTCGAGCGTCTGCGTCAACGACGACCTGAGGCCGATGTGGAGAATCCCGCGGCTGCCGACCGGCGGAAAGACGCTGCGTCCCTGCCAGGACGCGCCCCGCCGATTGAACTGCACCGGCACCGGGTCGATCGCCTGACGGCTGTCCACAAGCGAGCCGAGCAGTTTGAGAACGAGGTTGAGCTTGAAGTCGATTCGGGCGAGCTCGGTCGCGAGCGGGTGCAGATCGTCGTTCTTGTCCCGCGCCGGTTGCTCCTCGACCGCGACGCAGGCCTGCAGCAGCAGGACGTTGGACTCTTCCATCCCGCTGATTTCAAATGGATTTAGGACGCGCGTCAGGGGCTCCCAACGAACCGGCAGGACATCGTGGTAGGCCAACTCGTTGTGGATCGCGATCGTGTCCAGACCTTCGTACATGACCTTCTCCGCCGGGCGTCGTCTCCCCGATTGGCTTGCCGTCGTCCTCATCGCTGCACAGCCCGCCATGCCCTGCGGCACTCCGCGCGGGGCTCAGTTGAGATTGCCCACGGCACGCAGCGCCGCCACCTGCGGCCCGATTGCCGCCCATGCACCACGGATGTCGCTCAGCAGCGATCGAACCTCCTGGACACCCGTGGTACTGCCATCCGTGATCGCGCGCGTCAGCTGCCGCATCATGTACGCGTACAGCTCGCTCAGGTTCTGCGCGAGCGGCCCGCCGTCCTCCATGTTGAGGCTGCCGCGCAGCTCCGTGATGATGGTGATGCAGCTGTGCAGGACCTGGGCCTTGCGCGCCACCTCGCCGCGCTCGGCGAAGCCGCGGGCAAGCGCGAGGCGGTCCAGCGCACCATCCATGAGCATCAGCACGAGCTTGTGAGGATCCTCGCTGGCAACGCCACCATGCACGGAGACCGTCTGGTAGGCCGCGAGCTTCGGATTCCTGGCGTGTGGCCTCATGATCGGTCTCCTTCGATATCCCGTGCCGTATGTAACGGCAGCGCGCTCGTGAACTTGAGGACCACGCATGCGGCGTGCGTCAACCGCCGGACTTGCCGACGTTCGACGGCAGGCTGGCGATCGCCTGGGTCAGGTAGCCCGACGTGGTCTGCAGAGAGGAGAGCAGCACGTTGAGCGCCGCATACTGCTGCGTCAGGCTGGCTGACATCGCATCCATCTGCTTGTTCAGGGTCGTGGTCTGGTCGTTGAGCGCATTGCTCTGCTTGACCAGCATGTTGCTGCGACTGTCGATCGCCCCGCCGGTGGCAAGTTCCTTGCCGATCAGGGTGTCGAGCTGCGAGGCGATGCCGCCGGAGCCGCTGAACAGCGTCTTGACCGAGTTGAAGTCCTTGGCGAGTGCGGTCTGCAGCTTGGTGCTGTCCGCCGCGAGAGTGCCGTCCTTCTGCGTCGTGATCCCGAGGCTCGCCAGCGAGTTGTAGACCGACGTGCCGACGATGCTCTGCAGTGTATGGTGGATTTCGCCCTCGACGCCCGTCAATAGTGCATCACCCAGCATGGGCCCGGCGCTGCCCGATGTCTTGTCGTAGGCGCCGAGCGGGGTCACCGAACTCTGCAGCGTGTTGTACGCCGCGACGAACGACTCGATGTTGGCGGCAACCGTCCCCGTGTCGTTGGCGACCGTCAGGCTCGCAGTCGCGCCCGCGGCAGTGGTACCAGTGAGCGACAGCGTCACACCGCTCAGGGCGTCGGTGACAGTGTTGTTCGCGCTCGTGTAGGCAACGCCGGCGATGCTGAAGCTCGCATCCTTTGCCGTCGTATTCTGCGTGTAGTTGGCCGTATTCCCGGTGCCGTAAGTCACGCCCGCAAGCGCGGTGCCGGCGTCGGTCTCGGTGACCTGGATCGTGTTTGCCGCGCCTGTCTGGGTCGACGAGAGCAGCAGGTGGGCGCCATCACTGCCCTGGACTACGGCGGCGACGATCCCGGGATTGTCGCTCGCGGAGTTGATCGCCGTCGCGAGACCGCCGATGGTCCCGTTCGTCGCGTCGACCGCAACTTTGAAGCTCGTCGCGCCGAGCTGGATGCTTAGCGTGCCCGGACCGATCGGGGCCGTGGCACCTCCCGCGAACCCGGTCGACAGCAGCTGCTGGGCGGACGCAAGTGAAGTGACGGTCATCGCGTAGTTGCCGGGAGGAGCCCCGGACGTCACGCTAGCCGTGAAGACCCCGCTGTCCGAAGTGGACGCCGACATGGCCGAGAAGGCGTTCGGCGTGTTCAGCGTGGTCAGGGCGGACTGGAAGGTCGAGAGCGCGCCCTTGAGGGTTCCGAGTGCCGAAATCTTGGTCGTGACCGTGCTCGACTGCTGGGAGATCAGCGCGTCCTGGGGCGCGCGTGACGCCGCGACGAGCTGGGAAACAAGGCTGCTGACATTGATGACCGAGCCGCCCGCGGAGGCAGCACTCGTGCTGCCGGCGATACTGACGACTGAACTGGCCGCGCTCATGGCTCAACGCTCCGCGTGCCGTCCGCCGAAGCCGGCCCGACATGCGGGTCGGGGCGACAATACGGAAGACGGGCGGGGACCTCCGAATCCCCGCCCGCCCGCGTGCTTTGAAAGGCCGGTCATGGCCTCTTACGGCAGCTTCTGGAGCAGCGTCATCACGTTCTGCGGAACCGTGTTCGCCTGCGCCACCATCGACGTACCAGCCTGCTGCAGGATCTGCGCCTTCGACAGGTCCGACGTGGCCTGGGCGAAGTTCGTGTCCTGGATTTCGCTGCGCGCCGCGCTCAGGTTCGTCGCGGTCGTGTTGATGCCCGAGATCGCCGCCTGGAAGCGATTCTGGTACGCGCCGAGCTGCGCACCCGAGGCCGCGACCTGCTGCAGCGCGCTGTCGATCTGCGCGAGCACCAGGTTCGAGCTGTCGACCGAAGTCACCGAGCCACTGTCGAGGAACTTGCCCGCAGTCGTCACCGCGATGGCCGTGCCGGCCGAGATGCCGAAGTCGGTGATGTTCGCCGCGCCAACGCCTGCAGCCGTGCTGTTGTTGGCGTTCGCCGAGAAGCTGAACGTGCCGCCAACCGTCTGGCTCGTCGTGCTGCTGAGCGTGATGCCGCCGCCGCCCGACTTCACCGTCGCGATCAGCCCGCCGTCAGAGCCCGACAGCTGGTTGAAGGCCGCAGCAACCGTCTTGAGGTCGGTGGCCGCATTGCCGGTCATCGTCAGCTCGGACGAGCTGAACTTGTTGCTGGCCGCGTCCGTGTAGCTGATCGTGTACTTGTCACCGGCCGCCCACACCGTGGAGGCCGCCAGCGTGCCGCCGGCGTCGGTGTAAAGCTTGCCAAGGTTCGAGGCGCGGGTGTCGGCGACCGAGCCGACCGAGATCGTGTTGCCGGCATTGGCGCCGATCTGGAACGATGCGCCCTGGAAGCTGCCGTCGAGCAGGTTCACGCCGTTGAACGACGCGTTCTGCGCGACGTTGCTGATGTCGGCCTTCAGCTGCTGGAACTGCTGGTCGAGGTTGGTGCGATCCTGCGCGCTGTTCGTCGCGTTCAGCGACTGCACGGCCAGGTCGCGCATCGTCTGCAGGTCGCTGACGACCTCCGACAGGGCGCCCGACGCGGTCTGGGTCAGCGACACGGCGTCCGCCGCGTTGCGCGAGGCCTGGTTGAGGCCGTTGATCTGCGAGGTCATGCCCTGCACGATCGCGTAGCCGGCGGCGTTGTCGGCCGCGGTGTTGATCCGCAGGCCCGAGGACAGCTGCTGGAGGGCATTGGAAAGCTTCATCCCGGACTCGGCCAGATTGTTCTGGGCGTTCAGCGAGTTCAGGTTGGTATTGAGGACCAGTGACATTGCGTGTGCTCCTAAGTTTTGGTTCAGACGCCGGACACCAGTCCGTCGCGCTTGAGGAACCGTTGCGGACAATCCGCTTCCTGTTCGGGACCCTTATCGGTCCACCCGGGGGGAACTTGACGCCCGAAGCCCCCCGGCGATGAATTCTGTCGAGTTCGTCACGCTCCCTCGAACTACAGATACTTGAAAAGCGACAGCTGCCCGACCTGCGCAAACGACGCCTGGGCCGCCTGGAGGGCGAGGTACTGCTGGCTGTAGAGGGCCGTCGCCTTGACGTAGTCCACGTCCCCTAGGCTGGAGATCTGCGAGGAGACGGTCGTGCTACGGGCATTGAGCGTCGTCTGCATGCTGCTGATCATCGACAGGCGTGCCCCGACGTTGGAAGTCACGGTCGAGATCTGGCTGGAGACCTGGTCGATCTGCTGCAGCGCACCGCCGAGCGCCGTGCTCAGCTGCGCGCGCGCCGCGGCGCCACCGGCCGGCGCGTTCAGCGCGCCAACGAGCCGGTCCAGCGTGTCAAACACGCTCTCCCGACCGGACGGCGACACCGAGAACGTGTCGCCAGCGGCTGCGGCGCCACTGATTCCGACCTGGATGCCGTTGAACGCGACCGTGCCACCCTTGCCATCATAGGTGCCCTGCACGGGATTGCCACTCGCATCCGTGACGGGCTTACCGGAGCTGTCGGACACACTCCAGTGGCTCGCGTCGCTGAACGAGATCGTGTACTGCCCGGGCACCCAGGCACTTCGATTGGTGATACTCCCCGTATCAGCGATCGCCGCACCGGTATTGGAGGCCCCGGCGGCGGTCGTGAAGACGCCGTTCCCTGTCGGAACTCCCATGAAGATCGAGGATCCTGGATCGCCGAGCGCCACCGACGTGCTTGCATCGAGCTGGATCGTCCGCGCTCCGGAATCGCCAACGTACTGCATGCTGCCGGCGCTGCCGCGTACAAATGGCTGCGCGCTCGTCGCGTAGCCGGAGAAGAGGTAGTCGCCCTGCGCGTCCTGGCGATTGCCGATGCCCTGCAACTGCCCCTCGAGCGACTGGATCTGCGTCGCGATCGCCTTGTTGTCGCTGGCGTTGTTGGTCCCGCTGTTCGCTTGGACGACGAGGTCGCGGATGGATTGCATCGTCGTGGTCGCATCCGCGAGCGCCTGCTCCTGCAGGGTCAGGCGCGTATTCGCGCTTTGACCGTTGGTGATGTACTGCTGGTACTGGGAGTTCGTGTTGGTGAGACCGAGGATCTGTACTGCAGCGGCCGGATTGTCGGCGGGCGTGTTGACGCTCTTGCCAGTGGACAGCTGCTGCTGCGTGAGGGCGAGCGCGGATTGGTCGCGAAGCATCTCGGTGACCACCGAGCCGTTGAACATGGAGCTGGACAGGCGCATGGCTACCCCTACCTACCGACGCTGGTCATCAGCGTCTGGAACAATGTGTCGGCGACCTTGATGACCTGGGCCGCGGCCTGATAGGCCTGCTCGTAGCGGATGAGATTGGCCGCCTCTTCGTCGAGGTTGACGCCGGAGACGCTCTGCTGGGCCGCCTGGGCGCTCGTCAACGCGCTCTGCTGGGCCACAGCCCCGTCCTGCGCCTGGCTAGTCTGCAGGCCGACCGTCCCGACGTAGGCGCCGAGCATCCCCGCAAGCGACTGCGAGCCGCCCTTGAGGACCTTGGAGTCAAGGATGCCGGCCAGCGCGACCGCATTGCGGCCATCGCCCGTACCGCCCGCGTTGTCGTTAATGGTGAACGAGTCGCCGGCCTGGGGGGCGCCGCTGATCGTCACGGCAAAGCCGTTGTAGCTGATCGGCTGACCGGACGTGTACGTCCCGGTCGTGCTCTGGCCGTTGGCACCGGTGATCGTGTAGGAGCTCGCGCTCGTGAAAGTCAGCGTGTAGTTCGAACGGACCCATCCCGACATCGTCGGCACGCTTCCCGCATCGATCGTGGCGGTCCCCGTATTCGTTGCTGCGGCGCCTGTAAGCAGCGGTGCCGCAGCAGCGACCTTTGTCGGGTCGGTGGTCACGAGCGCCAGTCCCGCAATCGCATTGCGGGTCGGCTGCACCAGGAATTGGTCTCCGGCCTTGGCGCTCCCGTTCACCGTGATCGACAGGCCTGCGCCGCTCAGTGTCACGGGCCCGCTGCCGGTGGCGGTCAACGACGCCGAAACACCACTGCTGGTATCGACGAGGCTCCACTGGCTGCCGTCGTACCGCAGGTAGTAGTCGCTCGTCGTCAGCCCGCCGAGGTCGTTCGGATTGCCGCTCGCGTCGGTCGCGAGCGCGGCGGACACGGACGCCGTCCCCGTATTCTGTGCGGCGGGGAGGACCGTCGGGGCGCCGTAGGCGAGCAGCGGCCCGCCCGGCGCGCCGTTCTGGTCGAGGCCCGCCGCATTCTGGGTGTTGACGAGCGAGGCAAAGGTCATCGCCGCCTGCCCGAGCGTGTTGTGGGCCGGTGTCAGCATCTGCTCCTGGAACTGCAGCAATCCTCCCACCGTTCCACCCGACAACGACGAGGTAATGTCGACGACGCCATTGGCGCCCTTCAGGAATACGCGCGTCTGGCCGGAGTTGAAGGGATCGGGTCCTGTGGTCAGGGTGGTGGAGGAAGTGCCGACGACGAGCGGCTGGCCGTTGCCGATGAACACGTTCACGCTGCCATCACTCTGTGGCACCGTGCTGACGCTGATGTGCTGCGACAGGTCCGAAATGAGCTGGTCGCGCTGGTCGAGCAGGTCGTTCGGGGCCTGTTGGGACTGACTGCGCGCCGAATTGATCTGCTGGTTCATCGACGCGATGTTCGCCGCGAGCGAGCTGATCGTGGCCGCCTCCGACCCGAGCTGCCCCGAAACCGCACCATCGAGCTGCGTGAGCGTGCCCTCGTAGCTCTTGAACTGCGTCACGAGCGTCTGCGCCTGGGAGAGGACCGCCTGGCGCGCGATCGTCTGCGACAGTGCATTCGCGAGGCTCTGCACCGACTGGCTGAACTGCTGCAGCCCAGCCGAAAGGCCGGTCGTCGGGTCACCGAACATGTTGTTGATGTTTCCGGCAAGCCCGCTGAGCGTGCTGAGCTGGTTGTAGCCGCTCGTCGCACCGAGCGTCTGCGTGTTGAGGAAGGCGTTGTAGGCGCGCGTGACGCCGGTCACCGAGACGCCATTGCCGATCCAGCCAAATCCAGTGGAATCCGCCAGGTTTGCGGCGAGCCCGACCGTCTGGCGCGTGTAGCCCGGCGTGCTGGAATTCGAGATATTGTGGCTGATCGTCGTGAGCGCGCTCTGGAACGCGAGCAAGCCCGATGCGCCGGTCGTCAGCATGTTGCTCATGTCGCGAGCCTCGTATCGATCGTGTTAGTTGTGTCCTTGGGGGCCGCGACGTCAGCGACGCGCATCGGGTCGGATGCGACCCCGGCGCGCAGCACGCGCACGCGATCCGCGACCGCGGCCAACTTAGCCCCGTACGCCGGATCCGTCGCATAGCCACCGCGGGCGAGGCCATTCGCGAATGCGCCGGTGTCCCGGCCGGTACCGAGGGCGGACCTGAAGCGTGCGCTGCCCTGCAGCACCTTGACGTAGTCGTTCATGCCCTGCTCGAGGGACGCGTAGGCCCGAAAGGGCTGCTCGACCGTCGAGGGAACGCCCGCCTCGTACTCGAGCGTCTGCGCCGCGACCGACGTGCCGCTCCACGAGCCGCCCGCCTTGATTCCGAATAGATTGAAGCTGCTGCCGCCGGCCGCGGCGGCAGGCACGTGCCGGCCCCAGCCCGTCTCGAGCGCCGCGTGTGCGATCAATGCCTCTGGAGCGACCCCGAGCCGCGCGGCGGCCTGTTCGGCATAGGGCGCGATCCCGCGGATAAACGCCGCCTGCTCGGGGAGTGGGACGGCAATCGCGCCGGACGACTTCGCCAGCGGGCCCGGCGGAGCGATGGCCGGCGGCATCGGTGCGATCGGAGGCGGTGCCGGCGAATTGGGCGTCGCGGGCGCCTGGATAGACATCGGCACGCCCGTGCAAGTAGACGACCCGCTGGCCGGCTGCACAGACGGGACCGAAGCGGTGGGCGTGGCGGGCGCCGAAGGCAGCGTGGTACCGGTGCTCGAAGGCGGCGTCAGTGGCTTTGGTTTCGCGGCATCGGTGCCGGTGGCGAGCCCGCTGCGAGCGAGCTGCTGAACGAGCATGTCGGCAAGCCCAAGGCCCTTGCCCTGAGACAGCTGCACGGCGACCTGCTGGTCCAGCATGTCCTGGTAGAATTCCGTCTCCTGGCTGTCACCGAACCCGTCACCGAGCTTCGCCTGCCGCATGGATTTGAGCAGCATGCTGGTCAGCAGGCTCTCGAACTGGCGCGCAGCCTGCCGCAACGCCTTCGGGTCGTTTTCCCGGGCGGATTTCTTCAGCGAGGCGAGCCCGCGGAAGTCGGCGTAGTAGCCGGGATTGCTGACAGGGGTGGTGCTCATCGCGGGGTCCTGCGCCTAGATCACGATCAGCTGCGCACGCAGGGCACCGGCCTGCTGAAGCGCTTCCAGGATCGCCACGAGATCGCCGGGAGCGGCACCCACCTGGTTGACGGCCCGAACGATCTCCTCGAGGTCGACGCCCGCATTGAAGAGGAACATCCGGGCATCCCCCGAAGGCGTGACCGTGATCTCGGAGCGGGGTGTCGACACCGTCGTGCCTCCGCTCGAAAGGGGCCGAGGCTGGCTGACGTCCGTGCGTTCGGTGATGGTGACGGACAGCGAGCCATGCGCGACGGCCGCCGGCGTCACCCGCACGTGCGAGCCGATCACGACCGTTCCTGTCCTGGAATTGATGATGACGCGGGCTGCGGCCTCGCCCGGTTCCACTTCGATGTCCTGAAGGGCACCGATGAACGCCACGCGCGCGCCAGGATCCGTCGGTCCCTGTACCCGCACGGACACTGCATCCAGCGCATGGGCCGTGCCGGGCCCAAGCGTCTTGTCGACCGCCTCGGACAGGCGCGCCGCCGTCGTGAAGTCCGGCGTGTTGAGGTTCAATATCACGAAGCCGTCGTTGGCGAAGCGGGTTGTCACCTCGCGCTCGACCGTGGCGCCGTTGGGAACGCGCCCACCGCTCGGGACGTTGACGCTGACACGTGAGCCGTCCTTGCCTGAAATGCCGAAGCCGCTGACGACGACGCTGCCCTGCGCCATCGCGTAGACCTCGCCATCGGCGCCGCGCAGCGGTGTCATTAGCAGCGCGCCGCCACGCAAGCTGCTCGAATTGCCGATCGAGGCGACCGTGACGTCGAGCGTCTGGCCTGTCTTCGAGAATGCCGGAAGCTCCGCGGTCACGGTGACTGCCGCGACGTTCTTCAGCTGCGGATTGACGTTCGGCGGAATCGTCACGCCAAACTTCGCGAGCATGTTGAGGATGCTCTGCACGGTGAACGGCGTCTGCGTCGTCTGGTCGCCGGTACCGTCGAGCCCGACCACGAGGCCATAGCCGACGAGCTGGTTGGTGCGCACGCCGGCGACGGACGACATGTCCTTGATCCGCTCGGCGCGGGCCTGGGTTGGCAGCACGACTGCGAGCGCGCAGATGGCGCAAGTCAGGATTCGGTGCCAGCGGATGGATGGAGTATTCATAGTGCGATCCAGTAGTTCAGAACGGCATCCACTTCGAATCGAAGAAGCGCGCGAGCCAGCCCTTGGAATTGGCGTCGTTGAGCGCCCCCTGCGCGCCATACGCGATGGTCGCGTCGGCGACCCGCATCGAGGACACCGTGTTGTCAGGCCCGATATCCACCGGCCTCACGATTCCCTGGATGCGGACGAATTCGCGACCCTGGTTGATCGTGATCCACTTCTGTCCTCGGACCAGGAGGTTTCCGTTCGCGAGGCGCTTAGAGACGGTGACCGAGATGCCGCCGGTCAACTGGTTGCTCTGCTTGCTCCCACCCTCCCCGTCGAAGCTCGTGGTTCCGCTCAGGGACGTGTTGAGGAGATTCCGACCCCGGATCGTCGGCGCAGCACCGAGCAGGCTCGTGGCAGACGTATCCACGGCCGTATCCTTCTTGGTCGTCGTGACCGCGGTCTTCGAAGCATCGGTCTTTTCGTCGAGCGTGATCGTCAGCACGTCGCCAATGCGGTGCGCGACGGAGTTCTCGAACAGCGGGACGTCGTGTCCATTCTGGAAGATCCCACCGTTGCCGGCGTCGGCCACCGGGATCTCCTCTGGCAGCGTCGCGGCAAAGTTCGCGTCCGGGTGCGGCGTCGAGGCACAGGCGTGGATCGCGGCGAGGGCGAGCGCGGTCGCAACGACGCGCCACGCCTTCCACAACATCCGCAGCAGCTTCCTGATCCATTCAGTCACGATGCGTCATCCTTCAGTCTAGAGATTGGTGCCGAGGTACTGGAGCATCTGGTCCGTCGTCTGGATTGCCTTGGTGTTCATCTCGTACGCGCGCTGTGTCTCGATCATGTTCACCATCTCCTCGACCACATTGACGTTGGAGGCCTCGATCGAGCCCTGCAGCAGGGTGCCGACGCCGTTCTGCCCGGGACTGGCGGCCTGCGCCGTACCGCTCGAGGCGGATTCGCTCAGCAGGTTCTCACCGCGCGCCTGCAGCCCCGATGGATTGACGAAATCCGCGAGCTGCAGCGTGCCGACCGTCGACGTCGCGGACTGACCGGCGAGCTGGGCGCTGACGGTGCCGTCGGCACCGATCGTGATGCTCTGCGCACCCTTCGGAATCGTGATCGCCGGCTGCACCGGGTAGCCGCTCGAGGTGACGAGCTGGCCACTGGAATTCATCTGGAAGTCGCCGGCGCGCGTGTAGCCGACCGTGCCATCCGGCATGAGCACCTGGAAGAACCCGCGGCCATTGATGGCGAGATCCAGGGCGTTGCCGGTCTGGTTCAGGCTGCCCTGCGTGTAGGTCTTCTCGGTCGCGACCACGCGCACGCCAGTCCCGAGCGACATGCCCGTGGACGACTGGGTGTTCTGCGACGTCGCGGCACCGACCTGGGTGACCGTCTGGTAGAGCAGGTCCTCGAACACGGCCCGGCCCTTCTTGAAGCCGGTCGTGTTGACGTTGGCGAGGTTGTTCGAGACCACGGCCATCCGGGTCTGCTGGGCGTCGAGTCCGGTCTTGGCGGCCCAAAGTGCGGGATTCATGTATTTAGCCTCCTGAAGTGGTTCAGCTGCTCTGCAGCAGCTTGGCGCTGGCGGCAGAGTCTTCCTCGGCGGTGTGCATGGCCTTCACCTGGAGGTCGTAGTTGCGGGACAGTTCGATCATCGTGGTCATCGTCACGGCGATGTTGACGTTGCTCGACTCGAGTGCGCCGCTGACGACGTGGACGCTCGCATCGGAAGGCGCTTCGCCCCCAGCGGCAAGGCGGAAGAGCCCATCGGGGCCCCGGGACAGCGCTTCCGCCGGCGGATTGACCAGCTTGAGTCGCCCCACGGTCGACACGGTCTTCGCTTCCTGCCCGAGCGGCACGACCGACAGCGATCCGTCACCGCCAATCGTGATCGACGCATGCGGCGGAACGCTGATCGGCCCCGAGTCACCGAGCACCGGCAGGCCGGAGGCGGTCGTCAGCATGCCGCTCGTCTCCACGTGCAGATTGCCCGCCCGCGTATAGCCCTCGGTGCCGTCGGCCCCCTGGACTGCGAGCCACCCCTGGCCCTTGATCGCAACGTCCAGGTCGCCGCCGGTTGCTTCCATGGCGCCCGACGTCGAGTCCCAGCCCGTGCCGGCACTCGTCGCGTAGGCGCGGGACGGGAACCCGGAACCGACGACGTCCTGGGTCTGGAACGCAGACAGGTCCGCCCTGAAGCCCGTCGTGCTCGCGTTCGCGAGGTTGTGGTTGTTCGCGGCCTGGGCGCGAAGGGTTTCCTTCGCGCCAGCCATCGCCACGTAGACAAGCCGATCCATTGCGACTGCTCCTCAGGTTCCGTTGCGTGCCAGTACTGCATCCGCTCCTTAGCCGCGGATCTGGATGATGCTCTGCGTGATCTGGTTCTCGGTCGAGATCATCTGGGCGTTGGCCTGGAACGACCGCTGCGCGGTGATCATCTGCACCAGCTGCGCCGTGATGTCGACGTTCGAGTCCTCGAGCGCGCCGGCCTGGACGAGTCCGAAGCCGGAGCCGCCCGCCGGACCGTAGATCGGCGAGCCCGACGAGTAGGTCTCCGTCCAGTTCGTATTGCCGACCTGCTGCAGGCCTTCCTGGTTCGAGAAGTTCGCGAGCGCAACCTGGCCGAGCGCGACCGAACGGCCGTTCGTGTAGTTGGCCTGCACAACGCCGGTCGAATCGACGGAGATCCCGCTCAGCTTGCCGGTGGTGTAGCCGTTCTGCGTGACGGAATTGACACCGAACGTGTCGCCGTACTGGGTGCTCTTGCTGAGATCGAAGCCGACGTTCATCGGCGACGCGCCGGTCGAGGTCGGCGTGAAGGTGCCGAAGTTCACGGCGGACGTGTTCGTGCCGCCGGCCGGATCGGCCGAGGCCGCAAGCACGCCGCTCGGGCCGTAGGTCAGCTTGACCGGCGTTGCGTTGACGGGCTTCGCGTCGATGTATTCGTACGCATTCCAGACGTTCGGCGAAACGTTGACGAAGTACATCGCCGCCGTATGCGCGGCACCGAGCGAGTCGTACAGCGTAACCGAGGTCGACTGGTTGTAGCTGGTCGGGTCGGCGGTTGAGAAGCTTGCGGTCGGCGGCGTTGCGTTGGCCGGAAGGTTGAACACCATCTGCGCGGTGCTCGTGGCCTGCGGCGCGCTGTCGCCCGTCACCAGCTGCAGATCCGACAGGGAAGTCGTGTCGAAGGAGCCGGCGGTGGTCGGCTTGAAGACCTGCAGGCGCTGGCCGGAGGAATTCACGACGTAGCCGCTGACATCCGTCTGGAAGCTGCCGGCACGGGTGTACTGCAGCGCGCCATGGTCGCTGACCGCGAACATGCCGTCGCCGCTGATCGCCATGTCAAGGCTGTTGCCGGTCGAGGTGATGTTGCCTTGCGTGAAGCGCTGCGCAACCTGCGCGATCTTCACGCCATTGCCGGTCTGCGTATTGCTCGTACCCTGCGGCGAGACCGCGAAGAGCTCGGAGAACTGGGCCGCCGAGGACTTGAATCCGGTGGTGGCCGAGTTGGCGACGTTGTTGGCGGTGACGTTGAGGTTGCTCTGCGCCGCGTCGATGCCACTGAGTGCGATTCCGAAAGCCATTGTGATGCTCCTGGTCGATGAATGAAGGAAAAATTCAGCCGATCTGCTTGACGTTGCTGAGCGCGATGGCGCCCAGTTCTGGGGTGTTCACGGTGACGCCGCTTCCGGACGCGTCCAGCGTCACGCTGGTGACCGTGCCGTTGAGTAGCGTCGTCGCCCCCTGGTTCTGGCCGCCCACCACGGCGGTTGCCGAGACGCCGTACACGCCGCTTGGAGCAGCAGTTCCCGCGTCCGTGGTGCCGTCCCAGCTGAACGACTGGTTACCCGCACCCGACTGCACCGGCAGATGCCTAACGACGACCCCGGACGCGTCGGTGATCGTCAGCATCGCGGCACTGGCGCCGGCCGGCACCTGCACGGCCCCGGACAGGGGATAGCCTGCGGAATAGCTCGCGACATTGCCGACGGCCTGGATCGCATGGCCGACCAGCGAGACGCTGGACAAGGCCTGCGAGGACAGCATCGCGCTCGACAGCGTGCTCATCGACTGGTTCATCGACGAGATGCCGGTCACGGTGCTGAGCTGCGCGAGCTGCGACAGGAACTGGTTGCTGTCGGTCGGGTTAAGGGGGTCCTGGTTCTTCAACTGGGCGGTCATCAAGGTCAGGAAGTCGTTGGTCGACAGCCCCTGGATCGCGCTGGCCTTCGCGGCCGAGGCGGCGGTCTGGGGTGCGGCGGTCGCGGTGATGGGATTGGTGGACATGGGTCAATTCACTCCGGTGGGATGATGTTCTGGACCCGCGCTCACTGGCCGAGCTTCAGCGTGGCGAGCAGCAGGTCACGGGTGGTGTTCATGACTTCGACGTTGTTCTGGTAGGACCGGGACGCCGAGATCATGTCGGTCATCTCCTCCACGACATTGACCGCAGGCGCGTACACGTATCCCTGCCCGTCCGCGAGCGGGTTGCCGGGGTCGTAGCGGACGTCGGGCTTCGCGGTGCTCTGGGAGATGCCTGCAACGCCGACCGAGGCCGTGCTCGCGTCGCCGGCGGCACCGAGGATCGCGCGAAACACCGGATGCTTCGCCCGGTACACGGTCGACGGATCGCCACTGACACTGTCGGCGTTGGCGAGGTTGCTGGCGACGGTATTGAGGCGCACCGACTGCGCACTCATCCCGGATCCGGCAATGTCGAAGATGTTGAACGAGGACATGGTTGGTTACTCCTGCTGTGCGCGGGGCTACTGGCCGGTGATCGCAGTCATCAAGGCGCGGAACTTCCCGCTCAGCAGCGTCAGCGTCGCCTGGTAGCGCACGCTGTTCTCCGCGAAGGCAGCCTGCTCAAGGTGTTCGTCCACGGTGTTTCCATCGAGCGAGGGCGCCGTCGGCGTGCGGTAACGCAGCGCCGCGTCCTCGATACCGGCGGGCGAGCCGCCCGGCAGCGAGCCCTGCGTCGCCTGCATCGGCAGATTTCCGGGGGTCGCGCCGCCGGCGCCGGCGAGTGCGATACGAAAGTCGAGGTCGCGCGCCTTGAAGTTCGGCGTGTCGGCATTGGCGATGTTGGCCGCAAGCAGCTCCGTGCGCCGCGCCTCGACACTGAGTGCGCGTGCATGTACGCCGAGGTAGCTGTCGATGCTGTTGCTCACGGGCCCTCCACAAGTTCGATTCACTTGGGCGGTACAAGGAGCAAGTCCTGTGCCATTGGCCCGGAATGCCTCTTTTCGCATCGGGAACTGTGACGGGGCGCGCAATAGCCCGCGGCGCCGACCGGGCGACCGGCAAGTTCTTGCCGGCCTCGGGCAACCCTCGGCCGGGTGGCAGGGTCGCTGTCGGCCGCCAAAGAGTTCCGATTGAGAGGGTTGGGGCCGGAACCGTCATGGATCTGACGCTTGGAGCTGGCACGGGTCTTGCTCCTGTAACAGGCAATGCCCAGCCCGATGAGGATCCGGATGATGAGAAGGCCCGCCACCCGACACGCGACAGCGACGATGCTCATGCTCGCGGCGGCGGCGGCGCACGCAGCCACGGTCGACATCGAGGATGGCCAGCGCATCCGCGACGCTGCGGAGCAGGCGATCCACGCCGCGACCAGTTCCGCGGCATCGGAGCTCTCCGCGGTGGCCGATCCGACGGATCCGCGACTGCGCCTGGCCCGTTGCCCGTCGCCGCCCCACGGTCAGATCGTCGGTGGAGGCCAGGTGCGCGAACATACGACGGTCGCGGTGCGCTGCGAGGCAGGCACGCCTTGGCTGGTGTACGTCAGCGTCGCGGTGTCGACCGACCTGCCCGTACTGGTCGCGCGCCGGGCGCTGCCGCGGGATGCCGTACCGACGCCTGCGGACTTCAGTTCGGTCGTTCGCCGGGTTCCCGGAACCTCGGCTCTCTTTATTACGGATCCGGCCCAGCTCGGCGGGAAGCGCCTGATCCGTCCCGTCGGCATCGGCGAGGCGCTGACCGCCGATGCGCTGCAGACGACGCCGGTCGTACACCGCGGCCAGCAAGTCATGTTGTTGGCGCATGCCGGCGGGATGGACGTCCGGGTCACCGTCGTCGCCCTGATGGACGGGAAACCCGAGGAGCGGATCCGGGTCCAGAACCCCTCGTCACTTCGGGTTGTGGAAGCGACCGTCAGAAGCGCCGAACTCGTTGAAATCGCTCTATAAATTCTGACCCTAAAGTTTTCGCCACCGCGGCCGTTACCTGCATGGAGAGTGCAGGAGGTGTCCCGTGGCGATCGAAATCAAGGGTGTGGACGCAGGACCGGTCGGTTCCGGCGCGGGTCAGCCTGTCGAACGGGTTCGCGGCACTGCCGCAGTTGGCACCGGCACGCCCCAGGGCACGTCCCCGGCCGCGTCGGACCGGATCAACATCACCGGCACCGCACGCACGCTCGCAACGCTGCAGGCCGCCGTCGCCGCCACCCCGGAGATCGACACGAAGCGGGTTGCGCAGTTGCGCCTGTCCGTTGAGCGCGGCACCTACGTGCCGAATCCCGCCCGGATCGCCGACCGGCTGCTGCAGCTCGAAACCGACATCGCCGCCGCCACCGGGCGCGCCCAGGGCTGACGCACGCCATGAGCATCCGTCCCGAAGACCTGCGTCAGCTCCTCGGCCGCGTACTCGCCGAAGAGACCGGACTCCTCTCGAACCTCGAACAGGTACTCGCGCGCGAGGCCGACGTCGTCCGTGGCGACGATGCCGGCGCGATCGAGAACATCGGCGCCGCGCGCCATCACTGCATCGACTCCCTGATGCGGCTGGATGCCGAGCGCACATCGGCATGCCGCATGCTCTCCTTCGGCGTCGGCCCTGACGGCATCGACCGGCTGCTCGCCTGGTGCGATCCCGATCGGACCCTGCGCGGTCGTTGGGAATCCAACCTCCAGATCGCCCGCCGTTGCAAGGAGCTGAACGAGCGCAATGGCGCCGTTGTCACGCTCAAGCTCGGCCAGGTGCGCCAGCGCCTCGCGACGATGCGCGGCAGCACTGCGGCGCCCGTCTACGGACGCCAGGGACTGCCCTACGAAGGTGTCGCCCGACGAGAGCTTGCGCAGGCCTGATCGGCTGCTCGCATCGGGGCGGCGTCCGCCGCCGTACCCATTCCATCTCGAACGAACATCCGCCGCGATAGCCCCTCGGGGCGCTGGCAGGATCTGTGGGCGGGGTGAACGGCTCAGCCCTGCAGGGCTGCCTGGAGCGCCCGGATCGGCTGGGCGCTGGCCGTCAGGATGCGACGGCAGTCATCGGCTGTCAGCCCGAGGTCCTGGAACGCCGGTACCGTCGTGGCAATCTCGTCGACCAGTGCCCGCTTGAACACGCTCGGCACGAGCGCGATCGCAGCGATCAGGACGTTCGAGAGCCCGATGGCGATACCAGGCGCCCGCTCCATCGTCGTCTGGTTGCCGACGGCGGTCACGATGGGCGCCGGGAACTTCCACTGCTTCAGGATCGACGCCGCCATCCGCGGGTGCCATTCGTCCATCACCTCCGTGGGTATTTCGGTTCGCTCACCCTCGCCGCCACCGCCCGTCGAATTCACGGTGATGTAGAGCCGACCGATGTTGTGCATCAGCCCGGTGAGCATCGCCTCCTCCGGTCGTGCCGCGCGCGACTCGCGGGCGACGATGTAGGCGATGGCGGCAACGAGCATGCCCACGCGCCATATAGCCTGCAGCTTCGGGCGCAGTTCCGACGAACGGCCGCCGAACTTCATCTGCTGCAGGGCGAATGCGACGGCCGTGCAGCGCACCAGTTGGTGACCCAGCCGCGTGATCGCGAAATTCAGGTCCGTTACGACCTTGCCGGAGGGATTCATGAAGGCTGAATTCGCGAGTCGCAGGATCCGCGCAGCGAGCGCGGCATCCGCGCCGATGATGTACGCGATCTGTGCGGGCGAGGTGGCCGGATCGTCCAGCACGCGCTGCAGGCGCACGACGATGTCCGGGAACGACGGCAAGCGCACGTCACCCGCCAGAAGCTCCACCGTCAGGTCCTGGACGAACCGCGGCGGCGCCGGAGCCGCCGGCGGCATCTCAAGTTCCAGAACCTGCACCACGGCCATACGCGATTGAATCCTGCCCTACGTCAGGATCGGTATCGGCGTGCCGGACGCCAACTTTAGTTCAATTGCCCGGCTTGCGGAGTGCCGCACAGGACGGTCCGGCGGGCTGTCGCGCCGGGGGCACCGTGATCCGAGGCGGACCCGTGCGCCGCGTCCGACTACAGCGTGCGGAGATTGTCTGTCTCGGCACGCAGCCTGCCGATGAACCCCCGCAGCTCCGCCTCGAGCATCGGCAGGCGCTTCCTGGCGGCCGCCGACCGGACGCCGGCCGGCACCGACACCAGGTTCTCCTCGAGCATCTGGACGGCCTTCGGGCCATCCGGGTCGCCGCCGCCAGCATCGACCGTTGCGATGATCCGCGCAACGCCGATTGCACCGAGCCAATCGAGCGCATCCGCATCGTGGAGGTAAGTCGCCTCCGGGCCGGCCGGCGCACGATCGAACATATGCGTACGGATCGCCGCACGGACCGCTTCAATCTTCGCCATCGGAAAGCCAGTCCCCTGCAGGATGCCGTCGACCACCCGGGCACCCTCGTCAGCGTGGTCGATACCTTCCTTTTCCCGATCCCAGGGCGCGAACGCAGCGATGTCATGCAGGAACGCCGAGGCGAACAGCACGTCGTCATCCAACGCGACGTGATCCTCCGCGGCGAGCGCGGTCGCGAGCTCGTAGTCGCGTACCGAATGGGAGAACCCCCACGCCGGATGGTGGAAGTGCTCGGCCGAGAACCGCCGGACCAGATCGCGCCAGTGTGCGGCGGGCGGCTCGCCTGCGTCCGCCATGGATGGGGCGGCGATGCAGGCGATCGCGAGCAACATTGCGCCGACGGTGGCACTGGGACGGCTCATGCACATGGATCGACCTCCGGACGCTTCGGATATTGAGGACGATGGCGCCGGCGCGACCGACTAGCGAGCGGACGGCATCAGCGCAGCAATCTCCGCCGGCCACTCATTCTCGTTCGCCCAGCGCTGCATCGCAACAAGATCGGGCGCAAGCAACCTGTCCTGATCGAGGAACGCGACGCGTGTCCGGATACCGGCGAAAATCGCTTCAATCGCCGCGGAGCTCTGCAGCGGGCGATGCAGCTCGAATCCCTGTGTCGCCGCCATCGCCTCGATACCGACGACGGCGGCGGTGTTCAGCACCATCTCGCCGAGACGCCGCGCGCCGAAGGTCGCCATGGAGACGTGGTCTTCCTGGTTCGCCGACGTCGGCAGGCTGTCGACGCTCGCCGGATGGGCGAGCGACTTGTTCTCGGACGCGAGCGCTGCGGCCGTGACCTGCGCGATCATGAAACCGGAGTTCACGCCGCCGTCCCGGACGAGGAACGGCGGTAGGCCGGACAACCCGCTGTCGAGCAGCAACGCCATGCGCCGCTCCGAAATCGCGCCGATCTCCGCGATGGACAACGCGATGATGTCGGCCGCGAATGCGATCGGCTCGGCATGGAAATTACCACCCGAGATCACCTCGCCCGTGTCGCAGAACACGAGCGGATTGTCGGATGCCGCGTTCGCCTCGATGCGCAGCACGCCGCTCGCATGCACGAGGTTGTCGAGGCACGCTCCCATGACCTGCGGTACACAGCGAATCGAGTATGGATCCTGCACGCGACCGCAATGGGCATGCGATGCGACGATGTCGCTGCCATCGAGGAGCGAGCGCAACGCCGCGGCGACGGCGATCTGGCCGGGCTGGCCGCGCGCAGCGTGGATTCGCGGATCGAGCGGCGCCACCGAGCCCTTGATCGCCTCGAGCGACAGCGCGCCCGCGACGAGCCCGGCGGCAAGCACGCTTTCCGCGCCGAACAGTCCGTGCAGCGCGAGCGCCAGCGACACCTGGGTGCCGTTGAGCAATGCCAGGCCCTCCTTGGGGCCCAGCACGAACGGCTCGAGCCCAGCGTGCTTGAGCGCCACGCGCGCCGGCAGGCGCTTGCCAGCGACGTGGGCCTCGCCCTCCCCGATCAGCACACAGGCGAGGTGCGCGAGAGGCGCGAGGTCGCCGGAGGCGCCGACGGAGCCCTTAGACGGGATGCACGGGAGGACCTCGGCGTTCGCGAGCGCAAGCAGCGCATCGACGATCTCCGGCACGACGCCGGAGTGTCCGCGTGCGAGGCTGATCGCCTTCAGCACGAGGATCAGGCGGACCGTGTCATCGGCGAGGAATTCGCCGAGGCCGACGCTGTGGGACAGCACGAGGTTGCGTTGCAGCTCGGCGAGCCGCGCCGGGGGGATGATCGTCTGGGCAAGCTTGCCGAAGCCCGTATTGATGCCATAGACGACCGCTTCGCGGTCGACGATGTCCTTCACGGTCTTGCGTGCGGCGACGATGCCGGCGCGGACGTCGGAAGTGAATTCGACGCGGACACCGCCGCGATGGATCGCCTTCAGCTGCGTGAGCGTGACCTCGCCTGGGCGGAGCACGAGGACCGGGCGGTCGGGGCGGGAGGACATGGCGCTAACCTGTATAGACAAGCTGTGCCTATAAGGTACCGTAGGCGCGGCAAAAAGTAACGCCCTCGGCGCCCAGACCGGCTGCCCGCGCCGTCCGCCCGGTCGCCTAGAACCGCGCCGAATCGTCGCGGAGCACGCGCCGGAGCACTTTCCCCACCGGTGATTTTGGCAGCGCATCCCGGAACTCGATCCGGCGGGGACGCTTGTACCCGGTCAGGTGCGCCGCGCAGTAGTCGTGGACCTCCGCCTCGCCGAGCGCGGGATCCCGGCGCACGACGAACGCGACGGGAGCCTGGCCGGAGTGCTCGTCCGCCACCGCGATCACCGCAGCCTCGAGAATTCCCGGATGACCGAGCAGGACGCCCTCGATCTCGGTCGGGAATACGTTGAATCCGGACACGAGGATCATGTCCTTCTTGCGCTCGGATAGCCGCAGGTAGCCACCCCTGTCGATGCTGCCGATGTCGCCGGTCCGCAGGTAGCCATCCTGCGTCATGACGAGCGTGGTCTCATCCGGCCGGTTCCAGTACCCGGCCATCACCTGCGGGCCCCGGACGCACACTTCACCCTGCTCGCCGACCGCGAGCTCGCGATCCGATGCGTCGCGGATCGACAGCTCCGTCAGCGGCAGCGGGAGGCCGACTGACCCGTCGAAGGGGCGACCATCGAGCGCCTGCTGACTGATGTAGCAGCAGGTCTCGGTCATGCCGTAGCCCTCGAGGATGCTCATTCCGGAAATGGCCAGCCAGCGATCGGCGACGACCTGCTGCGTCGCGGTTGCGCCCGCGCCCGAGAATGCACATTGCGAGAAATCGACGTCGCGTATGCGCGGGTGATTGATCAGCGCGTTGTAAAGCGTGTTGACGCCGCCCATCACGGTGAACCGCTGGCTCACAAGCACGTCGATGAGCCCGTCCAGGTTGCGCGGATCTGCGATCAGGATGCACGCGGAGCCGTCGATCAGCGCACGGTACATGCCCGCCATCAGCGCTGCGATGTGGTAGAGCGGCATCGCGAGCACGCGACGGTGTGGACCCGGTCGCCTCGCCAGGAACGGGCCCGTCCAGGCCATTTGCTGCGCGAGCGCGGCGCGTACGTTGCGCTCGGTGAGGACCGCGCCCTTCGATACGCCGGTCGTCCCCCCGGTGTACTGCAGCATCACCGGTCGCGACGGATCCGGCGGAGGCGGCGCGATCTCGTCTCCTTCGCCACCGACGACCAGCACGGCCTCGAAGGAGACCCACTGGTCGCCCGGCGCGCCGCGCAGCGCATATCGGTCGACGGTCCCGAGCAGCGATCCCGGCGCGATCGACACGAGTGTCCCGAGCTCGAGATCCGGCAGGCACTTCTCGACGGCCGGGCGCGCCGGCTCCCACGCGAACAGCACGCGGGCGCCCGAGTCACGCAACTGGTGCGTGAGTTCGCGCGGGGTGTACATCGGGTTGACGTTGACGACGACGCCACCGGCGACCAGCGTCCCATAGGTCAGCACGGGAAATGCGAGCACGTTCGGCAGCATGATCGCGACGCGATCGCCAGGACGTACACCCTGCGCGACGAGCCAGCGCGCGACGCGCTGCGCAAGGGTCCAGGTTTCGGCGAACGTCAACGAGCGACCCATCGACCAGTACGCCTCCGCGGGCGCGAACTGACGGCAACAGTCGCGGATCAGCTCGGGCACGGAACCGTCCGGAACCGGCGGGGTCGGATCAACCTCGGGTGGGTAGCTGCTCAACCAGATTGCATCCATGCGGAGCGTCCCTCTCGGTGGCGGGCGGCCCGGGCGTGCCCGGGCCGCTGCAGGCCGGGCAAGGTCCGGACCATCGTGCCTGTCGGCTGCCGGCGTGTCGACCGGCGCGGCTCGGGTCAGGCCGGTCGCGGCTCGCCCAGCGGCCGCGACGTGTCGATCCAAAACCACGCGGCTGCCGCGGCCAGCGCACAGCCGAAGCCGATCACGAACGCGGTACCCCACAGGCCATGCCCGGACAGCCAGGCGACGATCGGTATGCCGATCCAGCCACCCGCGTTCCCGCCGGTGTTGAGCACGCCGGTGGCCGCCATCGAATCGGCCTGCGCGATGCGCATCGTGCCGGCCCAGTAGGCCGCTTCGTTGAGTTCCACGGCGAGATATGCCAGCGTCAACGCGCCAACCGCGAGTCCGGCACCCGGGCTCCACGTCGCCACCAGTAGCGCGACGCCCGCGATCGGCAACGCGACGAGCGGCACGATCCGGAACCCCCATGCGATCCCGAACCGTCGGCAGAGTGCATCCGTCAGGATGCCGCCGAGCCCCGCGCCGATCGCAGCGCCGAGCGGTGGCAGGCTCCCGCGGAACCCGCTTTCAAGCGCCGTCAGGTGGCGCTCCTGGACGAGATACAGGAAGGTCCAGGTGGATAGCAGGTAGAACACGTAATTCATGCTGACGTACGAGATGGTCAGCATCAGGATGCTGCGGTTCGAGAGGATCCTGCGGATCCGATCGAGGCTGACGCGACCTTCAGGCGCCACGGCGTCGGTGCCGCCAAGCTCCGCCAGTTCCTGCCGCGATACAGACGGATGTTCCCGCGGCGTATCGCGTCCGTACCAGGCCCACACGGCGATGAGCAGCAGTGGCGGCACGGAGGCGACGAGGAGCGCGCGCTGCCACCCGAACGCCGCGGTCAGCAGCACGAGGGCCGGTGGTGCAATCGCGGCACCGACCTGGCAGCCAAGCGTGTGGATGCCCTGCGCCAAGGCCCAGCGTCCGGGCGGTAGCCAAGCTTCCATCGTCCCGGCGCACACGGGCATGAACGGCGCGTGCGCGATCCCGAGCACGAACTGCGTCATGAACAGCGCGACGAAGAGCGTCGTGCCGTGCAGCAGGTACGGCGCCAATGGCGTCGCGACGCACATCGCCACCGCCACCAGCATGATCGCGGTGAGGGCCCGTCTCGATCCAATCCGCTGCCCGAGCAGTCCTCCCGGGAACTGCAGCAATCCATATCCGAGCACGACGGCCCACTGCAGCCAGCCGATCTGCATCTGGCTGAGCGACAGCTCCGGCATGATCCGCTCGGCAGCGATCGAAATCGCTCGCTGCTGGAAGTAGACGATCGACGCGAACCCGACCAGTATCGAGAATATCCGCCAGCGCACGCGTGGCCCGACGATCGTCGCGGGGATGCTGATCACCGGGCCTCCTCGATCGATTGGACGGTCATGGCCGGCTCATCCGGCAGGCGGCGCCCCGCCCTCCTCGGACCTGCGGCGGCGGAATGCCTCGAGCGCCTCGGCAACGGCAGGATCGAGTGCCGGTGCCTCGAAGGAATCGAGCGTCGCGCGCCAGACTCCGGCGGCGCGCTCGGTAGCGCTACGCGCTCCATCGCCGCTCCAGGCGCCGTAGTTTCGCCAATCCGAGACGATCGGCGCATAGAACGCGTCCCGGTAGCGGGCCATCGTGTGCTGCGTGCCGAAGAAGTGGCCAGCAGGGCCCGCCTCGGAAATCGCGTCGAGCCCGAAGTCGTCGTCAGTCACACCGAGTGGCTGCATCACCTCGGCGAGCATCTGCAGCTGCTCGATGTCGAGGATGAACTTCTCGTAGCTCGCCGAGAGCCCGCTCTCGAGCCAACCCGCCGCATGCAGCACGAAATTCGCGCCACCGACCAGCGCGCCCCAGAGGCTCATCTGTGACTCGTAGGCGCACTGCGCATCGGGCGAATTCGACGCCGTCGCGTTGGACGAGCGCCACGGCAGCCCGACATGACGGGCCATCTGGCCCGCGCCGATCTGAGCCTTGACGTACTCCGGTGTGCCGAACGCGGGGGACCCGGACTTCATGTCGACGTTGGAGGTGAAGCTGCCATAGACGACCGGCGCACCTGGGCGCGCAATCTGCGCCAGCGTGAGCCCGGCGAGTGTCTCGGCATGCGCAAGCGTCAACGCGCCGGCAATGGTCACCGGCGCCATGGCGCCGGCGAGCGTGAACGGCGTGATCATCTGGACCTGCCCGGCAAGCGCAAAGTCGACGATGCCGTCGGCCATCGGTGCGTCGAGGACCCGGGGCGAGTTCGTATTGATGATCGTATAGGTGCACGGCGTGTCGCGAAACTGCTCCGGCGACAGGCCGTACGCGATCCTGATCTGCTCGAAGCAATCGGCGATCTGCGCACTTCCGCGCGAGTACACGTGCGGAATCTTGTCCGACAGCGTCAACTGCGCATGCACCATCTCGAGCTGGCGGACCTGCACGGGTACGTCCTGCGGCTCGGTGAACGCGCCGAGCACGTGCATGACGTCGAACGCCTGGCACAGCCGCACGCCGTTCGCGTAGTCGACGAGCGTGCCGGCGCGCCGGCCACCCTCGAGGTCCATGACGTTCGGCGCACCCGATACCGGTCCGAACGACACGGCCGTATTGTCGAGCGCGACGTGCCGCGCCGGGTTGCGGGAGTGCAGCGTGAACGTCCGCGGCGCCTGCGCGAGGCACTCGGCCACGAGGCCCCGGTCGAGCCGGACGAGGCCGCTGCCCTCGTCGACGAGGGCGCCCGCGGCTCGGTATCGGGCGCGGGCCGCCGAGGACAGCACCCTGACCCCTTCAACCTCGAGGATGCCGAGCGCGGCGCGGTGCAGCGCCTCGACGCGGTCCTCGCTCATCACTCGCCAGGGTGTGTACGGCATCCGCAGCTGCCGGTAGCGCTCGGCGCGCGGGTGTGCCGGCGCGCTCGGGACGACCGGTCGCCGTCGGCCCCGACGCGATGCATCCGATCCGGGTTCAGACATGGGAGGGTTCCTCGAACGGGGTCGATGCGCGATTCATCCCGCACCGTCCGGCGACGCGGCGAGCCAGGCGACGAAGGCCCGGATCGTCGGATTGCGGTCGTTGGCGCGCGTGTGCACCGCGCAGTAGTCGTACTGCAGCGCAAGGCGGTGCGCGAACGGCGCGACGAGCTGGCCGGCCGCAAGCTCCGGCGCGGCCAGCATCGGCTGGCCCAGCGCGATGCCACAGCCGGCCTTCGCGAGGTCGATCGCGACGCTGGACGTGTCCACCGTGTGACCGAGATCGCGGCGCGGGCGCCGCGGCAGATCGAGGCTCGCCAGCCAGCCGTCCCAGGTCGGGTACGACGCGAAGCCGGTCCGCCATGTGACGTGGATCAGGTCCTCGTCGCGGGGCGAGGCGGGATCCGCCTCGTCGACGCGGCCATCCGCCAGGAAGTCCGGCCGGCACAGCACCGTCACCCCATCGCGAACGAACGGAACCGTGACGAATTCCGGATACAGATGCTCCCCATAGCAGAGCCGCACATCGATTCGGTTGCGGAAGAAATCGACCGGGTCCTCCTCGAGCCGCAGGTCGATGCGCACATCCGGGTGCGCCGAGAGGAACTCCGGCAAGCGCCGGGTCAGCCAGCGCACGCCCACCGACGGCAGCACGCTGACGATCAGGCTGGAGCGCACCTCCCCCTCGAGCAGCCGCTGGGTCAGGCGCGCGAGGCCATCCATCATCTCGGAGCTCTCGGCCTGCACCGCGATCGCGACGTCGGTCAGCAGCAGCTGGTTGTTGCGCCGGATGAACAGCTGGCGTCCGAAGAAATCCTCGAGCTTCTTGATCTGCTGGGAGACGGCCCCGGGCGTGACGTTCAACTCCGCGGCGGCGAGCACGAAGCTGCCGAGGCGGGCGCTGGCCTCGAAGGTCTTCAGGGCGTTGAGCGGCGGGAGCTTGCGCGGCACCGGGCGCCTCCGGGCGGCTGGGATCGTATTTTTCTACACGACCGGGTGCCCGGGAGCAACTTCCGCTTAGTTTTTCACTTGCCCGCCGCGCCGGGCTCACATCCGCATCCGGGCGCCATCCGGGTCGAACGGGGGTTCGACGAGAATCGAGGCCTTGCGGCGCTCGCCCAGGATTTCGATCTCGAACGCCCCGGCGCGCGTGTCGGATGCGAGCGCCACCGGCACGTAGCCCTGTGCGAGCGACGTGTCGACGTAATGGCCGAAGCCGCCCGAGGTCGCCCAGCCAATCACCTTGCCGTCGTGCCAGATCGGTTCGTCGCCGAGCACGTCCGCATCGCCGGCCGCGACCGCGAAGCTGACGCGTCGCAGTGTCCCGCCGGTCTCCTTCTCGCGCACGGCGGCCGCCTTGCCGATGAAATCCGGCTTCGAGAGGTCGACGAAGCGATCGAGGCCCGCCTCGAACGCACCGTAGATCGGCCTGAGCTCGCGATACCAGGTCGGGAAGTTCTTCTCCAGGCGCAGGCACAGCAGCGCGCGCATGCCGAAGTGCACGAGCCCGAGGTCGTCGCCCGCCCGGCAGATGCCGTCGTACAGCCGGCGCTGGTACTCCGGCGCGACCCAGATCTCGTAGCCGAGATCGCCGGAGTACGTCACGCGATTGATCATCGCCGGCACGTTCGCGATGTCCATGCAGCGGAAGTCCATGAACCGCAGGCCGGTCGGCGAGACGTCCTCGTCGGTGAGGCGCGCGAGCAGCTCGCGCGACCGCGGCCCGGCGATGGACAGGCCCACGAGGGCCATGTCGTAGCGGCGGATGCGCACCGAGCCGTCCGCAGGCAGGTGCTGCTCGAACCAGCGCATGTGGTACACCTGCGCCTGCGAGGATCCCCACATCAGGAAGCGTTCCGCCGAGGCACGCGCGATCGTGAAGTCGCCGATCAGCTTGCCCGCCGGATTCAGCATTGGCGTGAGGACGAGGCGTCCCTCCTTCGGCATGCGGTTCGTCATCAGCTTCGCGAGGTATGCCTCGGCGCCGGGCCCCGTGAACTCGTACTTCGCGAAATTCGCGATCTCCGTAACTCCGACCGCATTGCGAACGCCGAGGCACTCTGCCTTCACGTGCTCGAAGTCGTTCGAGCGGTGGAACGAGACGACGTCGACCGGCTCGACGCCCTGCGGCGCGTACCAGAGCGGCGTCTCGAGGCCCCAGCTATCGCCCATCACCGCGCCCTTGGAGCGCAGCACGTCGTAGAGTGCCGTCGTCTGCTGCGGCCGCGCGGCCGGCAGCTCCTCGTTCGGGAAGCGGATCGAGAAGCGCTTGGAGTAGTTCTCGCGGACCTTCTCGTTGGTGTAGCTGCGCGTCGCCCACTCGCCATAGCGCGCGACGTCCATTCCCCATACGTCGAAGCCGGGATCGCCGTTGACCATCCACTCCGAGAGCGCCAGCCCGACGCCGCCACCCTGGCTGAAGCCGGCCATGACCGCGCACGCACACCAGAACCCCGGCCGGCCCTGCACGGGACCCACCAGAGGATTGCCATCCGGCGAGAACGTGAACGGACCGTTGATGACTCGCTTGATGCCCGCCTTCTCCATCGCCGGGAAGTGCCGGTAGCCGATCTCGAGCGACGGCGCGATGCGATCGAGGTCCGGCGGCAGGAGCTCGGCGCCGAAGTCCCACGGCGTCGTGCGCGGCTGCCACGGGACGCAAGCCTTCTCGTAGGTGCCGAGGACCAGCCCGGAGCGCTCCTGGCGCATGTAGATCTCGGACTTGAAGTCGATCGCATGCGGCAGCTCCACGCCCCGCTCCTTGTTGTAGGCGACGACCTCCGGCATCTCGTCCGTGACGAGGTACATGTGCTCCATCGCCAGCACCGGCAGTTCGATGCCGACCATGCGGCCGACTTCGCGGGCCCAGAGGCCACCGCAGTTGACGACATGCTCGGCGTTGATCGTGCCCTGCGTGGTCGCGACGTCCCAGGTGCGGTCCGGACGCTGTGTCAGGCCCGTCACGCGCGTCTGGATGTAGACCTCCGCACCGCCGATCTTCGCGGCCTTCGCATAGGCGTGCGTCGTGCCATACGGATCGAGGTTGCCATCCGCGACGTCGAGCATCGCGCCGACGAAGTACTTCTCCTCGATCAGCGGATGCAACTGCTTCGCCTCGGCCGCCGTCAGCAGCTGGGTGTCGAGCCCCAGGTACCGTGCCCGGCCGTGGGCCATCTTCAGCCACTCCATCCTGGCAGGCGTGTCCGCGAGCAGCAGGCCGCCGGAGCGGTGCAGGCCGCAGGACTGTCCGGAGATCCGCTCGAGCTCGTCGTACAACCCGATCGTGTAGTTCTGCAGCTTGGCGACGTTGGGGTCGCCGTTCAGCGTGTGAAACCCGCCGGCGGCATGCCAGGTGGATCCGGAGGTGAGCTGGTCCCTCTCGATCAGCACGACGTCCGTCCAGCCGGCCTTCGTCAGGTGGTAGAGCACGCTGCACCCGACGACTCCGCCACCGATGACGGCAACCCGTGTATGCGATTTCATGAACGAATTCTCCGATGCGATGGAAGACGGCGGATCGCGGCCTCAGGCCGGGTCGCCATCGATGAACGTGTCGTAGCCGAACTGGAGCGCGGCGTCCGCGATCGCCTCCCACGTCGTCGCACCGTACGTCCGCAGCGCGAAGTACTCGTAGCGATCCCCGGCGGCGCGATGCAGCAGGCCGCCGACATGGTGGACACCGGTCTGCACGAAACGCCCGACCTCGAACGCGGAGGGGTGCAGGTCGATCGGCACGAGCTTCGCCAGCACTGCCCGGGCATCCGCACCCTCGATGACGAGGCGGGTTCGCGACGCGGACAGGTCGAGTACGGTGCCGACTTCGATGGGCACCGCCGCGGCAAGTGCAGCGGCACGTCCGGTGTCGTCGGTGACCACCCAGTACTGGTCCGGCGCGATGCGCATGATGACGTCGGGACCGGCGTGCCCCGCGACGGTCGAGGAGCACGGCAGCTCCTGGCCGAGCACGCGACTGACGGCGACAGCGAATCCGGTCGCCGTGGCGCCATAGTGGCCGAGCTGGACCAGGTGCCAGCCGCGCCGTTCGCCGAGCCGCAGCCGACGGCGACCTTCCGCGCCGTCGTGACCCCCCGTCGCAAGCGCCGCGGCGATCGCCGAACTTGCTTCAAGCATGGACGCGCTCCCCCGTCGGGTCGATGAACATGGGCGAGACGATCCGTGCCCGCACGATCTCGTTCCTGAGCGGATAGGCGCAGACGATCTCCTCACCCTCATGCGCGAGGCCACCCTCGAACAGGCCGAGCGCGATCAGCTTCTGGTGCTCGGTCGACCAGGTCACCGAGGTGATGTAGCCGCGGCCGTGTCCCTCGAGCGCCTCATGGCGGTTGAACAGGATCGATCCACCGCGCAGCTTCTTGGTGGGCTCGAGCAGTTCGAGCCCGACGAGGCTCCAGCGGCCCGGCCTGCGCAGGTTCGCGCGCGTCGCGAGCTCGCGCCCGATGTAGGCCTTCGACTTCGAGGCCATCTTGCCGAGGCCAAGGTCCTCGAGCGTGTTGCGGTGGTCGAGCTCGAGGCCTGCGACGTGGCCCTTCTCGATGCGCAGCGAGGCGAGGGACTCGAGACCGTACGGGCGGATCCCGAGCGGCGCGGCCTCCGCGAGGATCCGCGACCACATCGCGGTTCCGACGTCGGCCGGCACGTACACCTCGTAGGCGAGTTCGCCCGAGAAGCTGAGCCGCAGGAGCCGCACTGTGGTGCCCTGGAACATGAATTCGCGCACGCCCATGTACGGAAGCGACTCGTTCGACAGGTCCACGCCCGGGAACGCGAGCTGCAGGGCCTGCCGCGCCCGCGGGCCCGCCACCGACATGCCGGCCCAGCGATCGGTGACCGATGCCACCTGCACGCGCAGTTCCGGCCAGGCGACCTGCAGCAGGAACTCGAGCCAGGACATGACCTCGCCGGCCTGCGCCGTCGTGGTCGTCATGAAGTACGTGTGTTCATCGAAGCGCGCCGTCGTCCCATCGTCGAGAACGGTCGCGTCGTCATTGAGCATCACGCCGTAGCGGGCCTTGCCGGCTGGCAGTTTCGCAAAGGCATTGACGTACACCCGATCGAGGAAGATCGCGGCGTCGGGTCCGCGGATGTCGATCTTGCCGAGGGACGATACGTCGGACATGCCGACGCCGCTGCGGACGAGTTTCATCTCCTCGACGTAGGCCGCGCCGACGGTCTTGCCTGCCCAGCCGTAGTACCAGGGTCGCAGCCAGGGGCCGGCCTGGATCATCACCGCCCCGTTGGCGAGGTGCCAGTCGTGCATCGGGGTGAGCCGCGTCGCGCGGAAGTGGGTACCGACCGACCGGCCGGCGAGCGCGCCGACGGAGACCGGCGTGTACGGCGGGCGGTACGTCGTCGTGCCGGCCACCGCCATCTCGATCCCTCGCAGCGACGCCATCACCTTCGCTGCATCGACGTTGGCGGTCTTGCCCTGGTCGGTTCCCATGCCGAGGGTCGTGAAGCGCTTCAGGTGCTCGACCGAGTGGTAGCCCTCCTCGTGCGCGAGCGCGACGTCCTTCGTCGTGACGTCGTTCTGGAAGTCGATGAACGCCTTGCCAGTACCGGGCGAGCGTTCCGGCGGCGACGGCGCGTGCCCCGTCGGCCATTCGCCGGCGCAGGCCGGACCCGCGCCAACGGCTCCGGTGGCGCCAACGTGCCGCGCAGCGGCCGCACCGACCGCGTGCCCTTCATCGAGGGATTCCTGCAGCGAGCGCGTGCCCATCATCGCGCCGGCGCCGTAGTGCCCCGTGGCGAACGGCCCTGGCCGGAACGCATCGAGCGCCGTGTCGAAGACCGGCTTCGGGCCCGTGTGCGAGGTCAGGTGCAGTGTCGGCGCCCAGCCGCCGGATATCCCGACCACGTCGCAGGCGAGGGTTTCCGGCGCGCCGTCCCGACGCGCGTACTCGACGCCTCGCACCGACCGGCCGCCGAGCGCCCGGCGCAGGCGCACCTCGTAGCGGACATCGACGCCTGCCCGGCGGGCGGCCTCGCCAAGCCCGGCACCCGCCCCGGCCCGCTCGTCGAGCAGCGTCACGTGGGCGCCGGTCGCCGCCAGGTCGAGCGCTGCGCACCACGCCGAATCATTGTTGGTGGCGATGACCGCGGTCTGGCCGACCGCGACCGCGTAGCGGTTGAGGTAGGTGCGCACCGCGCCTGCGAGCATCACGCCCGGGCGGTCGTTGTCGCCGAACAGCATCGAGCGCTCGATCGCACCCGTCGCGTGGATGATGGTGCCGGCGCGCAGGGTGACGATCACCTCGCGCGCCTCGCCCTTCGCGGGATCCGGGCGGGCGTGGTCGTGGCGCTCGACGAGCACGACGGTATTGCCGTCATACACCCCAAGTGCGGTCGTGCGCCTCAGCACCTCGACGTTGGCAAGCGCCGCGACGTCGGCTTCGAGCGTGGCGAGCAGGTCCGCGTCGCTACTGCCGGCCGGCGCGGACAGCAGGCTGCCGCCGAGTTCGAAGTCCTGCTCGACCAGCGTCACGCGGCAGCCCGCCCGGCCCGCCGCACGTGCCGCCGCGAGGCCCGTGGGACCGGCGCCGATTACCAGCACATCGGCGAACGCGTGGCGCGTCTCGTAGCGATCCGGGTCCGGCAGGTGAGTCGCCTCGCCGAGGCCGGCGGCACGGCGGATGAACGGCTCGTACATCATCCACGAGCCGCGACGCGGTCCCATGAACGTCTTGTAGTAGAACCCGGCGCCGAAGAAGGGCGCGAGCCAGGAGGTCAGCGCCATCACGTCGAAGTCCACGGAAGGCCAGCCATTCTGGCGTCGGCAGAAGAGCCCCTCGCGCAGCTCCGTGGTCGTCGCCGGCACGTTGGGCGTGCACCGTGCACCCTCGCCGATCGTCAGCAGGCCGTTCGGCTCCTCGACGCCGGCGGCGAGGAACCCCCGCGGCCGGTGATACTTGAAGCTCCGCCCGATCAGCTGCACACCATTGGCGAGCAGTGCGGACGCGACCGTGTCTCCCGCGCAGCCGTGGAGCCGCCTGTGATCGAACACGAAGGACAGCGGGCGGGCGCGATCGATGCGCCCGCCTGTAGGGAGTCGTGCCGGGACCGTCATGAAGGCGCTCCCGTGCGGGCGAGCCATGAGCGACCGACCGTATTGGTCGCCGTGTCCCGTTCGAGCACCAGCCACTGCCGGCAGCCCTGCACATGCTGCCAGTATTCCCGGTGCGGCCCCTTGGGGTTGGTGAACAGGAAAACGTGTTCGTACCAGGCCCGCACGTCCTCGGTACCGTGCACCGGACGCCGCTTGGTTGCATCGCCGGCGTAGCGGAACTCCGTGTAGTCGCGCTCGCCGCAGTGGGGACAGGGGATTCGAAGCATCGACTTACTGCCTGTAGGTCCAGAGGCCGAGACCGTATTCGTCATGGCCGTTCCCGGCCATGTGTCGATCCAGCGCGAGGTGACGGATCAGTGGATGCTCGGCGTCATGCGCGATCGTATGCGCGAGGCACCAGCCGGTCGCCGGCGTCGCCTTGAAGCCCTGGTAGCACCACCCGGCGTTGATGTAGAGATCGCGGAACGGCGTGCGGCCGATGAATGGACTGCCGTCCGGTGTCATGTCCTGGATCCCGCCCCAATGGCGCAGCAGGCGCAGCCTCGACATCGCGGGGATCAGCGCCACCGCACACTCCGCGACGGTCTGCGCGCGGGGGAACTGGCCCCGCTGCGTATAGGTATTGAAGCCGTCGATGTGGCCGCCGAACACCATACCGCCCTTGTCCGACTGCGAGATATAGAAGAGTTCGGCACCGAACGAGACGACGCAGTCGAGGAACGGCTTGATCGGTTCGGTGACGAATGCCTGCAGGATGTGGCTCTCGATCGGCAGGCGCATGCCGAGCATGGCCGCAACATGCGACGAATGGCCGGCGACGGAGATCGCCGTGCGCCCGGCGTGGATCGTGCCGCGGCTCGTCTCGACGCCGGTCACGCGATCACCATCGCGCAGGAACCCGGTCACCTCGCAGTTCTCGATGATATCGACGCCGAGACGGTCGGCGGCGCGCGCGTAGCCCCAGGCGACCGCATCGTGCCGGACCGTGCCGGCGCGCTGCTGGAACAGGCCGCCGTAGATCGGAAAGCGACAGTGTTCGGAATGATCGAGGAACGGCAGGAAGCGCATCACGTCCTCGCGCTCCATCAGTTCGGCATCGATCCCGTTCAGGCGCATCGTATTGCCCTTGCGGGCGAGCACGTCGAGCTGGCCCGGGCCGTGCGCGAGGACGATCTGGCCACGCTGCGAGAGCATCACGTTGAAGTTCAGCTCGTGCGACAGGCCCTCCCACAGCTGCAGCGAGTGCTCGAAGAACTGGGTGTTGCCCGGCATCAGGTAGTTGGAGCGCACGAGCGTCGTGTTGCGGCCGACGTTGCCGGATCCCAGGTATCCGCGCTCGAGCACCGCAACATTGCGGATGCCGTGGCGCGACGCGAGGTAATAGGCGGTGGCGAGACCATGACCACCTCCGCCGACGATGATCACGTCGTAGGACGGCTTCGGGTCCGGGGAACGCCAGGCGCGCTGCCAGCGCGAGTCGGTCAGGGCCCGTCGCGCGAGCGCGAGGCCGGAATAGCGCGAGAGAAGCTTCAAGTCAGGTCACCCTCCGGGATCTGGCCGGGCAGCACCTCCAGGCGCGACCGCGGAACGCACCTTACCCGAACCCGACCCATGCTACCGGGGCCAAGGCACGCGGCCAGCCTGAAAAATTGCCGGAGGCGCGAGAAAAACTCTCGGCATCCACCCGACCCGAGCCGGCAACGCCCAAGGCGTCGCGGGAGCCGCGAAAAACACAGCGGACTCAGGCGCTTGGCGCTTCCCGCCGGCGCGCAATGAGCGGCGACCGGGCGCCGGCGGTCTCGCCCGGGCATCCCACGCGCCGCAGCCCTCGGGCATGGTGTGCGGTGCCCCTTTCAACGCCGGTGGTCCAGATCCACGGCCAAGCACAAGACGCCAGTGCGTGCCCCATGCACCCAGCCCACCGATCAGATGGGGTCGCTAGGCCATCAGTTCATCAACGACCTCGTCGTTCGCCGCCTGGGACGGCGCGACAATCCGGTTTCCCGTTCGCAAACGACTACACGCTGATCACGTCGACCGAGGTCCTGAGAGAGACCGTGTACCTCCTGTGCCCGATCCAATCGGACGCGCGCCTCGACGAGCCGGTCAAAAGGCTGCGCAGTCTCGTCGTTGCGGCGCGCTCGGCCGGCGGTTCGGCGCGACTGAGGTGCATTTCAGTCGGTCCGGAGGCGGTCCCAAGGCCTGATATCCCGCTGCACCGGAGCGCCGCCGCCAAGCTTGAGCGTTCTTAATCAATCGGTCGTCCGCCTCAGGTAGCGTATCGACGAGCGCAGGAGGCGGCTCGCCCCTCAGCACGCATACCCGGCTCGTCCGGATCACGGCAGCACAGGCAGGAGAGTTTCATGGGTCTACTGGATGGAGTACTCGGCGGCATCGTCGGCGCAGGCGCCGTGAACCTCGCGGCGGCGTTCATCGACCACCATGGTGGCGTCTCGGGGCTGGTGTCCCAGTTCGAGCAGCACGGCCTCGGCGGGGTCGCGCAGTCGTGGGTCGGCACGGGCGCGAACCTGCCGGTGTCGCCGGAACAGATCCAGAAGGTCCTCGGCAGCCAGGCCGTCTCGGAGATGGCCGCGAAGTTCGGCATCAACCCGCAGGAGCTCGCCGAGAAGCTCGCGCAGATCCTGCCGCAGACCGTCGACAAGATGACGCCAGGCGGCGTGATTCCCGGCAACTGATTCCGTCCCCCTCCTTCATGCAACGGAGATATCCATGACGCGTTCCATCCACTGCGCGGCGATCATCGCCGCGCTCTCGTTCAGCATCGCGGCGTTCGCTCAGGTCCCGGCCGGCGCGCCGGCCGGCACGACGGGCTTGTGTAACGATGGCTCGTACTACTCGGGGGCCACGAAGAAAGGCGCCTGCCGAGGCCACAAGGGCGTGAAGGATTGGTACGCGCCGGCGGCGACCGCCGCACCGGTGGCGCCCGCCGCACCGACCGCCGCGCAAAGCGCAGCAGCCCCGGCGCCGGCCGCTCCTGCTGCGCCGGCGGCAGCGCCGAAGCCGGCGAAGGCGGCGGATGCACCAGTCGCTGCCGCGGGCGGCGGCCCGGGGCTCGTCTGGGTCAACACGCCGACCAAGGTCTATCACTGCCAGGGCGACCGCTGGTACGGCAAGACCAAGCAGGGTGAGTACCTGACCGAAGCGGCGGCGAAAGCGCAGGGCTATCGCCCCGACCACGGCAAGGCTTGCCAGTAGCGAATGGCTCGACGGGACGATCGCCCGGATCGTCCCGTCGACTCGCGCGCGCCGGCCCGGCACGGCTGCCTGGGGACCGGTCCGGCCCCCACAGATCGCACCTCATATGCGGTATGAGGCTGTTTTAATGACGGTTTTTTGACTGCGCTCGCTCGGCAAGGCGCGCCGAGACCGACCGCAAAGCGCGATCTCGTTCTCAGACTCCACACGGCGACACCGACAGCCTCCTCAAGCATCCCATTCCACCGCCGATACGGACTGAGGATCAGGCTGATTGCGCGAGGCCTGGGCCACACCGGCCTGCAAGGGCGGCGGGCCGGCGACTGGGGAGTCTTGTTGATGGGGTTCGATAGGGAAGTCGGCAGCATCATCCGCGACGAGCGTGTTTCGATCGTCCTGCAACCGATCGTCGATGTCGGCGCCAGAACCATCCTCGCCTATGAAGCGCTGACCCGGGGTCCCGCCGACGGCGCGCTGCATTCCCCGCTCGCGCTCTTCGCGGCGGCTACCGAACGCGACCTGCTTCCGGATCTCGAGCTGGTCTGCCTGAAAGCGGCGCTGCGTCGCGCCGCGGGGCTCAAGTACACGGGGCGCCTGTTCCTGAACGTCTCTCCGCATTCGCTGCTCGCCGGTCTCGACTGGCCGCGGCTGCTCGGCGCCATGTGCCACGAAACCGGCATCGACCCCGGCGCGTGCACGCTCGAACTGACCGAGCAGACGCTGGTCGCCGATTTCGACCGGATCCGCGGCACATTGCGGGCGCTGCGCGAGGTCGGCTTCGATTTTGCGATCGACGACTTCGGCACCGGGCACTCGGGCCTGAGGATGTGGTCGGAACTGCGCCCGGATTTCGTGAAGATCGATCGCTACTTCGCGACCGGCATCGACCAGGATCCGGTCAAGCTCGAATTCGTACGCTCGATCGTCGACATGGGCCGCGCGGTCGGAAGTCGTGTCATCGCGGAAGGCATCGAGACGGCCAACGAATGCCGCGCGCTGTTCGAGCTCGACATCGATGGCGCGCAGGGATACCTGTTCGGCCGCCCCGAACCGTCGCTCCGCGAAGCGGCTACCATCCTCGCGCCGCTCGCCAGCGTCGAGGCCACCGACGCGCCGGCTACCGCCGGCGACCTGCTCGTCGAGGTAGGGCCGGTGCGGCCTTCGATGAGGATCGCCGATTTCGTGCGCCTCATCCACGAGCAACCCCAGTGCGCCGCGTTCCCCGTCATCAACGACACCGGGACACCCGCCGGCATGGTCTGGCGCGATCGCTTCCTCGTGATGTATTCGAAACCGATGCAACCGGACTTGCTCGCACGCAAGCCCGTCAGCACGATCATGGATCCGTCGCCGCTCGTCGTCGATGCGCGCCTGCGGCTCGAGCAGGCCAGTCGGCTCGTCACGCGGCAGTCCCACATGCAGGCGACGGACCAGTTCATCATCGTGCGGGATGGGGCCTATGCCGGCATCGGACGGATGATCGACCTGCTGTCGCATATCACGGAACGGCGAATCCAGGCCGCCACCCACTGCAATCCGTTGACTGCGCTCCCCGGAAACGTTCCGCTCCGGGAGAACATCAGTCGCGCGCTGCAGCACGGGCAATCGTTCGTCGCCGCCTATGTCGACCTCGACCAATTCAAGCCCTTCAACGACGTGTATGGCTATGCGAAGGGGGACCAGGCCCTGCTGGAGCTCGCGCAGGTCATCACCAGCGTGATCGCCCGTCGCACCGATTTCGTCGGCCATATTGGCGGCGACGACTTCCTGGTCCTGATGCGTTCTCCAGACTGGGCAATCCGCCTGGTCCGGCTCGTCGAGACCTTCTCGGCGCGGATCCGCAGTCACTACAAGCCCGCCGACGTGCTGCGCGAGGGCATCGAATCGGTGGATCGATACGGGCAGCTGCGTCGATTTGGATTTCTCACGCTCTCGGTGGCCATCGTCGACAGCCGGGGGAGGAGCTTCCAGTCGGTCGACGAGGTCGCCGAGGCCCTGCAGGTCGCGAAGGGCCGAGCGAAGCAGATCGAAGGAAACGCCCTCTGGTACGACGGCGCCTATGTCGAGCGCAACCTGCTCGAGGATCCCGCGCTTCTCGCGACTCTAGGCGAGGCGCGAACTGGCGACCTCGACACGTTCCTCGACACCGGAAACTTCGACACCCACTGCCCCGCCGCTGTCGGCTGATCGATGTCGCCATTCGACGAACGGCGCGGGTGACCGGTGGTCCGCCCCCCACCGCACGGGTCATGAGTCGACGGAACCGACAGCCCTTTGGGTAGATCCGCACGACACATCCGGTGCAGCGCGCTTCAACCGGCGCGCCCCGGCAGCGCCAGAAGCAGTGCGAGTGCCAGCAGGATCAGGAGGAGGATCATGAGCCCCGGCGAGGCGCGGGCGCTGGCGATATATCGGGTGACGGCGTTCATGCTGTGATTCTCGTGCTTTCGCCACGAACGACTTGCCTTGCTGCTCGCCGGCGGGGACGGCGAAAGCCCGCGATCTCGAGCGAACGAATCAGCGACGCCGTCGGCCTTCCTTGGCTCCCCTCGTACAGCGCATGGACTTGGGGTCGCGGGCAGATTCGAGCGCCCGCCGCGCGGCGGACTGCGCCAGCCGGTCGCCGACGCCTGCGGTGAGGCTGTTCATCTGGGGCGATTTGGAGAACGGGAGCGCGGCATTTCAATCAACTGCCGTGGCGCCAACGATGATCGTCCAGGCAATTGGTCGAATCGGTACGCATTCGCGCTTAGGCCGCAGCGTCGCCCGCAGGCGCCCCCGGTCGACTCGGCGCGCCAACTCAGTAGGAAATTCATTGCACGTTCCAGGATCTGTCTGTGCGTCACCGCACATTAAGATCGTCCTGACGCGATCCATTCCTGACTGCCATCGTTCCGTTCGCTACTGGACAGAGCGCGCGATTGCATGGATAACGTAGTGAACTCACCCGCCCACTCAGCCGCTCCGCCGTTTTGATAGGTCGGGACCATGCCACTGCCCCGTCGAGCTGCCCCGGCGCGCGCACGAACCGCCTGCTCGCCGCGCTTCCTGAAATCGACTGGGCGCTGGTCGAGCCCCATCTTGTGCCAGCCAAGCTGGCGCTCGGTGCGCCCGTGTATGAGTCGGGGCAGCATATCGAGCACGTCTACTTTCCGGTCACGGCGATCATTTCGTTGCTCTACGTCTTGGAGAACGGGTCGTCGGCCGAGATCGCCATCGTCGGGCGCGAAGGCCTCGTGGGCGTTTCACTCTTCATGGGAGGCGAATCGACCCCGAGTCGCGCGGTCGTGCAGAGCGAAGGGTGGGTCTACAGGCTGCCCGGCCGCATCCTGAAACGGGAGTTCGTCCGCGGTGGAGAGCTGCAGCACCTGATGCTGCGCTACACCCAGGCGCTGCTGACACAGATGGCGCAGACGGCGGTCTGCAACCGGCATCATTCCATCGATCAGCAACTTTGCCGCTGGCTGCTGCTCAGCCTGGATCGCCTCGAGAGCAACGAATTGACGATGACCCAGGAGCTGATCGCGAACATGCTCGGGGTTCGCCGCGAGGGCGTCACGGAAGCGGCCGGGAATCTCCAGGAGGCCAAGCTCATCTCCTATTCGCGCGGGAAGATCACGGTACTCGACCGACCCGCCTTGGAAGCGCGCTGCTGCGAGTGCTACGAAGTCGTGCGCAAGGAATCGAATCGGCTGTTCGCACACCCATCGGCCGGGTAAAGCGGCCCGAAATCTCAGCCGCGCGGCGAAGTGATTTGGCAGACGACGCGGGCAAACTGGTGGGCGTTACCCGGGAAGTCACTGAACGCCAACGCACCACGCTTCCTGCAGATGCGCGCGCACGCGCACTTTCCCTGCTCGTTTGGGCGTCGGCAACGAGCCTCGACCGTGCCGGGGGAGCGCGCCGGGATCAGCCGTGGATGAAGCCTAGACTTCACCTGCAGGAGGGTGACGCCCCAGGCGGGTCATGGATTCCGGGCCGATCCTGGACTGTCATGGGCGCAGCATTCGCTGACGGCGAATGACCCTCTGGACTGGACGCCTGACGTGACCCGGGGCGACATCGGCGCAGGGACCGACAGAGAGACGATGCCCGTCGCGGACTCTCACGCAGGGTCGGATGGGCCGCTCCGCTCGCCATCGTGCGCGGCGTCCGGTGCTGCCGAGGATGACGACCAGAGGCGCTCGACCCATCCCTCGACATCCCATCGGGCAAGCCGGCGGCAACCCTGCGGTTGGGTCGGAACTCGTGGTCCTGACTCGTCGATTCGCCTTACCATCGAGTGCCACGGCACGATCCCGTTGTGCCGGGATCGTACCGTGGGGTGCGGCGCGCCCAGCGCAGCGACAGGCTTGGTGCCTCGCGTCCGGTACGGCCAACGAACCCGATCCCTCGCCCGAGCCCCAATTGATCGACGCAGCGAGCCATGATGAATTCAGACCGGGGTATCGGCCGACCCAATCCTCCAGTGCGTTGCACCGCTGGCCAGACCGCGTGCCACCAATCGATCGAGCCTCGCCTGGACAGGCGGCGGCACATGAGCGCGGCGAGCCTGTCGTGAACTGCTCACTCTGGTTGCGCACATCCGATCGGACTGAACCGATGCTCGGTCGCATCGGCCGGCCGCTGTTCGTAGCTGCCACGACCCCGTCAAAATCACACCGCGCTGCCGCACATGCCCGACGAACCGGCCCCCAATCCGCGCCTTGCATTCCCATGCTGATGCTCGTGATCTTCGGGCTCGCGGCATGCGGTGGAGGCGGCGGAACGGCCCCGACACCACCGCCGCCGTCCTGCACCGCCATCTCAGCGGCACCGTCGGGACTCGCCGCAACCAGCGTCACGGCGGGCACCGCCATCGTCAGCTGGACAGCCTCGGCGCCATCCGGTTGCGCGCTGACATTCGACGTCTACCAGGACGGCGTACGCGTCGGTGCTGCCACGAGCGCGTCGCCCCTGAAGATTTCCGGACTCGCCGCCAGCACCACGTACGAGTTCTCGATCGATGCCGCCGACGCTGCCGGCATCTCGCCGCAGAGTGCGCCACTCCCGGTCACGACGAGTGCCGGCGGCACGATCTTCAATGGCGTCACACTGACCGGGAAACTGATCTGGCATTCCTATGCAAGCTACGGATTTAACGGCGTGAAGTCGTGGATGGCGAACTTCGACACCGGGAACGTCTATGAGATCACCCCGACACGGCTCCTCGGCGCGATGAATTACCACTTCAGTCCGGACGGCACGAGCGTTGTCGTGATGGCCGATGACAATACGATCACGACCGCCAATGGCACGACTGCCTGGGATTTGTGGATGGCATCCGTGACTACGACGGGTCTCACGAATATCACCAAAATCACGAACTCGGCCGTCGACGGCAGCCGCAACGAGGATCCGAAGTTCAGCTCCGACGGCACCCGCATTGTCTTCAAGCGCAACCTGACGAGCATCATGTCCATCGACGTCGCGGCCATCACGATGAACGGCGTCGACCAGACTCCAGCGCAGGCGCTGCTGCTGTCGAGCGCGACGGAGGTCAGCATGCCTTACTACACAGCCGGCTCCAATTCGTCGTTCCTTTTCGCAGACGACGCGACGAAGTCCATCAAGCTCGACGCCGCCGGCACCATCTCGTCGCTCTACGCCGTGGGCACGCACGCGTACTACCCGATCGCAATTGATCCAAACCGCTTCTACTTCGTAGCGGGGCAGTCCAATGATTGGATCTATCGCGGCGACACGTCCGCTTCGACCCCGGTCGCGGCGGCGTTCATCACGAGCGCGAATGGCACTGCCGAGTTCGCGGATCCCTTTCCGATCAGCGGAAGCTGGCTTGCATATACGTCGACCGCGGGGGCGGGCAGCGGCGGATACGACATCTGGATTGGCGATTTCGCAAGCGGACAGTCCTTCAACCTCGACAACTGGATTCGCGGCGCGAACCATCCGAACGACGATCTCGGCCCCACGTTCCACGGCACGATCTTCCCTTGACGGCGCGCACGGCGCGTTCGAGCCGACTCGTGGCCGCCGTATGGGCGTGACGCGCCGTCGCAATTCACTCACCGTGGCAGGCGCCCGATTTGCGGCATAATTGGCAGCGCGAGCCCATCGATTGGCCAATTTAGTTCTACGAGGCAGAGCGAAAACGTGAGCGTCAACTTCCTCCCCATCGGCCTCCGGCATCACCGCGCCTGCCTCAATCCGTTCACGCACGACATCTCCATCGCGAAGGCCCCGCTCGGGCTGCAATTTGACGTGTACAAGCGGGATGCCGTGGGCCGAGGCATCTACAAGCATGGCGCGCACCAGCCCGTTATGAGGGAGTGGATGATTCGGCGATTCGCGGGCGCCTCGGGCGCGAAGTGCCTCGTCGACATCGGTGCCAACGTTGGCTATTTCACCTGCATCCTTGCTCGCCTTGCCGGCCTGGAGGGATCTGTCATCGCATTCGAGCCAGAACTGAAAAACCTGCGCCTGCTCAACCGCAATATCGCGCTGAACGGGATCCGCAACGTGAAAGTGGAGCCGGTGGCCCTTGGCGCCGAAGACGGCACGGCATCGCTGTTCACCTACAAGAACAACAACCAGGGACGGCATTCCCTGGTGGCGTCTGCGGGGATGACAAAGATCGACGTTCCGGTCAGGCGCCTTGACGATGTGCTTCGCACGCAGGACCGACCCTTCGAGAGTATCGATCTTGTAAAGATCGACGTGGAAGGATATGAACCATTCGCGCTGTCCGGCGCGACCGAGTCAATCTCGCGCACACGGGCCCTGGCGCTCAAGTTCTCGCCGGACCTGATTCGCAAGACCGGGCTCGATCCCGCCGGATTTCTGACTGACCTTCGCCGCCACTTCCGCATTATCTCGCTGGTGTCCGATACGGCCGTCGAGCCTACGTCGGCGGAGGCCTGCATCACGCTCGATCGCCAGATCGACATCATTCTCGAGAAGTGATCGATAGCGAGGGCCGTTCGGCCCGCGGATGCAGCCGACCGATCCGGGATCGCACCCGGACTGAGCCTGGACCGAACGTTGGCGGATTTACTCCCGAACGAATGGGTGGCTTGCGATGGAAGTGAACACCGACTACAGCTACCTATCTGCCGTCGAGGCGCTGCGACGCTTCCGTGCCGGGGACGATTCGCCGCTCGACGTGATGAAGTCGCTGCTGGATCGCGCCGAACACTTCTCGGCGACCGTGAATGCGACGACCGCGATCCACCGGGAGTCGGCGCTCGCGACGGCACGCGACGCGGAGCGTCGCTACCGCGACGGCAGCGCGCGACCACTCGAGGGGATCCCGGTCGCGGTCAAGGAGGAAATGTCGGTGGCCGGCTGGCACAAGTCCGTGGGGTCCCTCCTGCATGACGAAGTGCCCACCACGCACCATCCGATGATCGACAAGCTCATCAGGGCGGGTGCGATTCCGCACATCCAGACGACAGTGCCGGAGTTCTGCCTGATCGGGCAGACACTGTCGCGTCGATTCGGTGTCACCCGGAACCCCTGGAACCTCGCAATGACGCCGGGCGGGTCCAGCGGTGGGTCGGGCGCAGCACTCGCAGCGGGGCTCGCCCCAGTGGCGACCGGGAGCGATATGGGCGGCTCGATCCGGATCCCGGCTGCGCTGTGCGGCGTCTACGGCTTCAAGCCGCCGTTCGGCCGCCTCGCGGCGGCACCGGGCGAGGAGCTGTTCGCCTTCGCGGTGGATGGACCGATGGCACGCACGTTCGACGACCTCGTACTGATGCAGAACGCCGTCGCCGGCCCGCATCCTGCAAGTTACACGGGCATGCCATTCCATCCGCTGCCGACGACGTTCCCGGGCGTCTCCGGCCTGAGGATCGGCGTCGCCTTCACGACCGGCAATGGCGGCCTGTGCCCGGACACGCGGCGCAACATCGAGCAGGCGTGCGCGGCGCTCGAGCTGCAGGGCGCCCTGATCGAGCCGATCGAACTCGACTGGGACAGCAACCAGATCGGATCAGACCTGATCGAGGCGATCTTCGGCATCTTCTTCGAGGAATACCTCGCGGAGCTACCGGCGAGCGAATTCCCCAAGGGGACCGCCTACCTACACTGGCTGATGAGCCGTTACTGCGGCCGGCGAAATTCAATCCTCAAGGGCGCGCGCCTCGCGCTCGCGCTGCACCAGGAGCTGGACCGCAAGCTGTGGTGCCGCGGTGTCGCGGCGCTCGTGTGCCCGACCGTCTTCACGACGGCGATCCCGGCCGACATGGACCTGACGACCGAGCGCACTGTCGACATCGAGGGCCGGCACGCGGACAGCTATCTTGGCTGGGTCGGCACGCCGCCGTTCAACCTCGTGAGCCGCTGCCCCGTCATCGCCGCGCCGACGGGACTGGCCGGCAACGGCATGCCGACGAGCATGCAGATCGTCGGAGCCCCGTTCGCCGACGAAGTGGTCTTTCGCGTCGCCGCCGCACATGCACGGGGACCGGGATCGGAGCTCTTTACGCGCGTGTTCCCGGCGGCTGTTGGCATCCCCGCAAGGGGCAGCTGACGGCTAGACGTCCCGGCCGCCACGCGAGCGGCCATCGAGCGACAACAGGCCGCCGTAGAGATCGGGTCGGCGGTCGCGGAAGCACCCCCACTGGATCCTCGTCTCGCGACAGGCATCGAGGTCGAAACTCGAGAGCACCACGGCCTCGCCGTCCCGCGGGGCATCCGCCGCCAGCGCGCCGGTAGGCGTCGCGATGAAGGATGAACCGTAGAACGAGACAACGACCCCGTCCGTCGTCTCGCTGCCAATCCGGTTGGACGCGACCACCGGCACCATGTTGGCTGCCGCATGCCCGCGCATGACCATCCGCCAGTGCTCCATCGAGTCGAGGGACGGGTCGGAGGGTTCGCTGCCGATGGCGGTCGGGTAGAGCAGGAACTCGGCGCCGGCCAGCACCAGGGCCCGCGCAGCCTCCGGAAACCACTGATCCCAGCAGATCGCGATGCCGAGGGCGCCAAAGCGCGTCTGCATCGGCCGGAATCCGGTGTCGCCGGGCGAGAAATAGAACTTCTCCTCGTAGCCAGGGAACTGCGGAATATGGCTCTTGCGATAGTGACCGGCGAGACTGCCATCGGCATCGATGACAACGACCGTGTTGAAGAGCGCGTTGCCGGCCCGTTCGTATACGGAAACCGGAATCACCACGCCAAGCTCAGCCGCCACCTGGCGGAAACGGTCGATCGTAGGATGCCCGGCCAGCGGCCGCGCCAGTTCGTAGAAGTCGCGCCTCTCGACCGCGCAGAAGTAAGGAGTCTCGAACAACTCCTGCGGCAGGATCACGTTGGCGCCGCGCGACGCGGCCTCCCGCACCAGCCGCTCGGCGGTCGCGACGGTGGCGGCGTGATCCCACGAGCAGGCGAACTGAAGGGCGGCGAAGGTGACGGTACGCATGGGCTGGGCGGAGTCCTGACGTGGGTTGCTCTTGGCGCCGTAACTATCGCACGCGATCCTGGCGTGCGCACGTCCCGGCGAGACCGGAGTTGGTGATTCCCCGCGAACCGGCGCGCCATGGCTTTCATGCTGAGCGTGGGAGCAGGGTCCCCGCCGTCAGGTACGCAAAACTCCGATCCGAACCACCGCTTCCAGCAGATAGACTGGGCTCACATCCGGCCTCGCCGGGAACCTCGAGGAGCGTCCCATCGAATCCACGCCCCCGTCGCCTGCGCCCGCCGACGACGTACGGCCCGGGTCGCTGCGCGCCTGGATGGCTGCAGCGCGCCCGCGCAGCCTGCTGGTGGCGGTGAGTCCGGTGCTGGTCGCGATCGCTCTTGCGTTCGAACGAACCGGATCGATCCACGCCGTGTCGTCTCTGCTCGTGCTGGGTTGCGCCGTACTCGTGCAGATCATCACCAATCTGCAGAATGACGTTGGCTATACGGTTCGTGGCGGCGAACGCTCCGGAAACCGGCGCGGGCTGCCCCGGGCGACTGCGAACGGTTGGCTATCCGTGAGCGCTGTGCGCATTGCGCTCACGGCGCTGTCGCTGCTCGCGACGTCCCTCGGAGTCGCGCTCTTCCTGACACGCGGATGGCCCGTGCTCGCCATCGGCGGCGCCTCGCTTGCCGCCGCACTCGCGTACATGGCGGGCCCGCGGCCGATCGCCTACACGCCCTTCGGTGAACTCACCGTGTTCGCATTCTTCGGCCTCGTCGCCGTGAGCGGTACTGATTGGGTGCTGACCGGCCGGATCGGTCCTGCCACGTGGCCGGCCGCCATCGCAATCGGCAGTCTCGCGGCGGCGGCGCTCGCGGTGAACAACCACCGCGACGCCGTCCACGATCGTTCGGTCGGGCGTGCGACGTTCGCGGCGCTCGCCGGAGACCGGGCCTCGCTTGGTCTGTATACGCTGTTGCTCGTCGTGCCGTTCCTGTTGCTTCCGGCGGTCTCCGTCGCGGCCGGAGACCCCTGGCTGCTGCTCCCGGCGCTGCTGGTACCTGCCGCCGTCGGCGCCCGGCGGGCGTTCGCGAGCGCCGCCCCCGGATTGCCGTTCAATGCCGTGCTGTTCCGGACCTTCGGCCTCGAGATGAAGTACGGGACGCTCCTGGCGGCCGGAGCCGTCATCGGGCGGCTGCTCCACTGACGCGGCGGTGTGCGCTGCGGCTCACCGTGCGCCGGCCGGAGTGATAGGCGCCTCACACTCCGGCGCGGACCTGCTTCCCGGGTCCCCGCAGGCCGGTGCACACTGTCATAAGACCCCTGGCCGACAGTGACGCCGGCCGCCCTAAGGAACGGACCCATGCTTGCCAGCCTGCTCCTGCTGTTCATCGCCCTGGCGCTCGCCGGCTACCTGATCGGCATCTACAACCAGCTCGTGCGCGTGCGCGCCGCGGTCAAGCTCTCGTGGTCGAACATCAACGTGCTGCTAGCGCAGCGCCACGACGAGCTGCCTAAACTCGTGGAGCTCTGCAAGCAGTACATGCAGTACGAGCGCGACACGCTCGAGCGCGTCATGCGCGCACGCAATGGCGTGGATGCCGCCCGCAGTTCCGGCGACGTGGCGTCGATGAGCGCAGCCGAACGAGAGCTGCGCAGTGGGCTGTCGGGCCTGTACGCCGTCGCGGAGCGCTATCCGGACCTGAAGGCGAACGACGCGTTCAAGCAGCTGCAGACCCGCATCAGCGCGCTCGAGACGGCGATCGCGGACCGACGCGAGGTCTACAATGACTCGGTCAACGCCAACAACGTGCGCATCCAGGCCTTCCCGGACCTGCTCGTCGCCCGCCTCGGCAGCTTTCCCGAGGCGCAAATGCTGGAGTTCGACGCCGACGAAGGCAAGGATGTCGACCTGAAGGCCCTGTTCACGCGCTGAGCTCCAAGCAACCGGTCCATGGACATCCCATCGTCCCTGCGACAACCGCTGCTCGCGCTTGCATGCGGCGCGCTCGCCCTGTGGGCGCTTTACCAGTTCCTCGTCGCGATCCGGAACTCCCGGCTGATCGCCGACACACCCCTCGTGCGCATCCGCTCGGCCGCCCAGGGATACGTGAAGGTCAGCGGCCATGCTCGCGATGCGGCCTCGCATCCGACCGTATCTCCACTGTCGTCAAAGTCCTGCGTGTGGTGGAGCTACGAGGTCTCCCAGCGCGAGCGGAACCGTTCCGTGGGCGGCTCGTGGCGCGCCGTCGAGAGCGCGACGAGCATCGAACCCTTTATCCTCGACGACGGCGATGGCCAGTGCCTGGTCGGCCCGGTGTGCGCACGCGTTGTCCCGTCGCAGACCGACGTCTGGTACGGCGATACGCCATGGCCGGAGGGACCGCCAGGCCTTTTCCAGACCTTCTTCCAATCGGCGTCCTACCGTTACACTGAGCGCAGGCTCGACGTCGGCGCCGAGCTGACGGTCGTCGGTGAATTGCGCTCTCGGTCGGAAGTCGGCGATGTCGACGCCGAGGCGATGGCGCGCTTGCGCGAATGGAAGCAGGATCAGCGCACGCTGCTGGCCCGATTCGACTCGGACGGCGACGGCCGGATCGATGCGGCAGAATGGGACAAGGCGCGCGCCACGGCCACCGCAGAGGCGCAGACCTCCGTGGTGTCGAGTTCGATTACCCGGATGACCGTGATCGAGCAGCCCACCAACGGAGAGGCGTTCATCATCACGCCCATGGACGGAGAGCACCTGGTCCGGAGCGAGAAACTGCGCGCCGCCGGCTTCTTCGCACTCGGAATCGCCGCAATCGCCGCCTGGTCCGCCGCCACACGATGGCCGTGGTTTCTCGACTAGCACGGCAGGAGCGCGCCGCCGTGACGACATCCGCGACCCTGCCAGATCGGCTTCGCCGGCAACTGCTCCGCGGCCTGGCGCTGGCACCTGTGGGAATCGCCTGCGCGGCGTGCGGGGGCGGTGCCGGTGGCGCCACCAAGCCGCCCGCCGTGCGTACGCGAACCTGGCGAATGGGATTCGCCCCGACGCCACCGCGACTCGATGTCGCGACCCTGCTGCATGGCATCGACCTCTGGAGCACGCGCGCGGAGCTGGCGATCATCCACGAGGAGCTGCCGTGGACGGATCTCCTCGGAGGCATGACCCCGGACGCGATCATCGACCGGGACAAGGCGTCGCTCGTTTCCTACCTGCGCGGCAAGGGCCTTGGTCTCGTGTTCATGGCGGACCTCACCGATGGGCTCTCGCGCGGCCAGGAAGCGCCGCAACTGCGTGCCGCCGGCGCCAGCATCACGGATCCTGCGGTCCGCCAGCTCTACCGTGACTGGGTCCTGGCCTTCGCGCGACGCTTCCAGCCCGAGTACATCGGCCTCGGAGCCGAGACGAACCTGATCCGGGCGGCGGCGCCGGCTACGCTCTATGACGCGGTCGTCGTGGCCTCCAACGCAGCCGCCGCGGATCTCAAGGCCGCAGGGTCCACCGCCCGGCAGTTCATCAGCGTCCAGGTCGAGACCGCGTGGGGCTTGCTGGGGGGAACCGGGGCGTGGGTCGGCATCGATCGCGACTACGTGGACTTCCCGACCATCGAGGCGCTCGGTCTTTCGTCCTACCCCTATTTTTCGGGTCTTCGTGAAAACGTGTGGGTAGATTCTGTATGTTTATTGATCAAAGTGCAGGCAGCGTGCAGGTCAGCACCTTCAGCTTGAGGTATTCCTCGTCATGCAGTCCGTAGGCTCGACGTTGTATGACGCGGATCTTGTTGTTCAGTCCCTCGACGAAGCCGAGGGCGACCTTGTTCTCGGGTTTGCAGTAGGAGGCGATACCGGCCCAATGACGGTCGATCATCTCGGCGAACTTCTCGTAGGGCGCGAGACGCTGCCACTTGAGCTGGGCACGCCAGTTGTCGAAGAACTTTCGTGCCCAGGCCTCGCTCGAGTAGTCCCACAGTTGCCCGAAGGACTCTTTCAGCACGTAGGCGGTATTGAGCCGCTTGTTGGCCGCGAGCAGCAGCTTGAGGTTCTTGCGGGCCGTACCCTTGAGGTTCTGCGGATGGGACAGGAGGGCATATTTCTGTCCCTTGATGAACGTGCGCGACTTGCCGTCGAGCCTGGCGTACTCGGCCTTGCGGACCTTGTCGAGCGCCTCGCCGAGATGGCGCATGACGTGGAACTTGTCGAACAGGACGGCGGCCTGGGGTGCGTTCCTGACGGTCGAGTTGCGGAACGGCTTCCACATATCCATGACGGCCAGGCGGAGCCTTCGGCTCTGCTTTTCACTGAGAAATTGATAGAACTCGTCCATGCTCGCCTCGCTGCGATCGGCGCCGCCGAACCAGATCGGCCGGTGCTTTTCCAGGTCGCTCACGACGATGCGGTACTCGTGCCCCTTGCGCACCGAAATCTCGTCGATGCCAATCACCTGGGGCCGAGGCTTACCAGAGCGCTCAAGTTGCTCGCGCATGTATTGCATCTCGAGCCGCTTGACCGTGTGCCAGTCCAGGCACTGCTCCTCGGCCACCTCCTTGATCGAGCTGCCGCGGCAGCGTTTGCCGATGTACCGGGCAAATCGCTTCGTGTGCAAAGCGTTCTCAAGAAAGTCCTCCAGGCGCTCGCGCTTCACGCCGTCGCACCGCCGACAGAAGACGCGCCGTACCTCCAGATCGAGGTAGATACGGTGCTCGCCACAGGGCAGGTCCCGTGCCCGCCGGCGGCGGCAGTCGTACCAGGTCCGGTACGCGGTACCACATACCCCTCAGACCGTTTTTTTCCCCGCCGTACCAACGTGATGACCCGCGCTCGCGGGTCACCGAATATCCCCTGCACCGTCGCCAGTGGTCGGAAGCCGGGAAACCGGTATGTGTCCGCCAGACGGCGGCCTTTGCGTGTCTTGGCCATCCGCCAATCATGCCAAACTTCTGCGTCCCTGCTACAGGCATCTTATGCCGTATAAACAAGGCTTCTAGCACCGCACAGCCTCAGCTTTTACCCACACGAAATCACGAAGAGCCTATTTTTCATTCCAGGGGCCCGAGTCGATTCCGGCGGACTACTACAGTCGGCTGCTGACCGGCCACGTGATTCCCGCATTCGTCGCCGAAGGCGGCTGGACGAGCGCGAGTGTCGGCACCGTGGTCTCCTCTGCTGACGCGCAGGCACGCTACATTTCCCGCCACGCCGATCTGCTGGACAGCATCTCGGCAGTCGCATTGCTGCAGCTTCTGTATGCCGATGTCGACCTGGCAAGCCTCCCTCAGCCGGTACCGGCCAACCTGCCACTCTTTGCCGATCTCGGACTCACCGACTCGACATTCGCCGCGAAACCCGCGCTGGCGGCCTGGGATGCCCTGCACGCCAGGCTGCTGCGCTGAGCGGTGATCACCGCAACGCGACCGTCATCCGCTTCCACGCCGGGTCCTGCCAACGACCGAGCGCAGGCAGCATGTCGGGCGTCGAGGACCCCCGTTCGGACACCAGCGTGGACAGGCGCAACTGCTCGAAGCGCCGGTGAGGCTGGCCGCCGTTGATATATTCGCGCGCGACGAGCAGCGACTGCCCACCCGGCACCCAACCGGCGAACTCGATGTAGCCGAGCTCCGGCCTGTCGGATCCGGGCACCAGCACGTCGGTGGACCACTCGCCGGCTAGCAGCCTGAACACCCACATTTCGCGCCACCCCTCGAGCGGCTGAACGGCAAGGGTCAGCGCATGCCCTGCGGCGTCGCTGCGGGCCGAGGCAATCCAGACCGTGCCGTAGGTGCAGCGTCGCGCGAGTGGCGCCGCCGCCGGCTTGCGCGTATCCACGAGCACTACGCAGGTTTCGCCCGCAGCACCCGGCTCGGTCCGGATCGCGAGCGCGCCGGGGCGCGCCGCGTCGGGCTCCGCGGCCCAGCGCGACGCGCCGACCCGCACGGCGGCGACCGCATACTCGGACTGGTCATCATCGGTGAGTTCGACGACATTGACGCGCGCGAGTTCGTCAACCGCGCGCTGACCGACCGCCTGTGGCGACGCACCGCGCCGGGCTGAGCCGAACGCGATCGAGGCATCCAGCCCGGCCCGGCGCAGGTGCAGCTGGTTCAGCAGGGTCGGCGGCAGGTCCGTCGACGGCACCGCGTCCAGCATGTCCGCGTAGCGCAGTTGCAGTGCGTAGGTCGCGGAAGGACCCAACGCCGGATCCACGCATTCCGCTCGCGTCAGCGCGAGCGCCGCCCGCGCCCGCTCCGGCGGCAGCGCGGAGGGCATCGCGAGCACCTGGCGGAACATCTCGCCGTCGTAGCAGATCTGGGTCGCGCCGTCGCGCTCGAAGTTGCGCATGCCGAGCCCGAACGTCGCCGCGACCTCGAGGTGCGCCGCGAGCGTGGCCTGCGCAGTCCCACTCTGGTTGACCGACGCGCGGCGCGCGAGCCGGTCGGCCATCGTGCCCAGCGCATCGAATGGCTCGGCGGTGAGCGATGCGGCGGGCACCGCCTTCAGGTATGCGGCCGCGTAGCTGATGCCCAGTGTCTCCGCCCCGGGCGTGTCCCGCAGGAAGCGGACGACGGACAGTAGCTCGGGAGCTTCGTCCGCCGTCAGCGCATGGCGCTGCGCCTGATTCGCCCGCACGAAGCCGGCGCGCTCGCGCCGGTGGTCGTAGACCTGGAGGTAGCCTCGGCGCTCGCCACGGATCTCAAGGACTTCGCCGGCCCACAGCACCGCCTGCTGCGGGGCCGAGTCGCGCGGCGCGGCACGCAGAGCCACCTGGTTCTGGGTGACGATACCCATCGATAGGACGGCAGCAGCGATCATCACTGCGCCCTCTCGTTGCGGGCACGCTGGCCGAGCAGGGTGCTGCCGATGAATCCGCCATCGGCGGGGGGCGGCGCGATGATGACCTGGATCTTGTCCGACAGCTTGTCAGCCAGTGTCTTCTGGATCAGCAGGGGATTGCTCGTGATCAGCGCCCCTTCGCGCTCCATCTGCTCGCTCGTCGCCTTGCCTACCTTTTCAAGGCGGTAGACCTCCGCATCGGCAAGCTTCTCGCGCGACTCCGCCTCACCCGAAGCCTCGATCTTGCGGGCCTGGGCCATGCCCTCGGCCGTGCGAATGCGTGCAACCTTCTCGGCTTCGGCCTCGAGCTGACGCTGCTCGATCTGCTTTTCCTTGAACGGCAGCACGTGCTTCATCGCCTCTTCCTGCGCCTGCGCGGCGATGATCTGTTCGCGGCCGGCGGCCTCCGCCGCCTTTTCGCGGCGGACCTTGTCGGCCTCGGCGTCGAGCGCGGTCTCCTTGACGCGCTTGTCCTTGAGCTCGAGCGTGAAGCGCATCTTCTCGCTCTCGAGCTCCTCGGCGAGCAGCCGATCCATGCCGTTCCGGTAGTCGGGCGGCAGGTCGACCTGGCCCATCTGCACGGCCTTGAGGACGATGCCATCGGCGGCGAGGCGGGGACGCAGCTCCGCCTCGATCGCCTGCTGGATCTCGGCCCGCTTGCTCGAGAAGATCTCGCGCACCGTGTAGTGCGAGAAGAGCCGGTAGATGACGCCCTGCACGGCCGGCTCGACGAGCGCGCCGGCGAGGTCGTCGGGGTAGTTCGCGGAGCGCTTCGCGAGGTCCCGGGGGTCGATGGCGTAGCGAACACTGAGGTCGACGCCGATCGAGAGGCCCTCGACCGACTGGAACGGGGCGTCCCCGGTCGCCTTGCGGTTCTTCTCGGGATGAAAGACCTGGTCCTGCATGGGGAAGCGCCGGACCTGGTGGATGCCCGGCAGGGCGAGGAAGCTCCCTTCGGTGAACTGTTCCGTGGCACCGGTATATCGATTCGCGCGAACGGCGATCTCGCCACGGCCCACGCTGCCGACGACCGGGTGGGTCCAGAGGCCATACCCGGCCAGCCCGACCAGCAGCGCCAGCACAAGCTGAGCGCGGATGCGGACGGCGCCGCGGGCGGCGCCGGTGGCGAACCCCAGCAGGGCACGGATGGGCCCCAGCAACAGGGCGCGGACGAGTTCGAGGAAGGATTCGAGGCGGGGGGACATGGTTGACACTCCTGGTGGGTCTTCGGCGCGCGTCTTGCGCGGGTCGGAGCCAGTCTCCAGCGCGCGCCGCGGAGCGCTCAACGCGGGCGACAGGCGAGTTGCATCCCCCTCCGGAAGAAACATTCACGCCGCGGAGGGCGCCGCCGGTCGATAATCCGTGCGACGGGCGACGCAGCCCAGGGAGGTCCGGATGGTCAAGGTTGCCGTCATCGAGGATGACGCCCCCACCAGTAACCAGCTGAGAGGCTGGATCGAGGCCGCACGCCCGGGCATCGAGGTGGACCAGTGGTTCAATCGCGACGACGCCGAGGCGGCAGTCGCCCGGGAGACCTACGACCTCGTCGTGCTGGACATCGAACTCGGTCGCGAACGACACGCGGGCGTTGCCGTGATCAACGCGATCAACAAGCGCGGCGGCACGCCGGTCCTGGTCGTGTCCGGGATGCCGGCGAGCATCTACCGCAGCATCATGAAGGCATTGGACGCGTGGGATTACCTGCAGAAGAGCGACTTTGACGAAGGTGAGTTTTCCGAGACGGTCCTCGAGATGCTACGGGCATCCAGGGCGCACGCCGCGCCGGTCGCCACCGCGACCCCGGCGCTAGAACTGTCCCTCGACCCGCTGCGGCAGAGTTCGCCGATCTGGCGGGGGCAGCGCGTGAACCTGCCGTTGACCGCTCAGCGAATCCTCGCCGTGCTCTACGAGAAGCGCGGTCAGGTGGTCTCCTACGACGATCTGTTCCAGGTCGTGAAGAGCGGGCGCAATCGCGATAACGTCAGGAAGCACGTCAGCACGATCCGGGACGCATTCCGGGAATACGATCCGAACTTCGACGGCATCGAGAACGTGCCGATGCGCGGCTTCCGCTGGACTTACCCTTGAGATTCGGCTGGCCGACCGTGCCGTTTCGGCTGCGCATCTTCTTCCGCGGCGCGTTCCTGCTGCTGGCACTTGCCGTGGTGGCGCTCGCACTCAGCGTACTGCAGGAGGAAAAGCAGGACCGGTACCGGGGCTACCGCGACGTGTTCTCGAAGAATGCCGGCCAGATCGCGGCACGCCTGCAGCACCCGACGGGCCAGCTCGCACTCATGAACGCGGCGTCGGCGGGCGGCGCACGGACCGCGGTCCGACCGCTCGTGCTGCCATTCTCCTCGATCGACTTCGACGACAAGACCAAGGCACAGCAGGCCGTCGAGGTCGCGGGCTGCCTCGTCCGCTACCCGAACCATGCCGAACTCTGCGTCGCGGTCGGCAACAACCCGCTCGCGGGCGGGTTCATCTACGCGGTCGGCGCGTTCGCCAGCGGCCCGCTCGTGGAACATCACATGGGCGATCTCGACCTGAGTTCGGCCCATCGCCTGCGGGTGACCGTCGCCCTGCGCGGCCGCACCTATCGCTGGGTGGCGCCGCTCGAGGGGACGACCGAAACCCGCGGACATGGCCTGCGCGGCCGCCTGACGGGGTTCGCCGAGGACGAGCAAGGAGAACTCGCGAGTCGCCCGAACAAGGAGTTCCGCGGATGGCTCTGGCAGGACGCCCGCTGCCTGGACGACACGCCGGTCACCGCGGCATCGCCCGACTGCGCGAAGCGCTCGTTCTTCGCCGTGCGCCTGCCGGTCGACGTGTTCCGGGAGGACATCTATAGCAATCCCCACGTGATTTGGCCCCCACGGGACCTCGCGAAGGTACGCGTGCAGGTCCAGGCCTACGCACCGGGCAACCCTGCTCCCCTGTTCGACAGCAGCCGCGACGAGGCCGCGGCCTCGTTCGCGCTCTCGGACCTGCACGCGCAGCTGCTACCCGGGGAGGCACTCCGGATCCGGCGCCTGACGGGCGACGCGGGCGCCGAGATCGTACGACTTACCGGCCCCGACGCCGCGCCGGATCCCGCGCCTCGCCTGCTTCGGCGACTGATCCGTCGCCTCCCGCACGACGTCCAGGATGAACAGCCGCTGCGCGCGACGCAGGTCATCGCGACTCCGGTGGGGGACTACGAGGTGGTCCTGAGCGGCGACGTGCACAGCGTCGATCGCAGCCTCGAGGTCACAGTGCAGCGTCTGTCCTGGTTCGTCGCCGCGATGCTGGCGGCGATCATGCTGACGTGGCTCGCGATCGAGGTGCGGATCATCCGCCGCATCACGGTGCTCACGCAGCGGGCGGCATCGGTCAAGAAGTCGGTGCGCGCGACGGAGGGCCTGCTCGAGGTGAATCTCCAGGATCTGCGCGGACGGGACGAGCTCGGCCTGCTCGCGGGCGTGCTCGCGGACCTGCTCCAGCGTGTCAACGAGGACGTCAAGCGGGAGCAGATCCGCACGGACCGTGAGAAGGACATGTGGCACGCGGTCGGCCACGAGATCCTGGCGCCACTTCAGTCGCTGATGGCGCTGCATGCCCGGGCTGACGACCCCAGCCGGCGCTACATCGAGCGGATGCAGCAGGCAGTCCGGGTGCTGTACGGCGCCGCCTCGCCCAGCGAGGCGATCGAATCGGCTTCTCTTCAGGTGCAGACGCTCGACATCAATGGCTTCCTCTCGAACGTGGCGACGAACGCCGTGCACGCGGGCATCGGTAGCGTGACGTTCGCGGACCTCGGCAGTGCCGTCATCGTGCGCGCGGACGAGCACTCCCTCGAAGACGTCGTCACGCATGTCCTTGGCAATGCCGACCGGTATCGCACGCCCGGGACGGCGATTCGCGTGATCCTCGCGGCGGCCGGCCAGTCGGTGGAGGTGCGCATCTTCAACGAGGGGCCGTCGATTCCCGAAGATCGCCTCGAGAAGATATTCGAGTACGGTGTCTCGGACGCCGCCGACACCGCCTCCGGGGGGCATCGCGGACAGGGGCTGTTCGTCGCGCGGACGTACATGGCGAAGATGGGCGGCACGGTGATCGCACGAAATCTGCCGGGCGGCGTGGAGTTCATCATGACCCTGGCGAGGGACTGAGCAACCGATCGGACGACGCTGCAGGCACCCGAACCGCGATCCGCGTCGGAAAACGGTCGAAACACACGGCCTATATACCCCGCCACCCTTTAACCGGGACTCGTCCGGCCCTATCCTTGGGCGATCCAGACAGGAGACTTCCGTGGCCACAGGCTGGGCCGGCGACGGCGCCGTACAGGACCAGATCGACGCGACCGTCAAGGACGGGATCCTGCGCGCGCAGCAGAAACTGCGCTCGGGACCCGCCGCGACGAATTGCGACGAGTGCGGGGAACCGATCCCGGAGGCGCGCCGCGCGGCGCTGCCCGGCGTGCGACTGTGCGTTCCATGCCAGACGGCGGAGGATGCCGAGGCGAAGGCGTTCAGCGGCTACAATCGTCGCGGCAGCAAGGACAGCCAGCTGCGCTGAGCACGCCCAGGACGGCGCGACTCGCCACGTGGGCCGCGCGGACCCGGCCCAGGACCGATGAAACACCTGCTCGACAACATCACCTGGCACACGCTGTCCGGGCCGCATGCGAAGTTCGCGGCCGGCACCGGTGATGCGCGTCGCTATGCGGTCGGGTTCTCGCCGATCCTCGGCTTCGCGGACCAGGCGCGACCGGACTTCGGCTCGCTGGTCTCGTGTTCGGAACCCGGCGAGCAGTTCTACACCGACGGATGGTCCGGCGCGGTCCCCGCCGGCTGGCAGATCGACGCCGAATCGACGATGTTCAAGATGGTTTGGAATGCGCCGCCGCCGAACCACGACCCGGCGGCCGATGCGGTCCCACTCGAGCTCGAGCATGCGCCGCAGGCCGTCGCGCTCGCAACGCTGACGCGGCCGGGCCCATTCGGTCCGCGGACCATCGAGCTCGGCGAGTACTTCGGCTACTTCGAGGGCGATCGCCTGGTCGCCATGGCCGGCGAGCGCATGTGCGCTGCCGACCTGCACGAGATCAGCGGCGTCTGCACGCACCCGGACCGGCAGGGCCGTGGCTACGCGAAGCGGCTGATGCTAAAGCTGGTGCTCCGGCAGATGGCTCGCGGGAAGACGCCGTTCCTGCACGTGATGCGCGACAACTCGGGTGCTCGTGCCCTGTACGAGCGGATGGGATTCCGGAACTACAGGGAATCGGTGGTCCGGGTCATCGAGCGGAGCTGACCGCACGCACGGTCGCCGTCAGCCGACACCCCCTTGAGCTGCCCGTACGCGCTCGCGCCACAATCGCATTCTCGAACAGCGAGTCAACCGTCGTCGACACGTAGAGGTCGAAGTCCGTGATCGCCGCGAGCCGCCGCAGCGCCAGCGGCGGCTCGAAGTTCGCGCCCTTAGAGGATGCCGCGCAGGCGCACGTACGCGTCCTCGCGACGCCCCCGGGCGGCGAGGAACCAGCAGGCCACGTCGTTCAGCGTGTCGGGCTTCGGGAGTTCGGCAACGTCGGCGTTGAGGCGCGCAGCCAATTTCTCCGCGACCCATCCGAGCGGCGGCCGCGGGCCGGCATCCGTCCGCAGGAGCAGCAGCTCGGGCCCGACGATCGGGATGACCCTTTGCTCCTCGATGAAGCTCAGCAGGTCATCCCATGCGTTGTCGTCGGGCGTGGTCAAGGGTTGCGCCAGCGGGCGGGCGCTATTGATGCCGGCTCTCGAAGGCAGCCTTTCGGGTGCGCATCCGGGTCCACGCCCGTGCGATCCGACACTCTCGGGGCGCCCGGTTTTTCTTCTGGCGCGATCCGGACGTTGCGAGCCCAGTGTGCCGGACGCCTCGAGGTGCTGCGATGCGGATGACACCCACCTGCATCCCCTGAACGGACGTGCGGGGTATTCCCGTCCGGGCCGAAAAGGACGACAGACTCCGTCCTGCGCGCCGTCGCGGCGGTCCGAATTGACGCGCACCGCCAGACTTCCTAGGCTGGGGGTGCGCCGATTTGAAGATCAGCTTGCGGGCGCGTAAGAAGTGCGGCTAAAGCGACCCTGGACGACCTCCAGAGCCGGCTGGCATTTGCCCGCACTCGCGCCCCCTGCCTCTCCGATCTGCGCCCGTCTCCCGAGCGAGCAGGTGCCCCGTGAGCCAGATCTTCAAGCCCGATCCCGTGCCCGCAGCCGATTTGCCGGCGCCGCCCGACGACCCGCCGTTGCGGGTGTCGTTCGAGTTTTTCCCGCCCACCGACCCTGAGATGGAGGCGGTACTGCGGGCGTCGGTCGCTAGGCTGTCCCGCCTCGGGCCGCGCTTCGTCTCGGTGACCTACGGCGCGGACGGCTCGACACGGGACCGGACGCGGGAGGTCGTCGACACGTTGCGCCGCGACCCCTCCCTTATCGTGGCGCCCCACATCACCTCGATCGGCTCGTCCCGCGAGCAGGTGGTGGAACTCGCGCGGGGCTACTGGGCGTCGGGCGTGCGCCATCTGGTGGCGCTTCGCGGCGATCCCTCGGATTCCACCCCCAGCCACGCCCCGCCCGTGGACACGTATCGCTGGGGCGCCGACCTCGTATCCGCATTGCGGATGATCGCGCCGTTCGAGATCTCGGTTGCCGCCTATCCCGAAGTGCACCCGGAAGCGACCAGTGCTGCCGACGACCTCGACAACCTGCGCCGCAAGGTGGATGCCGGCGCCACGCGCGCGATCACGCAGTTCTTCTATGACAATGGCGTCTTCCTGAGATTTCGGGATGCGTGCGCCACGGCCGGCCTCGAGGTCCCGCTCATCCCCGGTATCCTGCCGATCAACCGGTTTTCGCAGGTGCAGCGATTTGCGGCACGCTGCGGAACCCGCATTCCGGACGCAATCGTGCGGCGTTTCGAGGGACTGGACGAGGATCCCGAGACGCGCCGCCTGATCGGAGCCGCGGTCGCGATCGACCAGGTCGAGCACCTGCGCCGGAACGGGGTACAGGACTTCCATTTCTACACGCTGAATCGCGCCGACCTGACCTACGCAACCTGCTGCGCCCTGGGCCTGCGCGCAAGACCCGCCATCGCGCCGACGTAACGCCAACGAGGCCGGCGTCTCAAGACCCGGTTTCGCGACCGTGGTTCGATTCGAATGCCTGCGCAGGCCTGTAGACGCGCTGCAGGGGTGGGCGCCGGGGCCTCGGAGGGTGGGTGGGCCCGGTGCATTGCTGCGTCGCAGCAGCCCCGGAGGGCCTCCAGACGGGCGCGTGCGCGCGAGGGACCCCTAGCACCGACGGTGCATCCAGAGATGCCGCGATCCGTCGACGCGAAACCGCCGGCGTCCGCAGCCGCGATTTCCCGCAGCGGCGCCCCCCCGGGGCGGGGTCTGTTAAACTGGCCCCGACCCTCCGGATCACGATTCCTAGAACGACAAAGGTGGTCCCTCGTGCCGATCGTCGAGCGCGTGAAGTGCGCGAAGCGCGCCTTCATCTGCGACTACAGCAAGCCAGATAACCTGATCGCGGCCGGCCAAGTCCTGTCCACGGTCCTGCCGATCGGCCTGTTGTGGTGGGCCGTAGCACGGGGCGCGTCCGTATCGCCCTGGATCCCGGTCGCGCTCGTGCCACTGCTCGCGCTGTTCACGCTGCGCGCCTTCACGCTGATGCACGATTGCGGGCATGACAGCCTGTTTCGCGAGCGCTCGGCAAACCGGGTCTTCGGTTTCGTGCTCGGCGTTCTGACCGGCATGCCGCAGTACGTCTGGTCGAAGCATCACAACTTCCATCACGCCCACAACGGCAACTGGGAAAAATACCGCGGGCCCTACGCCACTCGCTCGGTCGCCGAATACGAGGCGATGTCTGAGGCGGACCGGACGTTCTATCGCCGCAAGTGCAGCATCGGCGCCTCGCCGATCGCCGGGTTCATCTACCTCGTATTCAATCCGCGGTTCACCTGGCTCGCCGGGAGCCTTGGCTGCGCGCTGCACGTGATCCGCGGTGTCCTTCGCAACCCGGGCGCACCGCTCGCCAGGCACGTCGAGACCTACCAGACCCGCTACTGGAAGACGCGTGCCGAGTACTGGCACATGTTCTGGAACAATGTCGCGCTGCTCTCGATCTGGGGCGCGATGTCCTGGGCCATCGGCGCCACGCTGTTCTTCACGGTGTACGTCGCCAGTGTGTCGCTCGCAGGCGCCGCCGGCATCGTGCTGTTCACCGTGCAGCACAATTTCGAGCACTCCTACGCCAGCGAAACCCGCGACTGGGACTACGACGCCGGGGCGATTCGCGGCACGAGCATCCTGCTGCTACCGACCTGGATCAACTGGTTCACGCTGGACATCGCGTTCCATCACGTGCACCACCTGTCGACGGCGATCCCCAACTACCGACTTGCCGCGTGCCATCGCGAGCACGCAGAGCTCTTCACCGAGGTCACGCGCATCCCGCTCGCGAAGGTACCCGCGTCACTGAAGTGCATCCTCTGGGACGTGCCGGCACGGCGCATCATCACGCTGGCCGAGTGGCAGCAGCGGGCGTAGCGGGACGCGAAGCGCCACCGCGCGCCGGTCAGTTCTTGCCGCCCGTGCGGTAGAGGTAGTTCTCGAGGTCGCGCATCTGCAGGCTGAGGCGGCGCTGCACGTTCCTGGCACCGTGCATGATCGCGCGCATCACCTTGTAGACGACCCGCGGCGCGCGCTCGATGAGCGTCTCGAAGTCTGCGCGATCGAGCGCCAGCACCTCGGTCGCCCCGGTCGCCACCAACGCCGCGAAGCGCGGCGAATCCTCCATGAACGACAGTTCGCCGACGAGGTCGCCGGCGCGCAACGTCTGCAGGACATGGTGCCCGTGCTCGCCATCGCGCACGACGTCAATGCGTCCGCTCAGCACGACGTGGAGCTTGCTGTCCTTCGCGCCCTCGGCGACGAGAACCTCGCCGTCGCGGAGTTCCCGGATGTGCACGATCGCGGCGAGCGTGGCGATCTCGTCGACGGTCAGCTCAGCGGCCAGCGGAGTCGCACGAAGCGCGTCGATTGGAGTCAACATGCGAATCTCCCGTTTGTGTACACGGGGATTATCGGCCTCGGCGGCGGCGCTGCGATCGGGGGATCCCGCAGGTCGCCATCGCTACGGCGCGATCCCGACCAGGCTCAACGTAGCCGTGCGTATCCAGCCGAGATCGCCACGCCTGCCCGTTCTGGGACCCGGACGCGGAATGCGACGTCCGCCTCGCCCCGCCAGACGTCGATCGCAAGCGTGTCGCCCGGGTAGACCGGTGCCGTGAAGCGCGCCTCCAGCGAGGCAAGCAGTCGCCCGGGATGGTCCGCGAGGGCCTACAGGGCGATCCGGCTCGCGATGCCGAGGCCGCAGAGCCCATGCAGGATCGGGCTCGGGAAGCCTGCGGCGTTCGCGACCGCCGCATCGGTGTGCAGCGGGTTGGAGTCCCCTGTGCTGCTATAGGTCCGGGCGAGATCGATCGACGTCGGCGCGATGAAGACGCATCGGGCTCGCGCGCCGGGACGTGCCGGGGCGGTGCGGCGTCCCGACCCGCATCGCCACAGCCTCCCTCCTTGCGGCCGAAGCACGTCGTCGTGAGGGTGGCGATGGATTCGCCCGTGCGGCGATCCATGATCCGCTGCTCCAGGGTCACGATCGCGCCACGCGACACGCCCTTGTCCTGCACGCCGACGACCCGCGACTCGACGCGGACCTGGCGCGGCCCGGCGATCGGCGCCGCGCACTCGATGTGCTGCGCGGCATGCAGCCCATGTGCGGGATCGATGCCACGCTCGGCGAACGTGGGCCTGGAGATCCACGCGACGACCGTCGGGAACGTCGCCATGATGCCCGCTCCTCCCACGCAGGCCGCATACCGACGAAAGTCGGCTTCGGTCCATTCGAATTCGCTCACGCCGACTGGCATCGAACAGAGTGCCCTCGCGTCGATCACCGGGCGCCTGCCTCATGACGAAGCTCCGAAATGAATGGCACGAGCCGGTCGCCCCACACGCGATAGCCCGCCTCGTTCGGGTGAAGTCCGTCGATGTAGTACGCGTCGATCGGCCTGCCGTGCCCGTCGACGAACGCCGAATGCATGTCAAGATAACGGGTGTAGGAGGAATGCGGCGTCGCATGCGCGAGTTCGACGAGCCGGGCGTTCACGGGATCGACGACCTCCCGGCTTTTCGCGTGCTCGTTCGTCGGCAGCAGCGACTGCAGGATCACGATCGCGCGCGGCTTGCGCGCGTGGACGGCATCGACCACCGCACGGATACCCGCATAGACGCTATCGACCAGGGGTTCCTCGCCACCCCAGGTATTGTTGATGCCGATCATCAGGACGACGAAATCAGGGTCCAGCTCCGTCGCGTCGAGCTCGCCGAGTCCACCCAGGTCCCGCGGCAGGATCCGGTACAGCACATGCTCGGTGCGATCGCCGGAGATCCCGAGGTTGATCGCGCGGTTCGCGGGGAACTGTCCGCCGAAGGATTCATCCCAGAGCCTGCGCCCGTAGTTGTGGCCGGGAAACCAGGGGCTGGCGCCGAGCTGCCAGAAATCGGTGATCGAGTCGCCCAGGAAGACCAGTCGCACCGCGCGCAGGTCCTCGGTGCGCTCCAGTTCGGCGGTGATCGAGAGCAGGCGCTGCTGCCAGTACTCGAAGCGCAACGCGGGCTGCGCAGCCGCATAAGGCGGCGCACCGCGGGAGGGATTGGCGGCGGCGAGGCCGGCGAGGCACGCCGTCGCGGCGACCAGGGACGTGCACGCACCGCGGGCATCAGGTGTCCGCTTCATCGCTCGGCATCCGCTGGGGAGGACCTGCGCAGTGTAGGCGACCGGGACCGGGAACGTCAGATGCCGGCGTACCAGGACCAGCCATTCTGAATGTTGCCGAGCTTGCCGCCATCCTCGAATCCGTCGCTGACGACGATGCGCTGCAGGAACTTCATGCTTTTGTAGCCGAGTTGTTTCTCGACCCGGACGCGCAGCGGCGCGCCGTGCTGGATCGGCAAGTCGCGGCCGTTCATGCCGTAGGCGAGGATCGTCTGCGGGTGAAGCGCATCGAACATGTCGATGCTGTCGGCCTGCTCATCGAAGGGGCGGAACGTCACGAAGCGTGCGCTCGGCCGGATGCCACAGGCCTCGAGCACCGTGCGCAACGGCACGCCCGTCCATTCGCTGATGGCCGTCCACCCCTCCTCGCACATGTGCCGCGTGATCTGGGTGCGCGATGGAAGTCGCTTCAGCTCCGCGAGCGAGAAGGTCCGGGCTCTCGCGACGCTGCCCTCCACCGACAACCGGTAGTCCTGAAACGCCCCGGCCTTCAATCGATCGTAGAGCGGCCCGCGCTCGGCGCTGAACGCGCCCTGCTTCGAGTCCGACGGATCGGTCGTGCCGACGGCGGGCACGGAGGAAATGTCGCGATGGTCGTATTCACGGGCCAGGGAGCCCGTGGACAGCAGCAGGCGCTGGGCCTTGTAGTTCAGCAAGTCGCCCATCCGCAGCAGGTTGCCGTAGGTTGGCGGCACGGTTTCGCTGCATCCCGTGACCGCAAGCCCGCCGAGCGAGGCGAGCCCGGTGAGCAGTCCCCTGCGCGTCGTGACGAGCTCACGCGTTTTCATGGCGCACCTCCGATGGTCATTGCGCGGATCTGTCGTCCGAATCCCGTCAGCAGGACCATCGCCAGGTGGACGAGGACGAACAGCGCGATCGTCGAGAAGCCGAGGAAGTGCAGCGTGCGCGCGGACTGCGTGCCGCCGAATATCGTCGGCAATATCGGGATCGCCGCACTGACGGCAGGCGACATCGCGAGGCCGGTGATCACCAAGACGGGGAGCGCGACCAGCACGACGAAGGCATACGAGAGCTTCTGCAACACGCCGTAGGGAGGCCCCCCCGGTGCGCGCGGCAAGGGCAGGCGAAGGTGCAGCGCGACATCACGCGCGATGCTGCCGCGAGCGAGATCCGTGCGCCCCGGCAGCAGGTGCCGGTGCAGGTGGCCCGTCAGCGTTGCCATCGTCAGGTACCCGAGTCCGGGCAGGACCACGAACCATGCGACGAGGAAGTGCAGGCTGCGCGCCCAGCCGTTCTCGTTGTAGATGTCGAAGGTCCGGGCGGCACTGACCGGCGAGCCCACGTCGCGGTAGAACGGAGCGGGCGTGGTCCATCCCCCGTGGCGGTAGTTGCGACTAACCGGCAGCTCCACGAGCGCCGGTGTGAGGTCGTTGCCGGCGTTTCCCCAGTACAGGCGCGGATGGGCCTTCAGGATCACGAAGCCGCTGAACGCCAGCACGAGCACGGCCATCGCGATGCTCCAATGGGTCAGCCGCACCCAGCCCGCGTGGCCAGAGGAACGAACAGCAATCGGTGTGTCGTGGGCCATTGCGCCTCCCCAGGAGAGATCCCGATCGCGACCGATGGTGCGGCCCGGTGGTATTGAGAAGCGATCTCAACACAGCGGGTGGTCGGACGCACGCAATTGGAACGGGGCTGCCGTTCGGCCCTCGGCCAACTCCGGTGGCGGCGAGCACGCGCAGGCGCTCGCATTGCATCGGTGGCCAGGCCGACGTATATTTAGTATATCGTATACTATCAAGATTCCCTGGAGTGCACCGATGACCATTTCCTGGAAAGGCGTCTTCCCCGCAGTCACGACCCAGGTCGCGGCCGACCGCTCGATCGACCTCGCGGCGACCCAGCGCACGGTCGACAACCTCGTCAGGGACGGGATCGACGGCGTCATTGCGCTCGGCACCGTGGGCGAGAACAATTCGCTCGAGTTCGACGAGAAGCTGTCGGTCCTGAAGGCGATCGTCGAGGTCGTCGCGGGACGAATTCCGGTGCTCACGGGCGTTTCCGAGTACGACACGCGCCGCGCCGCACGCTACGCGCAGGCGGCCGAACGGACCGGCGCCGACGGCCTGATGCTGCTGCCGCCGATGGTCTACGTGCCGAAGGCGCACGAGCTGACTGCGCACTTCCTCGGCGTCGCCGAAAGCACCTCGCTGCCGATCATGCTGTACAACAATCCGCCGGCATATCGAACCTCGATCGGCAACGACGTGCTGACCGCGCTCGCCGAAATCGCCAATATCGTGGCCCTGAAGGAGTCCGCGCCGGACACGCGCCGTTTCACGGACCTGCGCAACTCGTTCGGCGACCGCTATACGCTGTTCGCCGGACTCGATGACGTCGCGCTTGAAGGCATGTACCTCGGCGCCGCAGGCTGGGTATCTGGGCTGACCAATGCATTCCCAGCCGAATCCGTGGAACTCATCGCGGCCTTCCGGCGCGGCGACCATGAGACGGCGCTGACCATCTATCGCTGGTTCATGCCGCTGCTGCATCTCGACGCCGAGCACGACCTCGTGCAGTCGATCAAGCTCGCCGAACAGGTGATGGGACGCGGCTCCGAGCGGGTCCTGCCGCCGCGCATGCCGCTGATAGGCGAACGACGTGCCGAAGTCATCGCCATGGTCGAGAAGGCTGCGGCGACGCGCCCGACCTTGCCTCGGCACGCATCGTGACCCGGTGAGCCTGGTCGTCCGCACCCTGTCGGAGCGCGTGTTCGAGATCGTCCGCGAGCGCCTCGTGCGTGGCGAACTCGGCGATGGCGCGCAGATCCGGCAGGACGCGCTTGCCGCGGAACTCGGCGTCAGCAAGATTCCGCTGCGCGAGGCCCTCGTGCGCCTCGAGCAGGAAGGCCTCATCCTCAACCAGGCGAATCGTGGCTACTTCGTGCAGCCGCTGTCGAGTGGGCAGGCCGACGAAATTTTCGCGCTGCGCCTCAGCATCGAGCCTGGTGCCGCAGCGTACGCCGCGACGATCGCGTCGGATGCCGAGCGCGCGCACGCGCGGCGCGCGCACGAGGCGCTGGAAGCCGCCGCCGCCGGCAACCTGCCGGCAGTCGCCGTCAGCAACCGGGAATTCCACACCGCGCTCGTGCGGCCGGGAGGCCGGTTGCTGACGACGAACCTCGTCGAGCGGCTCGCCATCCTCGCCGAGCGCTACGTCGTCGCGCACCTCAAACCGGCCGGACGGGACGCGCGTGCGCATCTCGAGCACCGCGGCCTCGTGACTGCGTGGCTTGCGCGCGACGCCGGACGGGTCGAGACTCTGCTCGCCGCGCATATCCGGGGTACCCTTGAGGACCTTCGGGCGGAATTCGACTCGGCAGCTCGCCGCAACCCCTGAGGCCTCAATGACCATCCCGTCCGACGCACTCTGGCTTGTCACGGGGTGCTCCGTCGGACTAGGGCCTGTTAACACTATGTGATATGCTATGCGACATGGAAATCAGCGCAGAGCAGTTCAGTCGGATCGAGGCGTTTCTGCCGGTACAGCGCGGCAACGTCTCGCTCAGCAACCTCCAAGTCGTCAACGCGATCC
>CAISEB010000019.1 GCA_903884235.1 uncultured Pseudomonadota bacterium
CATAACCGGAGGGACGATTTCCATGAGGAAGCCGAGACGTAATCATTCCGCGGCGTTCAAGGCGCGGATAGCCCTGGAAGCGATTCGGGGCGAGAAGACGGTGGCGGAGATCGCATCGCACCATGAGGTTCATCCGAACCAAGTGACGATGTGGAAGACGCAGGCGCTGGAGAACCTGGTCGGGATTTTCGGCGGCAAGACGATCGCGGACGACGGCAAGGAGCAAATCCGGGAGCTGCGCGAGAAGGTCGGCGAGCTGACGATGGAACGCGATTTTTTAGAAGGCGCGCTCGGGAAGCTCCCCGGCCTGAGCGGCAAGCGTTGATTGATCGGGGTTCTGAGGTTGCGGTGTCGCGCCAGGCGGAGCTGCTCGACCTGAGCCGGTCGAGCGTCTATTACGCGCCGCGCCCGTTGCCGGAACGGGACCTGAGGCTGATGCGGCGGCTGGACGAGCTGCACCTGAAGTGGCCGTTCTACGGGACGCGCAAGCTGACCCGTGAGCTGCAGGACGAAGGGCACGCGGTCGGCCGGCGGCACGTGACGACGCTGATGCGACGGATGGGCATGGAGACGATCTACCGCAAGCCGCGCACGAGCATCCCGGCGCGGCAGGCGGCGATCAAGCCGTACCTGCTGACGGGTTTGGTGATCGACCGGCCTAATCAGGTCTGGGCGGCGGATCTGACGTATATCCCGATGGCGCATGGCTTCCAGTACCTGGTTGCGATTATCGATGTCTGGAGTCGCAAGGTCATGTCCTGGCGGGTGTCGAACACGATGACGCCGGACTTCTGCGTCGAGGCCTTGCAGGAGGCTCTGGCGGAGCACGGCAAGCCAGAGATATTCAACACGGACCAGGGATCTCAGTTCACGAGCGACGACTGGACGAACGAATTGAAGGCGGCGGGCGTTCAAATCAGCATGGACGGCAAAGGTCGGTGGATCGACAACGTGTTCATCGAGCGACTGTGGCGCAGCGTGAAGTACGAGAACGTCTACCTCAAGGCGTACGAGACCGGATCGGAACTGCGTCGTGGCCTGGCCGAGTACTTCGAGTTCTACAACGCCGAGCGAAGCCATCAGGCGCTGGACTACCAGAAGCCGGATGACGTTTACTACGGTCGTCCGGCGCTGAAGGCCGCGGCATGATCGAGGTCGAGGAATCCGAAGAGCTTCTGACGCTACGCGTCAGACCGCGGATGCCGAAGACGATTGACGAAGAGCAAGGACCAAGAAATCATCATCAACAGGGCTGGCAGATCCACTTAGCCGAAGAAGAAATCTGTCCTAAGAACCGAAGCCACCCGTCTCCACCCCTTCCTGATCGAGGGGTGGCGCAAGGAGTGCCGCCAGGCAGGCACCAACCCCCGCACGATTAACCGGAACCTTCAGCGTCTTCGGGCGGCCGTCCAGAAGGCGGTCGAGTGGAAGCTCCTCACCGAACATCCATTCGCCGGCGTCAAGCCGCTCAAGGCGGACAAGGGCGGCATCGTCCGTTACCTGAGCGCAGAGGAGGAGGTCGCCCTCCGCCAGGCGCTTCTCGATCGAGAGGCGAAGTCGCGAAGGGCGCGGGAGCGATTCAACGTGTGGCGCGAAGCCCGGCACGAAGACGCGCTACCACTTCGCACTGAGGTCTACGTCGATCACATTCAGCCGCTTACGCTCGTTGCCCTGAACACAGGGCTTCGGCGCGGCGAGCTGTTCAGTTTGATCTGGCGGGACGTGGACCTCGCCGGGAAGGTACTGACAGTCCAAGGTAGCAGCGCGAAGTCCGGTCAGACGCGGCGCGTGCCGCTCAACGCCGAGGCCGTTGAGGTCCTGACCGCCTGGCGAAAGCAGGCCGCGGACCATTCGGCTGGCGCCTACGTATTCCCAGGAGAGGAGGGCGCCCGCCTGAACAACGTTAACAGGGGCTGGCGCACTGCCTGCAAGTTCGCGGGGCTCACCGATTTCCGGTTCCACGACTGCCGGCACCACTTCGCCAGCCGGCTTGTCCAGTCGGGCACTGACCTCAACGTCGTGCGCGAGCTTCTCGGGCATGCCGACCTGACGATGACGCTTCGGTACGCCCACCTGGCGCCCGGCAACATGGCGGCTGCCGTCGAGCGGGTGGCCCGCTGATGGCACGGCCGAAAGCCAAGACCGGGCCGGTAGCCGCGCCGTGGTCGGTGATCGCCGGGTCGGCGGAGACCGTCGAGCTCAGCGCCGAGGTCCGCGAGATTGTTGGCGCGGCCGCGACGGACCCGTTCCTGCAGCGAATCGCCGACGCGGTCGCCGAGTGCCAGTTCGCGCATCACCGTGACGACTCCGCGCCGACAACGGGAGAGTCCGCGGCGACGCTGCGGGCGATCTTTCAGCACGCCGAGCATCTGGTCGGGCTGCTCGGCGGCCGCACCGACGAGCTAGCTGAGCCGTTGCGTGGCCTGTCCGCGGCGGTGGGCCGGGATTGGCTGGAGCAGCTACGACAGGCTCTGCGCCTACTCAGCGAGGAATCGGTCGTCGCGCTGCGGCCGTACCTCGCGCCGACGAAGGGGCGGAAGCCCGGCATCGCTGAGCCGCACCAGGTCCTGCTCGGTATCCGCTGTTGGGAGGCGCTCGAGTCCGTCAGCATCAGGCCGACGCTCACGGCCTCCGTCGATGACGGCAAGCCGGCCAGCGTGTACCTGAAATTGCTCGCATGGGCCTTGCGAGTGTCCCGACTCGGCGGCGATGCGCGAAAGATCGGCAGCGCGGCGAAGCGAGTCCGGCAAGGGCTCCAGAAGGTACACGCCAGAGACTGATCCCGCGTTTAGACCAGCGGCTCACTATGCCGCACTGTCTCGCTCAGCCACACGGAGCGAGACCATGACTCCCAACCGCCCCCGACCGGACCTTCGAACAGGCGCCGCCGCGGCCTATTGCACCGAGCAAGGGCGGACGACCTCCCCAAGCTTGCTGGAGAAGTCTCGGGCGCGCGGACCTGACGAGCACCGCGACCGCGGCCCCGATTTCTATCGTGATGACCGGGGCGTCTGCTGGTATCCGCAAGATGCGCTCGATGTGTGGGTCGCCACATGGAAGGCCGCTCGCAGATTCCGCGAGCCCGGGACGGTACCAGCGAACTTCGTGGCCCGCCACGACGAAGCGGCTTAACGAGCCAATCTGAAATGTCGCGGTACCTCGAACCAAACTTCTGGCGGCAGGCCATTCGTGACCATGGCCCCAATTGCCCGACGACGCGCGCGACGCTTCTGATGCTGAGCACGTTTATGAACCGGGACGGCATCGCGTATCCGTCGCAGGAGACGTTGGCGGCGGCAACCTGTTTCCACGCGAACTCCGTCCAGCGCGCAATCAAGCGGGCGAATTCAGAAGGTTGGATTTGGATCGAGTCGCAGAAGTCGGAAAAGGGGCGGGGCTGGCGGAAGAACACCTACATCGCGGTTGTGCCCGACACTGTGCCATTGAGCGCGAAGGCGCAGGCATCGTCGGACCGGCTCGCGGCCTACTACGGCTCCGTTGAGGGTCAAGGTGCCACTCCGCAAGTGGGACCTCATGATAATCGTCCCACTCTAGAAGTGGTGCGTCAGCCAGAGATCGCCGCGACCCTTACCGTAACGGAACACGCTCAGGTCCCACACGAGACCTTGCGAGGTGACACATCTGAGGGCTCGTGGTGCCACACCAGGGGTGGCGAGGCGCCACATCAGGAGTGGCATAAGTCTTCTCTTAAGCTCTCAGAAGAAGCTCTAAGAACTGAAGGGCACGCGCTGACGCGACGCGCCTCCCCCGTGAAGACGGCGAATCGAATCGCGAGACCGAAGACCGACGAGAGACTCGACAGCGACATCGCACAGGTGATCGCCGTGGAGCCGGCCTTTCGCCTCGTGGACATCGCCAAAGCCGTCGGCGAGCACGACATCGAGCGGGTGCGGCAAAGGCTCGTGCAGATGGCGGCGCACGAACAGGCGCCGGTGGTAGCCGTAGGGGGTGGTCGTGGTTGATGCCGCCGCTATCAACTGGCGCGTCGTTCCCGTCCGGTTCGGCCAGGCGATCCGGAATGACGCTGGAAACGTAGAGCGCTCGGGTTCGCTTGATAGCGCGGGACGCTGGAAATATCGGGGAGCGAGCGGGCTCCGTGCCGTCGACCGAGCGCCAGGTAGTGCTCCGTGCTCCACCGGTGCTCCAGCGGCTGCCGAGTCAGGCCGAGCTATCCCAGTAGATGCCCCGCGTTTGCACCCGGACTGCCGGGATGATGCCCCAGCCGTGCGCCCGAGTTGCCTCGCGCTCACCCTTGCGAACCGATCCTGAGCCGGCTGTGGCGCGTAAGCCGAAGAACCGCGCGCTGGTGACGATCCCCGGCTGCTGGCAGCCCGATTTTGTGGAACGTCTCGATCGCCGCTTCAAGATTGCGCACGCGGTGCGCGACCGCATTGCCGCGATCGAGTCCGACATTGGCGGTCGCGACACGCTCTCCTACGCGCGCCGTTGTCTGGTGCGCCGACTGGTCTGGCTCGAGGCGGTCGTCGAGACATTCGAGCAACGCCTGGCTGCGGGTCAGACCGTTGACATGGGTCAGTACACCCAGGCTCTCAACACGCTGCTCGGTTTGCTGCGATCGGTCGGATGGGAGCGCAAGCCACAGAACCTCCGCACCTTGCGCGACGTGATGAACAGCCCCTCGTCGCCGCCTCGCGCCCTGCAGGAGCCGCCGCCGTGACGCGCCCGACCGTTGACATCGCCAACATTCCGAACCGATCAGCGGCGCTCCTACCGCGTCCTAGCGCGTCCGCCAAACCGGAGGACCCATGAACGAATGTGAAATTTGCGGAGCCGCCGACTCAGATTCGTGCGGCTGCACACCCAACGACCAACCGACCGGCATCATCGCCGAGGAGATCACCGTGACTGAATCTGCCGAACTCCCCCTCCGCACCGCCTACGGAATGTCCGTCGCACTGCCACCTCAGGGCCGCCAGCGCCTGGTGATCGAGCGGCCGGCTGCGCCTCCGGGCGTGAATGTCCCGCCCGACCATCACTGGGACGATCGGTTCGGCAAGGGAATACCGGACGCCTGGGATGGCAAGGAGGTCGCCCGCCAGTTGGCGATCCTGGATGAGGCTCGCGCCACGGCCGAGCGGCAGGCGAAGTACAAGGGCGAGCAGCTCGAGAGCAGGGCTGCGCAGGAAGCCGCACGGCCGCCGACAGTCGAGGAGCAGTTCGCAGCCGTCGTGCGGCGGCTCGCGACCTTGGAGGCTCAGCGGGTCGAGCATCACGTCCGGCTCAATTCGCTCGAGGAGGCGGTCGCAGCCGGCAAGCCGGCAACGGTTGCTCGCATCGGCCGGACCCCGACGCCAGGGAGCGTGGCATGAGCGTCGACGGCCGTCTCGAGCGCCTGTACGGCGACGCCCGCCGGCATCAGCTCAACGTCGAGGTGAGGGCCACGTGTAGCCGATCGGGCGTCGTCGATGAGCCGATGATCCTGGCGAAGCAGGCGGAGGCGGCCAAGGCGCACGAGGCTGTCTGGCTTGAGAACCCCGCAATGACTGTTGCCGAGGACGTTGAGCTTCGAGCGGCTCGCGGTCGTCGGGGGCTGACGCCGAACGAGGCGGCGGCGCAGGCCGACCAGATCATGCACGACCTGCGGACGCCGGTGTACGGCACCCGAGCGGTCGTTCGGGCGGTCGTCGCGGCAGAGAAGGCGGCCAACTCCAAGACGCCGGTGCTGAATCGGATGCTCAACGCCGGGGCGGGCAATTCCCCGGCGCTGGCACGGCTTCGGCTCGGTGCTCGGGCGGACCAGCTCGCAGCGCATCGACCGGCCGGGAAGAAGCTGACGCCGTGAAACCGCTGTTCGAGTTCCTGGCTGACCCGGACTTGTTCGGCGCGACGTTTGCCGGGCCTAGCTATTCGGCCTGGCGGACGGTCGCGAAGATCCTGGACGGGCTGCCGCTCGATGCTGGCGAGCTGGAGCTGTACCGAGCGATCACGGGGCGGGATGCGCCACCGAGCGAGGCGTTCACCGAGGCTTACATCATCAAGCCGCGCCGGGCCGGTGGCACGCAGTTCGCGGCGGCCCTGGCGCTGCACAGCGCGCTGACGGACCAGCGGGCGAAGCTCGGCCCTGGTGAGGTCTCGGTCACAGCTCTGATCGCGGTCGACCGACGCCAGGCACGCCAGGCGCTCGGATACGTCAAGGGACTGATCGCTGGCTCGCCGATGATCGCGGCGGAGGTGACGAGCGAGACGCGGGAGAGCATCGAGTTTCGGCATGCGGCAAGGCTCGAGATTCACACCGCGAGCTTTCGCAGCACGCGCGGCTTCTCGTTCGCCGCAGTGGTGCTCGATGAAATGGCGTTCTTCCGCAGCGACGAGTCGGCGAACCCGGACACCGAGCTGGTGCGCGCAGTTCGGCCTGGTCTCGCCAACCTGGGCGGCCGGCTGCTCGGCCTGTCATCGCCGCACGCGAAGCGCGGGCATCTGTACGAGATGCACCGCGAGCACTTCGGCAAGGATTCGGACGTGCTGGTGCTCCAGGCGTCGCACTCGATCCTGAACCCGACCATCAGCCAGAAGATTATCGACCGGGCGATGCGCGAGGACCCGATCGCCGCGCGATCCGAATGGTTCGGCGAGTTCCGCAGCGACGTGTCGCAGTTCCTCGATGACGAGCTGGTCGACCAGGCAATCGTCGAGCGCCGGCGCGAGCTGCCAGCCAGGGCGGGCGTGATCTACCGCGGCTTCGTCGACCCGTCCGGTGGCCGGCACGATGCGATGACGTTCGGCATTGCGCACGCGGAAGGGGAGCGAATCGTCCTCGATCGCCTGCTGGTGCGCGCGCCGCCGTTCGCGCCCGAGCGGGTAGTCGCCGAGTTCGCGGCGGTCGCTGCCGAGTTCGGGCTGTCGAGCGTCACCGGCGACGCATACGCGGGCGAGTGGGTCGTGGCCGCATTCTCCAGCGCCGGCCTTCGGTATGAGCCCGCCGAGGCTGACAAAAGTTCGATCTTCCTCGAGACGCTGCCGCTGTTCACGCAGGATCGGCTCGAGCTGCTCGACGTGCCGGTGCTCTCAACGCAGCTGCGTCTGCTCGAGCGCAAGCCGCGGGCGAACGGTCGGGCGGACCTCGTGGATCACCCGCCCCGCGGGAACGACGACGCAGCCAATGCCGCGCTCGGCGCCGCGTGGCTGGTGGCCCGCCAGGCGGAGCGCCAATCTGTGATTGACCCCGAGTTGGCGATCGCCGCGACCCAGCGACCGGCTCCTGACGTGCGATTCGCGCCGCGCATCCTTGGCGCGGTGGTCGACGGCGACCGGTTGCAGATTGCCAGGCGCCTCGGGCGGCTCGCGCTCGCGCCGATGAGCGAAACCGGCAATCCGCTGCACCTGGCGGGCCTCATCGCGGCCGAGGCCAGCCGGTGGACCGCGTTCGCGATCTACGTCGCCGACTCCTCGCCAGGGCAGCCCGTCCTGGCCGCATTGCGCAGCCTCGGCTATTCGGTGTTCGCGGTCGACCTGTTTGGCGATGCGTACCGCGGCAACTTCGGAGACCTGCGCACCGAACTCGCGTTCAAGCTGGCTGACTGGCTGCCGCACGCGAGCGTGCCGGCCGCACTACTGCATGACCTCTCCGCGATCGGATTCACGACGCGCCGCGGCACGCCCGAGCTGCTCGAGTCGGCGATCGGCGTCGTGGACGCGCTCGCGGTCACGCTCCTCGACCGCAGCAGCTACCAGGACCCGCGCACCGTCATGCAAAGCACAAACATCACGCGCGCGATCAGCGACGACGGCCGATATGGCGGGAGCACAGCTCCACGGCCAGCGTCCGGCCTCGTGCGTCCGTACCACCTCGGAGACCTCGAGCCTTCGCTCGAGCGCGACGGCTGGAGCCGCTGTTTGCCCGCCGAGGAAGGTTCGCGCTCGCTGACTGATTACGACGTTTTGAGTCGAGACTGAAAACAGGAGATCAGAACATGCCCTCGCTTTTCGTCGATGAAATCACAATCGCGCCCGACGGCAGCTCGTCGCTCGTTCGCACGCAGGAGTTACAGCTCGATGCTGGCCCCGTGCTGTCGGAGCCGTTCGCGGCGCAGACCGATCGGCTCGACCTGCGCTCCGACGCGGCTTGCTCGGTCGCGGTCGGGATGGCTCCCGGCGCCGTGGCTTCGGGCGTGCCGGTCGGTCCGGGTTCACCCACCTCAATTCAGCTCGACCGCACCACAGGCTGGCGGGCGGCTGCACTCGCGATCGTTTGACCACCACAGGAGATTTTCAGATGAGCAAATCGAAAGGCATTGTTGGAACGCCGGTCAACTTCATCGGTCCGGCCGGTGCAGCTCTCGGCAACGCAGAAGGCCGCACGCCGGGCGTTCCGGCGGGATACAGCGGCACCGTTAATCGGCAGTTCGAGGGCGATCAGTCGCAGCAGCTGAACCCGCGCTCGGGCACGCCGTTGCAGGACCGAGACAGCAATCCGGACCAGTACATGCGCATAGCCTCCAGTGGTCGTTACGGCGTGAGTCCCGGCGCCGGCGGAGTCGACATGAACAATCCGAATTCCAACGGCAACGGCGTCGCGTTCGACAAAATCAATCGCGCCAAGGACTACACGCCGTACAACGCGCCGGCGATGGACTCCCCCGTGCGGGACGGCAAGCAGATGCCGCTGCCGGATGCCTCGATCAAGACGAACGCAATCCGCAACGGCGTGGGCGAATCCTTCGCAGCCAACGAGGCGACGCCGGACCAGCTCGTGAAGGTCGGCGGTGTGATGTCGCGGGATTGACTCGTGCGCAGCCCGCCTGGCGCACGCTGACGGTCGGGGAGTGGTTCCTGACCGTCGGCCCGAGAGTGCGCGGGCGGTGCTGGCTGCTGGTCTATCGCGGCTCGATCGTGGCGGCCGGGCACTCGTTCCGCGAGCTGCTCCGGTGTGCGATCCGCAACGGCGTCGAGCGCATCCGTCAGGGCTGAATATGACAACGCCCCGGCAGGGCGGAGCGTGTTCCCCAGTATACCAAAACGCCATATTCGGCGCTCGGGTAGGATTGGGCTGGAGGTTCGCTATGAACAGCAAAGCGCCCGGCCCGACTGGCTTCAAAGTCCGGCAGCTCCTCACCAAAGTCAGAACACTCGCGCTCAACTCACCGCTCGCAAAGCGGCTGCTGGCCAACTCGATGCCGCTGCCCGCCGACGCGCCGGTGAGTCCGGAGGACGTGCGGGACCTGACACCCGAACGTGCGCTCGCAATGGTCGAGGCTCTCGATCCGGCTGCGAGCTGGAGCTTCTACGCTCAGCTCCCGGTATCCACTCAGGAATTCATCGCGGCGAAGGTCAGCACTAAGCGGTGGGGCTCGTTGCTCATCAACGAGATCCACGCACAAGCCATCGCGAGCGCGAAGGCGCCAGCGACGGCGCAACCGACTGCCGTACGCCTGCGTGCCGGATCGATTGAGTTCAAACGGATGCCGGTTACGTGCCGCGGCTGCGGGTGGCACGGCGTCGGGAGCGACACGAAGGTCAGCGAGCTATTCGATAGCGGCATCACCGAGCACGTCTGCCCGGCATGCGCTGCGGACATCGCGATCACCACCTGGCCGACTCTCGCTGAATATCACGCGCACTGGAATGAGTTGAGCGGAGCCGAGCGCGAGTACGTGTTCCTCATCGAGAAGGCAAGCCACGAGTCAGAGGCCAAGCCTTCGCACTGAACGGCTGCGAAGCTGATCGCGAACAGACATGGAGGTGCGACCGTGAATGACCGCGAGTTCTGGCTGGTCGGTGATGACCCCGCCTCGATCGACGATGGCACGCTGGGCGTGCGGTTCTTCCCGGACGGCACCAGGCCGGTGACGCCTTCCTCGATCCGGGCCGAAGGTGAGCGGATCTCAGAGGCCGACTGGTCCGCCAGGGTGGTCGCTCGCCGCGCTTCGATCGCAGCCGGGAAAGCGTCCAAGGCCGGAACTTAGATCGTTGCCGCCTGATACCGCGGCAATGGCCGGTGGGCGACTGAGTTTCCGAATCTAATGAGTGAAGCGCACGGTTAAACGTTGCGACCGTCTTGTGTTCGCCACGCGTTTCAAACGTGCCTGGTGGGGCGAATGTGCCAAAGCGAAGTTTTGCCGCGCTCGGCGATTGAGGTTTTCCAGAATGGTTGAGCGACGCCGGCCTCTGTTTCTGCCACGCCCCCCGGAGGGTTGTGACGACGCGTACCGCGTACTGTGTCAACCGAGCAGTCCCCGCTCCGTCTGCGCGCGGGAGCTATGCGAGGAATTCTGGACCGATTTCCGCGACCTCGCGGACGCAGCCTTCCTGGATCGCCTTCCCTTCGAGTTCCACCAGCGCTGGTTCGAGATGTACTTGGGTACGGCGCTGCGCCGCGCCGGGCTAGATGTTTCGGCGCGGAAGCCCGGCCCGGACTTGCAAGTGCTGCACGGGGAGCAGCGCATCCATATCGAGGCGATCGCTCCTAGCGCCGGAAACCCACTGCATGCGGACGCCGTACCGGAGCCCGTGTACCGAGATGCAGACGGCGAACTGATTGCTGTGCAAGTGCCACACGACCAAATCACGCTTCGAATCGCGCACGCCTTCCGTGCGAAGGCCGGCGTGTTCGACCGTTACAGGCAGAGAGCCTATGTGCGGGAAGGGGAGCGGTGCATTATCGCAATCAATCTTCGAGCGATCCCGCACGCGTGGGCGGACGCCGCCGAGTGCTGGTATCGCGCGCTCTACGGCGTCGGAGATCGGTTCGTGGCAATCGATCCTGCCGGCGGCGCGATCACGGCCGGGCGCAATCACCGAGCACTACTCCATCGTGTGGGAGGGGCAGCGGAAGACGTCGCTCCGCTACTGCGACAGGAGAACTGCTTGATTTCTGGCGTCCTGGGGTCGTCTGCCGACGTGGGCAACGTCCCGAATCTGCCTGGCGATGACTTCATGCTCATGCCCCACGCATCGCCGAATGCTCCGTACCCACAAGGACTGTTGCATCTCGGAGGAGAATTGGTGCTTCACGCGGACGGTGGCGAACGGTGGAATGTGGAGGCCATTGACTACGGCGCCCACGAGACGCGCGGGCCGGAGCCGATCGTGGCGGAGTTGGACGGCGTGGCAATCGAGGGGGAATGGGCGGTCGAAGGGCGGATTCTTTCCGTCAGCGTAGGTGGGTCGCACTGTGACGTTCCTCTGGCTGGAGGAGACAACCCAGAGGAGTCGGCTCGAGCTATCGCAATCGAGATCGCACGCGCTCGCGGGTCGCGGGGGGAGACGCGAGAGTGAACGAGTTGACCAAGGTGACTACCGCAGACCCACACTGGCAGCGCGAGCTCCCAATATTCACGCGGTTCCTTGCGTGCGTTCCAGACCTCGGAGTACGTGCCGATTCCATTCGTCGCGGCACGGGCTTCGACGCTGCGTGCACCACCGACGCCGGAGCGGAGCTGGCGTTCGAGCTTACCGAGATCACCGACCAGCCGCTCGCAGCGGCAATGACGCCCCTCCTTGAGGTTCCGGTGCTGCTCAACGACCGGCTGCGTGCGGGTGCCGATTCCGACTCGCGCGCGATTCAGCAGCGGTACGCTCACCACGATATCGCCGTGACCCTCTGCCCTGGCGCAGGCGTGCGCGCTGTCCGGCGCGTAGTTCCAAGGTTCTTCGCCTGGTTGGCCGCAAGCGACCCGAGGGTAGTTGCCGCGTCCGAGCCGCCGGTGGAGCTGCGGCATGTAATCCGGCGCGTCGATCCGCGATACGTTCCGGGTATTAGCGGTCTGTGCTTCCACGTTCCTGCCGGCCGCGCGATATGGATTGGCGAGGAGTCGGTGGCGACGATCCGCGCGAAGTTCGAAAAGGACTACCCGCGCGGAATTGGTTTACAGCTACTAGCCTACTTCCACCGACAGCCCGCTCGGCCGGACGCCGTGGCCAATGTTTGCGCCTTCCTCGATTCGGTCATGCCCGACGAGTCTTTCGAGCGCGTCTGGATCTACGACGACCCCGAACGGCGGGTTCTACTTCGCCATCCCTGAAACTTTGTGAGGGCGGCCAAATGAGCGACGATCTGCAGAACTTCCGAGCGTGGTACGTGGCAGCCCTTGAGTCGCTTTATCCGAGTCGCGATGCCGGCATCGCCACGCTGATGATCTCCTTGCCGTTGCTCGAGCGATATCTGCGACAGCGGACAGGGCTCACTCCAGAGCAGAGCTTGGATGACCGCTGCATGGACACGCTGCGGACGATCTTCCCTGAAATTCCTGACGCCGATACCGCCAGGAGTTTCTGGGCGGTTTACCGCAATGGATTCCTGCACCAAGCGACGCTTTCTCAGCGAACTCGTCGAGGCAACGCCCTGCCTGAGGGCTCGCTGACACATGACGTGGAATTGGCGGTGACGGTGCAACCGGATGGCAGCTTCGTCCTTCACCCCGTCCTATTCAGTCGGCGGGTCGTCCTCGCGATAGAATCTGACTTCCTCGTCTTTGCGGCAGTTGGAACGACAGCGCCTCAACTGCCGAGAGTCGTCCCGTCAACGTTATTGGGCACGTCTCAAATTGTCCTGAGCACAAAAGCATGACGCCCACGGCTGACCACGCTATTGGTTGCGCGGCCTATTGCAGGCGCCGCCGCTAGGAGGCGGGCCACTTAGACCTATCCGGGAGAGGGAATATGAAGGTTTGGCGCTTGGCGATTCCGTTCGCAGCATTAATTCTAGTTAACTCGGAAGCTTGTTTTTCTGACGAGCTTAAGGCGGGAATTCTTCTCAAATCGATCGACCACCTTCACAGCCTGACCCAGATTTCAAAGGAGCTTACGCAGTCAGCCGAGAACATAACGGAGATGACTGGCAGGTCTAGTTGCGACCGGGCATGGTTAGCGGCACAAAACGCTGTTCACGCCGCGACAGGTGGGATGAATGCCGTTGATTCGGTGGTCGGACCGCTACTGATTCTCGCCGGCATGAAGGCCGCGGAGGACCAAAAGCTCGCTGAAAACGTGGTCGGCTTCGAGATCAACACCGCGCTACCGGTAGTCGAAAATGCCATTGCGCAGGTGAACAATTCGGCGGCGACGATCACCTCTCCATCGGTCGCCCTAGAGGTCCAGCGGGCGAGGGATACGCTCATCAAAGCCCGTGACGAGCTTAAGAAAGCGCAGTCAGACCTTTAGCAGCATTCAAGAGGGCGGGGACGAAAGTGCGGACCGGTCCGCCGAGTCCCGGATCACGTCGCAGAAGGCGCCGCACGATCGAGTGGTGCCTCACCGAAACTTAGTGACAGAGATCGGAACTCCAGCCAGCAGCGGATTCGACCATTGGCCCGTCACGGGCTCGGTAATCCCTGAGCTTGTCACTACGCGGTAGCAACTCGCTCCGGGGAATATCGCGAGCGCAATAGCCGGGTCACCGAGCTGCTCTGTGCGGGCGGGTTTGCCACGGGCGGCTGGTTTGCGGCGGTGCCCTTTCAGGGAATCGCCGATGGTCGCCGTCCACTCCTCGCCGCTGTGAGTCCAGGTGATGGAGTAAATGCGCTCCGCAATTGGCAAGGGGTGCCAGTCACATCGCCGAGCGTAATCGGCGTACGCGGCTTCCTTTTGGTCCGGCGCTGCGCCTGGTACGAAGAATTCTGGGGGGCTTTCCATGCCTGGCTCCGCAGGTGATCGCGGGCCAATTGTCCCACGGCGTTTGAAGAGCGGGACGTGTTTCCAAATCTGTTTCCAATCTGAAGGAAGTAGACCGTATCGAACCGTAACAAACGGGGGAAGGAGACCTGCTAAGACTCTGATTTGCCGAGGTTCGATTCGGTCACTTACGACATTCCCCGGCCTGCAAATCCGTGTACGCCGGTTCGATTCCGCATGCTCATCGAAGCGCTCAAGGGACCTGGTGGGGGCGTCGCGTGGCAAGGTAGAGCCGTGCGGGGATCGAAATTCCAGATGTGAGGACGATTAGTAGTCATAAAAAAATAGAGGAGATGTTCCTGGAGAGTTGACAGATCGTTTATAAATGCTAATCTGCATTCCTGGCATGTCGCCACAGAAAATTTTGGATGATATATGTACCCCGCAGACGCAACTGGAACCCCGACGCCTCTTAGCTCTCTCGATGATCTGGTCGAGCAGGGGACGGCCACTGAGAAGCCTGAAAAGGTCTTCATGGGGCACAACCTCGGGTTTCGCTCGTTCTTGATGTCGATGCCTCTCCGTGACTTCTTCGAGATGTCGGCTGTCTCTAGCGATCCAGGGAACGACCCTTCGCTTGTGTCGCAGCGGAAGCTCGACCCGGCACACGCGCAAAAGCTTGCGGTCTACATTCTCAAGGGTCTGGTTCAGGCTTCGATCCATCGTCGCGGGGATATCGAGAAGAAGCAGGTGCCGGCCGAGTGGCTGCGGCTCCAGGACGTCGTCGGAAAGCAGCCCTACATGACCTTGCAGCCGATCGTCGTGAATATTCGGGAGTGCAGCCCGGCGGGTAGCAATCTTCGCGGGCATCGAATGCTGACGACTGACAACGAAACCGCCGCATTCAAAGTGTTCTTGTCGCAGCGTCATGTGCTGTGGGTCGTGGACGGACAGCATCGTCGTAAGGCGATGGAGTATGTGTTCGATTTTCTGGAGCAGGTTCGCACGACGGGCAAGTACCCGAAGAAAGGCGGCTTGGTTGGCGCCGGCGAGGACTCGATCACCACTGACGGAGCCGCACTTTGGGAGGAGTGCTTCAACGTCGCGCGAGCTTTCTGCACGATTGCAGTCGAGGTGCACCTGGGTCTCTCCGTCGAGCAGGAGCGGCAGCTGTTTCACGACCTCAACCGGCTCGGGAAGAAGGTAGAAACAAGCCTCGCGCTTCAATTTGATAGCTCGAATCCAGTCAATCTGTTCATCAAGGAACGGTTGATTAGCGATCTCGGCTTGAAGGTGGCGGAGAAGGACCAGAAGGATTGGCACAAAGATACGGGTGACTTGTCGCGCAAGGACGTCGTTGCGATCAACGCAATCCTCTTTTTGAACAAGACCAACATCAATGGTGCGACGCCGGCGGTGGTTAGTCCGCGAGTCGATGTGGCGTACCGGTTCTGGGAGGCTGTGTCGGCTATCCCTGGCATTGATGAGGATCAGGCACGCGAGAAGACCGTAGCTGCTCAGCCCGTCGTGCTGAAGGCGCTGGCCAAGCTCGCGTTTGACTTCGGGTTCAGTTCCCGGCGTGCTGATAACGCCGACGACCTACTCGAAATTCTATTGAACGGAATCACGGACCTCGACTTTAGGCATGACAATCCGATGTGGCGCTACTTCGAGCTTGCGCCTGATCAGCGCGAGGCCGCGTTGCCTGGGCTCGGTGCGTACCTCGCCACAACGGACGGGTCGACGAATCGCGACATCGGCGGGTTCCAGGGCGGATTCATGCGGTTCGGTGCGAAGCACAACGATATTTACCCGATCCTCGGCGACATGATTCGTTGGAAGCTCGCGCTGCCAAATCGGCACGCTCAGGCGGAATAGCTGGCCGATAGGAATCGCCGCACGGTGCCTCGATTGGGCGCCGCGCGGCTAATTCTTCAGTAGTTGGGCCGATTCACGTGGACCACCCGTGGATCACGGCCACTTGAATGATCGCCGAATCGGCGACCCTTCGAGATCAAAACAGCTTGATTTAGTGGTCGGGGTGACAGGATTTGAACCTGCGACCTATACGTCCCGAACGTAGCGCTCTACCAGGCTGAGCTACACCCCGTCCGACCTTCCAGAAGTCCCTTCGTCAGTACGAGCGACTGACCGAAAACTCCGCAAGCTGCCTCAGCGCCTCCTTGTGAACCGATTCGGGTATCGGTTCGAGGGCGACAAGCGCCTGGTCTGCCTCGCGTTGAGCGAGTCGCGCAGTGTACTCAAGCCCACCGGACGATTCAATCGCTTCGAGCACCGCGGGGAGATCTTCGAGGCTTCCCTGCTCGATCGCGCGACGCAAAAGCGCCTGCTGCGCAGGAGTTCCGTGCTGCAAGGCATGGATCACGGGGAGCGTCGGCTTGCCTTCCGCGAGGTCGTCGCCGACGTTCTTGCCGCGCTCCGCGGGGTTGCCGCGGTAGTCGAGCGAGTCGTCGACGAGCTGGAATGCATTGCCGAGATGGCGGCCGTAGGCCGTCAGTCCGCGCTCGATCGCGGGATCTGCGCCTGCCAGCACGGCCGCGACCGCGGCGCCTGACTCGAACAGGCGTGCGGTCTTGCGGTAGATCACGTCGAGGTAGCGCGCCTCGGTCGTATCCGGGTCGCCCGCGTTCATCAATTGCAGTACTTCGCCCTCGGCGATCACGTTGGTCGCGTCGGACATAATCTCCATCACGCGCGTGCTCTTCAGGCGCACCATCATCTGGAAGGCGCGTGAATAGAGGAAATCCCCCACCAGCACGCTCGCGGCATTGCCCCAGACGGAGTTGGCCGTGCGCCGGCCGCGGCGCTGGCCGGACCCGTCCACGACGTCGTCGTGCAACAGTGTGGCGGTGTGGATGAACTCGATCACGACCGACCCGAGCACGTGGGGCCCGAGGGCGCTGGCGCCGGCAGCCCGGGCGGCGAGCAGCACCAGCAGCGGCCGCAGTCGCTTTCCGCCCGCCCCGATGATGTAGCCGGACACCTGGTTCACGAGGGCGACGTCGCTGGCCAGCTCGCGCCGGATCGTGTCGTCCGCGGCCACGAGATCGTCCTGGACGGTCGTCCGGAGGGTTTCGATCAGGGTGGGTTGTTGCGCCGCCATAAGGGCCGGCATCGTACCGGCATTCTCGGCGTCGGCCAAACGGTACCCTCAAAAGAACCCGGACAGGGGGTTTGACGCAACCCGCTGCGCCCACTAGAATTCGCGATTCCTTACGACCGGCCTTCGGGTCGGCCCCCGGGACCCCGCGTGGCCCCTGTTTCGAGGTGTTCTTGCACATGTTCGCGGTCATTCAAACCGGCGGTAAGCAGTACCGCGTCAGCGAGGGCTCGGTCCTTCGCATCGAGAAGCTCCCGGCCGATGCCGGCGCCACGGTCGAGTTCGGCGAGGTCCTCCTCGTCGGCGAAGGCGACAGCATCAAGCTCGGCAAGCCGTTCCTGGACGGCGCCAAGGTGACCGCCACCGTGCAGTCGCACGGCAAGGCCGCGAAGGTGCGGATCGTCAAGTTCCGTCGCCGTAAGCACTACCTTCGCCAGAAGAACCACCGTCAGCCGTTCACCGAGGTCAAGGTGACCGGGATCGTCGGCTGAACTGAATTCGACTCTGGAGCTAAGCACTCATGGCACATAAAAAGGCAGGCGGCAGTACTAAGAACGGCCGCGATTCCCATTCCAAGCGCCTCGGCGTGAAGCTGTTCGGCGGTGAGGTTTGCCTCGCCGGGAACATCATCGTTCGCCAGCGCGGCACGCTGTACAAGCCGGGCCGCAATGTCGGCGTGGGCACGGACCACACCCTGTTCGCGCTGACGCCCGGCAAGGTTGCGTTCGAGAAGAAGGGCGCCGACCGGCGCACCTTCGTCAGCGTTCTCGCCGACTGAGCGAGCCGCGCGCGGTCCCGTGAAAAACCCCGGCCCTGCCGGGGTTTTTCGTTTGGGGCCGCCGCCTCGCCCGTCAAGGTAGACTGCAGCCATGAGATTCGTAGACGAAGCCCTGATGCGCGTCCAGGCCGGCCACGGCGGACGCGGCTGCGCCAGCTTCAGGCGCGAGAAGTTCATCCCCTTCGGCGGTCCGGACGGTGGCGACGGCGGCCTCGGAGGCAGCGTCTACCTGCGCGCCAAGGCCGGCATCAACACGCTCGCGGATTTTCGCATCCAGCGCCTGTTCAAGGCCCAGGGCGGCACGGCCGGCAGCGGCAATGACTGCACCGGCAAGGGGGGCGAGGACCTCTACGTGGACGTACCCGTCGGCACCACCGTGCTCGACGACGAGACCCAGGAGCAGCTCGGCGACCTGCTGCACGCCGGCGACATCGTGGTCGTCGCGCGAGGCGGCAAGGGTGGCTGGGGCAATACCCGGTTCAAGACGAGCACGAACCGCGCGCCGCGCAAGGCCATGCCCGGGCTGCCCGGCGAGAAGCGCATCCTGCGCCTTGAAATGAGGGTCATCGCGGACGTGGGCCTGCTGGGCATGCCCAATGCCGGCAAGTCGACGCTGATCCGCGCCGTCTCGGCGGCGCGCCCGAAGGTCGCGGACTACCCCTTCACGACGATGCACCCGAACCTCGGGGTGGTCAGCGTGGGGCTCAACCGCAGCTTCGTGATGGCCGACATCCCCGGCCTGATCGAGGGCGCGGCGGACGGCGCCGGCCTCGGGATCCGGTTCCTGAAGCACCTGCAGCGCACCCGGGTGCTGCTGCACCTCGTCGACGTGCTGCCGCCCGATCCGGACGCGGATCCGGTGAAGGACGCCCGGGCGATCGTCGCGGAGCTGAAGAAGTTCAGCGAGGAGCTCGGCAAGCGCGAGCGCTGGCTGGTCCTGAACAAGCTCGACCTGCTGCCGCCGGCAGAGGGGGAGGCGCTGTGCAAGGACATCGTCCGGCGCCTGCGCTGGAAGGGTCCGCTGTACCGGATCTCGGCCGCCACCGGCACCGGGACGAGGGAGCTGGTCGAGGCGCTCATGCAGCGGATCGAGGAGAGGGCGGCCGAGGATGCCCCGGACGGGCAGGCGCCAACCCCCTGAAAAGCAACGGGCCGGACCCCAGGGGGACCGGCCCGTGTCGTTCAGGCACCCGCCAGGGCGGGTGCGGAAGGACTTACTTCAGGGCCTTCAGGAGCGCCGACAGGCGGCTCTTGTGGCGCGCCGCGGTGCTGCGGTGAATGATGCCCTTGTTGACCATCGAGTCGATGACCGGGGTGGCAGCCTTCACGGCGGCCTGGGCGCCGGTCTTCTCGCCGGTCTCGATCGCGGCGCGCGCCTTCTTGATGGCGGTGCGCATCTTCGAACGCAGCGTCATGTTGTGAGCGCGACGGACGACAGCCTGGCGGGCGCGCTTCTCTGCGGACTTGATGTTGGCCAAAACGGGAACTCCGGACGAATGGGGTCTGAACCGAGCCCGGTATTCTGCTGATTGTTGGTTTTTCTGTCAATTTTCGATGCGCGGGGCCGGTCCGGAGCCCCGGACACCCCGGTATAGTGCCCGCCGGGTCCGGCGGAGTGTCCACGACGATGAAAGGCGGTTTCCTGCGCAGCACGTCGATCATCGGCGCGATGACGCTGCTGTCGCGCGTCTCGGGCCTCGTGCGCGACATGGTCTATTCGCGGATGTTCGGCACCGGGCCCGCGATGGAAGCCTTCTTCCTCGTCTTCAAGATCCCGAACTTCCTGCGCCGCATCACGGGCGAGGGGGCCTTCTCGCAGGCCTTCGTGCCGGTCGTGTCCGAGTACCGCCTGAAGCGGACGCATGGCGAAGTCGACGCGCTGGTCGCGGGCACCATGGGCACGCTCGGCATGCTGCTGTTCGTCGTCACGGCGATCGGTGTCATCGCCGCGCCCATCGTGATCTTCATCTTCGCGCCCGGCTTCGAATCGGTCGGCGACCGCCACGACCTCGCCGTCGAGATGTTCCGGTGGATGTTCCCGTACATCTTCTTCATCTCGCTCACCGCGCTCGGCGCCGGCGTGCTCAACACCTACGGCAAGTTCGGCACCGCGGCATTCAATTCCGTGATCCTGAACATCGTCATGATCCTGTTCGCGACCTCGATCGCGCCCCACTTCGCGAAACCCAGCCTCGGGCTCGCGGTCGGCGTGTTCGTGGCGGGCGTGATCCAGCTCGTCGCGCAGTTCCGCGGCCTGCACCGGCTCGGGCTGCTCAGCCGGCCGCGCTGGGCGTGGCGCGATCCGGGCGTGCGCCGCATCGGCAGGCTGATGCTGCCCGGCATCTTCGGCTCGTCCGTCGCGCAGTTCTCGCTGCTGCTCGACACGTGGATCGCGTCGTTCCTCATGGCCGGCAGCTTCTCGTGGATGTACTACGCCGATCGGCTCGTCGAGTTTCCGATGGGCGTGTTCTCGATCGCGCTCGCGACCGTGATCCTGCCCGGCCTCTCGGCACACCACGCCGAAGAGTCCCCGGAACGCTTCAACGAGACCCTCGACTGGGCGCTCAGGCTGACCTGCCTCGTGTCGCTGCCGGCGGCCGTCGCGCTGTTCGTGCTCGCAGGTCCCCTGACGACGACAATCTACGCCTACGGCAAGTTCACGCCCCGCGACGTGGACATGGCGAGCTACGCGCTCATGGCCTACGCAATCGGGCTGATGGGGTTCAGCCTCGTCAAGGTGCTGGCGCCGGGCTACTTCGCCCGCCAGGACACCCGCCGGCCCGTGCGGGTCGGGATCATCGCGCTCAGCGTCAACATCGGCTTCAACCTGGTGGTCGTGATCCCCGCCTCGCGGATGGGCTTCCCGGCGCCGCACGCCCTGCTCGCGCTGGCCACGGGCATCGGTGCCTACGTGAACACCTGGCTGCTGTATCGCGGCCTGCGCCGGGCCGGGGTCTTCGTGCCCTCGGACCGCTGGCGGCGCCTCGCGGTGCAGGCCGTCGCCGCGAACCTGGCCATGGCGGCGTTCCTGTGGTGGGCCGCCGGCTCCTGGGCCGGCTGGATCGAGTGGCGGGCCCTCACCCGGCTGCTCCACCTCGGGCTCTGCGTGGGCGGCGGAGCCGCCGTCTACGGAGCCGTGCTGTGGCTCATGGGCCTGCGGTTCCGTGACCTCCGACCCGTATAATCAACCGTTTTAGCCGCGCCGGACTCCGGAACCGATGCAACTCTCCCGAGGGCTCAGAAACTGCAGGCCTGACGATCGCGGCGTCGCCGTCGCGATCGGCAACTTCGACGGCGTGCACCGTGGCCACCAGGCGCTCGTCGCCCGGGCCCGGTCGGCCGCGTCGGGGGGCGAGCGCGTTGCCGTGCTGACCTTCGAGCCGCACCCGCGCGAGTTTCTCGACCCGGCGCAGGCGCCACCCCGGCTGATGCGCCTGGCCGAGAAGTCCACGGCGCTCGCCGCGCTCGGCGTCGAGCGCCTTGCCGTACTGCGCTTCAACGAGCGCCTGCAGCGCCAGTCGCCCGACGACTTCGTGCGCGAGGTGCTCCACGACGGCCTCGGCGCGCGCCATGTCGTCGTCGGCGAGGGCTTCCGCTACGGGTGCCGGCGTGCCGGCACGGTCGACAGCCTGCGCGCCGCCGGTGCCGTGCTCGGCTTCGACGTGCATGTCGTGCCGAGCGTCGCGGTGGATGGCGAGCGGGTTTCCAGCACCCGCGTGCGCGCGGCGCTCGCCGCGGGCGACCTCGTCACCGCCCAGCGGCTGCTCGGGCGCCCCTATTCGATCACCGGGCGCGTCGTCGCCGGCCAGCGCCTGGGCCGCGAACTGGGGTTCCCGACCGCTAACTTCCGCATGCCCCCGTCCTCGGTGGCGCTGCGCGGGATCTACGCGGTCCGGCTCCAGGGCATCGAGGGCCGCCCCGATGCGGCCGCGGTCGCCTCGCTCGGAACGCGGCCGACCGTCGGTGGCATCGAGCCGCTGCTCGAGGTGCACGTGTTCGATTACGACGGCGACCTGTACGGCCGGCGGTTGACCGTCGAGTTCATCGAGCGCCTGCGCGACGAGGAAAAGTTCCCGTCGCTCGAGGCGCTGGTGACCCAGATGCATGCGGACGCAACCCGCGCCCGTGAGATCCTTGCGGCGCATGCCGCCTGACGAGAGCCCCGTGGACTACAAGCAAACGATCAATCTTCCGCAGACCGACTTCCCGATGAAGGCGGACCTCGCCAACCGGGAGCCGCGCTGGCTCGAGTTCTGGCGCAGCCAGGACCTCTATGCCAAGCAGCGTGCCGCGATGCATGGCCGCCCGAAGTTCATCCTCGCGGATGGGCCGCCGTATGCGAATGGCACGATCCACATCGGCCATGCGGTCAACAAGATCCTCAAGGACATCATCGTCAAGTCGCGCTCGCTCGACGGCTATGACGCGCCGTACGTGCCCGGCTGGGACTGCCATGGCCTGCCGATCGAGCACCAGGTCGAGAAGACCCATGGCCGGGTCGGCGGCAAGCTCGACGCTAGGGCGTTCCGCGCCGCCTGCCGCGAGTACGCAGGCAAGCAGGTCGCTGGGCAGAAGGCCGATTTCATCCGCCTCGGCGTGATCGGCGACTGGGACGACCCGTACCTGACGATGGCGCCGGCATACGAGGCCGCGCAGCTGCGTGCGTTCTCGCGCATCCATGAGCGTGGGCACGTCTTCAAGGGCTTCAAGCCCGTGCACTGGTGCCTCGACTGCCGCTCGTCGCTCGCCGAGGCCGAAGTCGAGTACGAGGAGCGCACGAGCCCGAGCATCGACGTGCGCTATGCGGTCGTGGATGTCGCGGACCTCGCGGCGCGCACCGGGATCGAGGCGGCGCGCCTGGCCGGCGCGAGCGTCGCGATCTGGACCACGACGCCCTGGACGCTGCCCGCCAGCCAGGCCGTGTCGGTGCATCCGGAGTTCGAGTACGCGGTGATCGCCGCCAATGGCCCTGCGGGTGCGGAGGTGCTGGTGATCGCCGCCGACCTCGCGGCGGCGGTTGCGGCCCGGGCCGGCCTGAGCGCGACGATCGTGCTCGGCAAGGTGCCCGGCGCCAGGCTCGAACGACTGCGGCTGCGCCACCCGTTCTACGACCGTGAAGTGCCAGTGATCCTCGGCGAGCACGTGACGCTCGATGCCGGCACCGGTGCCGTGCACACGGCCCCGGGGCATGGTCTCGACGACTTCATCGTCGGCCAGCGCTACGGCCTGCCGGTCGACAACCCGGTCGGTGGCGATGGGCGCTTCCTGCCCGCAACCCCGTTGTTCGCCGGCATCGGCGTGTTCGACGCGAACCCCAAGGTCGTCGAGGTGCTGGCGGAGGCGGGACGGCTGCTGTCGCACCTCCCGTACCGCCACAGCTACCCGCACTGCTGGCGCCACAAGACGCCGGTCATCTTCCGCGCCACGCCGCAATGGTTCGTGAGCATGGAGAAGGCCGACCTGCGAGTCGAGTCGCTGGCGGAAATCCGCCGTGTCGAGTGGGTGCCCGGCTGGGGCGAGCAGCGCATCTACAGCATGATCGAGGGTCGACCGGACTGGTGCATCTCGCGCCAGCGCACCTGGGGCGTGCCGATCCCGTACTTCATCCACAAGGAAACCGGCGAGCTGCATCCGCGCACGGTCGAGCTGATCGAGGAAGTCGCCCAGCGGGTGGAAACCGCGGGAATCGATGCCTGGTTCGACCTCGATCCCGCGGAACTACTCGGCGCGGACGCGACGGCATACGACAAGTCGACCGACGTCATGGACGTGTGGGTCGACTCCGGCGTGAGCCACTGGTGCGTCACCGGCCAGCGCCCTGAGCTGCGCACGCCGGCCGATCTCTACCTGGAGGGCTCGGACCAGCATCGCGGCTGGTTCCATTCCTCGCTGCTGACGTCGGTCGCGATGCACGGCCATGCGCCGTACCGCGCCGTGCTGACGCATGGCTTCACGGTCGACGACAAGGGACGCAAGATGTCCAAGTCGCTCGGCAATACCGTGGTGCCGCAGAAGGTCATCAGCTCGCTCGGTGCCGACGTGCTGCGCCTGTGGGTGGCGGCGACGGACTACTCCAACGAGATGAGCGTCTCCGACGAGATCCTGAAGCGGATGGCGGATTCCTACCGCCGCATGCGCAACACGGTGCGTTTCCTGATCGGCAACCTGCACGGCTTCGACCCCACGACTCAGGCGGTCGCGGTCGGCGACCTCCTCGAGCTCGACAGCTGGGCGATCGCGCGCGCGGCGGTCCTGCAGCAGGAGCTCGTCGATGCCTATCGCGCATACGAGTTCCACCAGATCTACCAGAAGATCCACAACTACTGCATCGTCGACCTCGGAGCCTTCTACTTCGACGTCCTGAAGGATCGCCTCTACACGATGGCAGCCGACAGCCACGGTCGTCGCTCCGCGCAGACGGCGCTCTGGCACATCCTCGAGGCCATGGTGCGCTGGCTCGCGCCGATCCTGAGCTTCACGGCGGAGGAAATCTGGCACTCGCTGCCGACGGTGGCCGGTCGCCCGGAGTCGGTGCTGCTCGCCGAATGGCACCAGTTGCCGCATGCAGCGGCTGCCGGCACGGTGGATTGGGATGCCGTGGTCGCGCTCAAGTCCGATGTCAGCCGCGCACTCGAGGCGCTGCGGACCGCCGGGCAGATCGGCGGTCCGCTCGACGCCATCGTCGACGTCTGGGCCGACGACGCGCAACGAGCGCGGCTCGCTCCGCTCGGCGACGAGTTGCGCTTCGCGCTGATCACGTCCGAGGCGCGGCTGCACGCCGCGGCCGACCGGCCGGCCGATGCCCTGCCGGCCTCCAGTGTCGCCAAGGACGGCGTGTGGATCGCCGTGCGGCCGAGCACTGCGACCAAGTGCGTGCGATGCTGGAGCCTGCGTCCCGACGTCGGCGCGGATCCCGCGCATCCGACGGTGTGTGCGCGGTGCGCGAGCAACGTCGCCGGGCCCGGCGAGACGCGGAGGTACGCGTGAACGCGCCGCATCCGATCGAACGGCGGTTCGGCCAGCTGCGCTGGCTGTGGCTCACCGCCCTCGTGATCGCCGCGGACCAGGCGACGAAGGCCATGGTCGTGTCGAACCTGCAGTTGTTCGAGCGGCGTGACTGGCTGCCGATGCTCGGCGTCATGCATGTCCACAATCTCGGCGCCGCGTTCAGCTTCCTGAACGATGCCGGTGGCTGGCAGCGCTACCTGTTCCTCGGCCTCGCGATCGTCGTCAGCGGCGGCATCGTCGTCTGGCTGCTGCGCATGAAGGGGCGCGTGTCGTGGATGCTGCCGGCGGGACTTGCGATGATCGCCGGCGGGGCCCTCGGCAATGCGCTCGATCGAGTCGCCCGCGGCTTCGTCGTCGACTTCATTGACGTGCACTGGTTCGAGGTCTATCACTTCTACGCGTTCAATCTCGCGGACACGGCGATCACGATTGGCGCCGCACTACTCGTCCTCGACACGATGCTCGAGGCCAACCGGCCGGGAGGCGCAGCCGCGCCGTGAAGATCCACCTCGCAAATCCACGCGGCTTCTGCGCGGGCGTCGACCGGGCGATCGACATCGTCGAGCGCGCCATCGGGCTGTTCGGGGCGCCAATCCACGTGCGGCACGAGGTGGTCCACAATCGCTACGTGGTCGAGCGACTGCGCTCGCTCGGTGCCGTGTTCGTCGAGGAGCTCGACGAGGTGCCGGATGGCGCGACGGTGATCTTCAGCGCGCACGGCGTGTCGCGTCAGGTGCAGGCGGAGGCCCGTCGACGCGGCCTCAACGTCTTCGACGCAACCTGCCCGCTCGTCACCAAGGTGCACATGGAGGTCGCGCGCTACGCGCGCGAGGGCCGCGAGGTCATCCTCATCGGGCACGCCGGGCATCCAGAGGTGGAAGGCACGATGGGCCAGTTCGATGCCGCCGGCGGCGGGCGCATCCACCTCGTCGAGCACGAGGGCGACGTCGCGGCTCTCGAGGTCCGCGATCCGTCCCGACTTGCGTTCGTCACGCAGACGACGTTGTCGGTCGACGATACGGCGCGCGTCGTGGAGCGCCTCCAGCAGCGTTTTCCTGGACTCGACTCGCCGCGCCGCGAGGACATCTGCTATGCGACGCAGAACCGTCAGGATGCCGTCAAGGCGCTCGTCGAGTACTGCGATGTGCTGATCGTCGTCGGCTCGCATACGAGTTCGAACTCCAACCGCCTGCGCGAGATCGCCGAGAAGCAGGGCATCCGTGGCTACCTCGTGGATGGTGCGACGGACCTGCGGCGCGAGTGGCTGGAGGGTGCCGGTGAGGTCGGCGTGACGGCCGGCGCCTCGGCGCCCGAGGTGCTCGTCCAGGAGGTCGTCGCGACACTGCGGGCGTGGGGTGGGGAGCCCGCGGTCGAAGTCCCTGGGCGCGCCGAGCACATCGTATTCGGGCTGCCGCGACCGCTTCGGCACGTCGAGCGTCAGGCCTGAGACGCGCTTCACTCGACACGCGTTGCCCGCCGGGGGGAAGTTTCCTATACTTCGCCGCCCTTAAAGTGCCGGTGTAGCTCAGCTGGTAGAGCAGTCGCTTCGTAAGCGAGAGGTCGGGGGTTCGATTCCCTCCACCGGCACCATCTAAATCAGCGACTTGGGCGCGTGCGGATCCCGCCGCGCCGGGCTCAGCGTGCGTCGCTGCCCTGTGCCTCCCCGCAGCCTGCGGTGTTGGAATCCACGCAGCGCGGGATGCCCCGCGGTCCCTGCGCGGCCTCGCCGTGGCCCGCCACGCCATCGGCGCGGTCGCCCTTGCGGCGCAATTCGACGCGGTACAACCAGAACTCGCGCGGACCCTCCGGTCCGATGCGGTACAGCGTGACGCCGGCGACATGCGACAGGTCGAGGTGACGCCCATTGGGCGCGACGCGAATCTCCTCGATCGGGAACTCGAATGTCACGCGTCGTCCCGCCGCGAGCCGAACCTCGCCATTGAAGCGGTCCGCCACGGTCCAGTCATGCGTCCGGTCGTGGACGCGCACGTGCAGCGTCAGGTCGTTGTGGCCCGCGTTGCCGACGTCGATCGCGAGCCGGTCGTAGCCGGACCAGTCCGGACTCGGCTCGTCGAGCGTGACGCCGGCATAGGGCCGGGTCTGCAAGGGGACGCGCAGCGCGACCTCCTGCGGGACGCGGGCGAGGCTGGTGGGCGCCCGGGCCAGCTCCGGCGATCCGGCCGTGAGCCCGACGAACAGGAGATCGAGGCTCGAGGCCGGCGCGAACAGGACCGGGTACTCGAGGCCGCGACGGGCGTAGCCTGCGGTTGTCCAGGCGAGCGGCGTCAGGATCAGGCCGACGAGCACCAGCCCGGCGCCGAGGCTTGCAAGCCGCCAGGCGCGGGGCAGGATCGCGCGCCAACGCGCGTCGAAGGTCATCGCGAACGCGAGCGCCGCCGCCGCGCCGCGCGCGTCGAGCCAAACGTCGCGTATCGACGGGTCGCGGTGGGTGAACAGCTGCGCGACCTCCGTGAACGCGCCGATCAGCGTCGCGAGCGCGAATGCACGCAGGTACTGCGCGGGCACCGGGCGGGTCGCAGCTGCGCGCTGGAACTCGATCGCCAGCAGCCCGGACGCAATCGCGCCGAACACCATGGGATGCGCGAGCTTCTGCAGGGAGTGCAGGATCAGCGGCCGGCCGGGCAGTTCGGCGAAGAGCACGAGCCCCGCGAGCAGCGCCATGAGGCCGATCAGCACCCGCGGCGGCACCGTCGCGAGGTGCGCCACGTCAAGTGCGGAGCGGGCCGCGCCCGGATCCGCGGCGCGGTCATCCGGCTCCGCGGGAGGCCGCTCAGGCACGCTGGGCGCCGACCTTTTCTTCCAGATGACGCGCGAGCGCCGCGACCGTCGGGAAGTCGAAGAGCTCCGTAAGGTCGATGAGGCCCGGATACTCCCGGTCGATCTCCTCGTGGATCTGGATCAGCGTCAGCGAGCTCGCGCCGATCTCGAACAGGTTGTCGTCGACCGACAGGTTCTTGCCCGGCAGCGCCGCATCGCAGATCGCCTTGACGCGCGACTCGAGCGTGCCGGTCGCGCCACGCTGGGCATGGTGCGCCTCGCGCGCGCGATCGAGCTCCTGCAGCTCGGCGGCAAACTCGCCGGCGACGAAAGCGTTCTCGAGCGCCACGCGCTGGATCTTGCCGCTCGTCGTCTTGGGGATGCGCTTGACCGGCACGACGTGCGCCACCTCGAGGCCCGCGTGCTCGTTGACGAGGCGAGTCACCTCGGCGGCGACCGGCAGGAACTCCTCGGCCGAACCCCGGTGCAGCACGAAGATCGTCAGTTCGTCGGACTCGGCACCGGCCGGGCGGCAACCCGCCGCGACGACCTTGCCGAGCTCGAGGCCCGCTGCCTGCTGGGCGATCGCCTCGAGGTCATGCGGGAAGTAGTTCTGGCCGTTGACGAAGATGATCTCCTTGGCGCGGCCCGTCACGTACAGGTCGCCGTCCACGACGACGCCGAGGTCGCCCGTGTCGAGCCAACCGTCGGCCGTGATCGTGCGTGCGTTGATCTCGGGCGCCTCGTAGTAGCCGCGCGTGACGTTGTCGCCGCGGATCAGCAGGTGCCCGACCGAGCCGTCGGGCAGCGCGCCGCGCGATTCGTCGGCGATCCGCACTTCCGTACCCGGCAAGGGCCGGCCGACCGACATCAGCGCGAGTGCGTCGCCGGAGTCGTTCCCCGCGAGGCCGGCGGGGCTGCCGACCGCGAGGCGATGACGGTCGAAGCGACGCGCGGCGTACGCGCTGCCCGGTGAGGGGAAGCTGACCGCGAGCGTGGCTTCCGCGAGCCCGTAGACGGGGAACATCGAATTGCGCGGCAGTCCGTACGGCGCCATGCGGTCCATGAACTCGTTGCAGAGCTCGACCGAGATCGGTTCCGCGCCGTTGAAGATGAGCCGCACGGCGGACAGGTCGATGTCCTCGAGCGTGCGCTCGCCCAGCACCTTGAGGAAGTGCCGGTAGCCGAAGTTCGGCGAACTCAGGATCGTCGCGCGCTTCTCGCTCGCGAACTTCGGCCACAGCAACGGCCTGCGGATGAAGAGTTCCGTCGGCATCAGGTGGTTCTCGATCCGGTTCGAGAACATGAACAGGTGCTTGCCGATCAGTCCCATGTCGTGGGTCAGCGGCATCCAGCTCAGGCCGACGTCGTCGGCGGTGAAGCGGGCCCCCGCGGTCGCGCCGCGCAGGTTCGCGATCACGTTGCGGTGGGTGAGCACGACACCCTTGGGATCGCTGGTCGAGCCCGAGGAGAACTGGATGAACGCGGTGTCGCCCGCATCCGGTCGAATCGCACGCCCGGCCTGCGAGAAGTCCACGATCTCGTCGGCCAGCACCGCGCGACTCTTCAGCGTCTCGTAGATGGCCGTTTCGCCGACGCTCGCGGCGAATGCGCCGATGCGCTCCAGGTTCTTCCGGTCGGTGTAGAGCAGGGGGCCGTGCAGGAGCTTCGCGATCCTGAGCAGCTTGTGCCGGTGCTCGTCGGAGATGCCGACCGCCAGCGGCACCGGCGCGATGCCGCCCGCCAGCGCCGCCCAGAAGCCCTCGATGAACTGCTGGTTGTGGCTGAGGAAGATGATCATCTTGTCGCCGCGCCGGGCGCCGACGTCCTGCAGATGCTTCAGGATGCCGAGCGCGCGGTCGTGCAGCCCGCCGAAGGGGACGACGCGCTCGTCATGTTCGCCCTCGAGGTAGTGGATCGAGCGGTCCGCGTCGCGGTTCGCCTCGAGGATCTCGATCAGGGTCTCGTGTGCCATGTCTTGCCAGTCCTTGCTGCCCAACGGCCTCGGCCGGGGCGTCGAGCCCGCGCTCAGTGGCGGGCGATCAGGCGCATGTGCAGGTTGCCCCGCGTGCGCAGGTTGATGGCCGCTTCCATCTCGAGCGGTCCGTCGAATAGATACTGCATGCGCCAGCGGCGCGCCATGCGCACGAGGTGCAGGGTCATCTCGTAGATGGAGAAGTTCTCGCCGACGCAGTGGCGTGGTCCGGCCGCGAACGGGATGTAGGTGTACGGATCCCGCGCGGCCGCCCCGGGCCCGAGGAACCGCTCCGGCCTGAAGCGCTCCGGCTCGTCCCAGTAGCGCGGGTGCCGCTGGATCAGGTACGGGCTGAACAGCAGCTCCGTGCCGGCGGGAACCACGTGGCCGGAGAGCACGTCGGCATCGATCGTGCGCCGGGTCAGCACCCAGCCCGGCGGGTAGAGGCGCAGCGATTCCTTGATGACCGCCTGCGTGTATTCGAGCCCCTCGGTGTCATCGAAGTCGAGCTCGACGTCCTCCGGCAGCGCTGCGACCTCGGCGGCGAGCCGGGCGTCGGCGTCTGGGTTGCGGGCCAGCAGGTACCACGTCCAGTTGAGGGCGCTCGCCGTCGTCTCGTGCCCGGCGACGACCAGCGTCATCACCTCGTCGATCAGCACCCGCTCGGGCATGGGCTCGCCGGTGCCCTTTTCGCGAGCGGCGATCAGCATGCCGAGGAAGTCGGTGGGTTCGGCGCCACGCGCGCGGCGGATCTCGACGAGTTCCCCGACCATGCGGCTCAGCTGCCGGAACCGGTACGCGAACTGCAGGTCGCGCGCGGAATCCTCCGCGACCATCAGGAAGGCGTTGGCGCCCAGCGTGTCGTTGAACCAGTCGAGGTCCGCACCGAAGATCGCGCGCAGGATCACGCTCAGCGTGAGGTCGCTCATCTGCGCGGTGACGTCGAGTGGTTCGCCGCTGGCGGCATGGGCCTCCCACACCGGGATCTGGGCGTCGATGCAGCGCCCGATCAGTGTGCTGAAGCGCTCGGTCGCCTTGCGATGGAAGGCCGGCTGGATCATGCGTCGCTGCCGGCGCCAGAGCTCGCCCTCGCTGGTCATGATGCCGTTGCCGAGCAGGATCTTGATGCGATCCAACCCGATGCCCTTCGTGTAGTTGCGGTGGTTCGTCACCAGCACGCGCTTGATGTCGGCCGGACTGTTGGTGACCCAGATGTCGCGGCCCCGGGTCGGGGCGTGGATCCGGAACAGGTCATCGCCGCCCGCAGCCGCCGCGACGAGTCGCTCGAGCGAGTCGGGCGCGTCGCCGACGTCGAACCGGTCTTCCGCCAGCGGCGGGAGCGCAGTGCTCGCGCTATGCTGATCGTTGATTCGGGGCATTCGGGCGGCGTGTCGTGTGCTGAACTCGTCGGAACAATTCCTGAGTTTACATTACGTTGCGGTACCGGCGCAGCCTTGGAACGCGCTCGAGCGCAATTGGCTCGGGCGGCTCGCGCCCGCCCGGCGGGCGCGCCTCGCGGCGCTGCGGTCCCCGTCCGACCGCAACGCCTCGCTGCTCGGCCTCGCGCTGCTCGGCCGCGGATGCGAGCGGCTCGGGTTTCCGTACGTTCCGCGGGACCTCGACAGCGTGCCGCGGAAGAAGCCGGCGATCCCGGGAGGGCCCTCCTTCAGCATTTCCCACGCCGGCGGCCTCGTGGCGTGCGTCTGCACCGTCGAGGGCGCCGTCGGCCTCGACCTCGAGCCGCACGGCGCGGCCACGGCGGCCGGCCTGCGGCTCGCGCTCGGCGCGGCCGAGCGCGGGCGGATCGACACCGGCGAACTCGACCCCACGACCGCCTGGGTGATGGCGGAGGCCGTGCTCAAGGCGGCCGGGGTCGGCATCGACGCCGCCCCGCGAGTGCGGTTCGGCACCGGTCGCGCATCGCTGGACGGCGTCGAGTTCGGCCTCACGCGTGCGCCCCTGGGGGCGGACCACGTCGCCTACCTCGCCCACGCGGCCGGCGGCATGCGCCTCGAAGTCGTTCGCCACGAGACGGCGGCGTTCGCGCCGTTGCCGTGACCCCGGCGAATCGTCAGAATTCGCGCCTTCCGAGGAGCCCCATGTCCGCCACGCCCGATACCCCCGGCCCCGGTTCCGGCGCCCCAGACGAGACCGTCTACAAGGGTCGGCGCCTGACTCGCGCGCGCCGCGTGCTGTACTGGTTCGGGACCCCGATCGCGATGCTGCTGGTGCGCTTCTGGTGGCTCACCTGTCGCGTGGTGCGCGTCGAGGGCGGGGAGCACATTTCCGCCGGGCTCGAAGGCGGTCCGCTGATTCCCGTGTACTGGCACCAGCATCAGCTGTTCTGCACGCGCTTCCTGCTGCACCAGCGTGCCCGCGGCATGTCGCCCGGGTTCCTGATCAGCCCGTCGGTCGACGGCGAGATCCCGGCGATGATCGCCAAGCGGGAGAAGACCTACGTGATCCGGGGCTCGTCGAGCCACACCGGTGCGCGCACGCTGCGCGACTACTACGTGGCGTTGCAGAAGGGCGTCTCGCCGGCGATCACGGTCGATGGTCCCTACGGACCGCCGTTCGAATGCAAGCCCGGCGCGGTGCTGCTCGCACAGCTGTCCGGTAGACCGATCGTCGCGATGACGTTCCACGCCGACCGGGCGTGGCTGTTCCGGGCCTGGGACCGTTTCGTCCTGCCGTGGCCGTTCGCGCGCATCACGATCGTGGTCGGTCCGCCGCGCTACGTCCCGAAGCGGGTCGACGCGACGGAGGTGCTCCGCCTGCAGCAGGCCGTCACCGACGAGCTGAAGGACCTTTACCGCACCGCCCGCGAACTCGCCTCCGGCTGAGGCGGGATCCCGACCTGGCCGCAGTGCTGATCGCCGTCGGCGCAATCCGCCGGCTCGATCTGGATCGTCGAGTGCGTGATCCGGAACTCCTCGACGAGCACGTGCTTGAGGGCCGCGAGCGCGCCGGCGGCGTCTGCCCCGGGTGCCAGCCGTGCGTGCATCGTGAGGAGCGTCTCGCGCGGGGTCAGCGTCCAGGCGTGAACGTGATGCACGTCGAGCACGGACGGCACCGCCGCCACCAGCCGATCCGCCAGGGACACGGCGTCGAACCCATCCGGCGAGCCTTCCTGGAGGACGTGGGCCGAATGGCGCAGGAGCTGCCATGCGCCGCGCGCGATCAGCGCGGTCACGACAAGCGACAGCCAGGCGTCGGCCGCATACCACCCCGTGGCGATCACGATGCCGGCCGACAGCGCCGCGGCGCCGGAGCCGGCGAGGTCGCTGAGCACATGCAGGTACGCTGCACGGACGTTGAGGTCATGTTCGTCGCCGTGCAGCAACCAGGCCGCGAGGACGTTCACCACGAGGCCCCCGAGTGCGACCGCGAGGGCCATCGGCCCGTTGACCGGATGGGGGTGGAGCAGGCGCTCGCCGGCCTCGAACAGGATCGCGATGACGATCCCGAGCAGCAGCAGCGAGTTCACGAACGCGGCGAGCACCTGCAGGCGCGTATGCCCGAAGGAGCGGGCGTGCGAGGCCGGGCGGCGAGCGAGGCGATGCGCGAAGAACGCGAGCGCGAGTGCGAGCGTGTCGACGAACATGTGGCCGGCATCCGCGAGCAGCGCGAGCGACCCGGACCAATAGCCGCCGACGGCCTCGACGATCGTGAACGAGCCAATCAGCCAGAAGGCGATCCCGAGCCCGCGGCCGGCGTGGTCGTGCCCATGATCGTGCCCATGGCCGTGCCCATGGCCGTGCCCATGGCCGTGCCCGTGTCCGGCATCGTGGTCGCGACCGTGGTCGTGCCCATGGCCATGCCCGGACCCGTGCGGGTGCCCGTGGGAGTCCGGCCGGTCGGTGCCGGGGCGGGTGTCGGTCTCGGTGGTCGGTGTCATCGGGGCACTGTAGTGGCCCAGGCGGGCGGGGGCAATCAAGTCAAAAACTTCTGTGCGGACGGACAGTTATCTTGCAATCCTCGAAAATCATGACAGAATGACTCGCAACTCTATATAGCCGTGTCATTCCGTGAACTGTGCAACAGGTCCGGAAGCCGTACCGGCGGGCTGCGAGACTGGGGCAACAACCCGAAGTAGGGCTTGGTTCGATGCCGATCGTGACAGGCGACGAGGATCGGGGGTTCACCGCCTCCGACATACTGGCGCCGCAGCGCTGGGCGCCTGCGGCCAGCCGCGTTGCATTCGGCCTCGATGTCACGTGCACCAAGATCGCGGTCGACTTCCAGAACCTCGAACCGGCGACCGCCGACGCGACCTTGCGCCAGAACCTCGACCTGCTGCGCGACGCGACCGGCACCGACGTCGCATTCCTCGCCAGCTACGACAGTCTCGGCAATTCCATCCAGTCGATCGAAGTGTCCAAGGGCCTGTTCGTGCCCTGTTCCCCCGAGGTGCTGCGCGGCGAACCGCTCGCGCGCTTCCCGTGGATCCGCGAGCGCCTGACGCACACCCGCATCCTCGAGATCCGAGACACGCTCAGCGCGCGCCGCGAACACGCCGGCGAGGCGCAGCGCTTCGGCGAACTCGGCATGCGGGCGCTGCTGCTCGTCGGGCTCGCCGTCCGTGGCCGGCCCTACGGCTTCCTCGGGCTCGCCGCCGGGGCACCTTGCGTCGGCTGGGACGTCAATTTCCACCTGCTGCTCAAGCTGATCGGCAGCAGCCTCGCCGCGGGACTCGACCGGGTCGCGCTGCAGCGCGAAGTCGAGGACCTCAAGGAGCGCAATGCGCTCGCGCTGCCGTGCACCAACGAGGGTCTCTGGGACTACGACGCCGGCAGCAACCGCACCTGGTTCTCGCCGCGCTGGAAGTCGATGCTCGGCTACGCCGAGGACGAGCTGACGCGCGCCCCGGATTGGAACAAGCTCGTCCACCCCGACGACCTGCCACGCGTGTCGCAGATGATCCGCGAGCATGTCGCGGGCCGGTCGCCGCTGTTCGAGAGCATGCATCGCATGCGCCACCGCGATGGCGAGTGGCGCTGGGTGGTGTCGCGGGCGAAGGCCCACGTCGACAACGGCAGCCTGCGCCGGCTGATCGGCGTCGAACTCGACGTCACCGAGCGCAAGCTCTACGAGGAAGCGTTGTTCCGCGAGAAGGAGCGCGCGCAGATCACGCTGCAGTCGATCGGGGATGGCGTGATCACCACCGACGAGCAGTCGCGGGTCGAATACCTGAACCCGGTAGCCGAGGAATTGACCGGCTGGCGCGTCGAGGACGCGATGGGGCGCAGCGTCGACGAGATCTTCCGCGCCTTCCACGAGGAGACCTGCGAGCCCCTCGAGAATCCGCTCGCGTCGGCGATCCGGCGCCTGCGTCCGGTGAAGTCCGTGCGACCGATGCTGTTCATCCGCCGCGACGGCAACGAGATCTACATCGAGTGCACGGCATCGCCGATCCGCGACGGCACCGGCACCGTGACCGGTGGCGTGCTCGTGTTCCACGACGTCAGCGAGTCGCGCGAGCTGAACCGCCGCCTGAGCTACCATGCGAGCCACGACGTGCTCACCGGCCTCGTCAATCGCCGCGAGTTCGAGAACCGGCTGGAGCGCGCGTTGCGCAGCGCCAAGGCGCGCGAGACCTCGTACGCCCTGTGCTATCTCGATCTCGACCAGTTCAAGATCGTCAACGATACCTGCGGCCACAGCGCCGGCGACGCGCTGCTCGGCCAGGTCGGCCAGCTGCTGAAGACCAAGGTCCGTTGGCGCGACACGCTCTCGCGCCTCGGTGGCGACGAGTTCGGCGTGCTCCTCGAGGCCTGCTCGCTGGACGATGCCCTGCGCACCGCCGAATCGCTGCGCGAGGCGGTTCGCAACTGCCGCTTCCAATGGGAGGACCGGACCTTCCGTCTCGGCGTCAGCATCGGTGTCGTGCCCATCACCCCGGAAAACGAGGATGTCGCCTCGGTGCTGTCGGCCGCCGACAGCGCGTCGCAGGCGGCGAAGGAGCAGGGCCGCAATCGCGTCCACTGCTTCGAGGAGAACGACCTCGATCTCATGCGTCGTCGCCGCGAGATGCAGTGGGCCGCGCGCATCAACACGGCGCTCGAGGAAAGCCGCTTCGACCTGTACCGCCAGACCATCCTGCCGCTGCACGGCGGCGAAACGGGCCTGCACTACGAGATCCTGCTGCGCATGCGCGACGAGCAGGGCAAGATCATCACGCCGGACAATTTCATCGCCGCGGCGGAGCGCTACGGGCTCACACCCTCGATCGATCGCTGGGTCGTCGAGAACACGCTTCGCTGGCTCGTGTCCGAGGCCGACGAGCGCGACAAGCTCGCGATGTGCTCGATCAACCTGTCGGGCCAGAGCCTGGGCGACGACAAGTTCCTGCCATTCGTCATCGAGCAGTTCCATCGCACGGGCCTCGACGCGCGTCGCATCTGCTTCGAGATCACGGAGACCGCGGCGATCGCGAGCTTCTCTCAGGCGAACCGATTCATCCAGGCGCTGAAGGAGCTCGGTTGCAAGTTCGCGCTCGACGACTTCGGCACCGGCCTGTCCTCGTTCGGCTACCTCAAGCACTTCCCGGTCGACTTCCTGAAGATCGATGGCAGCTTCGTGAAGGAGATCCTCCGCGATCCGATCGACCGCGAGATGGTCCGGTCGATCAACGAGATCGGTCACCTGACGGGCAAGCAGACGATCGCGGAGTTCGCCGAGAACGAGGAGATCATCTCGATGCTGCGCAATCTCGGCGTCGACTACGCGCAGGGCTATGGCGTCGCCCGCCCGCAGCGCATCCAGCGCAGCGGCTCCGACCGCAACGCGGTCATCGAGCCCTAGCCGGTAGCAGCCGGCGGCGCCGGCTCAGGATCCGACCGAGAGCCTCATCGAGAGGTCGATCGCGCGCACGTGCTTCGTGATCGCGCCGACCGAGATGAAGTCCACGCCCGTCGCGGCGACCGCGCGGATCGAGCCGAGGTCGATGCCGCCGGATGCCTCGAGCGCGAGCGGCCGGCTGCGATTCCGGTTCCGCGCGACCGCGAGGGCGAGGTCCGCGAGGCTGAATTCGTCGAGCAGCGCCATGTCCGCCTCGGCGGCGAAGGCCTCGTCGAGCTCGTCCAGCGTCTCCACTTCGACCTCGACGCGGGTCGCGGGCGCGAGCGCGCGCGCCGCCGCGACCGCCGCCCCGATCGAGCCCGCTGCCGCGATGTGGTTCTCCTTGATCAGGATCCCGTCATAGAGGCCGATGCGGTGGTTCGTGCCGCCGCCGCAGCGGACCGCGTACTTCTGGGCATTGCGCAGGCCCGGGAGCGTCTTGCGCGTGTCGAGGATCCGGCAGCCCGTGCCGGCGATGGCCTCCACGTAGCGCCGCGCCACCGTCGCGGTGCCCGACAGCAGCTGCAGGAAGTTCAGCGCCGAGCGCTCCCCGGTGAGCAGCGCGCGGGCCGGACCCTCGGCCTCGAACAGCAGCTGGCCGGGCGCGACCGCATCGCCGTCCCGGGCGTGCCAGCGCACCGTCACGGCGGGGTCCAGCGTCGCGAACACCGCGTCCACCCAGGGTGCGCCGCACAGCACCGCCGCCTCCCGGGTAATCACCCGAGCGTGGCCGCGGGCAGCCGCCGGGACGAGGCCCGCCGTGAGGTCGCCAGGGCCCACGTCCTCGGCGAGCGAGGCGGTGACAGTCGCAATCAGGTCGGGCGGAAGCGAGGTGTTCATTCCAAAAGCGTTACATGCAGCGCGACAAAAGAAAACCCGCAGTGCGTTTTTGCCGTAAACCCCGCATGGCCGCGTCGATCCGCGCACGCGTAGCCTCGACCCATTGGACGAGGCTTCGCGACCGCCCCCGCCCGGGTGGTCGCGACGCTGAATGACGATTGAGGCCCGAGCGGGCCAGGGAGCAGGATCATGGAAACCCCCGCCGTCGCGGGCCTGCGTCGCGCGCTAGGCCCCCTTCCTAGCTGGCCGGTCTGTGGGCACACCGAGTGCCCGCAGCGCGACGACCTCGTGCTCGGCGCGCTCGATGCCCTCGCGGCCCACGTCGCCCTGCTCGACGAGCACGGCGTCATCCGTGCCGCCAATCAGCACTGGCGCCAGTTCGCGGCGACCACCGCCAGCGGCCCCGAGTCCGGCAGCGGCGTCGGCACGAACTACCTCGAGGCCTGCCGTCGGGCGCGCAGGCGTGGTGCGGTTGGCGCGGTGGCCGCGGTGGCCGCCGTCGAGCGCGCGCTCCTCGGCGAGGCGCACGAGTTTCCGTACTGCTGCGATACCGCCGACGGCCGGCGCTGGTTCCGTGCGCGCCTCGTGCCTTTCGACGCCGGTGATCGCCGGGGCGTCCTCGTCACGCACGAGGACATCACCTCGCGCAAGGCGCACAAGGACACGCTGGCGGCGCTGTCGCGGCATGCGGCCGAGGGCGCCATCGTGCTCGGCGCCGGCGGCACGATCGACTGGGTCGACGACGCGCTGCTGCAGATGACCGGACTGCGCCGCGAGCTGCTGCTCGGGCGTGCGATCAATTCGGCGCTCGGCGGGGACGGCGCGTCCGGCACGGTGCTGGAGGCGATCTACGCTGCGTTCCTGGCGCGGCGGCCCGGCACCGCGACCGTGCCGGTGTTGCGCGACGACGGGCAGGTGCTGATGGTGGAGGTGCACTTCGAGGTCGTCGACGGAGGACCGGGCGCGAGCGAGAACGAGAGCGAGAACGAGAGCTATGTCGCGACGCTCGTCGACGTCACGGAGCGGCGCCAGCTCGAGCATGCGATCGCGACGGTCGCCGACGAGGAGCGCCAGTCGCTCGCCCACGAGGTGCACGACGGCCTCGGCCATGAGCTGACGGCGGCGCGCCTTGCGATCTCGCTGGCCATCTCGCGGTGCGAGCCCGGGCGGGCCGAGCTCGAGATACTGCTGCGCGCCGAGACCGCGATCGAACGCGCCGCTGCGATGGCGCGCTCGATCACCAACGGCATCGTGCCGCTGCGCCGCGGCGTCCCGCTGCTGACGGCACTGGAGGCCTTCGCCGACAACATGAGCGTTCCCGGCGTCGTCAGCGTGACGCTGGAAGGCCGGATCGACGCCGCGCCCATCGGCAACGACGCGGACCAGCTCTACCGGATATGCCAGGAAGCGGTGGCCAATGCGATTCGCCACGCGCGCGCGCGCCACGTGTCGATCGTGCTCGAGGCGCGCCGGCGCGGATTCGAGCTCAGGATCACGGACGATGGCACGGGCTTCGAGGTCGGGGAGGGCGGGGCCGGCAAGGGGCTGCGAATGATGAGGCTGCGGGCCTCGAGCCTTGGAGGCCATCTCACCCTGCGTTCGGGGGTCGGCCAGGGAACCGTCGTCAGCTGCCTGATCGGCGAGTGACCGCCGGCGGGCGCCCGTCGTCCGGCGCCGGCCGCGGTGCGTGCCGCGGCCGGGCCATGGACATCAGAACGGCAGGCCGTGGGCGTGACCGCCCATGCACATCAGCATCGGGATCGAGAGGATGAAGTTCGTGCGCGAGGCGTACAGCGCGACCTTGCGCGCCTTCGCCTTTTCCTCGTCCGTCGCGGCGACGATGCCGAGGATCTTCTTCTGGTTCGGCCAGATCAGAACCCAGACGTTGAAGAGCATGATCGTGCCGAGCCAGGCGCCGACGCCGATCGCGCGCTCCGTCGGGGCGAGCATGAACGCGTTGTGGATCGAGCCGTGGTAGAAGAACAGCGTGTACGCGCCCGACAGCCAGGTCACGACGGCGGCCCAGCGGAACCACGCGAGGGCGGTGGGCGCGATGTACTTCGAGATGCCGGCGCCGCCCGGGCCACCCTTGTCCGCGGCCGCGGCGGCGAGCCCGGGGACCTGGACGACATTGAAGTAGTACAGCAGGCCGATCCACATCACGCCAGAGACGAGGTGCAGCCAGCGGACGATCGCCGCATGGTTCACGCCGAGCTCGCCGCCGGCGACGGCGGTCAGCGCGAGGCTGAGGACGATGGCGAGCACGAAGCCCGTCGTAATGGAGCCCTTGATGGAGGTGAGTGGATTCATCGACTAGTCCCCTTGGAGTGTTCGCGACCGGGTGCGGTGAATTCCGCGCTGCCGGTCGCCGTTCGGTCGGGTAGGATAGGGGTTACCCACAGTTGTTTTCAACCGGCAAATCGGTCCGAGCCAGGCGCTTGCAAGTGAACGCGTCCGTCCCCAACTCGCCGTGCATCAGCGTCTGTAACATCGGCCCCGAAGGCTGGTGCCAGGGTTGTTTCCGGACGCTAGACGAGATCGCGGCCTGGATGCGCCTCGATGCGGCCAACCGCGTCGCGGTGCTGAAGGCCTGCGATGCGCGGCGTGCGGCGGTTGTCCCAGGATCGCGTCTCGTCGGTCCCTGAGTCCGTATTTCAAAGAGGTTCGAAGCAGATGAGCGAGTCAGATGTCAGCGCGCGGATAAACGCGCATCTTGCAGCGGCGCCGGTGGTGCTGTTCATGAAGGGCACGCCCGACTTCCCGCAGTGCGGCTTTTCGGCGCAGACCGCCGCGGCCCTGCAGGCGTGCAAGGCGCAGTACCACGCCGTGAACATCTTCGAGGATCCGGAGCTGCGCGAGGCCCTGAAGGCGCACTCGAACTGGCCGACCTACCCGCAGCTGTACGTCAACGGCGAGCTGGTCGGCGGTTGCGACATCGTCCTGCAGCTGTACCACAGCGGCGAGCTCGCCCAGATCGTCAGCCAGTCGGGTGCCGCGAACGCCTGACGGCGTTCCGTCCAGTACGCGCCGCTCAGCCCTCTTCGGGCTCGAGCGGCGAGGGCTCCAGCGGGTCGACCGGTGCGTCCTCGCTGGCTTCGACCAGGTTCGAGATGCGGCGCCGCGCGGCCTCGAATATCGGCCGGAACTGGTTGCAGATCTCGCAGAACAGGTCCGCCGTCTGCTCCGCGTCATAGCGCGCGGAATGCGCGGACTCCTTGTCCCACGTCAGGCCCGAGGCGATCACCGCCTTGGACAGTACCGTCTGTCCAAGCGCGACGCCCGCGAGGGTCGCCGTGTCGAAGCAGCTGAACGGGTGGAAGGGGTTTCGCTTGATGCCGGTGCGGGCCACCGCCGCGTTCAGGAAACCGAGATCGAAGGCGGCGTTGTGGCCGACGAGGATCGCGCGCGTGCAGCCGGAGTCCTTGAGCGCCGTCCTCACTTCCTTGAACAGCCGGCCGAGCGCGTCGCGCTCCGGCAGCGCCGGACGCAGCGGATGGTGCGGATCGATGCCGTTCACGGCGAGTGATGCCGGGTCGAGGCGCGCCCCGGGGAACGGCTGGACGTGGAAGCGCCACGTCTCGCTGCGGCGCAGGTTGCCGTCCGGATCGAGCGTGAGGATCACGCCGGCGATCTCGAGCAGCGCATCGGTGCCGGAGATGAAGCCGCCGGTCTCGCAGTCCACGACCACCGGCAGGAAGCCGCGGAACCGCTCGCGAATCTCGTAGGGAAGGTTCATCGCGTCAGCATGCTCCGGGACCGGCGATGCGCCAGGCGACCGTCTCGCCGGCGCGGAACGGCACGAGCACCTCGTCGCCGAATGCGTATGAATCGGGGACGGTCCAGGGCTCCCGCACCAGGGAGATCGCGCCGGCGTTGCGCGGCAGGCGATAGAAATCCGCGCCATGGAAGCTCGCGAACTCCTCCAGGCGGTCCAGGCGGCCGGCCTGCTCGAAGGCCTCCGCGTAGAGCTCGATCGCCGCGTGTGCCGAATAGATGCCGGCGCAACCGCATGCGGCCTCCTTGGCGTGGCGGGCGTGCGGTGCGCTGTCCGTGCCGAGGAAGAACTGCGCGCTGCCGGACGTCGCGGCCGCGACCAGCGCCTCGCGGTGCACCTCGCGCTTCAGGACGGGCAGGCAGTAGTGATGCGGGCGCAGGCCCCCGGCGAAGATCGCATTGCGGTTCAGCAGCAGGTGCTGCGGCGTGATCGTCGCCGCCACGCGGGCGCCTGACGCGCGGACGAAGTCCACGGCTTCGCGCGTGGTCACGTGCTCGAACACGACCCGCAGGCGGGGGTGGCGTCGCACCACGTCGGCAAGCACGAGATCGATGAATGCCGCCTCGCGATCGAACACGTCGACGGCCGCATCCGTCACCTCGCCGTGCACGAGCAGCGGCAGGTCATGCTCCTCGAGCGCGGCCAGTGCGCCGGCGACGTTCGCCAGCGACGTGACGCCGGAGTCCGAATTCGTGGTCGCGCCGGCCGGGTAGTACTTGAACGCGTGCACGACGCCGCTCGCCTTCGCGCGCGCGACTTCGTCCGTGCTGGTGCGGTCGGTGAGGTACAGCGTCATCAGCGGCTCGAACGTGCAGCCCGCCGGCAACGCCGCGACGATGCGCTCGCGGTACGCCGTCGCCGCAGCAGCCGTGGTGACGGGGGGCTTGAGGTTCGGCATCACGATCGCCCGCCCGAACCGCTCCGCCGTATGGCGCACGACCGCGCCGAGCGCGCTGCCATCTCGCAGGTGCAGGTGCCAGTCGTCGGGGCGGGTGATCGTCAGTCTCATCGGCGGGCTCGTTCCGGGTGTATCGCGCCCAGGAACGCCGGGCTCGCCAGGAGGCGGGTGGCGAAGCGTACTCCAAAGCCGGTCATCGGCGTTGGCACGTGCGCGAGCCCGCCCGTGCGCTCGGCCGCAGACAGGTCGACGTGGACCCAGGGGATGCCGGCACCGACGAATCGGGACAGGAATCGCGACGCGTAGATGTGATCGCCCTTGCCGTCCAGCAGGCACTGGGCGATGTCTGCGGTGGGGCTGTCGAGATCCTCGTCGAAGTCCTCCGGCATCGGCAGCGTCCAGACCCGCTCGCCGGACTCGCGCCCCGCGGCCTCCAGCACGTCGCGCAGTGGGCTGAAGTTCGTGAACACGCCGGACATGCGCTCGGTGAGCGCGGTGACGCAGGAACCCGTGAGCGTCGCGAAGTCGACGATGCACGCCGGCTTCGTGCGCGATGCGATCGCCAGCGTGTCGGCGAGCACCATGCGGCCCTCGGCGTCGGTGTGCGTGACCTGGATCGTCGTGCCGTCGGCCGCCGTGACGACGTCCTGCTGCGTGTAGGCGTCCGGGCCGATGCGGTTCTCCGCGATCGCGAGCCACGCGTCGACCGGATGCGGATACTCGATCGCGGTCAGCGCGCGCAGCGTCGCGAGCGCGACGGCGCTGCCGGCCATGTCGCCGTGCATGTTGAGCATCGAGCGGGCGGTCTTGATGTCGTGCCCGCCGGTGTCGAAGCACAGGCCCTTGCCGACGAGCGCGACCGGTGCGCGTCCCTTCGCCCCCGGGCCCTTCGGCCGGTACTGCAGGTGCACGAGGGCGGCATCGCGCCCGGCGCTGCCACGGGCGACGGCAAGGAAGGCGCCGGCGCCGAGGCGACGCAGCGCGCGCTCGTCATGCACCGTGATGCGCCAGCCATGGCGGCGCGCGAGGGTCGCGAGCGTGCGGCGGTAGGTAGTCGGGTACAGCACGTTCGGCGGGAGCTGCGTGAGCCAGCGGGCGAGGTGTGCCGCGGTCTCGACCGCGACCGTTGTCGCAAGGTCGCCGGGGCCGGCCACGTGCACGTGGCTCGGGCGCCACTCGGCGGGCGGGCTCTGCTTGGCGTGGGGCCGTGATTCGGTGGCGGCGAGCAGCGCGGCGAGCATCGCCTCGCTGGCCGACGTGCCGCTCGCCATCGTCGTGCCATCGAGCGCGAACAGGCCGACGCGAGCCGGCCGTGCCGCGGCGATCTCGCGGACCATGCGTGCCGCCTGCGTCAGCACCCTGAAGGCCGCCGCGTCCGGGGGCAGCAGCGCCACGACGACCCGGACGGGATGCAGGGTGCCGAGGGTGGCGGCGAACTGGCCACCGACCTTGCACTGCAACCGGTCGCGTTCGCGTGCCAGGGCCGCGCCACCGGGCAGGTTGCCCAGCACCGCGAGCTGGTCCTCGCGCAGCATCACGAGCAGTGCGTCGACCGACCGCATCCATGCGGCATCGGGGACTTTGCGGCTGTGCGTCAAAACGAACGGCGCCGCCGTGGGAATTAGTTTCAAGCTCGGTCCTTTTCTTGACCCACCCAGTTCAAATCCAGATCATATCGAACTCGACACGGGCGGGTCGCCCAGAACGGACCGAAACACGACATGTCGGAAAATCCCAGAGTTCTCGAGGACGCGGATCCGCTGGAGACGCAGGAGTGGCTCGAGTCCATCGATTCGGTCCTGAAGGCGTATGGCCCGGAGCGGGCACACTTCCTGCTGGAACGCCTGATCGACCACACGCGTCGCGCCGGCGGGCATCTCCCGTTCAAGCCGAACACCGCCTACGTCAACTCGATCAGCGCCGCCCACGAACAGCCGTATCCCGGCAATCGCGCGCTCGAGCGCCGGCTCGAGGCGTACATCCGCTGGAACGCGATGGCGATGGTCGTCGGCGCCAACCGCCAGAGCTCCGAATACGGCGGCCACCTCGCCACCTATGCGTCGTCGGCCACCCTGTATGAAGTGGGCTTCAACCACTTCTGGCGAGCCGCGAGCGACGCGCACCCCGGGGACATGGTGTTCATGCAGGGGCACTCGAGCCCGGGCATCTACGCCCGCGCGTACCTCGAGGGGCGCCTGAGCGAGGACCAGCTGCGGGGCTTTCGCCGCGAGGTCGGTGGCGGCGGCCTGTCCTCCTACCCGCACCCGTGGCTGATGCCGCACTTCTGGCAGTTCCCGACGGTTTCGATGGGCCTCGGGCCGATGATGGGGATCTTCCAGGCCCGCTTCCAGCGCTACCTCGAGCATCGCGGGCTGCAGAAGCCCTCGGACCGCAAGATCTGGTGCTTCCTTGGCGACGGCGAGATGGACGAGCCGGAGTCGATGGGCGCACTGACGATGCCGGTGCGCGAGCGGCTCGACAACCTCGTCTTCGTCATCAACTGCAACCTGCAGCGACTCGACGGCCCGGTGCGCGGCAACGGCAAGATCATCCAGGAGCTCGAGGCGGCATTCCTCGGCGCTGGCTGGAACGTCATCAAGGTCATCTGGGGCTCGCGCTGGGATCCACTGCTCGCGCGCGACCAGAAGGGCCTGTTGCGCCGGCTGATGGAAGAATGCGTCGACGGCGAGTACCAGAACTTCAAGGCCAAGGGCGGCGCGTACACCCGCGAACACTTCTTCGGCAAGTACGCGGAGCTTCGCGAGATGGTCGCGAACATGTCCGACGACGAGATCTGGCGCCTCAACCGCGGCGGGCATGACTTCGTCAAGGTCTGGAACGCCTACGCCGCCGCCATGGCGACCAAGGGGCAGCCGACCGTCATTCTCGCCAAGACCGTGAAGGGCTTCGGCCTCGGCAAGGCGGGCGAGGCGCTGAACCCGACGCATCAGCAGAAGAAGCTCGACGACGAGGCGCTGCGCGCCTTCCGCGACCGATTCAACATCCCGGTCTCCGACGAGGAGATCGCGAACCTGCCGTTCAAGCGGCCCGCGGAGGACAGCGACGAGATGCGCTACCTGCAGGAGCGTCGCGCGTCCCTCGGCGGCTACCTGCCGCGGCGTCGCACCAGCGCGCCGCCGCTCGTCGTGCCGCCGCTCGAGGCGTTCCAGCCGCTGCTCGAGTCGACGGGCGATCGCGAGATCTCGACGACGATGGCGTTCGTGCGCCTGCTCGGCATCCTGCTGAAGGACAAGAACCTCTCCAAGCACATCGTGCCGATCGTCCCGGACGAGGCGCGCACCTTCGGCATGGAGGGCCTGTTCCGCCAGATCGGCATCTATTCGTCGGTCGGCCAGCTGTATACGCCGCAGGACGCCGACCAACTGCTGTCGTACCGCGAGGACAAGAAGGGTCAGATCCTCGAGGAAGGCATCAACGAGGCCGGGTCCATGGCGTCGTGGATCGCAGCCGCCACGGCCTACTCGAACCACGGCACGTACATGGTGCCGTTCTACATCTACTACTCGATGTTCGGCTTCCAGCGCACGGGCGACTTCATGTGGGCGGCGGGCGACATGCGCGCACGGGGCTTCCTGCTGGGCGCGACGGCCGGTCGCACGACGCTCGCCGGCGAGGGCCTGCAGCACCAGGACGGCCACTCGCAGCTCGTGATGAGCGTGATCCCGAACTGCGTGTCCTATGACCCGGCCTATGCGTACGAGCTCGCGGTGATCATCCATGATGGCATGCGACGCATGTACGTCGAGGAAGAGAGCGTCTTCTACTACCTGACCGTGATGAACGAGAACTACGTGCAGCCGGCGATGCCGTCCGGGGTGGAGGCGGGCATCCTCAAGGGGATGTACCTGCTCGACATCGGCGGGCGTGGCAAGGTGCGCGCGACGCTGCTCGGTTCGGGCACGATCCTGCGCGAGTGCCGCGAGGCGGCACGCATGCTGGAGACCGAGTTCGGCGTGCCGGCGGACGTCTATAGCGTCACGAGTTTCTCCGAGCTGCGACGCGAGGCGCTCGAGATCGAGCGCCACAACCGGCTGCACCCGTCGGCCAAGCCGAAGGTGCCGTACGTGCGCGAGTGCCTCGGCGACCGGCCGGGTCCGTTCATCGCCGCGACCGACTACATGAAGATCGTGCCCGACCAGGTCCGCGAGTGGGTCCCCGGGCGCTACGTGGTGCTCGGCACCGACGGGTTCGGGCGATCGGATGCCCGCGCCGCGCTGCGACGGCACTTCGAGGTCGATCGCTACCACATCGCGGTGGCCGCACTGAAGGCGCTCGCCGACGAGGGCAAGATCGACGTCCAGACCGTGCACGCGGCCATCGAGAAGTTCGGCATCGACCCGTCGACGCCGAACCCGGCGACGGCCTGAGCCATGGCGCCCCCGATGCAGATCAAGGTGCCGGACCTCGGTGACTTCAAGGAAGTCGAGGTCGTGGACGTGCTCGTCCGCGAGGGCGACGTCGTGGACGTCGACGCGGCGCTCGCGACGCTGGAAACCGAAAAGGCGACGATGGACGTCCCGGCCACTGCCGCGGGCCGCATCGTGCGCGTGCTCGTGAAGAAGGGTGACAAGGTCTCGACCGGCACCGCCATCGTCGAGATCGAGCCGAGTGCCACGGCCGTCGCCGCCGCGGCGAC
>CAISEB010000020.1 GCA_903884235.1 uncultured Pseudomonadota bacterium
ATCCGAAAACAGAACACTCTGTCGCGTGCTATCGTCATCCATGCAAAGGCCTTTGTTGTGCGGGGAAACACTTGTGGTAAAGCGTTTCTAGCACGATCGAGGCCTTTGCGCTTCCTCAACTCATGAATTATTCAGGCTAGAGGGGCCGATGGACGGACGCGGCTCACGCCCTTCCGACCCGACTCGCGCAGCTTAGCCGCTCGCGCCGTCAATCCGCCAAGCCATTGATTGGGCTGGCCTGGCACTCGTCCGGCGAGCGACGAGTCGCTATCCTACGAGGGGGCGACGGTGCCGCCGCCGGCCGCCCGCCACGGAGCCGCAACCAGACCCGACAGGACTCAGGACTTGGCATCAGAGACCTTCTACGCCGCCACGGTCGAAGCCAGTTGGCTCGACTCGCTCGACCACGTCAACTTCCTCGAATACCAGCGCGCGGCGGACAAGGCCACGGATGGGTTCTGGATCGCGGTCGGAGGCGAGATGGCGGCGGCCGGCCGAAGTACGCTCTCGATCGTCATCGTCGAGACGCACGCCCGGTACCTACGGGAACTGCGCCTCGGGGACGCCATCGAGATCCGGACGCGGATCATTTCCTTCGATCGCCGGAGGATCCACCTCGAGCACACGCTGCTGCGGGGTGAGGACGTGTCCTGCGTGATCGGTGTCCTCGGTCTCGCGTTCGACATCGTGGCACGTACCGCGAGCCACTGGCCGGAGCCGATGCTGCTCGCATTCGCGGCGCGCTGCGAGCAGCCTCGGGTCGAACGCGTCGGCGCCCTGATCCCGGGTTGAAGCAAGTTCCTCGCGACGGCACGATCCGGCGCCGGATCCCGTTCAGCTGTCCTTCGTGGCTACGGCCCGGGCGGCGACCAGCACGCCGATCTCCTCTTCGGAATACCCGAGCTCGGCGAGCACGGCTGCCGTGTGCTCCCCGATTTCCGGCGCCGGCACCGGGGCGGCTGGCCGGCTGCGGCTGAAGCGCGGCGTCGGCGCATTCTGGAGCTGCCCGCCGACGCTGACGTAGGTACCGCGCCCGAGATGGTGCGGATGCTGCTGCGCCTCGGCGATGCTGAGCACCGGCGTCACGCACGCGTCCGTCCCCTCGAACAGCGCGAGGACCTCCGCCTGCGTTCGCGCCGCGAACGCAGTGGCGACGCGTGGCTTCAAGCGCGGCCAGATCTCCTCGATCAGCTCGTCATAGCGCGCGCCGTCCATCCTGAACTCGCCCGCCTGGAATTCCGCATAGTCGAGGCCGAGTCGTTCGAGCAGGACGCGGTGGAACTGCGGCTCCAGCGCGCCGACCGCGACCCAGCGGCCGTCGCTCGTTCGGTAGGTGTCGTAGCAGTGCGAGCGACCGGACAGCCAGTTCACGCCGGGGGCATCCCGCCACAGGCCCGCGGCCATCTGCCCCAGCGCCATCGACAGGAACGACGTCGCCCCATCGACCATCGCCGCATCGACGACCTGGCCGCGCCCGGAGCGCTGCGACTCGATGTAGGCGCACAGGACGCCGAAGGCCATCAGCAGTCCGCCACCGCCGAAGTCCCCGACGACGTTGAGCGGCAGCACGGGCGTGCCGTCGGCCGTCCCGATCTGGTGCAGCAGGCCTGACATCGCGAGGTAGTTGATCTCGTGCCCGGCGGCCCGCGCCATCGGACCGGTCTGGCCGTAGCCCGTCAGTCGCGCGTAGACGAGCCTCGGGTTGGCCGCAAGGCAGGCGTCGGGACCGAACCCCAGCCGCTCCGCGACACCGGGTCGATGGGCCTCCACCAGCACGTCCGATCGCACGACGAGCTTCATCAGGATCTCGACGGCGCGCGGGTCCTTGAGATCGAGTGCGATCGAGCGCCTGCTGCGCAGCTGCGGATCGTTCGGCGGGGACGCGAGCGGCCCGCCTGCCGGACGCTCGACGCGGATGATGTCGGCGCCCATGTCCGCGAGCATCATGCAGCCGTACGGCGCGGCGCCGATGCCTCCGATCTCGAGCACGCGGACACCGGCGAGCGGGCCGCGCGGGCGCTGATCCCATGGGGCGTTCACGTCCGTCAGGCGATCTCGGCCTCGACGACGCTGTCGCCACCCGCCGCGACGATGCGGCCGAGGCCGAGCGCCTGCGGCAGGATATTCGCGGCATAGAACTCGCAGTCGCGGCGCTTGCCCGCGGCGAACTCGGCATCCTCCTGACCGTCACGGGATGCGAGCGCATGCGACTTGGCCAGCATCCAGCCGCCGATGACGATGCCGGCGAGATGCAGGTACGGAACGGCGACCGCCTGCAGGTGCTGGGCACCGCGTCGACCCGCCTCGAGGACTGCGCCGGTCGCATGCTCGAGCAGGTCGACGCCCTCGAGCGCCCGCGTCGCCACCTGCTCGGACGCCCCGCCCGTGAGGCCGCTGAGTTCAGCGCGCATGTCCGCGAGCAGCGCGAGCATCGCGCGACCCTCGTCCCGACTGACCTTCCGGCCGACGAGGTCGATCGCCTGGATCCCGGTCGTGCCCTCGTAGATCGTCGTGATGCGCACGTCGCGCAGGTACTGCGCTGCGCCCGTTTCCTCGACGAAGCCCATGCCGCCGTGCACCTGGACGCCGAGGGACGCCAGCGTGTTGCCGTTCTCGGTCGCCCAGCCCTTCGCGATCGGGATCAGCAGGTCGCCCCGGGCCTGTGCCCGCGCGGCCGCAGCGGGATCGGCTTCGTGCCGCGCGAGGTCGAGTTGCAGCGCCGTGTACATCGTGAGCGCGCGCGCGGCCGAGATCGTCGAACGCATCGTCAGCAGCATGCGCTTGACGTCGGCGTGGCCATTGATGGTGCCCGGCGCGCCCTCGCGCAGGCCGGCAGGTCGGCCCTGCACGCGCGTCCGCGCCCACTCCGCCGCCTGCTGGTAGGCACGCTCGGCGATCGAGTATCCCTCGAGCGCAACACCGAGGCGCGCGGCATTCATCATGATGAACATGTACTCGAGGCCGCGATTCGCTTCGCCGACGAGATAACCCACGGCACCCGGGCCACTGCCGTACGTCATCACGCATGTGGGGCTGCCGTGGATGCCGAGCTTGCGCTCGATCGCGGAGCAGCGCACATCGTTGCGCTCGCTGGGCGCACCGCTCGCATCCGGGATGAACTTGGGCACGATGAACATCGAAATGCCCTTGACGCCCGCCGGCGCACCATCGATGCGCGCAAGCACGAGGTGCACGATGTTCTCGGTGTAGTCGTGATCCCCGTAGGTGATGAAGATCTTCTCGCCGAAGACCCGGAAGTGCTGCCCGTCCGGTTTCGCCCGCGTGCGCACGAGGCCAAGGTCGCTGCCTGCCTGCGACTCGGTGAGGTTCATCGTGCCGGTCCACTCGCCGGCCACCATCTTCGGCAGGAACGTCGCCTTGAGTTCGTCGCTGCCGCTGTGGCTGATCGCCTCGACGGCACCCCGCGTCAGCAGCGGGCAGAGCTTGAATGCGAGGCTCGCGGAGGTCCACATTTCCTCGACCGCGGTCGTCAGCAGTGTCGGCGCCCCCTGCCCGCCGTGCTCGGCGGGCGCGGCGAGGGTGCTCCAGCCCGCCTCGATGAACTTCGCGTACGCCGCCTTGAACTCCGGCGGTGCCAGCACGCCGTCCGGCGTCCACTTCGCGCCAGCCCGGTCACCGGGTACGTTCACGGGCGAAATGACCTTCTCGGCGAACTGGGCTGCCTCCTCGAGCACCGAGTCGGCGTACTCCAGAGAGTAATCCTCGAGGCCCGGGCGACCCACGAGTGCCGAGTCACCAATGAGCTGGTGCAGTGCGAAGCGGATTTCCTTGAGAGGCGCGCGATACATGGCGATTCCCCTGGTCGATTCCTGGCGTTACATGCTGCGGCGATATTCGCCGCCAACGTCGTAGAGCCCGTGGCTCAACTGCCCGAGCGAGTAGAACTTCACCGCTTCCAGCAGGCTCTCGAACACGTTGCGCCTCGCCCTTGCGGTCGCCTGCAGCGTGGCGAGTGCGTCCGCGGCGCGGCCGTTGCGTGCGACCTGGAACGACTGCACGTTGCGGATCTGCTGCTGCTTCTCGTCTTCCGTGGAACGGATCAGCTCGATGGTCGTCGTGATCTCGCCGGCGTGGTCCTTGGGAAGGAACGTGTTCACGCCGATCAGCGGCAGTGATCCGTCGAACTTCTTGTGCTCGTAGTACAGGCTCTCGTCCTGGATCTTGCCACGCTGGTACATCGTGTCCATCGCGCCGAGCACGCCACCGCGCTCGGAGATTGCCTCGAACTCCTTGTACACGGCCTCCTCGACGAGGTCGGTCAGCTGGTCGACGATGAAGCTGCCCTGCCAGGCGTTCTCGCAGAAGTTCAGGCCGAACTCCCGGTTGATGATCAGCTGGATGGCCACAGCACGGCGCACCGACTCCTCGGTCGGGGTCGTGATCGCCTCGTCGTACGCGTTCGTGTGCAGCGAATTGCAGTTGTCGAGCAGCGCATAGAGCGCCTGCAGCGTCGTGCGGATGTCGTTGAACTGGATCTCCTGGGCGTGCAGCGATCGGCCGGACGTCTGGATGTGGTACTTCATCATCTGGCTGCGCGCACTCGCACCGTAGCGCTCCTTCATCGCCCGCGCCCAGATCCGCCGCGCCACGCGGCCGATGACGGTGTACTCCGGGTCCATCCCGTTCGAGAAGAAGAACGACAGGTTCGGCGCGAAGTCATCGATCTTCATGCCGCGCGCGAGGTAGTACTCGACGATCGTGAAGCCGTTCGAGAGGGTGAATGCGAGCTGCGAGATCGGGTTCGCACCGGCCTCCGCGATGTGGTATCCGCTGATCGAAACCGAGTAGAAGTTCCGGACCTTGCGATCCACGAAAGACTGCTGCACGTCGCCCATCATCCTGAGCGCGAACTCGGTCGAGAAGATGCAGGTATTCTGCGCCTGGTCCTCCTTGAAGATGTCCGCCTGCACGGTGCCGCGCACGACGGACATCGTTTCGCACTTGATCCTGGCGTACGTCTCGGCGTCGACGACGTCGTCGCCGGAGACCCCGAGCAGTCCGAGTCCGAGGCCATCGTGGCCGTCGGGAAGGGCGCCGTGGTAGCGGGGCCGCTCGCGACCGGCGTACATCGCCCCGATCACCTTCTCCGCCGCCGCCCAGCGCGCCGCGTCCGCACGCAGGTGCCTCTCGACCTGCTGGTCGATCGCCGTGTTCATGAACATCGCGAGGATCATCGGCGCGGGACCGTTGATCGTCATCGAGACGGACGTCGTCGGGGAACACAGGTCGAAGCCGGAATACAGCTTCTTCATGTCATCCAGCGTCGCGATGCTGACGCCGGAGTTGCCGACCTTGCCGTAGATGTCGGGGCGGACTGCCGGATCCTCGCCGTACAGCGTCACCGAGTCGAAGGCCGTCGACAGGCGCGTCGCCCGCTGGCCATGGCTCAGGTAGTGGAAGCGCCGGTTGGTGCGCTCAGGCGTCCCCTCGCCCGCGAACATGCGGATCGGATCCTCGCCGGCACGGCGGTACGGGTAGATGCCGGCCGTGTACGGATACGAGCCCGGGAGGTTCTCCTTGAGCAGGAACCTCAGCAGCTCGCCCCAGCTCTGGTAGTGCGGCGCGGCGACCTTCGGCACCTTCTGGTGCGACAGCGTCTCGATGTAGTTCTCGCCGGTGACGGCCTTGCCGCGCACGTCGTAGCTGTAGGTCGCGTCGGTCACGGACTTCAGTCGCTCGGGCCAGCCGCGCAACAGCTCCAGGGACTCCGAGGGCAAGCTCGCGAGCGCGTCGTTGTACCGCTGGCGCAGCGTCAGCGTCGTGCGATCGCCATCCGAGGTCAGTGCCTCGCTCGGGTACGGGTCGAGCGCCTTCGGCAGGCGCGGGTCCCCGACCTCGCGCAGGGCCTCCCAGACGGACTGCGCACGGTTCGCCTGCTCGTCCTGTCGCTCGACGTCCGCGGCAACCTGGCGTGCGGATTCGGCGATCTCGGCGAGGTAGCGGACCCGGTTGCCCGGGATCAGCACGGTCTCGCGCGGCTCGCGGATCGTCGTGTCGACGTCCGGCGTCCAGCGCTCGGCGTTCAGGTTCAACTTCTTGCGCAGCAGGCGGCAGAGGTTCGCGAACATCCAGGTCACGCCCGGATCATTGAACTGGCTTGCGATCGTCGGGTAGACCGGAACGTCGTCGTCCTTGAGGTCGAACTTCGTGTGATTCCGGCGCCACTGCTTGCGCACGTCGCGCAGCGCGTCCTGCGCGCCGCGGCGATCGTACTTGTTGAGCACGACGAGGTCCGCGAAGTCGATCATGTCGATCTTCTCGAGCTGGCTCGCAGCGCCGTAGTCCGAGGTCATCACGTAGATCGGGAAATCCACGAGGTCGACGATCTCGGAATCCGACTGGCCGATGCCGGCGGTCTCGACGATGACGAGATCGTAGCCCTGCCCCTTCAGGCAGAGGATGCAGTCCTTCAGCACGGCGTTGGTCGCTGCGTGCTGGCGGCGCGTCGCGAGCGAGCGCATGAACATCCGCGGCGAGCGCAGCGAGTTCATCCGGATCCGGTCACCAAGCAGGGCGCCGCCGCTGCGGCGACGGGTCGGATCGACGGCCAGCACGGCGATGCGTATCGCGGGGAAGGCGCCGAGGAATCGCAGCACGAGCTCGTCGACAACCGACGACTTGCCGGCACCACCCGTGCCGGTGAGCCCGATCACCGGCGTCTGCTTGCCGGCGAGCTCCCAGCGCTTGCGCAACGTCGCGAGCTCGGCCTCCGGGATCGCCCCCTCCTCGACGGCCGACAGCAGCCGACCGATCGACAGCTCGTCATCGAGCTGCACCTGCGTCGGCACGACGGTCGGTGTGCGCCGGTCGACCGCGCGCTTCATCAGGTCCTCGATCATCCCGACGAGCCCGAGGTGCGCACCGTCGTTGGGGTGGTAGATCCGCTCGACGCCATAGGCCTGCAGCTCGGCGATCTCCTCGGGGGTGATCGTGCCGCCGCCGCCGCCGAATACCGCGACGTGGCCGGCGCCGCGCTCGCGCAGCATGTCCACCATGTAGCGGAAGAACTCGAGGTGGCCGCCCTGGTACGAGGACAGCGCGATCGCATCCGCATCTTCCTGCAGTGCCGCCCGGACGATGTCCTCGACCGAGCGGTTGTGGCCGAGGTGGATGACTTCGCCACCTTGCGCCTGGATCAGCCGGCGCATCACGTTGATGGCGGCGTCATGGCCGTCGAACAGCGACGCGGCCGACACGAAGCGGAGCGGCGTGCCGTCCGGCCGGGCCCCGGCATCGAGGTGGGACTGTCTTCCGTGCGCAGGGGTGGCCATCGATGACTCCTGGGGCGAACGTGATCCGGCTCGCACCTGACCCGGATGGCGCCTTGGGCGGCCGGGGTCGGCTCCGAAACCGGAGTAAGATCCGTAATATAGACAAGGAGCGCCGGGTTTCCGGTGTCCTTTCCGCTCAGTATGCGTGATCCGAAAAGCCATGCCTCGGCGGCCACGCCGCCTGCCTCCCGCAGCCGATACCGGCCGAGCGCCGAAAAGGGCACGATCTCGATCCAGTTCGTCCGCGCGGTCGTCGAGGCCGTGAAGACCCGGGGGCTCGAGGCGGACTCTCTCCTGCGCGCAGCGGGCATCTCCCCGGAACTCCTCGATGTGCCGCGGGCCCGGGTTTCGCCCGCCCATTACTCGGCGCTCTGGCGCCTCGTGATCGAGCGGCTGGATGACGAGTTCTTCGGCCAGGACTCCCGGCGGATGAAGGCCGGGAGCTTTGCGCTGATGGTGCGCTCGGTGGTGCACTGCACCACGCTGCGCGCGGCACTCGACCGCGCGAGCCGATTCATGTCCGTGTTCCTCGACGACCTGTCGGTGGCCGTCGACGAGCGCGACGGCGAGGCGCACCTGGTCCTGCGGTCAAGACCCGGATCGGGTCCGACCAGGGTATTCGCGCACGAGACGCTGCTCGTCATGACCTATGGGCTCGCCTGCTGGCTCGTCGGCCGGCGGATCAACGTGATCGCGGCGAGCTTCGCCTATCCAGCGCCCACACACGCCGGCGAATATCCGGCTCTGTTCAGTGCGACGCTGCGCTTCGGCGAACCGACAACCTGCCTCATCATGGACGCGGCCGTGCTCGACCTCCCTGTCGTGCAGAGCGAACGCAGTGCGAAGGACTTCCTGCGCATTGCGCCGGAGAACATCCTGCTCCGCTACAAGAACACGCAGAGCCTGTCTGCACGGATCCGCCGACGGCTGCGACAGGCCTTGCCGAACGACCTTCCGGAACTCGAGACCATGGCTCGGGAGATCGGCACGGCCCCGGCCACGCTGCGTCGCCGGCTGAAGGCCGAAGGCGAGTCGTACCAGGCGATCAAGGACGAAGTGCGTCGCGACCTCGCGATCACGTATCTCAGCACCACGGACAAGAGCATCCGGGACATCGCGCTGGAGCTCGGGTTCCTGGAGCCGAGTGCGTTCCACCGTGCATTCCGGAAGTGGGCCCACACCTCGCCTGGCGCCTACCGGCGCGCCGACAGTACCCAGCCAGGCGCAGGACGCCGACGGACCTGATCAGGTCGCCGGAAAGGCGCCGGCCTTGGTCAGCATGCCAGGTACGGTCCGACCGAGTTGATCCTGCAGCCACCGGCCGGTGCGAATCAGCGCCTCGAGATCGATCCCCGTGGAGATGCCCATCCGCTGCAACATGTAGACGAGATCCTCGGTCGGGATATTCCCGGTGGCGGCGGGTGCGAACGGACACCCGCCGATCCCACCGAGGCTCGAGTCGAGCGTGGACACGCCCGCTTCGACCGCCGCATATGCGTTGGCGAGTCCGGTATTGCGAGTGTTGTGGAAATGGAAGCGCAACGCCATGTCCGGAATGCGCTCGCGGACCCGTCCGACGATCTCCGTCACCTGGCTCGGCACGCCGACGCCGATCGTGTCAGCGATCGCGATCTCGAATGGACCCGCCTGCGCGACGCGCTCGACGACGTCGACGACCCGCGCGACCGGCACCTCGCCTTCGAACGGACATCCGAACGCCGTGGATACCGTGATCTGGGCACGAATGCCGGCGGCGTGCGCATCCCGGGCGATGTCGCTCCACGCGGCAATCGACTCCTCCGTGGACACGCCCTGGTTGCGACGATTGAAGGTATCGCTCGCCATGACGGCCATGCCGATCTCGGTACAGCCGGCGGCCCGGGCCCGCTCGAATCCCCTGCCGTTCAGCACGAGGCCGACGTACTGCACGTCGGGCCGGCGCGGCAAGGCCGCGAGCACCGCTTCGGCGTCGGCCATCTGAGGTACGCGCCGCGGGTTGACGAAGCTGGCGACTTCGATGCGTCGCAGGCCGGCGTCGATCGCGCCCTGGATGAACGCGACCTTCATCTCGGTCGACATGACATTGGGTTCGTTCTGCAGGCCGTCGCGCGGGCCTACCTCGACGATCTCGACGGTCCGGGTCGGCACCGCCACGACACCCTGGCGCATACCGGGTCGCGCGTCGCTCACGATGTCCCCTCATGGCGCCGGCGCGCCGTCACTTCGATCTCGATCCGCATCCTGGGATCGGCCAGTCCCGCGCTGAACATCGTCGCCGCGGGGCGGATGTCCCCGAACCACTTGCGCAGCACCGGCCAGCAGGCCTGGAACTCCGCCGCGTCCGGCAGGATGTAATGCACGCGAACGACGTCTGCCAGGGTGCCGCCAGCCGCGACGAGCGCCGCGTCGATGTTCTTGAAGCACTGCTCCGCCTGCTCGATCACGCCGGACTCGATGGTCATGGTCGAATAGTCGAAGCCGGTCGTGCCGGACACGAAGATCCAGTCGCCATCGACCACCGCACGCGAATAGCCGATGTCGCGCTCGAAGGTCGAACCGGACGAGACGAGCCTGCGCGCCACGGGCTAGTTCGCCGCGCCGGCGGTGCGCCGGATGAAAGCCGCGACGCTGTCGTGCAGCTGCTGCAGGGACGAGTCCTTCGCGTAGACCATGTGGCCCGAGTCGTAGAACTGGAACTCGATGTTCGACTGCAGGCTGGCCGGCATCTGCAGGTGCTGCATCTCGTAGACACCCTGGTAGAACGGCGTCGCGAGGTCGAAGTAGCCGGCGTGCACCTGCACCTTCAGCGTCGGGTTGGTCTTCATGGCATTCGCGAGATCCGGCATCACGTTCGCGCCCTGGCGCGAGTTCGCAGGCGGCGAGGAGCCCGGCTGCAGGTGCTGCCAGTTCCACGTGCGGTACGTGCCGATGCTGGGCTTGAACGTCCGCCCGTCGCCATAGTCGAGCTCGCGCCGCGCGTAGTCGTTGAACGCCGAGACGTACGCCGAGCTGATCGCCGCGGACTGCGGGTCGTAGTCCGAGCGCTGGCTGAGCGGATCGAGCGTGGGTCCCGAGAAGCGCGAATCGAGCCGCCCGGTGGAGAGGCCATCCTCGATGCGCAGGGCCTGGCGGAACTCGCCGCCATCGATGCGCAGGTCCGCCTTCAGGAGATAGTCGACGGGGAGCCCCGTGTAGTCATGCAACCGGCCGGCGACGCGCGTGCGCTCGGTGGCGGGCAGCGCGGCTCCGGCCGCGAGCGCCGTCGCGTACTCGCCCATCGCGAAGCGCTCGACCTCGGCGAGGAAGGCCTCGAGATCCTTGTGCTCCGCCGGCAGCTTCTTGTGGTACCACGCAGTCGCCGCATACGTCGGCAGCACCGTGAGGTACGGCGTGTCGATGCCCGGGTTGGCGCCCGGCCGGTCCGGGCTGAGGTCCATGTTGAGGATCTGCGACAGCAGGATCACGCCATTGACGTCGATCGAGCGGTCGGACTGCAGCTGGTTGACGAGCACGGCCGCGCGCGGCGTGCCATAGCTCTCGCCGAAGATGTAGCGCGGCGAGTTCCAGCGACCGTACTTGGTCAGGAACTGCGTGATGAACTCGGCGAACGCATACGCATCCTGGTCGACTCCATAGAACGCCTTCTCCGCGTCGCGGCCGCCGATGCGGCTGAAGCCGGTGCCCGGCGCATCGATGAACACGAGATCGCTGACGTCCAGCAGGCTCGCGCGGTTCGCCACGACCGTGTACGGCGCACCGGGCGAATGGACGTCGGTCGCGGTGACGATGCGCTTCGGGCCGAACGCGCCCATGTGCAGCCACATCGTCGCGGAGCCGGGACCGCCATTGAACAGGAACGTGATCGGCCGCACGCCCGGTCCGTTCCGGAAGTACGCCGCGTAGAACATCGAGGCTTCGGCGGTGGGGTTCGCGGCCTCGCCGCTCGCAGTCGCCTCGGCCTTCGGGTCGCGCGGGACGTCGTCCCAGCCCTTCGGATGCACGACCAGCGTGCCCGCCACGGCCTGGTACTGGATCGTCTGGCCGCCGACGACGACCGATCCCGTCGTCCTGCGCGCCTCGGCGCGAAACGGCTGGAAGCGCGTCGGATCGGGCTTCTCCGCATCCACGGTGGCGGATGGATCGACCGTCGACGCCGCGAGTCCCACGGACGAGAGCAGCAGGAACGCAACCAGTGCAGACGCACGATGTGCGATGTTCATGGGAACCTCGGCGAATGCGCCATGCCCGCGGGCGACGGCCGGAAGGGAACGGACGCCCGCCCGAGCCGGCTCGGGCGCCCTGTGGTGTCGGTCCGTCGCGGCGCTACTTGGCGGCCGCGGCGTCCTTCTCGCACTTCTTCACGAAGCTGTTCTTCGCGGCACCCGCGAGCTTCTTCTCGGCCGCCTTCGCAACGCAGGCCTCGGCCGCGGTGGATGCCGCTGCGTCCTTCTCGCACTTCTTCATGAAGCTTGTCTTCGCGGCGCCCGCGAGCTTCTTCTCCGCGGCGCGATCCGCACAGCCCAGGTCCGCGGCCTGGGCCACGCCAAGGACACCGAACACGCACAACGCGCCAACCGTCAGGAACTGCTTCATCGATCGCTCCTTGGGAATTGCCGGATCACGGGGGTCGAGGCCGATTGCAGCAGGTGCGCCCGCGGGGCGCAACCCGGGCCTCAGCGGCGCCGCAGGCCGGCCACAAGCGCTCCGAGGCCGGCACGGAATTCATTGGCGCCCCCCATCGACGGGTGGCGGACGACCGCCGCCGGCTCCCGGCCCAGCGAGCGCAGCGTGCGGCCGGCCACCTGGCCGACCGCGACGACGCAGGCGCCGGCAAAGGCCCCGAGGACACCATTGAGCACGGCCCGCCCTGCCTCGAGCTCGGTGCGGGTCGGGGCACGGTTCGAGTACGGATTGCCGTCCTTGTACGGGTGCCAGGCGAAGGAGTTCCACAGCACCGTGCGGTCCGCCACTCCATGGGCATGCAGCGCCCCCCAGACGACGGTCGCCGATGGTTCGCACCACGGCCGCGGCCGGGCCGTGAACCGCCCGTCCACCGCGATGCGCGGGATGCGGCCCTCGAGCATCAGTCGCTCGTTCGTGAACGCCATCCCGGAGAAGTGGCACCCCTGGTAGCCGGCCGCCTCGCCGATCAGGATGAGCAGCGGATCGACGTCGAAATGGCGCCGCAGGCGCCCGAGCCGGGCCGCGGGACCACCGCCCTCGATGTCCAGGGGATCGCGCTCGGCCCACGGGTTGAACACGCCAGGGCCATTGAATTGCTGCAGGGCATCGAAGGGAATCGTCACGCCGGACCCGCTACCGCGCCCGGGGGTGGGCGCGCGTCGGCCGCAGTGTACGCAAACGCCCCGCGGGCGGCGTGCCGCATCGCCGCCCGCCGCTGGGCATGACACCCCAATCGTGATCCCGGTCCGCCGGCGCCGGCCGGCGATGTGACACACTAGGCCGCGCTTCGAGGGCCGTCCCCCGCCGACGGGGGCACTCCGGAGCGACCCCTCAACCATCGCGGATGGATCCTTTCCATGAAGTTCAAACACGCCTTGTCCGTGCCGGTCGCCGCCGGATTCCTGACCCTCGCGCTCTCGGCGACGGCTGCCGACGCCCCGGCGGCTGCCCCGGCGAAGCCCGTCACCGCCAAGAACGCCGCGAAGCCCGCTGCGGCGCCGAAGGCCGACATGACGACGACGGTGAGCTACAGCGCCGGTCTCGCGTTCGGCGAGAGCCTGCATCGCGCCGGCATCACCAACGAGATCGAGCCCGCCGCCTTCACGAAGGGTGTCGAAGCCGCCCTCGCCGGCAAGACCGTGAGCGACGACGACAAGCAGCGCCTGTCGAAGCTCAACAATGACCTGATGGGCGCCATCGGCAACCGCAACCACGCCGCGGCGAAGGAATTCCTCGCCAAGAACGGCAAGGAAGCGGGCGTGAAGACCACCGCCAGCGGCCTGCAGTACAAGGTCACCGAAGCCGGTGAAGGCGCGTCCCCGAGCGGCACCGACGAGGTCACCGTGCAATACCGCGGCCGCCTGCTCGACGGCACTGAGTTCGACAGCTCCTACAAGCGCGGCCAGCCGGCGACGTTCCCGCTGAACGGCGTCATCAAGGGCTGGACGGAAGGCCTGCAGCTGATGAAGCCGGGCGCGAAGTTCACGTTCTGGATCCCGCCCGAGCTCGGCTACGACATGAACGCGCGTGCGCCGATTCCGCCGGGTGCGCTGCTCGTGTTCGACGTCGAACTCGTCAGCGCGAAGGCCGCCGAGGCGAAGGCGCCCGAGGCCAAGTAAGGCCGACCCGCGTCCCGGACGCCGCGACGGCGTCCGGGACCGGAGACTGCGGCTCCCGTCCTACACGAGGAGCTTGCGACCCGCCTCGGTGCGGGCCTCGTCATGGTTCTCGACCCGTGCCGGCACCTTGCGGCCGCGCTGCACCGCGGGCCGGGCCGCGATCCGCTCCACCCACTTCTCCAGGTGTGGCAGCCCCTCGAGGCTGACGCCGGACCAGTCGTGGCCGTGGACCCAGCACCACAGCGCGATGTCGGCGATCGAGTAGTCGTTGCCTGCGATGAACTCATGCAGCGCCAGCTGGCCCTCGAGCACGCCAAACAGGCGCCGCACCTCACGCTGGTAGCGATCGATCGCGTACGGGATCTTCTCCGGCGCGTAGCGCAGGAAGACATTCGCCTGGCCCATCATCGGACCGACGCCGGACATCTGGAACATGAGCCACTGGAGTACGCGGGAGCGGGCCTTCTTTTCCGTCGGCAGCAGCCGGCCGGCGCGTTCGGCGAGGTAGATCAGGATCGCGCCGGATTCGAACACGGCGAAGTCGTCGTTGCCGCGGTCGACGATCGTCGGGATGCGTCCGTTCGGATTGAGGCGCATGTACCAGTCCTGCTTCTGCTCGCCCTTGGACAGGTCGAGCGTGTGCACCGTGTACGGCATCCCGAGTTCCTCGAGCGCGATCGACACCTTCCAGCCGTTCGGGGTCGCGGCAGTGAACAGATCGATCATCGGCGTTTCCTCTCCCTCGTGAGTCGGCAGCGCCCGCCGGTGGCGGTGCGGCCTGAGGCTGACCTTCCGGTGACCAGCTTAAGACAGGAAAAGTATCGGTGCGAGTACGCGATTGCCGACTGGCGCCTCAGAACGCGGCGCGCAACTCGGCAATGTGCTCCGGACCGATTCCGCAACATCCGCCGACGATGCCGGCGCCACGACCGACCCAGTCGCGCGCCCAGCCGAGATAGCCCGCCGGCGTGAGGTCGGCACGGATGTCGAGCAGGTCCTCGTTGGCATCCGCATCCGCGCGCTGCGGTGGGAATGCATTGGCGTAGACGCCGACCTGCAGGGCGCCCGCCGCGAGATCCGCGGCGATCGAGACCGCCTGCCCCATCACCTCGGGCTGGCTGCAGTTGAACAGGACCGCCTCCGCGCCGAGCTCGCGGGCGGCGCGAACCGCATCCGCCACGGGCTCGCCCGAGCGCAGCTGCGGCTCGCCGCCGGCGGCGGGACCATCGACGAGCGTGAAGGACAGCCAAAGCGGCTTGCCGTCGCGGCCGACGACGGCGCGGATGAGTTCCGCCTCCTCGATCGCACTCAGCGTCTCGCCCTGCCAGTGGTCGATGCTCGGGCGCAGCGCGCCGACGATGGTCTCCAGCAGCGGGCGTGCGACGGCCACGTCGAACAGGTCCGCGCGATACGACCCACAGACCGGCGGCAGGGAACCGGCGACGCGCACCGGGCGCGGCGAACGGGCCGCAACCTCGCGCGCGAGGGTCCCCGACAGCGCAGCGAGGCGGTGGCCGTCCCGCGCATGCCGTTCGTCGCCGAGATGGAACGGGACCAGCGCGTAGCTGTTGGTCGTGATCACGTCGGCGCCCGCCGCGACATACGCCTCGTGCACCTGCGTGACGAACTGCGGCGCCTCGATCAGGGCCAGGGCGGACCATTCCGGCTGGCGGAACGGCGCGCCGATGCGCTTCAGCTCGCGGCCGGTGCCGCCGTCGAGGAGGGTGATTCGCGTCATGTCGGGGGGATCCAGCCGGTGGTGGGTTGCGCAGGATAGCCGGTCGCCGGGGGCGCACGCGACCATCTCGCCGCGCTACCCGCCCGTTTCATAAGGGGAAATCACTACCCACAGCGAGATTTGAACGTATTTCAAATTAATTGCTGCACTGCGACAATCGCCTCAGTCCACTTTGGAGTCCCGATCATGGCGATCATCCTTGTCTCGATCCTCGGCTCGCTCTGCATGCTCCTCATCGAAGTCGTCGAACTGCCTCGCCGCGAACGCGCCTGGCACTACGCGATGGGGCTGGTCGGACGCTCGTAAGGCATTCCCGACACAGGGTCGCCGGACATGCGGGACATCCCCCAGTCCGGGCGGCCGCGCGGTTGCGGGTGAGCCCGTAGCCGGACGAAAGTGTGATGTGCGTCGCATGTTGAACGGCGGCACTCTCCCTAAACTGCCCTGAAATAATCAAATGTGCGAAAAGTGCAACGGTTGGTCGTGCACGCGCACACAGGGGAGTGAGACATGGTCAACCAGGATCTCTACGAGGTGTTCGTGCCGTCCACGGAGACCGTCGCGGGCGCCGTGCGGGAGTTCCACATGGCCCTCGAAATCGCCCGCAAGCACGACGGCGAGGTCTGGATCCGGCGCAATCTGAAGATGGAAGCGTGGCTCAACCGGACCCCGGTTCGACCGAACGCCTGAACCCCGGCCTGGCCGGGGTCCGCGCGGGCCGGTCCGGCCCGCGCAGTCCCGACGATCTCAGCGCTTCGCGAGCAGGTCGCGAATTTCCGTCAGCAGCACTTCCTGGGCCGGCGGCGGCGGCGGTACTGCAGGCGCGGCTTCGGGCGCCGGCCGCTTCAGGCGATTCATCGCGCGGATCGCGAGGAAGATCACCAGCGCGATGATCAGGAAGTCGACGATCGACTGCATGAACGCGCCGTACTTCAGCAGCAGCGGATCGCCCTTGGCATTGGTGCCGATCGCGACGGCCAGCTTCGAGAAGTCGTTGCCCGCGGTCAGCAGGCTGACCACGGGCATGATCACCGACTCGACCAGCGACGACACGATCTTGCCGAACGCACCGCCGATCACGACGCCGACCGCCAGGTCGACGACGTTGCCGCGCATGGCGAACTCGCGAAACTCGGATGCAAGACTCATCTGGAACCCCTTTGTATTGTGTCTTCAGGAATGATCGACACGCGCGCGGCCGGTGACCGGGCGTGCGCGCCGGCATCGTGCCGACGCTGAGCCGATTCGGTGCCCTCCAGGCACGCGCACCATAGCATCCGATCCGGGCCCTGCCGAGACCCCGATCGGGCCCGGGCCATGGCATGCTCGCGTCGTCCTCGACCTGCCGGAGCCTCCCGATGAGCGAACCGACCCCGCGCCCACCCGTCCCGCCGTTCACGTTCGAGACCGCCACCGCCAAGGTGCGCGCGGCCGAGGATGCCTGGAACCGGCGCGATCCGGAGAAGGTCGCGCTCGCCTACAGCGAGGACAGCGCCTGGCGCAATCGCGCCGAGTTCCTGCAGGGACGGGCGGCGATCGCCGCCTTCCTGACCCGCAAGTGGGCCCGTGAAATCGACTACCGGCTGATCAAGGAGCTGTGGGCGTTCACGGACAACCGCATCGCGGTGCGCTTCGCGTACGAATGGCGCGACGACTCGGGCAGCTGGTTCCGCTCCTACGGCAACGAGAACTGGGAGTTCGACGCCTGGGGCTATATGCGCCGTCGCATCGCCTCGATCAACGACCTGCCGATCGCCGCGGCGGATCGGAAATTCCACTGGGCCGCGCCCGGCGTGCGCCCGGCGGATTACCCGGGCCTGTCGGACCTCGGGCTCTAGCGGGTCCGGGGCCGTGGGTGTCATCGCGGAATTCGGCGGACACGAGAAGGACCTCGGTGGCGGATTCCGGGTCCGTCGCCTGCTGCCCGCGCTCGGGCGGCAGTCGGTCGGTCCGTTCCTCTTCTTCGACCACTTCGGCCCGGTGACGATCGAGCCCGCCATGGACCTGGACGTGCGGCCCCATCCGCACGTGGGTCTCGCGACCGTCACGTACCTGTTCGACGGCGCGATGATGCATCGCGACAGCCTCGGCTGCGTGCAGCGCATCGAGCCGGGCGCGATCAACTGGATGACGGCGGGTCGCGGCATCGTGCACTCGGAGCGCAGGCCGGAGGACCTCGCGACGCGCAGCTACGGGCTGCACGGGCTGCAGTTGTGGGCGGCACTGCCCCGGTCGCTCGAGGAATCCGATCCGTCGTTCGTCCATACGCCCGCCGAGGACATTCCGGCGTTCACGGCGGGCGCGGCGCGTGGTCGCGTGCTCGTCGGCAACGCATTCGGGTGCACCTCGCCGGTCCTGGCGGCATCACCCACCCTGTATGTCGACCTCGAACTCGATGCCGGCGCCGAGATCGTCGTGCCGCCGCTGGCGCGCGAGCTCGCGGTCTACCCGATCGACGGCGCGGTCCGCATCGATGGCCGCGACGTCGCGCGCCAGACCATGGCGGTCGTGGACGCGGAGCGTCCGTTCCAGCTCGAGGCGCCGCGACGCGTACGGCTCGTGCTGATCGGCGGCGATCCGCTCGACGGCCGTCGCCACCTCTATTGGAACTTCGTCTCCTCGCGCAAGGAGCGGATCCTGGCCGCGGCTGCCGACTGGGAAGCGCGCCGCTTCCCGGGGATCGAGGGCGACGATACGTTCATTCCGCTGCCGGAGAACCGCCCGGCGCCGTAGGCGTTCCTCGGCGTGGACCTCGCGTTTCCAGAACGCGATGGTCGATCCCCGTATGCTTCCCTCATCGTCCCCCTCGATGGAGGAGCTGCCATGAAATACGTCCGCAAGGCCGCCGACCGCGGCCATTCCAACCACGGCTGGCTGGACAGCTGGCACACGTTCTCGTTCGCCGACTACCACGACCCCGGCCACATGGGCTTCCGTGCGCTGCGCGTGATCAACGACGACCGCGTCGCCCCGGGTGCCGGCTTCGGCACGCATCCGCATCGCGACATGGAGATCGTCTCCTACGTCGTCAACGGCGGCCTCGAGCACAAGGACAGCATCGGCACGGGGTCCGTGATCCGCCCCGGCGAAGTGCAGCGCATGTCCGCGGGCACCGGCATCCGGCACAGCGAGTACAACGCGAGCCGGCAGGACCCTGTCCACTTCCTGCAGATCTGGATCCTGCCCGAGCGCGGTGGCCTCGAGCCCGGCTACGAGCAGAAGGCATTCGTGCCGGCCGAGCGCACCGATCGGCTGCGCCTGGTCGCGGATCGCCACGGCACGGATGGCGCACTGACCATCCACCAGGACGTGCGGCTGTACGCCTCGACGCTGACGCCCGGCGCGACGCTGGACGTGCCGCTCGCGGCGGGCCGCTACGCGTGGCTGCAGGTCGTGACGGGCTCGCTGCAGGCCGCCGGCGAATCGCTCGCCGCGGGCGATGGCCTCGCGCTCGCCGAGGAGGCATCGCTGCGCCTGGAATCGACGGCAGGCGCGGAGGTGCTGCTGTTCGACCTCGCGTGAGCAGGGCCCAGGGTGGGCGGGCGGTGGCGTGCGATGGTAGATTTCAGCGCATGAAGAAAGCCAAGCCCCCCACCCTCTCGGCCCGCGAACTCGACGACCTGCTCGCCGTCGTCCTGCCTGCCGTCACCGCGGCCGGGCGCCTCACGACGCGTCGCCAGCGCCGCGTCGGCATCCAGAAGAAGATCGACGGCAGCGAGGTCACCGCGGCCGACCGCGCCGCGGAACGCCTGCTGCGCCAGCGGCTGAAGGCCGCGTGGCCCGGCGATGCGATCCGTGGCGAGGAATACGGTGGCGACCTCGCGGCACACGGGCGCTCGTGGCTCGTCGACCCGATCGACGGTACGGCGTCCTACGTGCTCGGTCTCGGCACCTACGGCAGCCTGCTCGCGCTGCTCGTCGACGGCGAACCCGTCTTCGGCTGCATCCACCTGCCGGCGATGGGCGAGACGACCTACGCCGCCACGGGCCATGGTTGCTGGCTGCTGCGCGACGGCGCCCGGCCTCGCCGGGTGCACGTCGCGAAGCCGCAGCCCTACACCGTCGCCAATGCGGGCCTGACCAGCTACAAGCAGACCGATCTCTATCGCCCGGCCGGGCCGTGGCGCATCTCCGAGGTGATCCGCAGCATCGGCCGCATCCGCCTCGTCGGCGACTGCGTGCAGTACGCACTGCTGTGCCGTGGCGAACTCGACGCCGCGATCGATCCGCGGATGAGCGCCTGGGACATCGCGGCGCTGGTCGTGTGCGTACGCGAGGCGGGCGGCTCGGTCAGCGACTTCGCGGGCGCGGACGGCAACCTGCTCGGGGCCTCGACGTTCGTCGCCGCGAGCAGCCCGGCGCTGCGTCGCGCCATCTGCAGGCGACTCACGCCAGCCTGACCTTCAGCCGATCACGTTGAGCTCGAGCAGCGGCCGCCCCTCGAGGATGCGCTCGAAGCCGAGCGGTGCGAGGTCGATCGTCGCGTAGCGGCCCGTCGTGATGCGCTCCGCGAGCGCAAGGCCCACCGCGGGCGCCTGCTGCAGGCCGTGCCCCGAGAAGCCGTTGACGAAGTACAGGTTCGCAAGCGACGGGTGGGGACCGACGATCGCGTTGTGGTCGAAGGTGTTCATCTCGTAGTAGCCGGCCCACGCGCGCTCGAGCCGGGCCGCCTCGAACGCCGGGATCCGCGCGGCAAGCGCCGGCCACAGCTCCGCCTCGAACGGCGCGTAGTCCGGCTCGAGCGGCAGGTCGTCGGCATCCTCGTGCGGGACGGCGCCCGCGATGAACCGGTCGCCCTCGGGCCGGATCCAGAATCCGGTCGGGTCGATCAGCAGCGGGAAACGCTCGAGTCGTTCGCGGCAGGCGATCACGAACACGGTGCGCCGCCGTGCGTGCACCGGCAGGTCGATGCCGGCCATCGCCGCGACGCCGCGCGCCCAGGGCCCCGCCGCGTTGACGACGCTGCCGCACGCCAGGCGGCTGCCGTCATCGAGCCGGACCGCGCCGATCCGGTCGCCCGCGCGCTCGAGGCCGACGACCTCCGCGCGCAGGTACCGGACGCCCTGGCTGCGTGCCTTGCGCGCGAACGCCGTCAGCAGCCCGTAGCCGTCGAACCAGCCCTCGCCCGACAGGCCCAGCGATCCGGAGACGAGGTCGTCGGTGGCGAGCCACGGGAACCGCTCGCGGAGTTCGGCCGGGCAGAGGAGCGCGACGTCGGCGCCATGGGCTCGCTGGATCGCGTGGGCCGCTGCGAGCACCGGCGCTCCACTCGTCCCTGCGAGGTAGAGATAGCCCCCCTCGTGCAGGCCGACGTCCGGACGGTCGTCGTCGATCGCGAGGTGCTCGGCCGTCTCCCGCAGGAACTTCACGCTCCACTGCGAGATCCCGATGTTGACCGGCGTCGTGTACTGCTGGCGGATCGATGCCGCCGAGAGCGCCGAGGAGGCCGCGCGGTAGGTCGGATCGCGCTCCACGACCGTGACCGGGAGCCCGGGCTCGAGGCGCGTCAGCCAGTATGCGAGCGCCGACCCCATCACGCCCCCGCCGACGATCACGATCTCGCTCGCCTGCCCGCCCACCTGCCACCTCATGATGCTCGGGCCCATGGTAGCCGATGGCAGGTGCCGCGACCGCCATGGATGCGGCGATCCGGCGCGCGCGCTACGATGCGCCGACGTCCGAGGATTCCGCCATGAGCATCCACCCGACCGCGATCATCGAGGATGGCGCCACGCTGGGCGCCGGCTGCGTGATCCATGCGCACGCGATCGTCACGCGCCACTGCACGCTCGGCGACGGCGTCGTCGTGCATCCATTCGCCGTCATCGGCGGCGATCCGCAGGACCTGGGCTTCGATCCGGCGACGACCTCGGGCGTCACGATCGGCGCGCGCACCGTGCTGCGCGAGCACGTGACCGTCAACCGCGCCACGAAGCCCGGCACCGCGACCGAGATCGGTGCCGACTGCTTCCTGATGGCGACGAGCCACGTCGCGCACGATGGCCGGCTCGGCGACCGCGTGATCCTCGCCAACGCCGTGCTGCTGGCCGGCCATGTCTCGGTGGGCGAGCGCGCCTTCATCGGCGGCTCCGCCGCCGTGCACCAGTTCTGCAGGATCGGCGAAGGCGCGATGGTTGGCGGCCTCGCACGCGTCAGCCTCGACGTCCCGCCGTTCACGATGGTCAGCGAGCGCAATGCGCTGATCGGCCTCAACCTCGTCGGGCTGCGCCGGCGCGGCGTCAAGGGGGCAGCGCTCCTCGAACTGAAGCGCACGTTCCGGCACGTCTGCCGCTCCGCCGGCAATCCGCGCGAACTCGCGGCCGAGGCGCTTGCGTCGGGCGACTATCCATCGGCGGAGACGCAGCGCTTCCTCCAGTTCTTCGTCGGCGGGCGGCGCGGCTTCGCCCGGCCCCGCCGGGATGGCGACGACGGCGGCGGCGAGTAGCTTGGGCCCGGATTCGGGCGTGCCGAAGGGCGGCGCGTCAGAGGCTCTCCCGGCTGCGACGCCCCGGTTTCCATCGTCCCTGGTCGCGCTGCTGGCCGGTGCGATCTTCATCAACTACTTCGACCGCGGCAACCTCGCGATCGCCGCACCCCAGGTCCAGGCCGAGCTCGGGCTCAACAACGCCGAGATGGGCCTCCTCTTCTCGGCGTTCTTCTGGTCCTACGCGCCGATGCAGCCACTGGCCGGGTGGCTCGCGCAACGCCTCGACGTCCGCTGGCTGCTGGCCGGCGGCCTCGCCGCGTGGGCACTCGCCACGACGCTGACCGGCTTCGCCGTCGGATTCGGGATGATCCTCGCGTTCCGGGTACTGCTCGGGCTCGGCGAGAGCGTGGCCTACCCCTGCAATGCCTTGCTGCTGGCGCGCCGGGTCGACATCACGGGTCGCGCTCGCGCCAACGGCCTGATCGCCGCCGGCCAGGCTCTGGGACCGACCGCCGGGACGATCGTCGGCGGCCTCGTGATGGAGCGATACGGATGGCGGCCAGCCTTCATAGCATTCGGCATCGGGTCGCTGCTCTGGCTGTGGCCGTGGATCGCCGTGACCCGCCGCGACGTGGCCACCGGGACTGTCGTGGCACCCGTTCGGTACGCGAGGATGCTCAGCGAGCGCTCTCTGTGGGGCACGAGCCTCGGACATTTCAGCGGCAACTACGCGTACTACTTCACCCTGACGTGGCTGCCGCTCTTGTTCGTGAAGACCTTCGGATTCAGCCTCTCGCACATGGCGATGGTCGGCGCGGGCATCTACGCCATCCAGTCCATCGTCGCGCCGGCGACCGGGTGGCTGTGCGATCGCCTCGTCCGTCGCGGCTGGCACGCCAGTCCGGTACTCAAGACCGCGATCGTGCTCGGCCACGTCGGCGTGACCGCGACGATGGCCGCCTGCGCGGGCGCAGGGCCGCGTGACTCCGTGGCGCTGCTGCTGGTCTCGGGTGTGTTCTTCGGCCTGCAGAGCGCGCCCCTCGGGGCGATCTCGCAGACGCTCGCCGGCCCGCGCGCCGCCGGGCAGTGGATGGGCATCCAGAACTTCGTCGCGAACCTCGCCGGCGTGACCGCGCCGGTCATCACCGGCCTCGTCGTGGACCGCACGGGCAGCTTCGCCTGGGCGTTCGTGATCGCCGCGGTGATGACGCTCATGGGCGCATTCGCGTTCGCGCTCGTCGTCCGGCGCGTGGAGCCGATCGACTGGTCGGCGTGACACCGACCGAGCTCAGGTCCCGTCGTCCGCCAGGTCGCCGGTGCGCCCCTCGCCGAGCAGCGACACCGACAGCAGCGTCACGCAGCAGGCGCCGGCCATGTAGATCGCGACACCCATCGTGCTGTGCGTGCGATGCAGGATTTCCATCGCCACCAGCGGCGCGAGGCCGCCGCCACAGGCCGATCCGAGCTGGTAGCCGAGCGACGCACCCGAATAGCGCACGCGCGTCCTGAAAAGCTCCCCGAACAGCGCGGCCTGGGGCCCGTACATCATCCCGTTCAGCACGAGCGCGCCGGCGATCGCGACGAAGATCAGCACCGGCGAACGTGTGTCGATCAGCGGGAAGAACGCGAAGGACCACAGGCCGACGCTGAGCGCGCCGAGCTTGAACACGCGCCGCCGCCCGTAGCGGTCCGACAGGCGCCCGAACCACAGCAGCGTCGGCGCCATCAGTCCGCTCGAGAGCATGATCGTCGTCAGCAACGTCGACTGCGGCAGCCCAAGCCCGAATTCGGTATTGGTGCCATACGCCATGACGAACGTGATCGAGATGTAGAACGACACCTGCACGGCGATGAATGCACCGGCCGCGAGCAGGATCTGGCGAGGGTGGGACGAGAATGCCTCGAGGATCGGCGAGCGCCCCCGCGGCTGCGCGCTTCGTGCCGCCGCGAGCTTCCGGAATGCGTCGGTCTCCTCGACCCGCACATGGACGTACCAGGCGAGGCCGACGAGGCCCAGGCTGAGCACGAAGGGGATTCGCCAGCCCCAGGCCATGAACGTCTCGTGCGAGGTGAGCGCGCCGACGATGAGGAACGCGAGATTCGCGAGCACGACGCCCGCGGGCGCGCCGACCTGGGCGAAGCTGCCGTAGAAGCCGCGCTTCTCCGGCGGCGCGCTCTCGACGACAAGCAGCATCGCGCCACCCCACTGGCCGCCGATCGCGAGCCCCTGCGTGAAGCGCAGCACGACCAGGATCGTCGGTGCGACGACGCCGATCGTCGCGTAGCTCGGCAGCAGGCCGACGAGCGCCGTCGAGACGCCCATCAGCACGAGGGCGGCCGCGAGCGCGGCCTTGCGGCCGACGCGGTCGCCGAAGTGCCCGAACAGCACCGCTCCCACCGGGCGCGCGAAGAAGCCGACCGCGAAGGTACTGAACGAGGCCAGCAGCGCGATCATCGGCGGCATCGACTTCGGGAAATAGAGCGCCGGGAACACCAGCGCCGCGGCCGCCCCATACAGGTAGAAGTCGAACCATTCGATGCTGGCGCCGAGCAGGCTCGTCGCCGCGAGCCGTGCCATCGGTGCCTGTTCGCGCGCCGCGGCCATTAGCGGTGTCCGCCGAGCTCGTTGCGCCACACCCGGCCGTCCTTCATGACGAAGCCGACCGACTCAAGCCGGTGCACGTCGGCAAGCGGGTCGGCACCCACGGCGACGAGATCCGCCTCGGCGCCCTCGGCGATGACGCCGATCTCGCCGGTGCGCCCGAGGAGCTCCGCAGCCCGGGACGTCGCGGACTGGATCGCCTGCATCGGCGTCATGCCACCCTCGACCATGTAGGCGAACTCCTGCGCGATCTGCTCGCTCCACTTGATGCCGCCCATGTCGGTGCCGAAGGCGATCTTGACCCCCGCCTTCAGTGCCTTGCGGAACGAGATCGCGTGGACCTCGCAGCGCTTGCGGTCGCGCCGGCCGCTCGCCGTGTCGGCCGGATCCCAGTCCTTGAAGTAGACCGCGAGGGTCGGGACGTACCACGTGCCCTGGCGCAGCATCTGCTGGATCTGGGCGTCGGTGAGCTCGAGGCCATGCTCGATCGAGTCGCAGCCGCCATCGAGCGCTCGCTGCAGGCCGATGCCATTGTAGGCATGGCAGGCGACCTTGCGGCCCCAGCCGTGCGTCTCGTCGACGATGGCGCGGAGTTCATCGACCGTCAGGGTCGGCTGCGAGACCAGGTTACCCGCACCATCCAGCCAGGAGCGGTGCGTCATGTAGACCTTGATCCAGTCCGCACCGTGGTCGAGCTGCGCGCGGGCCGCCTTGCGCGCCTCGACGGGGCCATCGATGATCTGTGCGCCCTTCGGCATCTGCAGCTCGGGCGCGTAGTCCTCGAGCTGGTAACCACCCGTCGTCGAGATCGACAGCGTCGCGACGAACATGTGCGGCCCGGGCACGATGCCGCCGTCGATCGCCTGCCTGATGCCGACGTCGCCATATCCCGCCCCCTCCGTCTCAACGTCGCGGATCGTCGTGAAGCCCTGGTCGATCGCGCGGCGTGCCGCGACGATGGCCCGGGCAACCCGGTACGACAGCGGGTGCTTGAGCAGCTGGGCGTCGTAGCCCCCCTCCTCCGGCACCTCACCCTGCAGGAAGACGTGGGTGTGCGTGTCGATCAGGCCCGGCAGCAGCGTCGCGCTACCGAGGTCGATGACGTCCGCGTCCGTCGGCAGGTCGGCGGCGCCGCGATCGCGGACCGCCTTGATGTGGCCATCGACGACGACCACCGCAACGCCGGATCTCGGCCGAGGCGACACGCCATCGATCAGCGAACCCGCGAGGATCACGGTCGGACGCGATGCGGCATTGGCAGCGCCAGCCATCGCGCTCACGCCGAGAAGCGCGGCCGCGAGCATCCAGCGGGACGGCCGGGCGCTCACGAGGCCACCTTCTGCGCCGGCGTCGGGGGCCAGCGTTGCGACGCACCCTCGAACAGGCTCACGGTCTTCTCGAGTCGCGGCGTGCCGTCGTGGACCGCGATCGTGTGCGGCTGGCCCGGCTCGTAGCCGGTCCACAGCGAAACGCCCGCGTAGGCGCCGTCCTTGCGCAGGACGTAGTACTTCATGTCGACGTACAACAGCCGCTCCTTCTCGTTGTTGAAATTTCGCGCAATGCGATGCAGCGCATCCATGCCCGCCTCGAACGGCGTCATGCCGTGTCGCATGTTCTCGACGATCGTGTGCGCGCCGAGCACGCGCAGGTTCTCCTCGCCGCTGCCGGTCGCACCGACCGAGCCGACGTCCTGGTCCGTATAGCAGCCGGCTCCGATCACCGGCGAATCGCCGAGTCGACCCGGGATCTTCCAGGCCAGCCCGCTGGTGGACGTGCATCCGGACATGTCGCCGTTGGCGGCAAGGGTCGAGCAGTGGATCGTGCCGGTGGGCGGGAACAGCACCTTGTGGATGGCCGCCGTGCGCGCCGCGGGGTCGATCGCGAGGTCCTCCGCGAGGCGCTGCAGGCGCTCGTAGTACGCGGCGCCGTCATCGGAGCGCAGGCGCTCCTGGAGACGTTCGCGCCAGCGCGGGTCGGCGACGCCGGAGCCCCACCAGTCGGAGTGTGCCTCCTTCCACAGCAGCCACACCTTGCGGGAGGCCTCGGTCAGCAGGTCCTCGCGCTTGAAGCCACGGGCCACGGCAAAGCGCTCCGCGCCCTCGCCGACCATCATCACGTGGCCTGAATGCAGCATCACCTCGCGAGCGAGCCTTGCCATGCTGCGGATGTTGCGCACGCCGCCGGCGGCACCGGCACGACGCGACGGCCCGTGCATGCACGAGGCGTCGAGCTCGACGACGCCCTCTTCGTTCGGCAGTCCGCCGAGGCCGACGCTGTCGTCTTCCGGATCGTCCTCGGCGCCGGCGACGACGCGGATCGCGGCCTCGAGCGTGTCGCCACCACCCTTCAGGTACTGGTAGGCGCCCTCTAGGAATTCATAGCCGTTGCCGGCGGCGACGATGATCGGCCGCGACGCCGCCTGCATGCGCTGCTTCGGCAGCGGCTCAACCGCGCGGGCCTCGCCCGCCCCCGCGCTCCCCAGCGCGCCGAGGGCGAGTCCGGACACGAAGTCCCGACGTGACAATGGCATTGGCGATCCCCCCATGAACTGAGCTGCACTGTAATGCAGCCGGCGCGGCCCTGCACGCCGCCGCGGGCTGCATCGCAGCACGACTCGGCACGATGTGCGCAAGAATCGGAGCGCGCGCCCCCGGGCCCGGCGCTACCGTGCCTTACCTCCCAGGCACGGTGCGCCTACAATGAAGATCCTGAAGTTTCCACCGCAGGCGATGGCTACAGACGCAAATTGCTGGCGCGCGGTCGTGTCGCGCGACGCACGCTGGGATGATCGGTTCTGGTACGGAACGCTCTCCACGCGCGTGTACTGCCGCCCTTCCTGCGCCTCGCGCCCGGCCCGGCGCGAGAGCGTCCGCTTCTTCGATTCCAGGGACGCGGCGGTCGCGGCGGGGTTCCGCCCCTGCAAGCGCTGCCGTCCCGACCTCGCCCGGCCGCCGCTCGCCGGGCGGCTCGAGGCCTCGGCTCGCCACATCGCCGCGCATGCGAACGAGCGGCTGACACTCGCCGACCTGGCCGGACGGGCGTCCCTGTCCCCGGCGCACTTCCAGCGCGCGTTCAAGGCCCATTTCGGGGTCACGCCGCGGGAATACCAGGACGGACTGCGCCTGCGCCAGCTGAAAGGCGACCTGCGCGCCAGCGCGCGCGTGACCGATGCGATCAACGCGGCCGGCTATTCCTCGGCGAGCCGCGTGTATGGCGAGGCATCGCGCCAGCTCGGCATGACGCCCACGGCGTACCGCGCGGGCGGTGCAGGGGAGACGATCGGCTATGCCTGCCGCGACACCGCGCTCGGGCGACTGATGATGGCCGCCACGGACCGGGGCGTCTGCTTCGCGGAGTTCGGCGAGTCGGATGCGGAGCTGCACGCAGGCCTCGCGAGGGAATTCCCCGCCGCGACACTCGTTGAGTCCACACGCGCGAAGTCTCCGGAACTCGACGACTGGATGAAGGCGTTCGCCCGCCACCTCGACGGGCGCACGGCGCGCCCGGACGTACCGCTCGACCTGCGCGGCACGGCATTCCAGGTGCGCGTCTGGCGCTTCCTGCTCGGCCTCGCCGACGGGGAGACCGTGACCTACACGGCGGTCGCGCAGGCGATCGGCGCGCCGAAGGCAGTCCGCGCGGCCGCCTCCGCCTGCGCCGCGAATCGCATCGCCGTGCTCATCCCCTGCCATCGCGTGCTGCGCGGCGACGGCGGCGTCGGTGGCTATCGGTGGGGCATCGGGCGCAAGCAGTCGCTGCTGGAACAGGAGCGGGCTCGCGTGGACGGACCCCGCAGCCTCGCCCGGGGCTAGATCCTCTGCCGCCCTGGCGGCGGCGGACCGTGGACGGCTAGTTCCTGACCTTGACCTGCATCTCGCTGCGCTTGTAGTCAATGATCAGAGTATCGAGCAGGCCCAGCACGTTCATGCCAATAAGCACCGCAGGTTCCTTCGTCAGCTTCCAGTGTTGGAAGATGTAAAGATCGCCGGCGGTGAAGTGCGCGCCGCGGATCATCACGTCGCCGATGAAGATCGGTGGCGTGACGACACGATCGCCGCGCTGGACGTCCATCGTCGCGCCGGTGATCTCGTCGGCCGCGACGTCCGATGAACTCAGGTGCTTCACGAGCGCGTCCCGGAACGCCTCGTTCGCGAGCGTCACCTGTCCGCCGGTGTCGATGATCGCCTTCGCGTGCACCTTGCCGATCTGCACGTCGGCGACGAGCAGCAGGCCGTTGGTGATATGCACAGGAATCGTCGTGAAGCCGGGCTCCGCCTTTTCGCGGTGGGACTTGGAGATCCGGATCTTGTCGTGGCGGAAATCGATGAAGATGCGCTTGTCGAGCAGGCCTTCGGTGCCGAGGATTCCGTCCGCGCCGCCCAGTGCATCGCTGATGATCGGCAGTCTCTTCGAATGCAGCTCGAGGTCGCCGACGACGATGCTGTCCACATGGATGGTCGGCACGACGCGCGTCCCTGTGACGCCGCGCAGGTTCACCGAGTCCTCGGGATTGGGCACGACGCCGATCGCCTCGGCGACCGCCGCGGACACCGCTGAATTGTCGGCTCCGGTGTCGAGCACCAGCCGGAACGGGCCCTTGTCGTTGATCAGTACCGGCGCCCAGATGCGGCCGATGCGGTCGCGCAGCGTCGGCGCGACGTAGCGGGGCTCCGGCGCCGACACGACGACGTCTCCTACGTTGCCCGCCGCAGGGGGGTTGATGACGGCAGCCGGCGTCTCTTCCGCAGCGGCAGGTCCCGTCCAGGCGACGAGCATGGCGGCACACGCCAGCGCGCAGCGCCGTACATGCCGCACGACCCGAGGTCCGCATCGTCCCATCGCGCCCCCTCCGGGAGATTCCTCCCCGCCGCCAGCCGGCATCGTCCCAGTATAGGTCGCCGGACGCACGGCCGGCACGGCTCGCCGCATGGGGCCCTCCGTCGGCCGCACGAGTCCGGGCTGCCGCGGTGAGCGCGGACTGGCATCATGGCGGCGCACCGGACTGGGGTCCGGACCTGACCATCGGGAACCCGACATGCTCCGCTTTCCGGCCTCCAGACACCTCGCGGCCCTGATTCTCTGCGCCCTGGGCGGCGCCGCTTCGGCAGCCACCGCGCCTGCCGACGCCGTCTACCGGGGCGGGGCGGTCTACACCGCCGATGCCGCCGACCACGTGCGCGAGGCGGTCGCGATACGCGGCGGGCACATCATCTATGTCGGCGCCAACGCCGGCACGAAGCGCTACGTCGGCAAGAAGACGCGGGTCGTCGACCTGCATGGCCGCTTCGTGATGCCCGGCCTCGTCGACGCACACATGCACCCCCTGGAAGGCGGCGCAGCCCTGCTCACCTGCAACCTCGAGTACCTGCGCCTGTCGGTGCCGGAATTCCAGGCCCGGATCCAGGCCTGCCTCGACAAGGACAGGAAGCACGAGCCCGACGCCGCGCTCGCCGTCACGGCCTGGTTCCAGCAGGGCATGACGCCGGCAGGCGTGGAGATCAGCCACGCCACTCTCGATTCGCTGCACACGCAACGCCCGATCCGCGTCCGCGATTCGTTCGGCCACACGGCACTCGCGAATGCACGTGCGCTCGCACTCGCCGGGATCACTCGCGACAGCAAGGATCCGCCGGGTGGCCAGATCCACCACGATGCCGCGGGCGAACCGACCGGCCTGCTCGAGGATGCCGCATCGGACCCGGTTGACCGGCTGTTCCCGGCGCCGACGGCCGAGGACCACCGTGCCGCCGCGATTGCCGCGCTCGCCGCGATCGCGCGCCAGGGCGTCACCAGCGCCCTCGACGCGGATGCCGAGGATGGATCGACGATCGGCGAGCTCGCCGCGTTCGCGGCAGTGGCCCAGCAGGGCGGGCTCTCCGCGCGGATGCACTTCGCCATCCACATCTCGCCGACCGACGTCGAGAACCCCGGCGCCGCGATCGCGCGCGTGCTGGACTTACGACGCCGCTTCGACCAGCCGCCGACCGGCGCCGCGCCCGGCATCACGGTCCGCAACGCCAAGCTCTACATCGATGGCGTGATCTCGGGGCCGGCCTTCACCGGCACGATGATCGAGCCGTACCTCGTCAACGCGGGGACCGCGGCGTCGCCGCACTGGGTCCCGGGCCCGAGCCGCGGCCCCGCGCCGTACTATGCGGCACCTGCGCTCGCGGACCTGCTGGCGCGCCTCGCGCGCGCCGGCATCGACCCGCACATGCACGCCGATGGCGACGGCGCCGTGCGCGCGGCGCTCGATGGCATCGAGTTGATGCGCAAGGCCGTGCCGGGCGCCGACATCCGCCCGGCGATCGCCCACGACGAAGTCGTGGCGCGCGCGGACTACCCGCGCTATCGCACGCTGGGGACGTACCCGGTGCTGTCGTTCCAGTGGGAGAAGCCGGCGCCGGACACCGTCGAACAGCTCCGAGACTACTTCGGCCCGGAGCGCTGGGCCATCGCGGAGCCTGCCGGACTGCTGCTCGCCGCCGGCGCCCCAGTGGCCTTCGGCAGCGACTGGCCCGTCGATCCGCTGAACGAGTGGTTCGCGATCAAGGTGGGCATCACGCGCGAGAACGCACCGGACTCGGGCTACACCGGTCGCCTGGGCGTGGATCCCGGACTCACCGCCTTCCAGGCCTTGCGCGCGGCGACGATCGTCTCCGCAGCCGCACTGCATGACGATGCCCGCGTCGGCTCCCTCGAGGTCGGCAAGCTCGCGGACCTGATCGTGCTTGATCGCAATCCGCTCGAGATCCCGCCGGCCTCGATCGCCGAAGTGAAGGTCCTGGAGACCGTGGTCGGCGGCAGGGTCGTCTACAAGGCGCCCTGATCCGTCAGCCGGTGATCCGCCGCCAGAGCGCGCGTCCGAGGAAGCGCGCCTTGGTGGCGAGATCGAATGTGCCGAGCGTCGTGCGCACGGCGCCATCGGTGAAGCGCGTCCGCTTCGAGTAGTCGATCCGCACGTCCACGAACACGGCCCGGCCGGCCGCTGCCTGCGCGAGCGCGACGTCGATCCCAGCCGGGACTGCCGCATCGTCCCCGATCAGCACGTGCCCGGCACCGACGGTGCAGGCGAGACCGGCGACATCGAGCGGCGCCAGCACCGAGCAGGTCTTGCGGTTGAGCGGGATCTGCTGCGCCTGCGCGATCTGCGCGAGTTCGCCGTCGTTGAACACGAACCAGACGATGCCGAGGCCCTGCGCAACGGCCGTGACGGCCTCGAGCCCCGTCATCCTGAGCGCGCCATCGCCGACGATACCGACCACTGCGCGCTGCGGCGCCGCCAGCTTCGCGCCGATCGTCGCCGGGATGCAGTAGCCCATGCAGTTGAAGTCGGTCGGCGACAGGTACGTGCGCGCGTCGAGGATGGGCATCAGCTCGGCGGTCAGGAACGTGTGGTTGCCGTCGTCCGCGACGACGATGCCGTCGCGCGGCAGCGCGGCCCGCAGCGCCGTGAAGAACCGCGCCGGGTTGACGCGGCCATGGCTATCGTGGCGGAGCCACTCGGCCAGGTACGCGGCCTTGTCGCGCGCGATCTGGGCGGCGCGGCGCTGGCCACGCGCGTCGTCCAGGCCGGTTCCGCGCCCGAGCGCCGCGTTGAGCGCCGCCAGCACCGGTTGCGCATCACCCACCAGCGCGACCGCGGCGGGGTAGTTGCCACCGATCGCGGCGGGATTGATGTCGATGTGGACGAGGGCGGCAGGCACGCGCGCGCCGTAGCTGCCGGTCGCGATCTCGGCGAATCGAGTGCCCACCGCGACGAGGCAGTCGCAGTCCGCGAACGCGTTCTCGCCCGCTGGCGTGGCCGCCGGCCCGAGCGCGAACGATGCATGCAGCGGGTGATCGGCGGCGAAGCTCGACAGTCCCTGCAGCGTCGTCGACACAGGCGCGCCGAGGCGCTCGGCCAATGCCACGAGCTCGGCCCGCGCGCCGACCGCGCCCCAGCCACAGAAGATGGCAGGGGCACGCGCAGACGCGATGAGCTGCGCGGCGCGCTCGATCTCCGTCGCCGCCGGCATCCTCCCGGGTACCACAGCGGGACGCCGGTCGGGACCCGTCTCGCCCCGGAACAGCTGCAGGTCGACCGGGATCTCGACGTAGACGGGCCCCGGCTCGCCGGAGGTCGCCTGCGCGTACGCCGCGTGGATCGCCGGCCGGATCTCGTCATGGGTACGCACCAGCCAGGTGCCCTTGGTGATCGGCCGCAGCATCGCGTGCTGGTCGACGTCATGCAGCTGGAACTTGCGCCCGGTGTCCCGGCGCACGCCGCCGGAGATCACGAGCATCGGGATGCCGTCGAGGAATGCCTCGCCGATGCCACTCGCGGCATGGGTGAGCCCTGCCGCCGGCACGACGACCAGCGTGCCGATGCCGGCACCGCCGACTCGGCTGACCGCATCCGCCATGAACGCGGCGCCGCCCTCGTGCGCGACGAGCACCGGGGTGATGGTCTCGGAGGATGCGAGCTGGTCGTAGATCTCGGTGTTGTGGACGCCTGGGATGCCGAACGTGAAGCGCACGCCGAGTGATTCGAGCGCCTCGCGCACGAGCTCTGCACCGGTCTTCTTCATGCTGCACCTCCGACGCAATCGATGATCGCCCGACACGCCGTCGACGCCGTGATCGCGGCACTGGATCTCGCCTGCAGGTTCATCGCGGCTCCACGCGCTCGCATCCGGAGGCCCGCGGCGCGACCTCGCGGGGCCGGGCAGGTCGCGCGGCCTGGGCATCGAGCTCGTCGTGCGCGACCTGCTGCAGGGCCCGCACCTGCGGCTCCGAGAGCCCGAGATCGGCCCCCGCCTTCTCGCCCGCGCCGAGGACGCGCGGATCGCGGTGCGTGACGCTCCCGAAGATCACCAGCGCCTCCAGGTAGTAGCCGGCGGTACTCGCGTGGTACTGGTCCCAGCTCCACAGGTCGAGCTGGCCGAAGGCGGTGCCGTCGTAGGGGTTCGGATCGGCGACGCCGGTCGCGAACGCCCGATTCCACGCCTCGCCGACGGGGATCACGTCGCTCACGTAGGCCGATGCCGCCGCGGCCGCGTCGTTGCCCGCGCGCACGTCGAGCGCCATCGCCTCAACCGGCCTGCCGTACCAGTGCCCCGTCTTGAGGTACGTCTGGTCTGCCCGCGTCCAGGTCGCGTTCAGGTGCACCCTCGTCGACGGGTTCCGGCAATGGAACAGCGTCGCGAGGCGGCCGGCGTAGTCGGTGAGCATCGTCGCATCGCCGGGGTGCTCGCGATCCAGCGTGCTGTAGCCACTCAGCACGACGTCGTCCCAGGCGCGATCGAGGAGCGCGCGGCGCTGGTTCCAGTGGTAGTCGAGGCCCACGCCTGGTGCCGTCTCGAGGCTGACGCTGAAGTCGAGCCCCGCCTCCTGCGCGAACCGGGCGAACAGCGCGGGCACGCCGCCGACGCCATCGCCGTTGAGATCGACGACCGATTCCGGGTGGTAGACGCGCACCGGCGAGTTCGCGCCATAGAGGAAGCTGTTGCCGACGAACAGGATCGTGCCGGCCCGGGCGGTTCCGGCGCCCGCGACGCAGCAGAGCAGGATCGGCGCGATCAGCAGTCGCAGGTGCTTCATGACGTCCTCGGCGGGGCTGCAGGCAGGCTATCACGGCGATCGCCCGCCGGAATCCGGTCCCCGCCCACACTGGCATCCGGAGCGCCGGGACGCTAATGTCCGCCGCAGGGAGACCCATCGGAATGATCGAAGTCGACGTCTGCGTGATCGGGGGCGGCATGGCCGGCGCCTCGGTCGCTTACCATCTCGCACAGAACGCGCGCGTGCTGCTGCTGGAGCGGGAGCCGCATGTCGGCTACCACAGCACCGGACGATCAGCGGCGCTCTACTCGCCACAGTACGGCAGCCTCGCCATCCGGCGCCTGACTGCAGCGACCGGGCCGTTCCTGCGCGACCCGCCACCCGGGTTCGCATCGACCGCGCTGCTGACACCACGTGGCTTCCTGACGATCGGGACCCGCGACGAGCTCGAGTCGCTCGCTTCCCTCGAGTCGCTGGCCCGCGCCACCAGCAGTCCGCTCGAACGCCTCACGGAAGCGGAGGTCCGCGCTCTCGTCCCGGTCATCCGCACCGGCGCGATCGACTGGGGGGCGCTCGATCCGGGCGCCATGGACATGGACGTCGACGCGCTGCTGCAGGGCTTCCTGCGCGGCGCCCGTGCGCACGGCACGCAGGTCGCCACGGGCGAGGAAGTCATGTCGCTCGAACGTGACGGCGCGGGCTGGCTGGTGCACAGCTCCACGCTGAAGATCCGCGCGGGAATCGTCGTCAACGCGTCCGGCGCCTGGGCGGACCCGACCGCGGCTCTGGCGGACATCGCACCGCTCGGGCTGGTCCCGTACCGACGCACGGCGTTCAATTTCGACGCGCCGCAGCACGCCAACACCTCGACGTGGCCGATGGTCATCGACGCCGGGGAGCGGTTCTACTTCAAGGCCGACGCGGGCCGCCTGCTCGGGTCGCTGGCCGAGGAGGAACCGAGCCGGCCGTGCGATGCGCAGCCGGAGGACCTCGACGTGGCCATCGCGGTCGACCGGATCGAGCAGGTCATCGACTTCCCGATCCAACGCATCGTCCGCGCGTGGACCGGACTTCGGACCTTCGCGCCGGATCGAGATCCGGTGTCCGGCTTCGAACCCTCGATCCCCGGCTTCTACTGGCACGCCGCGATCGGCGGCTACGGGATCCAGACGTCCGCGGCGCTCGGCGAGTTCGCGGCGGCGCGAATCCTCGGCAGGCCGCTGCCGGCTCCGCTCGCCGAACTCGGCCTGTCCAACGCAGACCTCGATCCGGCGCGCCTGCGCGCCTGAACCTCGCCGTCAGCGGGCCCGGACGACCCCGTCGAGCACCTCGAGGATGCGATCGACTTCGGCCACCGTGTTGTAGTGCGCGAATCCAATGCGCACGACACCGCTGTCGCGCACGCCGAGCAGGCCCGATACCTCGTACGCGTAGAACGACCCGTCCCAGACGTAGATGTTGTGCTGCGCGAACGTGCGAGCGACCGCCTCGGCCGTGTGGCCCTCGACGGTGAAGCTGAACGTCGGCACCCGTCCCGCGACGGCAGCCGGCTCGCCGAGACCATACAGCCGGATGCCGGGCATCGACGCGATGCCCGCGAGGAAGTGGCTGGCGAGGATCGCCTCGTGCTCGGTGGCAGCGAGGAGTCCGGCACCCATCCTCGCGCGCAACGAATCCCCTGCGGGCCGCCCGAAGCGCTCGCCGAGCCAGGCGAGGTGCTCGAAGGCACCGTAGGTGCCGAGCTGGGCCTCGAAGGAGGGCGTGCCCGGGGCATGGCGGTACGGCATGGAGTCGGGGGATGGGCGGATCTTGAGCGGGCGCAGCCGTTCCGACAGCGCCCGGCGCACGTACAGCAGGCCCGCGTGCGGGCCAAAGTACTTGTAGGGCGAGCTGACCAGGATGTCGCAGTCGATCGCGCGGACATCGAGCTGGAAGTGCGGCGCGCTCTGCACGGCGTCGACCACCGTCACCGCACCGACGGCGCGGGCGGCGGCGACGATGCGCGCGACATCGTTGATCGTGCCGAGGAAGTTGCTGGCGTGGTTGCACGCGACGAGCCGGGTGCGTGGCCCGATCAGGTCACCGAGCGTGTCGTAGCGATACTGGAACGTCTGCGGATCCACGTCCAGCCAGCGCACCGTGACGCCACGCTCCTCGGCGGCGATCAGCCAGGGACCGACGTTCGCGTCATGGTCCATCCGCGTGACGACGATGTCGTCGCCGGGATTCCACTCGCGCATCAGCATCCGCGAGAAGTGGAACAGCAGCGAGGTCGTGTTGAGGCCGAACACGACCTCGTCGGCCTCGCCGCCGACGAACTCCGCCGCAGCCGCGTGCACGGTGGTCATCCACTCGCTGGTCAGGCGCGTCGTGAGGAACACGCCGGCCTCGTTGGCGCACTGGTCCACCATCGCCTGGCGCATCCGGTCCAGGCACTGCGTCGCGACCTGGGTTCCGCCGGGGGCGTCCGCGTAGAGCCGGGGCAGGCCGCCATCGCTGAGCCCCAGGGCCGGGAAAGCCTGCCGCACTTCGGTGTCGTTCCACTTCGTCATGTTCGATCGGATCCCTCGCGTGAATGGGCCTGGCCGCGCCGGCGACACTATACGCGAGCCGGCGGGCCCGCCAGCGAGGCCATGGCCCACGCCGTGGTACGAAAATGCCGGCAGTGCGCCTACACTGTGCGCCCCGTCAAGCTCCCCCAGGAGAGGCCATGACCCCCGCGATGTACAGTCACTCGATCCCCGCCCTGAAGCTCGGCCTGACGAACCTGTCGGCGCTGCTCGACAAGGCCGCCGCGCACGCGGACGCCCGCAAGATCGACGGCAAGGCGATCGCCGACGCGCGCCTGATCCTCGACATGTTCCCGCTCAAGCGCCAGGTGCAGATCGCCTGCGACACGGCCAAGGGTGCCGCGGCACGACTCGCCGGCGTCGAGATGCCCTCGCACGAGGACATCGAGGCGACGATTCCCGAGCTCAAGGCGAGGATCGCCAAGACGCTGGCGTTCATCGATACCGTCCCTGCCGAAAATTTCGCCGGTGCCGAAACTCGCGACATCGTCCTCAAGTTCCCGTCCATCACGATGAACTTCACCGGCCCGAACTACCTGACGACGTTCGTGCTGCCGAACTTCTACTTCCACGTGATGGCCGTCTACTCGATCCTGCGCGCGAACGGCGTCGACGTCGGCAAGAACGACTACCTCGGCAAGATCCAGTAGGTCGCGGCGCCGGAGGCGGCACCATGGAACCGGCGGCGGGTCGCCCGAGCGAACCGGGTGAGTACGACGAGGCGCTGCAGGCTCTGCTGCAGCTGATCTGGGGCGACGGCTTCCTGTCGCCCGGTGGCGCCGAGGAGATCCGGGAGCTGCTCGCCGGCAACCCGGTCCGAGGTTGCGACGTCCTCGACATCGGCTCCGCGCTCGGCGCGGTCGACCGGCTGCTCGTCGAGGAGCATGGCGCGAAGTCCGTGGTCGGCATCGACGTCGACCCGGTGATGCTGCGCAAGATGGACCAGCGCATCGCCGCCGCCGGCCTGGCGGATCGCATCCGCAGCGTCTGCATCGAGCCGGGTCCCCTGCCCTTCGCGGACGCGAGCTTCGACGTCGTATTCTCTAAGGACTCGATCGTGCAGATCCCGGACAAGCCGGCGCTGTTCGCCGAGGTGCATCGGGTCCTGCGCCCCGGCGGCCGGTTCATCGCCAGCGACTGGCTGCGTGGCGGATCGGGCGACTACTCGCCCGAGATGATCGAGTACTTCCGTCTCGAAGGCATTGCCTACAACATGGCTTCGCTGGCCGACAGCGCCGTGGCTCTGCAGTCGGCCGGCTTCGTGCGCATCGAGGTCACGGATCGCAACGCCTGGTACCTGCCGCTGGCGCGCCGCGAGCTGGAATCGATCTCGGGGCCGCTGAGGCCGCTGATCGTCGAGCGCATCGGCGAGGACAAGGCGGAGCACTTCGTGGCGAACTGGCGCCAGCTCGTGCTGGTGGTCGAACGGGGCGAACTGCGGCCCGGGCATCTGAGGGCAACCAAGGCGGCCTGAGGCTGCCAGGAGCTGGCGTCATGGCATTCAGGTCCTTCCTCCTCGCGATCGCAGGCCTGCTGAGCGCGGGCATTGCTGGCGCCGAATCGCCTGCGTGGCCCACGCACGAAGGCGAGTTCGTGGCCACCGATTTCCACTTCGCCTCGGGCGAAACCCTCCCGTCGCTGCGACTGCACTACACGACGCTCGGCTCGCCGCGGCGCGACGCAGGGGGCCATGTCACCAACGCCGTCCTGGTGCTGCACGGCACGGGCGGCGACGGCCACCAGTTCCTGCGGCCGCAGTTCGCGGAGGAGCTGTACGGCCCGGGCCAGCCCCTCGACCTCGCGCGCTACTACGTGATCCTCCCGGATGGCATCGGCCACGGCAAATCCTCCAAGCCGAGCGACGGCGCCCATGCCCGCTTCCCGGCCTACGGCTACGTCGACATGGTCGAGGCGCAGCACCGGTTGCTGGTCGACGGTCTCGGCGTCGACCACCTGCGCCTGCTGATGGGCACGTCGATGGGCTGCATGCATGGATTCCTGTGGGGCGAGCGCTATCCGTCCTTCATGGACGCACTGATGCCGCTGGCCTGCCTGCCCGTGCAGATCGCGGGTCGCAACCGGATGTGGCGCCGCATGATCATCGACGCGATCCGAGAGGATCCGGCCTGGAAGGGCGGCGACTACGAGAGACAGCCGGCCGGCGCGCTGCGCACCGCTGCGAGCCTGCTGATGATCGCCGGCAGCGCACCGCTGTGGTGGCAGTCAGAATGGCCGACCCGGGACGCTGCCGACAAGCGCGTCTCCGACTACATGGCAGGCTCGATCCCGGGGCTCGACGCCAACGACCTGCTCTACCAGGTCAGCGCATCGCGCGACTACGACCCGTCCACCCAGCTCGGCGCGATCACGGCACCGGTCCTGTGGATCAACTCCGCGGATGACTTCATCAATCCACCCGAGCTCGGCATCGCGGAGGTGCAGGCGAAGCGCCTCGCGCATGGCAGGTTCCTGCTCATCCCGGCATCGGTCGCGACCCGGGGGCACGGCTCACACACGTGGGCTGCGCTCTGGAAGGGCGAACTCGTCTCGTTCCTGAAGGCGACGGAGCCGGCCGCCGCGCACTGAGGCGGCCGCGGTCAGGCGAGGCGCGTGCGCGCCTCGTCGTATTCGTGCCGGAGGCGCGCCACGAGATCGGCGACCGGCACGACAGCCTTCACGGCACCGACGCCCTGCCCCGCGCCCCAGATGTCCTTCCACGCCTTCGTCGTCGAATCGGCGCCGAAGTTCATCATGCCGGCATCGCCGGAGGGCAATGTCGCGGGATCGAGCCCAGCGGCGACGATCGATGCCTTCAGGTAGTTGCCGTTCACGCCCGTGAAGTAACTGCTGTAGACGATGTCGTCCGAGGTCGCATCGACGATCGCCTGCTTGTGTCCCGCGGATGCCCGGGCCTCTTCAGTCGCGATGAACGCCGAACCGATGTAGGCGAAGTCGGCGCCGAGGGCCTGCGCCGCGAGCACGCCGCGCCCGGTCGCGATCGCGCCGGACAGCGCCACCGGCCCGTCGAACCACTCGCGGACCTCCTCGGTGAGCGCGAACGGGCTCTTCAGGCCCGCATGGCCTCCGGCGCCGGCGCAGACGAGGATCAGGCCGTCGGCTCCCTTCTCCACCGCCTTGTGCGCGAAGGCGTTGCTGATGACGTCGTGCAGCACGACGCCGCCCCAGCCATGCACCGCTTCGTTGACGTCGACGCGCGCGCCGAGCGATGTGATCACGACCGGCACCCTGTACTTCTCGCAGACCGCCATGTCCTGCTCGAGCCGGCTGTTGCTGCGATGGACGATCTGGTTGACCGCGAATGGTGCGGCCGGGCGATCCGGGTGCGCGCGATCGTGCGCGGCGAGCGCTTCGGTGATCTCGGCCAGCCACTCGTCGAGCTGCGACGCCGGGCGTGCGTTCAGCGCGGGCATCGAGCCGATGATGCCGGACGTGCACTGGGCGATGACGAGCGCCGGGTGGCTGATGATGAACAGCGGGGCCCCGATCACCGGCAGGGTGGTCCGGCGCAGCACGGCAGGCAGGGTCATCGACGGTACTCCGGGACGCACGGCGCCCCATTGTAGCGCCACCGGATGCGTCAGCGCCTGAGCTCGGCGAGCGCCCAGCTGATGAAGGCCCGGACGTCGGGCCGGGCGCGATCCTCGCGCCGATAGACGAGCCAGTAGGTGTCGCCGGATTCGACTTCGGCATCCGAGATCCGCACCAGTCGCCCCGGTCGCAGGCGACGCTCGCAGACGAACGTCGGCACGAGCGAGATGCCGAGGCCGCGCTCCGCGGCCGCGATCGCCGCCGGCAGCGTATCGACCTGAATCAGGCCCGTCCCGCGCGCCGCCGGAAAGCCGGTCATCGAGAACCACTGGGTCCAGAGATCCGAGCGGCTGCGGTAGACGATCCGCCGCTGCTTCTCGAAGACATGCGCGCCGAGCTCGCGCGCGACCATCGAGACGGGCTTGGAGGTCGCCGCGACGAAGCGGGGGCTGAGGAGCTTCGTGGCGACCACATCGGGCGGCGGCTCCGCCGAGATCACGATCGAGACGTCGGCCTGGGTCGCGGCAGCGCCTGCGCGACCGGCACCGCTGGTGATGTCGAGGTCGACCCGCGACTGCATGCCGAAGAAGCTCTCGAGGCTGGGGATGAGCAGGTCCGTCGCGATGAACGGCGGTGCCGAGACACGCAGCACCCGGCGCCGGGTGCGACGCGCGGCACGATCGAGCGCGGCGTCGAGCGACTCGAGCAGCGGATCGATCTCCTCGAGCAGCTGCCGTCCTGCATCGGTGAGCTCGATCGCGCGCGTCTTGCGCAGGAACACCCGCTGCCCGAGGTGCGTCTCGAGGTCACGGATGCGATGGCTGACGGCCGAGGGCGTGATGAACAGCGCATCCGCTGCAGCCTTGAAGCTCAGCTGGCGGGCCGCCACGCTGAATGCGCGCAGCGCATCGAGCAGCGCCTGCCGCGGAATCCGCATCGGTCCCGCCGCGGACGATTTGGTGGTCATGGCAATGGAGTCGCGGAACGAGCGCGCGACTTCAGAGCGAGTCCGTCGCCACGGCCCGCTGGAAGGCGGGACGCGCCTCGCAGCGCGCAAGATAGGCCGCGAGCACCGGGTCGTCCTTGACGAGCCCGAACATGATCAGGAAGCGACACGACGTCCCGAGCAGGACATCGGCCGCCGAGAAACGCTCGCCAAGCACCCACGGCCCCGCGGCGACGCCTTGACGCAGGACGTCGAGCATCGCCTCGTAGCTGCCCCAGCCATGGGCGCCGGCACTCACCGTCGCGTTCGAGAACTTCTCGGCCATCGCAGGCTCGATCACGGCGTTGGTGTAGAGCACCCACTGCAGGTAGGCACCTCGGGCCGGATCGGAGATCGCGGGCGCGAGCCCTGCGGCCGGATAGCGGTCGGCGAGGTAGATGCAGATCGCGCCGGAGTCCCACAGGCGCACGGCACCGTCCTCGAGGGCCGGCACCTTGCCCATCGGCGAGACGGCACGGAATGCGGGATCCGCCTTGGCGACAGGATCGCGGATGTCGATCAGCACGCGCTCGTACGGAACGCCGAGTTCCTCGAGCATCCAGGCCGCGCGCAGCGCGCGTGTCTTCGGGCACCAGTAGAGTTTCATGGACGCTCCGCGCGGTACTGCGGCCGACCGTGGCCGTGAACGGGCATTCTAGCGGTCCCGGGCTGGCGCCCGCAGCCTCCCGAAGGCCGCCTCGAAATCGACCGCGAAGCTCGCCCGGACCCAGATCGCGTAGCCGCTGCTGACCCGGGCCAGCACGCACGGGCAGTCGAACAGCACCACCGATGCGCACTCGCGGCCGTCCAGGACGGATTCGCTGTCGATGCTCAGGCCTAGCGCCCGGCCGGCATCCGGGCCGGACAGGTGGAATTCGCACCACTTGCCGGTCGCGTCGATCGACATGCCCGCCGACGCGGCCACCGCGGCGTCGACGAGCGCGGTGATCTCATCGCAGGGTGCCGGCACGAGCCAGCGCGCCGGCGCGACGTGAAGCAGCACGGGGCGCCCCTCCGCGTCGTTGCGGACCTCGCCCGGTGCCGATGGCCAGCCGACGACGAACGCGCCTCCCGCCGGATACAGGAACGCGACGAACTCGAGCACGCGGCCGGGCGAGTGCGCGACCAGCTCGATGCGCAGGCTCTTCAGTGCAGTCTGGGTGGTCATGACTTCATCCGCCCGCCACTGGCATCGTAGTGGACGATCGAGGTCAGGCGGACGGCGCAGTCACCGATGCGCAGCGGGTCGCGCGCCGTCAGTACGGCTCCTTCTGCGTGGAGGCGGCTGACGAGCGCCAGGCCCACCCACTCACCGAGTGCAGGGCTATAGACGCTCGAAGTCACGTAGCCGCAGGGCCGGTTCGGTGCATCCGCCGCGGTCAGCTGCGCGCCGCCGTAGAAGCGCCCGCGACCGTCCACTGCGCGCACGCCGATCAGGCGCGGGCGCGTCGCCTCGCGGAAGGCCGGTCGATCGAGCAGGTCCCGGCCGATGCAGGGATTGCCGAGCTTGATCATCACGTCCATGCCGAGGTCCGCTGGCGTCGTCTGCCCGTTCAGCTCGGAGCTCACGAGATAGCCCTTCTCGACGCGCAGGATGTCGAGCGCCTCGAGGCCGTAGGGCTGCAAGCCGGCGGCGACCAGCGACTCCCAGAGGCCGACCGCGATGGCGGGGCGGCAGTGAAGCTCGAAGGCAAGTTCGCCGGAGAAGCTCGCGCGCAGCACGGCGAGGTCCTGGCCGCCATGCAGGCCGCGCGCGAACGCCATGTGCGTCAGCGCGTCGATCGATTCGGCCCACGACGCGCCGAGCACGGCGTTCAGTGCGGTGCGGCTGGTGGGGCCGGCGACGACGATCACCGCCCAGGCCTCGGTGACGTCCGTCACCGTGACCCCGCGACCACTCCACTCGGTGTCGCGGTAGTGCTCGAAGTGCGACAGCATGTGCGCGCCGTGACCGGAGCTCGTCGTCGCGAGGAAGCGGTCCTCGGCAAGCCGCAGCACGATGCCATCGTCGAGGACCATGCCGTCCTCGCGCAGGTTCACCATGTACTTGGACCGGCCGACCTTGATCGTGCTGGCCTTCGTCAGGTAGAGCGTGTCGAGGAAGGCAGCGGCGTCGGGCCCGGCCACCTCGATCTTGCCCAGCGTCGAACCGTCGACGATGCCACCGACCTCGCGCACTCGGCGCGCCTCGACGATGCCCGCTTCGTACGCCGCGGGACCGTTCTGGGTGTAGTACCGGGGCCGCATCCACAGGTCCATCGGCTCCAGCACGCCGCCATGGGCGAGGTGCCAGTCGTACAGCGGCGTGCGCCGCGTGATGCGCAGGTTCTCATCGACCCGCAGCCCCGCGATCGATCGCATCGCCACCGAGTGGTAGGGCGGGCGCAGCCGGCTCGTGCCGACCTCGGCGAGCGGCTCGCCACGCAGCTCCGCGAGGATCGCCGCGCCGAGCAGGCCACCGATGCGCCCCTGGTCGGTGCCGAAGCCGAGCGCGGTGTATCGCTTGACGTGCTCGACGTCGATGAAGCCTTCCTCCAGCGTCGCGCGCAGGTCGGCCACGGTCGTGTCGTTCTGGTAGTCGATGAACTGCCGCTTCTCGCCAGCGCGATCGGCGGGCGAGCGCCAGAACGGCACCAGCCGCGGGGCGGGATCGCCCGCGCCCGTCGGCGCGGCGCTCGCATCGCTGCCGCGTCCGGCGACGCGCGCTGCATTTCGACCGGCCGCCGTGCCATCCGCGAGCACGGCGCCAAGCTCGAGGATGCCGTTGGCGCCACCGGCATTCGCACGCCCGGCAGGCTGTTCGGTCGCGACGAACGCGCCGAGTGACGCGTCGTAGCGCTTGGTGCCGCCCTCCTGGGTGCCGGCGTGGACCGATGGGCCCCATCCGCCACTCACGAGCAGCGCATCGCAGCCGAAATTGCGCGTCGCGCTGGGCGTCGCCAGTGGGGCAATCGTCGCCCCGCGCACCTCGCGACCGCCGCGTGCGGCGAGCACGGCGTGCTCCGCGAGGCATTCCGTTCCGCCGGCCACGAGCGCCGCGCGCCGTGACGCCGCCGCGGCGCCGACGGCGTCGGCCGGGCGCGTGTCTACTACGGCCCTGACGCGCATCCCGGCCGCGACGAGGCGCGTCGCCGCGGCGTAGGCGCGGTCGTGGTTCGCGAACAGGACCAGGGTCTTGCCGATCCGCACGCCGTAGCGCGCGAGGAACCGCTCCGCGGCACCGATCAGCATCACGCCCGGCAGGTCATTGTTGACGAACGCGATCGGTCGCTCGACCGCGCCGAGCGCGAGCACGATCTGCTTCGGCCGGATCTTGTACATCGTGCTGCAGCCTGGCAGTCCGCCCGGCTCGAAGTGCGCGACATACTCGCCACCGTTGCCGGCAACGAGCGTGGTGGCCGTCAGGATTCGGGCACCGAGGCGATCGAGCTCGGCCAGCGTCGCGCGCACCCATTCGAGCGGCGCCTGACCGTCGATGGCTCCGCTCTCGAATTCGAGCTCACCGCCGCAGACCGGCTCGCGCTCGACCAGGACGACGCGCGCTCCACCCCGCGCCGCTGCCAGGGCAGCGGCAAGCCCCGCGGCTCCGCCGCCGGCGACGAGCACGTCGCAGCTCGAGTGCTCGTGCGGGACTGGCGCGAGGTTCGCGTCGCGCGGCGCCGTCCCGAGGCCCGCAAGCGCGCGGATCGGCGCTTCCCAGGCATGCCACGACGGCCAGATGAAGGTCTTGTAGTAGAAGCCGGCGCCGAAGAATCCGCCCCCTGCCTGCAGCAGGGACGCCACGTCGTAGCGCAGCGACGGCCAGCGATTCTGGCTCCTCGCGACGAGCCCGTCGGTGAGCTCGAGCTGCGGCGCGTAGACGTTCGGGATGACGCAGGGATCGGTGCCGACCGTGAACAGTGCGTTCGGCTCCTCGGGACCGGCTGCGAGCACGCCACGCAGGCGGCGGTACTTCACGCTGCGTCCCATCGCCCGCACGCCATTGGCAAGCAGCGCCGAGGCGGCGGTGTCGCCGACCTGCCCCGTGTAGTCGCGTCCATCGAACCGGAAGCGGAGCGTCTCGCCGCGAAGGCGGGTGCCGCGACGCAGGTTGCCGCTCATGTCGCACCTCCACCGAGGAGCGTCGTCTCGAGCACGGCGTCGGTCGACGGGTTGCGTCGCACGCGCAGCCACGCACGGCAGCCCAGCACGTGCTGCCAGTGCTCCGTGCTCTCGTCGAGGCGGGCGACGCGCTCGTAGACGCGGGCGTACGGACTGCTGCCCGGCTCCGGCAGTGTCTTGTGGAATTCGAACTCCCGCAGCTCACGGGGCCCGCAGAACGGACAGGTCAGGCGGTTCATAGGCGCACCGGGAACGGACCGCCGCCGCGTTCGTCGAGCAGGTGCCCGGTCTGGAATCGCGACAGCTTGAACGGCTTGATGAGATCGGGAGCGGTGCCGGTCGCGACGAGGGTCGCGCAGGCCGCGCCGGATGCAGGAATCGTCTTGAATCCGCCGTAGCACCAGCCCGCGTTCAGGAACACGTTGTCATGGCGCAGGCGGTCGATGATCGGGCTGCCGTCCATCGTCATGTCGTTGGTGCCGGCCCACTGGCGGACGATCTTGACGCCCGCCGCGCGCGGCAGCACAGCGACGGTTCCCTCGACGACGTTCTCGAGTCGCGACCACTGGCCTTCGCGCGTGTACGACGGGAAGCCGTCAAGGAACCCGCCCATGACGAGGCCGCCCTTGTCGGACTGCAGCACGTAGACCTCACCGTGGCCGGGATACACATAGATGATCACCGTGTTGACCATCGGCTTGATCGGCTCGGTCACCATCGCCTGGAGCAGGTGCGTCTCGATCGGCAGCGGCATGCCGAGCATCGTGCCGATCATGCCGGTATGCCCGGCTGTCGCGAACAGGACCCGGTCGGCCTTCACGTAGCCACGCGAGGTCTCGACGCCCGTCGCGACACCCGCCGCCGTGCGCAGTCCCTGCACGTCGCAGTCCTCGATGATGTCGACGCCGTGGGCCGTCGCTGCGCGCGCATAGCCCCAGGCGACCGCATCGTGGCGCACCGTGCCGCCGCGGCGCTGCACCATGCCGCCGAAGATCGGGAACCGTCGCTGGCGCCTGGGCTCGAGCTCGGGACAGAAGCGCTCTAGCGCGGGCAGGTCGAGGAGTTCCGCGTCGATGCCGGCGAGGCGCATCGCATTGCCGCGGCGGGCCATGTCCTGCATGTCGCCATCCGACAGCGCGAGGTCGAGCACGCCACGCGGGCTGTACATCACGTTGTAGTTGAGGTCCTTCGACAGCGTCTCCCAGCGGCGCAGCGAATCCTCGTAGAAGTAGTGGTTCTCCGGCAGCAGGTAGTTCGAGCGAACGATCGTCGTGTTGCGACCGACGTTCCCGTAGCCGACCAGCCGGCGTTCGAGCACCGCGACCTTCAAGCCATGGTCCCGGGCCAGGTGGTAGGCCGTCGCGAGCCCGTGGCCACCGGCACCGACGACGACGACGTCATAGGCGTCCTTGAGCTTGCGGCCGGTCCACAACGGACTCCAGAAGCCGCCGCCGGAGAGGCGCGCGCGCAGCAGCGCGAGGGCGGAATAACGCGGGATGGCGCCGGTCATGGCGGGGACGTCCCGGGCCGGCGCCCGTTACAGTTCGTGTAGGTCACAGGTTCACTCGTCAGACACGCGGCCGCGGTGGTTCGAGAAGGCCGGGGAGCATACACCGCGGTCACCGACCGCGGAATCGCGGCAATTCGCACCGCCGGCACGCCATTCACCTCACGCCGGCGACGGCCGCCAGCATCTGCGCGACGAGCGCGCGACGCCGTCGCGGTGGCAGCCGGGTGGGTTCGAAGGTCGATGCAATCCAGATGCCGTCGATGCCGGCGCTCAGCAGTTCCACCGTGTCGCCGAGCGCCCGCGGCCTCGGCACCTCGCCGCGCCGGACGGCCTCCGACAGGTGGCGACGCAGGTGGCGGCGCCAGCGCGCGTAGTAGTCGCCATGCACCTTCGCGAGCGCCGGATTCTTGAGTGCACCATCCCAGAGGCTCACCCACACGCCCATGAACGTGGGCGCCCGCGGCGCCGGCACCATGAATTCGAGCGCAGCGCGCAGCCGGCCGAGACCGGGTTCGGCATGGGCGACCGCGGCATCCAGTTCCTTGAACGTCTGGTCCGCCATCCAGCGGAACGCGAATGCGACCAGGTCGTCCTTGTCCCTGAAGTAGTGCCCGAGCACGCCGATGCTGAAGCCGCCTTCCGTTGCGATGCGGCGCACGGTCGCACCGCCGGAACCCTCCTTGCGGATCACCCGCACGGTGAGCGCAGCGATCTCCTCTCGGCGACGGGCGTGGTCGACGATCTTCGGCATCGAGCTCCCCGTTGCAGGCGCCGGCGGGCGGGCGATAGCCGCAATTATAGCGGCGGACCGCGCGCCTGAACATTAAATGACGATTGTCATAAATAAAAGCCGCGTGCTATAAAAAGACGACGCCGAGCCGACCAGCCGGGGGCGCGCACCCGCGCGTCGACTCGTGAACGGGCGGGAGAACAGCCTTGAGCGACCAGTCCACGTCCGGGCGCGCCACGCGCGCGACCTCGCGCGAGTCGAGGCGTGCCGCACGCGCGCAGCGCTCGGCGGTCAAGCTGCCGTACATCCGCCGCAAGCTGCCGACCGTGGAGCTGCTCAGTTCCGAGGCGGTCGAGGTCATCGAGGCGAACGCGGAGACCATCCTCGAGGAAGTCGGCATCGAATTCCGGCGCGATCCGGAGTCGCTGCGCCTCTGGCGCGAGTCCGGCGCCGACGTCAAGGGCGAACGCGTGCGCATCCCGCGCGGGCTCGCCCGGTCGCTGCTTAGCACCGCGCCGCGCGAATTCATGCTGCACGCCCGCAATCCGGAGCGGTCCGTCCGCTTCGGCGGCGATGCGACGGTGTTCTCGCCGGTGGGAGGTCCACCGTTCGTGACCGACCTCGACCGCGGACGGCGCTACGGCACGCTCGAGGACCTGCACAACTTCATCAAGCTCGCTCACACGGCGCCGGCGATCCACTTCTCCGGGGGCACGGCCGTCGAGCCCATGGACATCCCGGCCGGCAAGCGGCACCTCGATACGCAGTACGCGTACTTCCGCTACAGCGACCAGGGCTGCGAGGCGACGCCCGAGACGCCCGGGCACGCGGCGGACGCGGTCGACATGGCGCGCCTTCTCTTCGATGCGTCGTTCGTCGAGCGCAACGCGGTCGTGCTCGGCAACATCAATTCCAACTCGCCGCTCACCTTCGACGGCCGCATGCTCGGTGCCCTGCGCGTGTTCGCCGGCGCGAACCAGGGCACGATCATCGTGCCGGCGGTACTCGCCGGCGCCATGGGCCCGGTGACGACCGCCGGCTGCATGTCCGAGATCCTCGCCGAGACGCTCGCCGGCATGGCGCTGACCCAGCTCGTGCGGCCGGGGGCGCCGGTGATCATGGGGTCCTTCGTGGGGGCCATCTCGATGCGCTCCGGCGCGCCGACGTTCGGCACGCCCGAGGCCACGCAGATGATCTTTGCCACGGCGCAGCTGGCGCGCCGCCTCGGCGTGCCCTGCCGCAGCGGCGGCTCACTGTGCTCCTCGAAGGTGTCGGATGCGCAGGCTGCCTACGAGAGCGCGCACACGCTATTGCCGACGCTGCTCGCCGGGGTCAACCTCGTGACCCATGCCGCCGGCTGGCTCGAGGGCGGCCTCGTGTCCGGATACGAGAAGTTCGTGATGGACGTCGACCAGCTGGCGATGATGCAGGCGCTCGCGTCCGGCATGGACATCAGCGAGCGCGGCCAGGCGCTCGACGCGATCCGCGAGGTCGGGCCCGGCGGCCATTTCCTCGGCTGCGCCCACACCCAGGCGAACTTCGAGACGGCGTTCTACCAGTCCACGATCGCGGACTACTCGTCCTACGAGCAGTGGTCGATGGAAGGATCGCTGACCGCGGAGCAGCGCGCGAACGCGGTCTGGAAGAAGATGCTCGCCGAGTACGAGGATCCGGGCCTGGATCCCGCCCGCGACGAGGCGTTGCTGGAGTACATGGCGAAGCGCCGCGCGGTACTGACCGACGCGATCGAGGAGGAGTAGGACCATGAAGAGCCACTACAGGGCCGTCGTCATCGGCGGCGGGATCGTCGGCGCCAGCGTGCTCTACCACCTCACGAAGAAGGGCTGGACCGACATCGCGCTCATCGAGCGGGCGGAGCTGACGGCGGGTTCGACCTGGCATGCCGCAGCGGGCTTCCACTCGATCAACGACGACCCGAACATCGCCGCGCTTCAGGCCTACACGATCAAGCTCTACAAGGAGATCGAGGCCGAGAGCGGCCAGAGCGTCGGCATGCACATGCCTGGCGGCTACATGATCGCGACGACGCCGGCGCGCTGGGAGTGGCTGCGCGCGGAGTGCTCCGTCTACCAGACGCTGGGCATCGACGCGCGCGTCGTCACGCCCGAGGAGATCGTCGCGGACTGCCCGATCGTCGACCCGACGGGCCTGCTCGGCGGGCTGTTCGATCCGCACGAAGGCGCCGTCGATCCGCACGGCACCACGCACGCGTTCGCGATCGCCGCCCGCAAGCGCGGCGCCGACGTCATCCTGCGCAACCGCGTCGTGTCGATGGCGCAGCTCCCGAACGGCCACTGGCAGCTCGAGACCGAGCATGGCCCCGTCGTCGCCGAGCATGTCGTCAACGCCGGCGGCCTGTGGGCCCGCAAGGTCGGCCGCATGGCAGGCCTCGACCTGCCGCTCACGCCGATGCAGCACCACTACCTGATCACGGAAGACCTCCCGGAGCTCCTCGCGCGCCCCGACGAGATGCCGTGCGTGACCGACCTCGAGGGCTTCACGTACCTGCAGCAGGAGCGCAAGGGCGTGCTGCTCGGCGTCTACGAGCGTGATCCGCGCCACTGGAAGACCGAAGGTGCGGACTGGGACTACGGCATGGACCTCATTCCGGAGGAGATCGACCGCATCAGCCCGGAGCTCAGCATCGGCTTCAGGCGCTTCCCGACGCTGGAGCGCGCCGGCATCCGCCGCTGGGTCAACGGCGCCTTCACCTTCACGCCCGACGGCAACCCGCTCGTCGGACCGGTTCCGGGACTGTCGAACTACTGGGTCGCGTGCGGCTGCATGTCGGGCTTCTCGCAGGGCGGCGCGATCGGCCTCGTGCTCTCCAACTGGATGGCGGACAACGATCCGGGTTCCGACATCTTCGGCATGGACGTCGCTCGCTACGGTGCATTCGCCTCCAACGACCGCTACCTGCGTGACACGACCGCGCAGTTCTACGCGCGGCGCTTCATCATCTCCTATCCGAACGAGGAGCTGCCCGCCGGGCGCCCGCTCAAGACCACGCCGAGCTATGACGCCCAGCGCGCGCTCGGTGCGCGCTTCGGCGTCGTCTGGGGCATGGAGAGCCCGCAGTACTATGCGGTTGGCGAACCGGAGTTCGTCGAGGAGCCGACGCTGCGGCGCACGAATGCGGATCGCTTCGTCGCCGCCGAGGTGGCCGTGACGCGCGCTGCCGCCGGACTCGTCGACACGGGCGTCTATGCGCGCTACGAGGTGACCGGTCCCGGCGCCGAGGCCTGGCTCGACCAGCTGCTCGCCAACACGCTGCCGCCGGTCGGTCGGCTGCGCCTCGCCCCGATGCTGAGCCCGCGCGGCAAGCTGATGGGCGACCTGACGGTCACCCGCCTCGACCAGGACCGCTTCTGGCTGGTCGGCTCGTACTACCTGCAGGAATGGCACCTGCGCTGGTTCCGGGACCACCTGCCCCCATCTGGTGTATCGATCGAGAACCTGTCCGAGAGCTGGCTCGGCTTCTCGTTGTCCGGCCCGCGCTCGCGCGACATCCTCGCCCGCCTCACGCGCGAGGACGTCTCGGACGCGTCGCTGCCCTTCCTCGGATGCCGGTCGATCGACATCGGGCTCACGACCGCCGTGGTCGCGCGGCTGTCGCTCACGGGCGAGCTCGGCTACGAGATCAACGTCCCGGCGCTGCAGCAGCGCGCGCTGTGGACGGCGCTGCTGGAGGCCGGAGCCGACTTCGGCATGCGGCCGATCGGCATGCGCGCGCAGGACAGCCTGCGGCTCGAGAAGGGCTATGGCATCTGGTCGTTCGAATTCAGCGCCTCGAACACGCCCGCCCAGGCTGGACTGGACCGCTTCGTCGCCTGCGACAAGGGCGACTTCGTCGGCCGCGAGGCCGTCCTCGCCGAGCGCGAGACGGGGCCGGCAGAGCGGCTGGTGCTCCTCGAGGTGGACTCCCCGACCGCGGACTGCACGGGCTACGAGCCGGTCCACTGCGACGGCGAGCGCATCGGCTACGTGACGTCAGGCGCCTACGGCCACCACGTCAAGGCAAGCCTCGCGCTCGCCTACGTGCGCCGGGACATCGCGGACCGCCCGCGACCCCTGTCGGTCGACGTCATCGGCGATGCACGGCCGGCGCGAATCCTTGCCGAACCCCCCTACGACCCGTTAGGGCGAAAGCTGCGTGGCTGAAGCGCCCGATACAGAGGCGCGCGGAATGCCATAATCGACGGGCGCGGCGACTGGTCGCGATTGCAGGGGGTAGGGATGCCGTTGCTGCGCCAGCCGGTGCGGATCCGGTGGTGGATCTTCTCGTTTCTGTTTGGGTTTGCGACGCTCGCCTACCTGCAGCGCACGAGCTTCACCGTCATCGCCCCCCAGATGATGCCGGACCTCGGCCTCAGCCATCAGCAGTTCGGCTGGCTGAAGACCATGTTCGCGACTGCCTACGCGCTGTCGCAGATCCCGTCCGCGGCCCTCGGCCAGTGGTTCGGCGCCCGCAAGACCTACGTGATCGTCGGCATCCTCGGCATTGCCGCGATGCTGATCTCGTCCGCCGCTCCGTTGATCGCCGGCGGACTCGCGCTCTACTGCCTGCTGCTGCTGTCGCAGATGCTGCTCGGTGCCTCCCAGGGCCCGGTGTTCCCGATGTTCGCCGGGGTCGTCCAGCAGTGGTTCCCGGAGAAGCGCTGGGCGCTGGCCAACGGCATGCAGTCCGCGGGCATGGACCTCGGCGGACTGATCGCGGCGCCGCTGCTCGTGTTCCTGATGCAGTCCTCGGGCTGGAAGGGCGCGCTGCTCTGGCTCGCGGTGCCCGCGATCGTGTTGACCGCTTGGTGGGGCTGGTACGGCCGGAACACGCCGGAGGAACACCCGTCGGTGCGGCCGGAGGAAATCGCCGAACTCGAGGGGACGGACCGGACGCCGGCACCACCGCTGACGGCATCCCGACTGTTCGCGATCGCGACGAATCGCGACGTGCTGGTGCTCGCGCTGTCGTACCTGAGCATGAACTTCGCGTTCTACATCCTCAGCGACTGGTCGTTCATCTACCTCGTGGAAGTGCGCCACCTGCAGGGCGTCGAGAGCGGGCTCGCCGGCGCGACCCCCTGGCTCGGCGCAGCGCTCGGTGCCGCCGCCGGTGGCGCCGTCTCCGATCGCCTGGCGACGCGCATCGGGCCTCGCTGGGGTGATCGCCTCGTGCCGATGGTGACTCTGCCGCTGGCGGGCATCGTGCTGCTGACGACCACGCACTTCTCGACGCCGTACGCCGCCGTCGCGGGCCTCACGATCGCGTTCGCGCTCGTGGAGTTCAATGAAGGCGCCTACTGGGCGGCGACGATGCGCGTCGCGCGCGCCGATACAGGCGCCGCCACCGGCGTGCTCAACACCGGTGGCAACTTCGGCGGCATCCTGGTCGGGCCTGTGCTCGGCTACCTCTCGGGCATTGGTGCCTGGAACGGCGCGTTCGCCCTTGGAACTTTCTTCTGCCTGGTCGCCGCGGCGCTCTGGCTGCTGGTCGACACCGATCGGCGGGTCATCGCCCGCTTCTGATTCTCCCTGCATGAACCGTCTCGAGGAAACTGCGATGCGCACCGATCCTGTCCATTCGCTGCTCGCAACCGTCGCCACCGCCCTGCTGGCCGTGTCCGCGCCGACGATCGCCGCCGGGGATCCCGGCATCGAGGGCCGAATCGACCGCATCCTCGCGACGACGCCGCTCGTCGATGGCCACAACGACCTGCCCTGGGAAATCCGCTCGCTCTACAAGGGCGACGTCGGCGCGGTGGACCTCTCCGTCGACCAATCCACGCGTCCGGGACCTGGTGGCAAGCCCCCTCTGATGACAGACATGCCGAGGCTGCATGCCGGCCGCGTCGGCGCGCAGTTCTGGTCGGTGTGGATCCCGGTGGAGCTCCATGGCTTCGAGGCGGTGCAGGTCACGCTCGAGGAGATCGACATCGTCAAGCGAATGGCCGAGCGCTATCCCGCGGACCTCGAGATGGCCTACACCGCGGCGGACATCCGCCGCATCCACAAGGCACACAAGGTCGCCTCGCTGATCGGCGTCGAGGGCGGGCACCAGATCAACAGCTCGCTCGCGGTGCTGCGCCAGTACTACGACGCCGGCGCGCGCTACATGACGTTGACCCACACTGCCAATACGCCCTGGGCGGATGCCGCGACCGAGAACCCGCAGCACCATGGCCTGAGCCCGTTCGGCGTCGAGGTCGTGCGCGAGATGAACCGCCTCGGGATGCTCGTCGACCTGAGCCACGTATCGCCCGAGGCGATGAAGGTCGCGCTCGCCGTCACCGAGGCGCCGGTCATGTTCTCGCACTCCTCCGCGCGCGCGATCGTCGATCATCCGCGCGACGTCCCGGATGACGTGCTGAAGCTGGTTGCGTCGAACGGTGGCGTCGTGATGGTCAACTTCTACCCGCCGTACGTCTCGCAGGCGCGCGCGAAGTGGGAAGCCGACCGCGATGCCGAGAAGGCGCGCTACAACAGCCCACCCTATGGCGGCCTCTACATCGGCCAGCCCGAGCGGTCGGATGCCGCGCTCGCTGTCTGGGATGCGGCGCACCCAAGGCCCGTCGTGACGCTCGCGGAGGTCGCCGACCACATCGAGCACGTGCGCCGGGTCGCCGGCGTCGACCACGTCGGGCTCGGATCCGACTTCGACGGCATCGAGGACACGCCGACCGGTCTCGAGGGCGTCAACCGGTTCCCGGCGCTCCTCGCCGAGCTCGCGCGTCGCGGCTGGTCCGATGCGGATCTCGCGAAGGCGGCCGGCGAGAACCTGCTGCGCGCGATGGCGACGGCGGAAAAGGTCTCGCAGCGGCTGCGCGCCACGCGGCCGGCGTCGATCGCCACGCTCGAGGGCATGCCGCACTGACGGACGGCGACCTTCTGCTACCCTAGTCGCCTGCCACGACGACCCCGGGACCCTCCACGATGGGCGACTACACGTTCGCGTTCCAGACCTCCACGACCCACGCCGGGTTCCTGAAGGCGCCGTCGCTCGAGGCGAAGCCAGATGCGCCGGTCGTCATCGCGGGCGTCCCGTGGGACGGTTCGACGACCAACCGTCCCGGATCGCGCTTTGGGCCGTACCAGATCCGTCGTGCCAGCCACATGCTGTGCGACGGGACGCACCCGCTCTGGGGCGTCACGCCGCTTGGCATGATCGCGGACGCCGGCGACCTCACGCTGCCGAACACCTCGCTCGCCGGAATGCGTGCGGCGATGGCGCCGCAGGTCGCGGAACTGATCCGGCACCACCACATGGTGTGGCTCGGCGGTGACCATTCGATCACGCTGCCGCTGCTGCGCGCGTACCGCGCCCAACATGGGCGCCCGCTCGCGATCGTGCACTTCGACGCGCACTGCGATACTTGGACGGACCACTTTGGCGAGCCATCCGGTCACGGGACCTGGGTGCACGAGGCCATCGTCGAAGGGCTCATCGACCCGGCGCTCACCGTGCAGGTCGGCATCCGCTCGTCCGCGGCCCCCGAGACCGCGAACTACGTCGCCGATCGCGGCGGCCTGATCTATACCGCGCGCGACCTGCGCGGACTCGAAAACAAGACCCAGCTCGCGCCGATCCTCGATGCCGTGCGCGCGCGGTTCGCCGCGGCGGGCCCCGTGCCGGTCTACCTGTCGCTGGACATCGACTGCCTGGATCCCGCATACGCGCCGGGCACCGGCACGCCAGAGCCGGGCGGACTCACCTCGTCACAGGTGCTGACGCTGCTCGAGGAGTGGAGCGACCTCGGTTGGGTCGGCATGGACCTGTGCGAGGTCGCACCGCCCTACGACCACGCGGAGCTGACGAGCAACGCGGCGTCGACGTTCGTCTGGACGTACCTGTGTGCCAGGGCGCGTGGCCGCTGACGCCCCGTCCGACGGGCCTCAGAGATTGGTGTAGACGACGTCGCTGAACGAGTCGACCGGGAACACGTAGAACAGCTTGAGCAGCGCCGTCCCGTCGTTGCGGATGGCGTGCGGCAGGTTTCCCGGGATCGAGATCGTGGTGCCGGGACCGACGCGCTGTTCGCGATCCCCAAGGGTCACGACGCCGGTTCCCGCCAGGAAGTAGTACAGCTCGAGCGGCGGGTGGCGGTGCAGGTCCAGCGACCCACCGGGCTCGATCTCGCAGACGCCACTGGTCAGCGTCCGGGTCGGCGTGCGGTCCGCGCTGGTCAGCGTCCGCCAGGTGACGCCCACGTCCTCGCCACTCTCGAGGGGAACCTCCAGTTCTTCGGTCACGAACGGCGCATCGACCACGACAGCCTCCTTGGGGTGCGTCCCCCAGTATATGCCGCCGCTCAGGCCGTGCGGCGGTGCGCGAGCCAGCGGTCGAGATGCTTCGCGAAGGCGTTTCGCTCGGACAGGCCGAGTGGCGGCGGGCCACCACCCACCATGACGCTCGAGCGCATCGTGTCCATGAAGTCACGGAGATTGAGCTGCCCGCGGATCGTGTCGTGGGAGAACTTCTCGCCGCGCGCGCTCAGCGCATCGGCTCCCTTGGCCATGACTTCGGCCGCGAGCGGGATATCCGAGGTGATCACGAGATCACCGGCGCCGGCCCGTTCGACGATTGCGTGATCCGCGACATCGAAGCCCGAGGACACCACGAGCATCCGAACGCTCGGCACGCGCGGCAGCCCGAGTGGCTGGTTGGCGACGAAGGTGACGGGCACGCGCGTGCGCTCCGCCGCCCGGCACAGGATCTCCCTGACGAGCTTCGGACATGCGTCCGCATCGACCCAGATCGTCGCCTCGGTCATTGCATGGAATCCTGGAACGTTGCCGCTGGCACTTTATCCGAATGGCCGCCCGGTCGCCCGACGGCACCGCGCCGGGCGACGCGGACAGGTAAGCTTTCACCTTCGACCTGGAGGCCCCATGACCCCGACCCTGCGCTGCGTGCGCCGCATCACGGTGCACTGCCCCATCCGGCCGGAGACCCTGGGCGCGGTCGCCGCTGGCTCCGTCGACGCACTGGCGACGGATCCGGGCATCGCTCCGCTGCTGGCCCTGATCGAATCGTCGACGGAGTTCGGTGACTTCGGGCGCTACAAGGGCGTGTGCGAGATCGGCCTCGGTCTCGAGGCGTTCACGCCGCAGGCCGGCGCGAGCCCGACGCTCGGCACGGCCGGCCGCCGCTCGATGTCGCCGACCGCGACGCTGACGACGTACGTGTCGACCGAGATCGACGGCGCGCGCCTCGCGGCGCTGGTCGGCGTCCTCGCGGCGCGGCACCCTTGGGAGGTGCCGGTCATCGAGATCGCCGACGTGCGCCTCGCGGAGCGCGAGGTTCAGGCGAGCGTGTAGGCGGTCTTCACCGTCGTGTAGAACTCGACCGCATAGCGTCCCTGCTCGCGCGGACCGTACGAGGAGCCCTTGGTGCCGCCAAAGGGCACGTGGTAGTCGACACCGGCCGTCGCCAGGTTGACCATCACGAGCCCTGCGCGGGCCCGGCGGGTGAAGTCCCGGGCGTGCTTCAGGCTCCGCGTGCAGATGCCGGCACTCAGTCCAAACGGTGTGTCGTTCGCGAGCGCCAGCGCCTCGTCGAAATCCGCGGCGGCGATCACCGAGGCACAGGGCCCGAAGATCTCCTCGCGGCTCGTACGCATCGCGTTCGTCGCGCCGAGGAACACGGCCGGGCGCATGTAGTAACCGCGGGTCGGCCGCTCGACGAGATCGCCGCCGACGACGGTCGCCCCTTCCTCGCGAGCGAGTGCCACGTAGCGCTGGTTGCCGGCCAGCTGCGACTCGGAGACGACGGGGCCGATCTGCGTGTCGGCCTCGATCGCGTTGCCGACCTTGAGTGCGCTCGCGGCCTTCGTGAGCCGTTCGCTGAACTCGGCAAGGATGCCGCGCTCGACGATGAACCGGCTCGTCGCCGTGCAACGCTGGCCCGTCGAGTAGAACGCGGCGTTGACGCACGCCGGCAGCACGACGTCGAGATCGGCGTCATTCATGATGACCATCGGGTTCTTGCCGCCCATCTCGGCCTGCACGCGCAGCTGGCTCGCCGCGGCACGCGCGACGATGTCGCGGCCGACATCGACCGACCCGGTGAACGACAGCGCCGAGACGCCAGGATGCGACAGCAGCGCCTCGCCGACCACGCGGCCACGTCCCATCACGAGGTTGAACACGCCGGCGGGGCAGCCGCTCTCGACAAGCACCTCGGCAAGCACGTGCACCGACGCGGGGGTGAGGTCCGCCGGCTTGATGACGACGGTATTGCCGAACGCGAGCGCGGGCGCGATCTTCCAGGCCGGGATCGCGATCGGGAAGTTCCAGGGCGTGATCAGCGCCACGACGCCGATCGGCTCGCGCCGGACCTCGACGTCGACGCCAGGACGCACCGACTCGAGCGACTCGCCAGGGATGCGCAGCACCTCGGCGCCGAAGAACTTGAAGATCTGCCCCGCGCGCGTCACCTCGCCGATGCCCTCGGCCAGGGTCTTGCCCTCCTCGCGCGACAGCAGCCGCCCGTACTGCTCGCGCCTAGCGAGCAGCGTCGAGCCGACCCGATCCAGCAGGTCGCTGCGCAGCTGCAGCGTCCCGTCGCGCCATTTCGGCAGCGCCCGCGCGGCAGCCTGCACGGCGGCATCGACGTCCGCGGCATCGCCCTGCGCGTAGATGCCGACCACGTCGTCGAGGTCGGACGGATTGACGTTGGCCTGCGCGCCGCGACCCCGCACCCACTGGCCGTCGATCAGGTTGAGCTTCGTTTCGTCGGTCATGTCGTGATCTTCCTGTGGGTCATCCCGCACTCGGCGGCAGGCCGAGCTCGCGGCGGACTTCATCCGTGTGCTCGCCGAGTCGCGGCGAAGCGTGGCGCAGCGCGAGCTCTGCATCCGAGAAGCGGAACGGCGAGCGCACGGACGGCACGCTGCCGCCCTCGATGCCGCTCGCCGGCAGGTCGACCCGCATGCCGCGGTGCAGGACCTGCGGATCGCGGAATACGTCCGCAACCGTGTTGATGGGGCCGGCCGGGACGCCGAGCGGCTCGAGGCGCGCCAGCAGCTCGTCCCGGGCCCAGGGCCTGACGAGCGCGGCGAGCTCCGGCACGAGCACGGCCCGCTCCCGGACGCGCGCGGCGTTCGTGGCGAAGCGCGGATCGTCTCCCAGGTCGGGCCGCCCGAGCACTTCGCAGAACTTCCGGTACTGGGCATCGTTGCCGACGGCGATCATCACATGTCCGTCGCGCGTCGGGAACGTCTGGTACGGCACGATGTTCGGGTGTCCATTGCCGAGGCGACGTGGCACGTTGCCGGAGACGAGGTAGTTCAGCGCCTGGTTGGCGAGCACCGAGACGATGACGTCCATCAGCGCCATGTCGACGTGCTGCCCGCGTCCCGTACGCTCGCGCTGCGCGAGCGCTGCCTGGATGGCGATGACACCATAGACGCCGGTGAAGATGTCGGCGAAGGCGACGCCGGTGCGCTGCGGGTCGCCACCCGGGTCGCCGGTCAGGTCCATGATCCCGCCCATGGCCTGGATCATCGCATCGTATCCGGCGCGCTCGGCGTAGGGACCGTCCTGGCCGAAGCCCGTGACGGAGCAGTAGACGAGGCGCGGGTACTTCTTCGACAGCGTCGGGTAGTCGAGGCCGTACTTCTCGAGCCCGCCGGTCTTGAAGTTCTCGACGACGACGTCGGCGCGCGAGATCAGCCGGTCCACGAACTCGAGGTCCGCGGCCGAGCGGTAGTCGGCTACGACCGAGCGCTTGCCACGGTTGCAGGCGTGGTAGTACGCCGCGTCACCGGGCGAGCCGTCCTCCCGCGCCACGAACGGAGGGCCCCACTTGCGCGTGTCGTCGCCCTCCGGGGACTCGACCTTGATCACGTCAGCGCCGAGGTCGGAGAGCGTCTGGCCGATCCAGGGACCGGCCAGGATGCGCGCGAGCTCGACGACCCTGAGGCCCGCGAGGGGAGCGTCCATGCCTGCTCCTAGAAGAACGCCTGCAGGCCCGTCTGCGCGCGTCCGAGGATCAGCGCGTGCACGTCATGGGTGCCTTCGTAGGTATTCACGGTCTCGAGGTTCTGTGCGTGGCGCAGCACGTGGTACTCGGCCTGGATGCCGTTGCCGCCATGCATGTCGCGCGCCATGCGGGCGATGTCGAGGGCCTTGCCGCAGTTGTTACGCTTGATCAGCGAGATCATCTCGGGGGCCATCTTGCCCGCATCGAACAGCTGCCCGACGCGCAGTGCGGCCTGCAGGCCGAGCGTGATCTCGGTCTGCATGTCGGCGAGCTTCTTCTGGTAGAGCTGCGTCTGCGCGAGTGGCCGGTTGAACTGCTTGCGGTCGAGGCCATAGCTGCGGGCGCGGTGCCAGCAGTCCTCGGCGGCACCCATGACGCCCCACGCGATCCCGTACCGGGCGCGGTTGAGGCACTCGAATGGGCCCTTGAGGCCGGACACCTCCGGCAGCAGCGCGTCCTCGCCGACCTCGACGTTGTCCATGACGATCTCGCCGGTGACCGACGCGCGCAGCGAGAGCTTGCCCTCGATCTTCGGCGCCGACAGGCCCTTCATCCCCTTCTCGAGCACGAAGCCGCGGATCGCGTTGTCGTGCGCGGCGGACTTCGCCCAGACGACGAACACATCAGCGATCGGGCTGTTGGAGATCCACATCTTCGAGCCGATGAGGCGGTAGCCGCTCGCGGTCTTTTCCGCACGCGTGCGCATGCCGCCCGGATCCGAGCCCGCGCCGGGCTCGGTGAGGCCGAAGCAGCCGATCCATTCGCCGGACGCCAGCTTCGGCAGGTACTTGCGGCGCTGGGCTTCGCTGCCGAACGCGTAGATCGGGTACATCACGAGCGAGGACTGCACGCTCATCATCGAGCGGTAGCCTGAGTCGACGCGCTCGATCTCGCGCGCGACGAGCCCGTAGGCGACGTACGACGCACCGGCGCCGCCGTACTCGGCCGGCAGCGTGACGCCGAGCAGGCCGAGCGAGCCGTACTGGCGGAACACCTCCGGATCGGTCTTCTCGTCGAGGTAGGCGCGCGTCACCTTCGGCATTAGTTCGGTCTGCGCGAACTCGCGTGCACTGTCGCGGATCAGGCGTTCTTCATCGCCGAGCTGTTCGTCGAACAGGAACGGGTCGCTCCAATTGAAGGTCGGGGCGCTCTTCGGGTCGGCCATGGCGTCGGTCCTCGGGCAAGTAGGGGCAGCACTCGGCGTGCGCGGCGTGTGGCGGATTAGGCCAGACCCTTTTAATGACTTTCAATGACTTAAATGTTATTTTTGATGCTCCTGCAGGATCAATATCCGATGCTCGACACGCGCCAGCTCCGCACCTTCGTCGCGCTCGCCGAGGAGCTGCATTTCGGGCGCGCCGCCGATCGGCTCGAGATCGCCCAGTCGGCGCTGAGCCGGCAGCTCCAGGACCTCGAGGCCGACCTCGGTCTTCGGCTCCTGAACCGCGGCCGCCGCGCCGCCGTGACGCTCACCGAGGCCGGCCAAGCGCTGCTCGGCGAGGCCCGCGTCGCCCTCCAGCAGCTGGAGCGCGCGGAAGCCGCAGCGCGACGTGCCGGGCGCGGCGAGGTCGGCCGCCTCGAGATCGGCTACGTCACCTCGGCGGTGCTGAGCGGCGTGCTGCCGGAGGCACTCGGCCGCTTCCGGCTGGCCCGACCCGACGTCCAGGTGCAGCTGAACCCGATGGAAACCCCGCGCCAGCTGGCGGCGCTCGCCGACGGCCTGCTTGACGTCGCCGTGGTCCGACCTCGCAGCAGCTATCCCGACGGGATCGAGGCGACCGTCGTGCATCGCGAATCGATGCTGCTCGCCCTGGCGGCAGACCACCCGCTCGCTCGGACGCGCATCGACCTCGCGGCGCTCGCCAACGAGCCTTTCGTGATCCCGCAGTTCGACGAGAGCGCGGGCTTCGCCGAACACCTCGCGGCGCTGGCCGCGCGCGGCGGCTTCGAACCGAAGCAGACCTACCGCGTGCGCGACTTCGTCACCGCGATCGCGATGGCGGCCGCGGGCTACGGCGTCGTGCCGGTACCGCGCTCCGTGACCAGCATTGCGCTCGAAAACGTCGTATTCCAGCCGATCCACGGCTACGAGGGCGTCGCGGAACTCGCGATCGCACACCGCGTGGCCAGCGCATCGCCGGCCACGCGGGCGTTCCTCGCCGTCGCGGTCGGCTTCGGGATCCCCTCCTTCCAAGCGGCCTCGGAGGTCGTGACATAATTCGAAGCTGCAGACGTGTGATTGAGTCAGATAACCATCACGAGGGATGAACATGGAACGTCGCGAATTGCTGAAGGCTGCCACGGGACTCGCGCTCGCAGGCGCCGCCGCCGCGGCCGCCGCGGAGCAGACCGGGGGCCACGACGCCGAGCACCACCACCATGCGGGCAGCTCGCCGCTCGGGGACTCGGCGATCCACTGCGTGCACATGGCAGAGCTCTGCCAGGCGCACTGCTTCGACCTGCTCGCCAAGGGCAACCAGGCGCTGGCCGCCTGCGCCCGCTCGGTGACCGGCCTCGAGGCCGTCTGCCACGCCCTCGCGGTGCTTGCGGCCCAGAATTCGCCGCATCTCGCGCACTACGCCGCGGTGGCCGGCGACGTGTGCAAGGGTTGCGAGGACGAGTGCCGAAAGCATGTCGAGCATCCGCCGTGCAAGGCCTGCGCGGACGCCTGCGCTGCCTGTGCCCAGGAGTGCGCGAAGATCGCCGCCTGAGCCCCCACACCCCGCCGCGGCGTACCGCGGCGGGGTGGATCCCGGGCCGTTCCGGCCACCCCGGGACATGACGGTTCTGCCGTAATTTCCCTGATGGAAACCCCCAACCCCTGCACTGCGTACCCCATTGCGGCGGATGGCCATCTTCCGTAGAACGGTTGCACGGGTCGATCTGCGCCAAATTCTGGACGATCGGCCGGCCTCGAACGACAGCGAGCCTGCGACCATGTATCAAGACACCCAGTTTCCGGTGCTCAACCGATTCATCACATCCGGCGGCACGATCGACGTGGGCCGCATCGAGAGCATCGACTGCGCCGCGGTCGCCTCGGACTCCCAGAAGTTCTGGGTGGCGCTGACGCGCCGGCACGATGAGCCGCTGAGCGCGCTGCTGCAGCGACTGAACGACACGCTCGAGTACTGCCTCGAACGCAACGAGCAGGTCGACGAACTCGGGACCTCCGCCCACTAGTCCGCGCCGCCTCTCGCGATCCGTCACATCGATCCTGGACAGCGCCGCCGCACGCGGCGCCCCGGGGTGCGTCCCGTGGTAACCTGCCGGGCCACGCCCGCGCCGGATCCACGATGACAACGCTGTACGGTCCCGTACTCCTCTTCGTGCTCGCACAACCCGCGATCGCGGGTCCCGCGGCCGCGTTCGATGAGGTCGTGGTGCTCGCGACGCGCCATGCCGCGACCTCGCTCGAGGTGCCGGCCTCGGTGGATCGGGTCGAGGGGTCGGCGCTGCGCGAGGGGCTCGGCGTCAACCTGTCCGAGAGCCTGGGTCCCGTGCCCGGGATCTCGGTGCAGAACCGCCAGAACTTCGCCCAGGACCTGCAGCTGTCGATCCGCGGCTTCGGTGCACGCGCGAGCTTCGGCGCGCGCGGCCTCCGCCTCTATGCCGACGGCATCCCGGCGACGATGCCGGACGGCCAGGGCCAGTATTCTCATTTCGACCTGACCGGCGCCGACCACATCGAGGTGCTGCGCGGCCCGTTCTCGGCGCTCTACGGCAACGCCTCGGGCGGCGTGATCGCGATCTACACCGCCGATGCCCCGGCCGGTGGCCTCGTGGAGGGCACGGCCGAGGCCGGCAGCTTCTCGACGCAGCGCTACGCCCTGCGCGGCGGTGGCGAGTCCGGTGGCGCCCACTACATCCTCGACGCCGCCCACTTCAGCACCGACGGCTATCGCGACCACAGCCACGCCGAGCGCAACTCGGCGAACGCGAAGCTCAAGCTCGACCTCGGTGCGCGGACACGCCTGACGTTCGTCGCGAACGCGGTGGGCACGCCGCCGGTCGACGACCCGCTCGGCCTCACGGCCGCGCAGCTCGCCGCCAACCCGACCCAGGCCGGCGCCAACGCGCTCACCTACAACACGCGCAAGAGCCTCGCCCAGGAGCAGGCCGGCGCCACGCTCGAGAGCCAGCTGACGGACGCGGACCGCATCACGGCGCTGGCCTACGCCGGGCATCGCCACACGACGCAGTTCCAGGCGATCCTGCAGAGCGTGGAGCTGGCCAGCCCAACCCACCCGGGCGGCGTGATCGACCTCGGGCGCGACTACCGGGGCGGCGAGCTCAGGCTCGCCGACAGCCGGACGCCGGGCGGGACCCCCCTCGAGGTCACGGCCGGGGTCAGCTACGACGTCCTCGAGGAGGCGCGGCGCGGGTACTTCAACTTCGACGGCACCGACCTCGGCGTCGAAGGCGCGCTGCGCGGCGACGAGGGCAACCGGGTCCGCAGCCTGGACGAGTACCTGCAGGCGGAGTGGCTGCCGGCCGAGCGCTGGCGGATCGTCGCCGGGCTGCGCCACTCGGATGTCCACATCGTCTCGCACAACCACCTGCTGGCGACGCCGCCGACCTCCATCGACTACGCCGCGACCAACCCCGTGGCCGGGATCACGCTGCGGGCGACGCCGGAGCTGTCGGTCTATGCCTCCTATGGCCGGGGCTTCGAGACGCCGACGCTCAACGACCTCGCGTACCGCTCCACCAACGGCAGCCTGCCGGGCCTCAACACGGCCCTCGTCCCGGCGCGCAGCGACAACTACGAGCTCGGTGCGAAGCTCGTGCGCGGCGCGACGCGCGCCACGCTCGCCGCCTTCTACATCCGCACCGAGAACGAGCTCGCGGTGAAGGCGAACTCCGGTGGCCGGTCGGTGCTGGAGAACATCGGTCCCACCAACCGGCGGGGCGTGGAGCTCGGCATCGGCAGGACGCTCGGCCATGGCCTCGCCGGCGCCCTCGCGTACACGTACCTGGACGCCAAGACCCTCGCGCCCTACGTCGCCTGCGCCGTGACGCCCTGCACCCCGGTGACGGTGGCCGCCGGCAGTAGGCTGCCGGCCGTGCCGCGCAACGCGCTCTACGCCTCGCTGACCTGGAAGTCGTCGGACGAGCATGCCTCGCTGACCGCCGAGACCGTCGGGCGTAGCGGCATCTACGCGGACGACCGCAACCTCGCCACCGCCGCGGGCTACTGGAGCAGCAACCTGCGCGCGACCCTCGTGCAGCAGGGATCCCGCTGGAAGCTGACCGAGACGCTGCGGCTCGACAACGTGTTCGACCGTCGCTACGTCGGCACCGTGATCGTCAACGAGACCAACAGCCGGTTCTTCGAACCCTCGCCGGGCCGCACCGCCTACCTGATCGTCAGCGCGGCATACCGCTAGCCACCGGAGTCACGATCGTGATCACCGTCTATTCCGACGACCACAAGCTGCGCAACGTGCGCACCGAACTGCACGGCGGGCTGCTGGTCCCGCCGCACGAGTGCCCCGAGCGGGCCGGCTACGTGCTCGATCGGGTGCGTGCAACGCACCTTGGCGACGTCGTGCCGCCGGTCCAGCATGGTCTCGATCCGGTGCTCCGCGTGCATGATCCGTTGTTCGTGGAGTTCCTCGGTCGCGCCTGGCGCGACTGGGAGGCCACGGGCAGCAAGGGCGAGGCGATCCCGGACTGCTGGCCGGCACGGCGCATGACGCAGCGACGGCCGACGTCGATCGTGGGCCAGCTCGGCTACTACGCGATGGCCGGCGAGACCTCGATCGGTTCGGGAACCTGGGAGGCGGCCCGCGCCGCGGCGGACGTGGCGCTGACCGCGGCGACGCGCATCGTCGGGGGCGATCGTGGCGCATTCGCGCTGTGCCGACCGCCGGGCCACCATGCGGCGAGCGACCTGTACGGTGGCTACTGCTTCCTCAACAACGCCGCGATCGCGGCCCAGTCGCTGCGCGACCGGGGCGCCGGGCGCGTCGCGATCCTGGATGTCGACTTCCATCACGGCAACGGCACGCAGGACATCTTCTACGAGCGCGACGACGTGCTGTTCGTGTCGCTGCACGGCGATCCCCTCGAGGCATTCCCCTACTTCTCGGGCCATGCGGACGAGACGGGCGCCGGTGCTGGCCAGGGCTGCAACCTGAACCTGCCGCTGCCTCGTGGAGCAACGTTCGAGGCGTGGTCGGCGGCACTCGCGACGGGAAACGACCGCATCAGCCGCTTCCGCCCCGATGCGCTCGTGGTCTCGCTCGGCGTCGACACGTACGAGGGCGACCCGATCAGCTTCTTCAAGCTGCGCTCGGATGACTTTCGCAGCTACGGGCGCGCAATCGCCTCGCTCGGCACGCCCACGCTCTTCGTGCTCGAAGGCGGCTACGCGGTCGCGGACATCGGCGTGAACGTCGTCAACGTGCTCGCTGGCTTCGAAGGCGGCTGAGCAGGACCCTCAACCGGTCCAGGTCGCGGCGAACCTCGCCCGGATCGCGTCGATCTCGGCGGCCACCCCAGCATCCAGCGCCGGCACCTGGTGCCGGCCAAGGAGCTCGCGCAGCTCCGCGTCGATCCGGCCGACCAGGTCGACGTCGGGTCGGCCGTCGCCGCTGAGCGGCAGGTTCGGCCCGAGGTAGCGGCTCGCCCACAGCTGTTCACGACAGTGGCTCACCGTATGCCGGTGGGCGAGGTAGTTGCCGCGCGGCCCGACTTCCTTCGCGAGCTCGAGCGCGAGGGTGTCCGCGTCTATCCGCACGCCCTCCCACAGCGTGCGCAGGAGCCCGGCGACGTCGTCGCACAGCATCAGCGCATGCATCGAGAACGTCAGCCCCTGGTCGAGCGATCCGAGGTAGTCGAGCGTCGCCGGTCGGCTGTAGAACGCCTGCATCAGGCTCGTGGTGATCTCGGCGACCGCGTCCTGGTTGAAGCGCCGGGCATTGGAGTAGCCGACGGCGCCGGTGAACGACGGCAGTCCCAGTCGGCGCCGGACCTGGCACATGACCATGTCCGCGAGCGAGGTCTGCGCGAAATTGCCGATGCCGCCCGTCGAGGGCTCCATGAAGCACACGTCCGAGCTGCCGACGCAGAACGCGCCGGGCGTCACCAACTGCGCGAGCACCATGGCGGCGAAATCGGTCGCCAGGCTGTTCACCATGCACCCGGCTGTCGTGATCGGCGTCGAGGCGCCACCGATCGGCAGCGTGCCCACGCTGATCGGCACGCCGGCGCGCGCGGCATCGATGATCTGGTCCGAGTGCGCGGCGTGGTAGTTGAGCGGCAGCGGCGTGACGATCTGCAGGAAATAGGGCTTCTCGCGCAGTGCGTCTGCACCGCCCCGGATCGCCGACGCGATCTCGATCACGACGCGAAGAGAAGCCGGGTGCTCGCAAAGGAACTCGAGTGGCTTGGTGGTGTTGGCGCACATGATCGCGAACTCGCCGATCTCGCCATGGATGTCGGAGTGCTCGACGTCCTTGCACGCGACGCACATCGCGTCGATGTTCGGGAGCGCGTCGGCGAGCCGCGTGATGGTCGCGAGGTCCGTGGAGTTGCTGTCGCGCGGCTCCCCGGTTTCGAGATCGTAGACCCGGATGCACGTCATGCCCGGGATGAACCAGGTGTGGTGGCAGTCGATCTGGATGTGGCGCGTTCCGGTTCGGTCCCAAAGCTTCACTGACTTCGCGGTCGAGGCGAGCACGCTGCGGACGAGGTCACGATCCATGCGCACGACGCCATCCTCGGTCGCCGCGCAGCCACCGGCCCGCAGGATCGAGAGCGCCTCGGAGCCGACCTCGAACGCGACGCCGGATTCCGCGAGCAGCTCGAGCGCCGCGTCGATCAGCAGGTCCGCGGTGCCGTCGGCAAGCGGATCGTAGGGCCTGAGCGTCGCATCGTGCGGCCCCATGTAGGTCGATGCGGGCTCCGCGGCGGCGCGGCGCGGGCGACGGGTGGGCGATTCCTTGCGCGACATGAGGGCTCCCAGCGCCGATGGACCGGCGATCGCTTCGTTCATTTACAATGGGATTGTACCCGCTCAGTCGGCACGGAAGACACTCGACCGGAAGGACGACGCATGACGATGGATTCGCGCTATTCGATCCTGTTCGAACCGCTGAAGCTGGGTCCGGTAACCGCTCCGAACCGCTTCTACCAGGTGCCGCATTGCACGGGCATGGGCCACGCGCTCCCACAGACGCTTGCTGCGATGCGAGGCATGAAGGCACAGGGCGGATGGGGTGTGGTCTGTACCGAATACTGTTCCATCCATCCGACCTCAGACGACCAGCCGCATCCCTTCGCGGCGATCTGGGATGACGGCGATCGGCGCAACCTCGCGCTGATGGCCGATGCCGTACATGTCGGCGGCGCACTCGCCGGCGTGGAACTGTGGCATGGCGGCAGTTACGTCGCGAACCTTGCCTCGCGGGAGTCGCCCATCGGCGTCCGCTCGATGCCGGGCCGCACCGAGCCGATCCAGTCACGACGCATGGACCGCCGCGACATCCGCGCGTTCCGTCGCTGGCACCGCGACGCGGCGCTGCGCGCCCGCGATGCGGGCTTCGACATCGTGTACGTCTACCCGACGCACGGCTACCTGCTCACCGAATTCATGTCGCGAACCCTCAATGACCGGTCCGACGAATACGGCGGGTCGCTCGACAACCGGCTGCGCCTCGCGCGCGAGTTGCTCGAGGAGACGCGCGATGCCGTCGGCGATCGCTGTGCGGTGGCGGTCCGCTTCTCGGCGGATGGCCTTGGGGAGGAGCATTTCAGCGTGGACGAATCACGCGAGGCGATGGAGCGGCTCGGTCCCCTTGCGGACGTGTGGGACATCGTCGTCGGGGACTATTACGGCGAGGAGATGGCAACCTCCCGCTTCGTGCAGGAAGCCTCGCTCGAGGCCAAGGTCGCCGACGCGAAGCGCCTCACGGGCCGCCCGGTCGTCAGCGTAGGGCGCTTCACGTCACCGGACACGATGGTGCGGCAGCTGCGCAGCGGCCGGCTCGACTTCGTCGGCGCAGCCCGCCCCTCGATCGCCGACCCGTTCCTGCCCACCAAGATCCGCGAAGGCCGCCTCGAGGATATCCGCGAGTGCATCGGCTGCAACATCTGCTACGCCCACAACTACCGGGGCGCGGCGCTGCGCTGCACGCAGAACCCGACGATGGGCGAGGAATGGCGCAGCGGGTGGCACCCGGAATCCGTGCCCGCGGGGCCGGGCGGAAGCGTCCTCGTCGTCGGCGCAGGCCCTGCGGGCCTCGAGGCCGCACTCACGCTGGGGCGGCGGGGCTACGACGTCGCGCTCGTCGATGCCGAGCAGGAGCCCGGCGGACGCGTGTCGCGCGAAAGCCGGCTGCCTGGGCTCGCCGAGTGGGCGCGCGTACGGGACTATCGCGTGGGACAGATCAAGCGCCTGCCGGGTGTCTCGCTGTACCTGGGTCAGTCGCTGTCGGCGCAGGACGTGCGCGACTTCGGTGCGGATCATGTGCTGATCGCGACCGGGGCGCACTGGCGGCGCGACGGGCGCGGCCGCAGCCACGCCGGCGGGATCGCGGAGCTCGCCGATGCCGCCGTGTATACGCCGGACGACCTGATGCGCGGGACGATCCCGGAAGGCGCCGTCGTGGTCTACGACGACGACAACTACTACATGGGCGCGGTGCTGGCGCTGCAGCTGGCACGTACGGGGCGAACCGTGACGTATGTGACGAGCGAGGGACGCGTCGCGGCGTGGAGCCTGTACACCGGGGAGCAGGAGGCGACGCAGTCGCAGTTGCTCGCGAATGGCGTACGGGTCGTCGTCAATTCGCTGGTCGCCGCGTTCGACGGGACACGACTCGATCTGGCGTGCGCATACTCCGGGGCGTCGTCGCACCTCGGCTGCGATGCACTCGTGCTGGTCACCTCGCGCGAGCCCGACGAGTCCCTCTACCGCACACTCGTCGGCGAGGATCCTGCCGACGATGCGATGCACATCCAGGCGATCGGCGACTGCGCACAGCCGGCGCTGATCGCACACGCGGTGTACTCGGGCCACAAGGCGGCACGTGAGCTCGGCAATGCGGCCCGTGCGACGCCGCGCGACCGGCTGGTCGTGTAGGCGGGACCCGGCCGCGACACGTGGGCGGATGGGACTGCGCCGACGGCGGGCCTGAAGGTGCCAACCGCCCTCGTGCGGATCGCAAGCGTGCCGATGTCGCGTTCCGGTCCCGTGACCCCGCGTTCGCTGCCAGCAGCGGGATGCCCTGCGTCTAGGACTCAGGCGCGGGGCTGTGCCATCCGTCGCGCGACGGGCGGGTGGCGTCCGACGAGGATCCAGTCCATCGGGACGTCGAACGCCTGCGGGAAGATCGTCGGCAGGGCCAGTTCCGGATATCCGATGCCCACCGCGATCGCGCGCGACGAAAGGGACGCGAGCGTGCGGTCGAAGAATCCACCGCCGTAGCCGAGGCGGTAGCAGCCCGGGTCGTAGCCGACAAGCGGCGCGATGGCGAGCGTCGGTGTCACCAGACGACGCTCGGCAGGCTGCGGGATCCGCCAGACGCCGTGTTCCATCCGGCAATCGGGGGCCCAGCACCGGAACTCCAGCGGCGTCGCCGGGGCCACGACGACCGGCAGCGCGAACCGGACCCCCGCATGGTGCATCCTGCCCATCCATGCGCGCAGGTCCGGCTCGCCACGGATCGGCCAGTAGGCCGAGACCACCGGATTTGGAAGCGGCGCGATCAACGCCTCGAGCTGCCGCGCGATGGCCTCGGTCACGGCCGCACGTGCGTCCTGCGGCAGGGACATGCGCAGGGAGATCAGGCGCTCGCGCTCAGCCTTGCGCCAGCGCGCGACATCGCGTTGCTGGACCTCGTCGGGCAGGGGTCGTCCGCTCGCGTCCACGTCACTCGCCATGCACGGTGGCGACGCGGGGGACGCGTCGGGCGGGGAATCAGCCGGACGTCGGGTCATGGCCTGCACCGCCAGGTCGGGGATGCCAGCATAGCCCAGCAGGCCGCGACCGGCGACCACGCGCAATCGGCTATGCTGCAGCGCCGCGACGGACCTCGATGCCAACCCCCTTCCCCACCCGCAAGCCCGTGAAGGCCCCTGGCTTCACCGAGTTCGTCGCCATGATGGCGGCGGCGATGTCGCTGCACGCGATGGCGATCGACACGATGCTCCCGGCGCTGCCGCTGATCGGCCACGACTTCGGCGTCTCCGACGAGAATCGCCTGCAGTGGGTGATCACGCTGTTCGTCATGGGCACTGGCGCGGGCCAGCTCGCATACGGACCACTTGCCGATCGCTTCGGTCGCCGCCCGGTGCTGCTCGGGGGGCTCGCCGTGTACGTGATGATGACGCTCGTCGCCGGACTCGCCGGGAACCTGAGATTGCTGCTGGTGGCGAGGGTGGCGCAGGGCATCGTCGTGTCGGCGGGCAGCGTCGTGTCCCGGTCCATCGTGCGGGATCGCTACTCCGGCCCGACGATGGCGCGGGTGATGTCGACGATCTTCATCGTCTTCCTGCTGGTGCCGATACTCGCGCCGAGCGTCGGACAGCTGCTGCTCTCGATCGCGAGCTGGCGCGGCATCTTCGTGTTCCTGGCGCTGTACTCGAGCGCCGTGGCCTGCTGGATCGCGCTGCGCCTGCCGGAAACCCTGCCGCCGGAACGACGCCGCCCACTGAGCGCGGGCCATCTCGGCGAGGCGCTGCTGTTCGTGCTCGGGGAGCCGACCTCGATCCTCTACACCCTGGCAATGACCGCGATGTTCGGCTCGCTGCTCGCGTTCGTGAGCACGCTGCCACAGATCTTCGTCGGTGCATTCCACGCGCCGCAGCTGATGGCGGTGACGTTCGCCACGTGCGCGGGGACGATGGCGGTGGCATCGTTCGCCAACTCCCGGCTCGTCGAGCGGCTTGGCATGCACCTGATATCGCACGCCGCACTGCTGGGCTTCATCGTCGTGGCCGCCGTGCATACCGCCATCGCATGGTCCGGGCACGAGACACTGCCCACGTTCACGGTGCTGCAGGCGCTCGCACTGGCCTGCTTCGGCCTCGCGACGTCGAATTTCGGCGCGATCGCGATGCAGCCGATGGGATCCATGGCCGGCAGCGCAGCCTCGCTGCAGGGCGTCATTTCGACGGTTGGGGGAGCAGCCCTCGCCTCGCTGATCGGCCACCAGTGGTCCGGGTCGGTGCTGTTCCTGCCCGCCGGCGCGCTCTGCTGCGGATTGGTCACGCTCTGCTGCGTCCTCGGCGCCGAACGCATGCAGCTGTTCCGGAGCCGCCATCCCGTGCAATCCCAGGCGGCCGCCGACGGCCGTGCGGATTATCATCCGCAGCCTACCGTCACGAGCGACAGGAGCGACCCTTGAGAGTCTGCATCGTCGGTGCCGGCGCGATCGGCGGCTTCCTCGGCACGCGCCTCGCGGCGGCCGGTCGTGCCTCCGTGTCGGCGCTCGCACGCGGTGCCACGCTCGATGCGCTGCAGACGCATGGCTGGCGCCTGTTCCAGGACGACGCGCTGCTGCAGGTGCCGGCGCACGCTGCCTCCGATCCGGCATCCCTTGGCGTCCAGGATCTCGTCGTGATCGCGGTGAAGGGCCAGTCACTCCCGGCGCTTGCGCCGAGCCTCGCGCCGCTGGTCGGGCCGGCGACGCTGGTGCTGCCGGCGATGAACGGAGTGCCGTGGTGGTTCGGTGCCGTGACGCCGCAGCTCGCAGCCGCACCGCTCGAGATGGTGGATCCGGGCGGCGCCGTCACCCAGGCACTGCCGGTTCAGCAGGTGATCGGCTGCGTCGTGCATGCAAGCACCTCGACCACGGCGCCTGCGTTCGTCGCGCACACCATGGGGCGCGGCCTGATCATCGGCGAGCCGGCCGGCGGCGACAGCGATCGAGTTCGCGTGGTCGCGGAGCTGCTCACGCACGCCGGCTTCAGCGTCACGTGCTCGGAGCGGATCCGCCATGACGTCTGGTACAAGCTGTGGGGCAACATGACCGCGAATCCGGTCTCGGCGCTCACCGGCGCCACGATGGATCGCGTGCTCGACGACGACCTGGTCCGCGCGTTCAACAGCGGCGCGATGCGCGAGGCCGCTTCCATCGGCGAGCGGATCGGATGCGTGATCGAGCAGACACCAGACGATCGCCACGCAATCTCGCGTCGGCTCGGCGCATTCCGCACGTCGATGCTGCAGGATGTGGATGCAGGGCGCCCGCTCGAGCTCGACGCCCTGGTCGGGGTGGTCCGGGAGATTGGCCAGCGCGTCGGCGTCGCGACGCCGTCCATCGATGCGCTGTACGGGTTGGCGCGCCTGTTCGGTCGCGTCCACGGCCTCTACCCGCCTTGACCGGGCCGGGGAGGAAGCGGGGCCCGCCATGCGGGCCCCGCTGCTACATCAGTCGGCGCGAACGCCCTCGACCTGGATCAGGAGCTTCACCGCCTGCTTGAACCCATAGGCCTCGCCGTAGCTGACGCCGAAGTCCGCGCGGTTGATCTCGGCGGATGCATCCGCGCCGCAGACTTCCTTCTTGCTCATCGGGTTGATCTTGCAGAGGAAGGAGTTCACCTTCAGCGTGACGGGCTTGGTGACGCCGTGCAGCGTCAGCGTCCCGTCGACCTCGGTCGGCGCGCCCGACTTGTCGAATTTGGCGAGCTTGCCCTCGAACGTGGCCGTCGGGAACTTCGAGGCGTCGAAGATATCCGCCGAGCGGGCGTGCTCATCCATCTTGTCGAAACCGTAGTCGATCGAGCCGATCTCGACGGTCACGGACACGGTGCCGGCCTGCGCCTCTTTGTCGTACACGACCTTGCCGGTCGACTTGCGGAACTTGCCACGCCACACCGATAGCCCGCCCATGTGATCGGCCTCGAAGCTCGGGTAGGTGTGCGTCGGGTCGAGCACGTAGGTCACGGGAGCGGCCATCGTCGGGGTCGTCATCAGGATCGCGGCGGCGAGCGCCACCAGTTGCTTCGTCATTATTGCCTCCTGGGCATCCTTACCTATCCCGCCGCTGCGCGGCGGGCACTGTGTTCCTTTCGACGCCGCCAAGGGCGCAGGGTTCCCTGCACCCACGGTGACGCGCGATCAGCCAATGTGGTAGATCGCGAGCTTGTTGCCGTCGAGATCGCGAAAATACCCGGCATAGAAGCTGTCGCCGCGCAGGCCGACGGCGCCTTCGTCCTTGCCACCCCGCGCGAGGGCGCGGGCGTGCACCGCCTCGACCTCGGCGCGCGAGCGTGCGAGCAGCGAGATCATCGTGCCGTTACCGGCGGTGGCGGGCTTGCCGTCGTGCGGCTTGATGACCAGCAGCAGTGGCGAGCCCGGGACCGTATCCCAGGCGACGAAGCGGTCGGTCTGCCAGTCGGCATTGCGCTTGGCGCCGAGTGCCGCCAGCACGTCGTCGTAGAAGCCGCCGGCGCGGTCGATGTCGTTGGTCCCGAGCGTCACGTATCCGATCATGTCTGTTCCTCGCCTGACTTGGTGCCGTAGATTCAGTGGGTTGCGCGACAACCGCGCCCGGTTCAGTGTTCCTGCTCGCCCGCGAGGCACGAGGGCGCCGCGGGCGAACGACCGATCTCCTCCAGCCGCGGATTCTCCTCGAAGCAGAAGGCCGCATCGCCCGGACCGTAGTCGGGGGGCAGCGCCGCGTCGATGTCTGCCCTCGTCAGTTCGTGGTAGGTGAACGCAATGTCGCCGTCCGCACCGACACGGCCGCTCAGGTAGCCGTACACATGCGAGCGCGCGCCGGGACCTGGCGCAACCTCCGCGGGAAGCGGGTAGCGGACCGCGCCGGCCGTGCCTACGATCCAGCCGGGCAGCACCACCCCGCCGTGGCGGGGATCCTGCCAGTACTTCGTCGCGTAGAGGTTCTCGAGGTAATAGTGCGAATGGCTCGCGAGCACGTACACGTGCTTGCCGCGCTTGTGCGCCTCGACGAGCTTGCGGTAGACCTTCTCGCCGCTGAGGATGCCATCGTTCGACGAACACATGCTGTGGTGGTCGGCGAGGCTGTGCGGCAGCGCCTCGTGCATGCCGACGACGACGGTGCGGACGGTGCGGTCGGAGATGGCTGCCGCGACGACCGCGTCGAACCAGGCGAGCTGCGCATCGTCGAAGCGATCCCCGACCGCGTTGTCGAGGTTGATGAAGTCGATGCCGTCGACGATCCAGTGATAGTACGTCCGTGCCGTCCCGACCATCCCGGGCGGCAGGCGCTTCTCGTCGCGTACTCGCTGCGCCTTCAGTTCGGGGCGGTCGAGCATCGCCTCGAACTCGCGCTCGAACTCGCCGCGCGTCTTCGGCTGGATGGTCTCGTGATTGCCGATGCCGACGAAGAAGGGCGTGTCGCCGAAGGCCTTCACCTGGTGCGCCTTGAAGTCCGGCCAGGCGTCGCGGATGTAGTCGTCGAAGCTCGGGCGGGCCTCCGTGAAGCGGCGCTCGCGGACGTAGTCCTCGTCGATGCCCCGGATCCGGCGCAGGTCGCCGAGATGCCAGTAGAAATCAGCCCCTTCCCCATGCACGGCGCTGGCGATCGCGGGCATCACTAGATTCCCGCAGTTGCGCGAATCACCGGAGACGGCGAACGTCCACGGCCGGTGCGGTCCGGCGTCGGCCGGAGCGGCTATCGTGGCGAGCGCTGCGACGAGCGCGAACAGCGGTCTGGTGGCAATCCTGGACATCGGTGTAGGGGCCGGACGGGGCGGGCTGGCGCCGGGCCGATAGTGTGCTTGATCGGGCGCGGCGGTGCGAGTCTCCGCGACCCCGGCCACCGTACCGCCCGGCACCCGCCCATCTCGCACCACGCTGCCGCCCTCCACTGGACGGCGGCGAATTTGTCTGCCTAACTGGCGCTCCGACCATCGCCAGACATGGGGGTCCGATGCGGCTGCTGCACCTGTTCGAAACCGTGATCAATACATCGCTGCTCGTGATGATGGCGATCATCGTCGCGCTGACGACGATCGATCTCGGCTGGTCCATCATCCAGGACGTCATGACCGCACCCGTCCTGCGACTCGACGTCTCCCAGCTGGTCGACCTGTTCAGCATGTTCCTGCTGGTGCTGATCGGCGTCGAACTGCTGGAGACGGTGAAGGCCTACATGATCGACAAGTCCGTCCACGTCGAGGTCATCGTGTCCGTCGGGCTCGTGGCCATCACCCGCAAGGTCGTCCTGCTCGAGCCGAAAACCCTCGACGGCCTGTCCCTGATCGGCATCGCGGCCATCATTGCCGCGCTCGCCGGTGCCTATTGGGCGCTGCGCCGTTCGGCGACGCCGCGCCAAGCCTGAACCGCGCCCGCCCGCAACGTCCGGAGACGCCTCGATGAGACTGCACCGCTTTCCAACTCTCGTGTTTGGCTGCCTCGTGCTGGCCACGGCCCTCGCCGCGGAGCCTCCGAGCCGCACGGCGATCGACGCACCGGAGCTCGCCCGGCTCGGCCCGGCACCCGTCGGCGTGCGCACGCTGACGCTCGTCAATCGTGACCAGCCCGATCCGCTCGCCTTCGACGCGAAGTCCGGCAAGGCGCCGCTGCGCGACCGGACGTTGGTCGTGGACCTCTGGTATCCGGCACGCGATGCCGGCGGCGCTCCGGAAACGTACTCGGCCGACCTGCCGTCGGAAGGGTCGGCGCCGCCCGCGAAATTCACGATTCCGGGCATCGCGGTCCGCGACGCGCGCGCCGCCGCCGGCCGCCATCCGCTGGTCGTCGTGTCGCACGGGTATTCGAATGCGACGGTCGCGTTGAGCTGGCTGACGGAGAACCTCGCCTCGAAAGGCTATGTCGTCGCCGCGATCCGCCATGAGGATCCGACCATCGGCGATCGCACGCAGTTCGCCGGACCGCTGCTGCGGCGTCCGATCGACATCGCGTTCGTCGCCTCGAGCCTGCAGGCCTCGCTCGGCGCTGAGGGACTCGTCGATCCGTCGCGCACCGCGCTCGTCGGCTACTCGATGGGCGGCTACGGCGTGCTGACCGCAGGCGGCGGCATCCTCGATCCGGACGGCCCGGCCGTCCGGCAGCTCGTGCCCGGCGGGCTGATGGCACCGTTCGCCCGTGGCGGGGCGCGCCAGGACGAGATCGTCGTCAAGGGCCTGCGCGCCATCGTCGCGCTCGCACCGGCCGGCGGCGGCGCCCTCAGCGCGTGGGGCCGGGATGGCCTCGCGGGTATCCATGCCCCGCTGCTGCTGATCGCCGGCGACCACGACCACACCGTCGACTACACCACCGGCGCACGCGCGTTCCTCGATGCGACGACCTCGGTACGCCGCTACCTGTTGACGTATCGCGGCGGCGGCCACGCGATCGGGCTCAACTCAGCGCCAGACTCGATGCGATCGAACCTGTGGGACTTCAGCTGGTTCGAGGATCCGGTCTGGCGCAAGGACCGGATCATCGCCATCAACCTGCACATGATCACGGCATTCCTGGACCGCTACGTGCGCGACGACGAGAGTCGTGCCGCCTACCTCGACGTGGCCGTGTCCGATTCCAACGCAGGCGCCTGGCCGGCCGAGGATGCCGGCCGCTTCGACACGATCAGCCCGGGCACCGGGTCGATCACGGTGTGGAAGGGCTTCCAGCGCAACTTCTCGACCAATCTCGAGCTGCTGCGCAAGGACCCGGAGCCGGCTCGCTGAGAGGTGGCCGGCGCCCTCAGGCGCCGGCGCGCGCGACGGCCCGCTGGTACGCCGGCCGGGCCTCGATGCGCTCGACGTAGCGCGTGAGGTTCGGATATCGGTCCCGTCCCTCGAAGCGGACGACGAGCTGGGCGACGAACGACAGCTGGATGTCGGCACCCGTGGGTCCGTCGCCGACGAACCAGTCGCGGCCTTCGAGCTCGCGGTCGAGCCAGCCCATGTGGTTCTCAATTTCGCTCTGGATGCGCGGATGCAGCGGTGCACCCGCCTCTCCGAGGCGCCCGACGTAGAGCTTGAGCAGCAGCGGCAACATCGCCGAGCCTTCGGCGTACTGCAGGAACTGTACGTAGCGGTCGTACTCGGGCGAGTCGACCGGGGGTGCGAAGCGCCCGGCTCCATAGTGGCGCAGCAGATAGTCGACGATCGCGCCGGACTCGATCATCACCCGCTCGCCATCGCGCAACACCGGCGCCTTGCCGAGCGGATGGATCGCCTTGAGCTCCGGCGGCGCGAGGTTCGTGACCGGATCTCGCTGGTACTGGACGACCTCGTACGGCAGGCCGAGTTCCTCGAGGAGCCAGGTGATTCGCCGGGAGCGCGAGGCATTCAGATGATGAACTTCGATCATGGGGAGCTCCGTTGGAGGGCCCGGCGCGAGCGCGCGAGCGCGTAGCCGGCGATTCCGAGCCAGACGACATTGAGGAAGGCCGATGGAAATGCGCCGTTCCAGACGCCATTGGCGGTCATGCCAACGGCTCCGAACAGGTTCATCCACTGGTAGGTCGCGGACTCCGCGGTGATCCGGCGCATCGTCATGAGGCCGTACGAGCCGAGAATCAGCAGTGCGCCGATCCAGCCGATGATCTCCACGACCCACTTCGCCATCGGCATCCCCCAGACACATCCACGCAGAATCCGCCCGACTCTAGAGACTCTCGAACCGTCCCACAATGAGGCCGGGGCCGGGCCGTCACGCGGCAGCCCCATGTGTCGGGTAGGATTGGCGCCCGGAGCAACTCTGCAGCACACGCGTCTATGTCGATCAGCAACGCACGCACCGTCGCCATCGTAGGTGCCGGCTATTCGGGCACGCTCCTGGCGATCAACCTGCTTCGCGCCGCCGCGCGCCCGACGCGCGTCGTGCTCGTGGAACGCAGCGGCAGCATCGCCCGTGGCGCCGCCTACGCCCGTCGCGACTTCCCCTACATCCTGAACGTGCCCGCGTCGCACATGTCGGCCACGGGATCGGACCCGGACGAGTTCCTGCACTACGTGCAGCGCTTCCTGCCGACGACTCGCGGCGAGGACTTCATTTCGCGGGAGATGTACGGCAACTACCTCGAACAGCTGCTCGAGGCGGCCGTCGGCGCGGCGCGGCCCGGCGTGTCGTTCGAGCACCGAACCGGATCGGTGCTGGATGTCCGCGAGCCCAAGCGGCCGGAGCTGCTCTTCGCCGATGGCACGAGACTCGCGGCCGACGAAGTCGTGCTGGCCCTCGGCAACCCACCCGCGGCAGACCCATGTCCGGCTCCGGGGATGATGGGCATCCCGGGCGTGCGTCCGGATCCCTGGACTCGCATCGAGGGCAGCGATCCCGCGCGTCCGCTGCTGGTCATCGGCAGCGGGCTGACGATGGCCGACGTCGTCTGCGACACGGTGGCGCGCTCGCCGGGACGCCCGATCCACGTGCTCTCGCGCCACGGCCTGATTCCACCCGACCAGACGAACTTCCAGCGCGCGCCCGCCCACCTTGCGACCCATCCGCTGGAGCCGACGCCGTCGCTGCGGCGACTCGTCGCGTCGGCGCGGGGCCTGGTGCGGGAGATCGAGGTGCGCGGCGGGGACTGGCGCACGGCCATCGCGACGATCCGCAGCGCCGCACCCCGCCTGTGGCGCGCCCTGCCGCCGGCCGAACGGCGGCGATTCCTGCGGCACGTCCGCAGCCACTGGGATTCCCTGCGCCATCGGCTGCCGGGCTCCGTCCGTGCCCGAGTCGTGGCGCTGCACGCGCGAGGCCAGCTGAAGCTGCACGCGGGTCGGCTGGTCTCGGTGACGCGGGAAGGCGACGAACTGGTCGCACGATGGCAGCCGCGCGGCCAGACGCTGGTGCGCGAGCTGCGGGCCGGCGAGGTCGCCAATTGCACGGGCCCCGACTACGACATCCGCCGCTCGACGGAGCCGCTGTGGCAGGCACTGGTCGCGCGCGGCGATGCCGTCGGCGACGAGCTCGGCCTTGGGGTCCGAACGGCGACCCACGGCGCGCTGCTCGATCACCACGGCCACGCGCACCACCACCTCTACTACGTCGGTCCGATGCTCCGCGCCGACCACTGGGAGGCGACGGCGGCCGCCGAACTCCGCGACCGGATCGAGGCGCTGGCGCGCTTCCTGATAGTCCAGGACCGGGCGCCCCGATGAGCGCGCCGACCCGCAGTCGCAGTGCAGCAACTGCAGGGTCATTCGCGTTACGATCCGGGTTCCGGCGCGGCGCAGCGCGCCCTCGCCCGCCGTCCACGCAACCGAGGTCATGATGTCCGATCGCCTGGCACGACTGCTCTCCTCACGCCCCTGGCTGCTCGCCGATGGCGCGACCGGCAGCAACCTGTTCGGGATGGGGCTCGTCTCGGGCGAGGCACCGGAGCTGTGGAACGTCGCGCACCCCGACCGAATCACGCTCCTGCACCGAGGGTTCGTCGAGGCCGGATCGGACATCATCCTCACCAACAGCTTCGGCGGCACGCGCTACCGCTTGAAGCTGCATGCGGCCGAAGGCCGCGTGCGCGAACTCAACGTCGCCGCGGCTCGGATCGCGAGGGCCGTGGCGGACGAAAGTGGCCGGGACGTGGTCGTGGCCGGCAGCATCGGGCCGACCGGCGAGATCCTCGAGCCGATCGGCCCGCTGTCGGCGGATGCAGCGCGCGAGGCCTTCGCCGAGCAGGCCGTCGCACTCGCCGAGGGCGGAGTCGACGTGCTGTGGATCGAGACGATGTCCTCGCGCGAGGAGATCGACGCGGCGATCGAGGGCGCGCGCAGCGCCGGCCTGCCGATCGTCACGACGCTCAGCTTCGACACCAACGGGCGCACGATGATGTCGCTGACCCCGGGAGAGCTCGCCGGCATCCATCGCCAGCACGGGCTTGCCGCCTGTGGCAGCAACTGTGGCGTCGGGCCCTCGGAGCTGCTCGCCTCGATCGTCAACCTCGCGACGGCGTCGGATCCGTCGGCGGTGCTCGTCGCCAAGGGCAACTGTGGCATTCCCCAGTACGTCGATGGCGCGATCCGCTACAACGGCACGCCGGAACTGATGTCGACGTATGCGTGCATGGCGCTCGACGCCGGCGCACGCATCATCGGCGGATGCTGCGGGACGACGCCAGAGCACGTGAAGGCGATGCGCGAGGCGCTCGAGCGCCACGTGCCCGGCGCCCGGCCGGATACCGCGACGATCGAATCCCTTCTCGGCACCATCTCCACCGGGGCCCGGGCACAGCTGCAGGGCCTCATGGACCGGGCATCCGGCGCGGCGCCCGGATCGACCGGCCGGCGCGGCACGGGCCGCCGCGGTGCCGCGCGCAGCGAAGGCGCCACCGAGACCTGAGTCCCGGCCTCGCCGATGCCGCAAGTGCAGGTCGGCGAAAGTGTGACGTACGTCACAGCGTGCAGCTGTATCCAGCAGAAGTAGGGTTTCTCCGCATTCGCGGTCAACCATAATCCGGTCGCGGCATCGCCTCGTTCGGACGGGCCCGCGCCTGCGATGAACGCGTCGGATGCCACGGACCGGCAGAGACCTACTAGGCAGCCATGTCGAACACGATCGACTTCTCGCGCCACGTGCGCGGGCCGCGGCCCGCGCTGCAGAGCATTGCCGGCACCGCCTCGCGTCGCGGCCTCGCGCCGCTGGCGCCGCTCGCCGTCAAGCTCGCGACGCCTGCCGGCGCGATCGGCGTCGGCACGATGCGCGCGGTGATCGCCGCGTCGGACGCGCTGCGCAACCACCTGGCAGAGGCCACCGCCCCGGTGACGCCGGCCGAGCTGCAGCGCCCGCGCGGCACGCTCGCCGAACTCCTGCATCGCTACCAGGTCGCGTCGCGGCAATGCGTCCGGGAATGGCTCCAGGACCCACGCGACACGGTATGGCTGGTCGAGTCCGCGTCGGGGCGGATCCTCGACACGACCGCGGAACCCGTCGCCGATGGCGGCGGCCTCGCCGAGGCGATGCACGCCACGCTTGCCGACGTGCAGCCGCTGCATGGCCTTCGCGAACGACACACGAGGCCCGGCGTCGGCATCCCGGTCGTCGTCGCGCACAGGGAACTCCAGGATCCGCGGCGCACAGCCTCCATCGTGGCGCTGTCGGCACTCGCCCGCACAGCGGTCGTCCTCGTCGAGCGGGGTTTCGATGCGCGGGTGCGCTCGGTGCGGGTACGCCTGTTCGACCCGGACCGCGTCGACACGGTACGCGTGCGCGGCGCGGACCTGCCACTCGCCGCGGACTGGACCGCCGCGGTCGCCTGCCTGCTCGGTCGCGAGCGCCGCACGCCTCTGCAGTCGTCTCCGGACGCGCCCGCCTCCGCTCGGGCCAGCTGCGCGGGCTTCACCCCGCTGACGCCCGCAGGGACCGGACGCGCGCCGGTGATCCTGATCGAGGGCGCCGGACTGTCTCCGCTGATGATGGCGCAGGTGGCGAACCAGATCGCCGGCGACGCGGTGCTGCGCGGGCGCTACACCGTGTGGATGTATCGATACCCGATGACCGCGCCGCTGTTCCAGACGGCGAGCCGGCTGCGCACGGACCTGGAGCGATTCTGCCGGCGCCTCGATGGCGCGACCGGCCGCGCGCATTCCACCGCGATCGTCGTCGCCCAGGGTCCGAGCGCCGTCCTCGCGCGCGCACTGCTCGTCGACTCCGGCGAGGCGCTGTGGAATGCCGTATTCCGCAGCGAGCCGTGTGCCGTGCCACTCGCGCCACGCGACCGTGCGCTGCTCAATTCGATGCTGCGCTGGACGCGCTCCGCGCGCGTCTCGCGTGTCGTGGCCGTGAACCTGCCCGACAATCCAGCCGCGCTCGCCGCGGGCGTCGGCGAACGCGCGGTGCAGGCATCGCTGCAGCAGCCGAGGCGCGTGCGCGCCATGCTGGCGAGGCTGCACGCCGCGACGGCGAGCCACCTGCACGCGCCGGCCGGCCCCTCCCGCCATGGGGAGCCGCTGCAGGGCGCGGTCTTCTGCGCAGCGGTCGCCGCGGAACGGGCGTTGCTCGGGCTGCTGCAGACGCCGGCGGCACCCTCCGGGGCTGTCCTGTACGACACCACGGTCGGCCTGTCGCCGGCTGACCACCTGGCCGCCCTCGACGGCGCGCCCCTCGGCCCGCAGGCGCTACGCCAGCTGCTGGCCTGGCTGAGACAGCCGTCACAACCCGCAAACGACTGATGCGAAACGGGTTCTGCTAGGCACACTCCGCGGTGCAGCGAAGCGCCGGGAGGGCTATGCTCTTCAGGTGATGCGTACCCATGGAGTCATCCGGCTGGTGCTGGCGCTGCTGCTGTTGACGCAGCTGGCGAGCGCGTTCGCGCTCGTTCCGGCGTCCCACCGCACCAGCGCGCAAGCCAGCGCCGCGCATTGCGCATCCCATGTCAGCCAGGCCGCCCCGACAGAGGGATCGTCCTCCACGGGCAACTGCTGCGAGCAGCCGGCCGGCTGCCACTGCCCGCAGGCGCCGACGATACAGTACCTCGGGGCGCTCGTCAGCGTCGCGTACGTCGACGTGGCGCCACCGGTCCGGCTGCGTGCTCCGCCGCTGCTGCTGCGGACCGAGGAACTCTTCCGTCCACCGATCTAGGTCGTCTGCGACCTGAACGTCTCCGTGCCGGCATTGCCGGTACGGTCCCATTCGCATTCCCGCAGGTCACACGACCCGGCGGAGGATCCATGGACATCGCCATTCCCCGGACGGTCCGGCGCATCGCGCCGCGACTGACCCTCGCCTGCCTCGTCACGGCGATTGCGGCTGCATCCGTCGCGCACGCCGCCACGGTGCCGACGCCGCTCGAGGCGCTGGTCACCGAGGCACTGCAGCACAACCCGGACATCCGTGCCGCGCGGCTGGAGCACGAGGCGGCACTCGCGCGGCGCGCACCGGCGCGGGCCCTCGAGGACCCGATGCTGGAGTTCGGCGTCGTCAATGCATCGCTGCCGCTCAGCCTGCGGCGCGACGACATGACGATGCAGATGCTCGGGCTGTCGCAGAAGCTGCCGTTCCCGGGCAAGCGTCGACTGCGCGAGGCCGTGGCCGGCACGGACGCCGAGGCGATCGGGCATGCGGTGGAAGAGACGACCAATCGCGTCGTCCGCGACCTGCGCATCGCCTACGCGAACCTGGCCCTGGCCGACCGGGCGATCGTGCTCACCGGCCGGACCCAGGATGCGCTGCGCGCGCTCGCCTCCATCTCCGCATCGCGCTATGCGGTCGGCCGGGGCTCGGAGTCGGACGTGCTGCGGGCCGGCGCACGCAGTGCGCAGGTCCAGCAGGACCTGCTGCGGCTGCATGCCGATCGCCAGGTGGCCGAGAGCGAGATCCGCCGTCTCGTCGGCCGTGCCGGGACCGATGGCATGATCGTGCCGGTGACGGCCACGTCGTTCGCCGAGAAGGAGCCCCCCGCGGGCGACGGCGCCGGGCGGCCGCAACTCGCGGCGCTGCGAGCCATGGAGGCGCGCGGCGAACTCGAACTCGCGCTCGCCGAGCGCGACTACTTCCCGGACATCGAGCTGCGGCTCGGCTACGGACATCGCGAGCGTTCGCTCGAGGGCATGCCGCGCGACGACATGGTCACGATGACCTTCGCGGTCAACCTGCCGCTCTGGCGCAAGGATCGACTCGCACCCCGGGTCGCCGAGGCGCGGGCGCTGCGCGCACGGGCGGCGGCGATGAGCGAAAGCCAGCGCCTCGAGACCCGTGCCGGGATCGAACAGCAGGTCGCACGCGCCGCGGAGGCTCGCGAGACGCTCGCGCTCTACCGCTCGACGCTCCTGCCGCAGTCGCACGCCGCGACCGAGGCGGCCCGCGTCGCCTGGGAGGCCGGCAGCGGCGACTTCGGAACCGTGCTCGATGCGGCGATGCGCGAGTACGACGCAAGCCTCGCGGAACTGACCGCACTCGCCGCCCAGCACCACGCCAGTGCCGAGATCGCATTCCTGAACGGAGTCGCGCCGCAACCGGGCGCCGCGACGGGAGCCCTGCCATGACCTGCCAGTCCACCACACGCCACCTCGCCACCCTGCTGCTGCTCGGTGCCGGGCTCGCCGGCTGCGGGCCCCACGGCCCGGAACGCGCCGCAACCACGTCCTCCGGGGCGACGGCTCCTGCGCGCACGGTGCTCTACTACCGCAACCCCATGGGGCTCGCGGACACCTCGCCCATCCCCAAGAAGGATGCGATGGGCATGGACTACGTCCCGGTCTATGCGGACGAAGCGCAGACGGCAGGTCAGGTGCGGATCTCCGCGGATCGGCTTCAGAAGCTCTCGGTGCGCACCGCGCCCGCCGCACTCCGGTCGCTCGATCGCGCACTGCACCTGAGCGGCACGCTGCAGGCCGACGAAAGCCGGCAATGGGCAGTGAGCCCGCGATTCGAGGGTTGGATCGAGAAGCTGCAGGTCGCGACGACCGGTGCGACCGTGCACCGCGGCGACGTGCTCGCCACGGTGTATGCGCCAGATGTCATCGCTGCCCACGACGAGATCCGCATCGCCGAGTCGAACCGAGATGCAGTCGCCGCCGCCGACGTCGACACTCGCGCCAGGGCAGAGTCGCTCGTCGCCGGCAGCCGTGCGCGCCTGCGAAACTGGGGCGTCGGCGATGGTGATCTCGTCACGGCGTCCGGCGGCCGGACGCTGCTCGTCCTGCGGGCCGAGCACGACGGCGTCGTCATCGAGAAAGCGGCCCGCACCGGCATGCGGTTCATGCCCGGGGAAGCGCTTTACCAGCTCGCGGACCTCGGTCACGTGTGGCTCGTCGCGAACGTCTTCGAGCAGGACCTCGCGCTGGTGCGCCCGGGCATCGCGGCGACCGCCGCCGTGGGCGCGTATCCCGGACGGAGCTTCGGTGGCCGGATCGCGTTTGTCTCGCCCGTGCTGCAGCCCGAGACGCGCACCGTGCAGGTGCGCATCGAACTGGCGAACGCGGACGGGGCGCTGAAGCCGGCGATGTACGCGAGCGTCGACATCGCCGCGGGGCACACGGCACCGACCCTCGCCGTGCCGGACGCCGCGGTGATCGACAGCGGCACGCGCCGCCTCGTCCTCGTCGACCGCGGGGGCGGTTCCTTCGAACCCAGGACCGTGCGCACCGGGATCCGCGGCAGCGGCTACACGGAAATCCTCGAGGGCCTGCGCGACGGCGACCCGGTCGTCGTCGATGGCAATTTCCTGATCGACTCCGAGAGCAACCTGAAGGCCGTCGTCGACGCGATGGCCGTCCAGCAGGAGCGGCGGCCGTGATCGCGAGGATCATCGGCTGGTCCGCGCGGCACGTCGCGGCGGTCCTGTTCGCGACGGTCGTCGTGGTTGCGGCGGGCTGCTATGCGCTGCTGCGCACGCCACTCGACGCGCTGCCGGACCTCTCCGACGTGCAGGTGATCGTGTACACCGAATACGCGGGCCAGGGGCCGCAGGTCGTCGAGGACCAGGTCACCTATCCTTTGACGACGGCGATGCTGAGCGTGCCCCGCGCGCGGGTCGTGCGTGGCTTCTCGAACTTCGGCGTGTCGTTCGTCTACGTGATCTTCGAGGACGGCACGGACCTGTACTGGGCCCGCTCCCGGGTGCTCGAATACCTCAACTCCGCGGCCAGCCGCCTCCCCGCGGGCGTCACGCCGACGCTCGGCCCGGACGCGACCTCGGTCGGCTGGGTCTACGAGTACGTGCTGCAGTCCCGGGACCGCTCGCTCGGGGAGCTGCGTGCCATCCAGGACTGGTTCGTGCGCTACCAGCTGGCCAAGACGCCGGGCGTCGCCGAGGTCGCGAGTGTCGGCGGGTTCGTGCGCACCTACCAGGTGACGGTCGATCCGCGGCGCCTGCAGGCCTACGGGATATCGCTCGGAGAGGTCACCTCCGCGATCCGCATGAGCAACCACGACGTCGGCGGTCGCTCGGTCGAACTCGCGGGCCGCGAATACATGATTCGTGGCCGCGGCTACCTTCGGGGGCTCGGGGACCTCGAGAACATCGTGCTGCGCAGCGTCGGCGGCACGCCCGTGCGGGTCGCGGACATCGCCCGTGTCGAACTGGTGCCGGACGAACGCCGCGGCATCGCCGAACTCGACGGCAACGGCGAGGTCGTGGCCGGCGTCGTGCTCGCGCGTGACCGTGAGAATGCCCTCGACGTGATCGGCAGGCTGAAGGCGTCCGTGCGCAGCATCGAGGCGGGGCTCCCCAAGGGCGTCTCCCTCATCCCCGTCTACGATCGCTCGCAGCTGATCCACCGCGCGATCGACACGCTGCGCTCGACGCTGCTCGAGGAGAGCCTAATCGTCGCGCTCGTGTGCCTGGCGTTCCTGCTGCACGCCCGGAGCGCGCTCGTGGCGATCCTGATGCTGCCGGTCGGGGTGCTGATCGCGTTCATCGCGATGCGCCTGCTGGGACTCAATTCGAACCTCATGAGCCTGGGCGGCATCGCGATTGCCATCGGTGCGATGGTCGATGCCGCCATCGTGATGATCGAGAACGCCCATCGCCACGTCGAACGGATGCCGCCCGGCGAGTCCCGCGTCGCCGCCATCGTCGCAGCCTGCCGCGAAGTCGGGCCGGCGCTCTTCTACAGCCTGCTGATCATCACGGTGTCGTTCCTGCCGGTGTTCACGCTCGAGGCGCAGGAGGGCCGGATGTTCCGGCCGCTCGCGTTCACCAAGACGTTCTCGATGGCAGGCGCGGCAGTGCTGTCGATCACGCTCGTGCCGGCCCTGATGGTGCTGTTCATCCGCGGCCGGATCCCGGCCGAGCGTGCCAACCCATTGGTTCGGCTTCTGATCGCCTGCTACCGTCCGCTGCTCGCCACGGTGCTCGCGCACAAGCGCCTGACCGTCGTCGTCGCGGCCACGTTGCTCGCCGCCACCACGCTGCCGGCCCTGCGCCTCGGTGTCGAGTTCATGCCGACGCTGAACGAGGGCACGCTGCTGTTCATGCCATCGAGCCTGCCGGGCATGTCGGTGACCGAAGCCGCGCGCGCCCTGCAGGTGCAGGATCGCATCCTGCGGAGCTTCCCGGAGGTCGACTCGGTGTTCGGCAAGGCGGGGCGGGCGACAAGCGCGACGGATCCTGCACCGCTCGAAATGTCGGAGACGATCGTCAACCTGAAGCCGGAGAGCGAATGGCGTCCCGGCATGACGAGCGACCGGCTGGTGGCCGAGATGGACCGCGCTGTGCAGATGCCCGGGATCAGCAACGCCTGGACGATGCCGATCAAGGCGCGAATCGACATGCTCTCGACTGGCATCCGCACGCCTATCGGCATCAAGGTCTTCGGCAATGACCTGGCGGAGATGGAGCGACTCGCGAAGGAGATCGAGCACGTGGTCCGCACGGTGCCCGGGACGACGAGTGCATTCGCCGAGCGACTCACCGGCGGTTACTACCTCGACATCGTCCCGGACCAGGTGGCGCTCTCGCGCTACGGGCTCACGATCAACGACGTCCACGAAGTCGTCAGCGCCGCGCTCGGCGGCGAGCGACTGACGACCACGGTCGAGGGACGCGAGCGCTTCGACGTCAGCGTCCGGTATCCCCGCGAGCTTCGCGACGACCCGGACGCGATCGGTCGGAACACGATGATCCCGGTGCGCGATGGCGGCATGGTGCCGCTCGGGCAGCTCGCGAAGATCGAGATCGTGCAGGGTCCTCCCGGCATCCGGACCGAAAATGCGCTGCTGTCGGCCTATATTTTCGTCGACATCCGGGATCGGGACATCGGTGGCTACGTCGCGGAAGCCGAGCGCGCGGTCGCGACGAGGGTGCACTTCCCACCGGGCTATTACGTGACCTGGAGCGGCCAGTTCGAGTACCTGCAGCACGCGATCGCCAAGCTCAAGGTCGTCGTGCCGGTGACCTTGCTGCTGATCTTCGTGCTGCTTTACCTGAACTTCAGGCGGATCGGCGACACGCTGATCGTGATGCTCTCGGTTCCGTTCGCGCTCGTCGGCGGCGTCTGGCTCATGTACCTGCTCGGATACAACATGAGCGTCGCCGCGGCGGTCGGGTTCATCGCCCTGTCCGGCGTCGCGGCCGAAACCGCGGTGGTGATGCTGATGTACCTCGAGCACGCCTGGCAGGAGGTCTCGACGCGCTGCGCGGGCGCCGGCCGCAGGCCGGGGCCGGCGGACCTCTATGAGGCGGTCGTCACCGGCGCCGTGCTTCGGGTACGTCCGAAGATGATGACGGTGCTCGCGATTCTCGCGGGCCTGCTACCGATCATGTGGGGCCACGGCACGGGTGCGGAGGTCATGCGTCGCATCGCCGCGCCGATGGTCGGCGGCATGGTATCGGCCGCCGTGCTGACACTCCTCGTGATTCCTGCGATCTACGCGCTCGTGCACGAGCGCGAGGCCGCAGGCGGCGCCTCGGCCTAGCTGCGCATCAGGCTCGCGACCAGCGTCCGGTAGGTGTCGAATCCCGGTGCCGAGAATCCACCGAGCTTGCCCTGGTCATCCCAGTGGCGCAGGCGCACGGCCTCGCGGTGGAACGGCCGGGCCTCGAACGCGGCGACCTCGGCCGCATCCATCGGCCCGCCCTGCAGGCCGAGCGTGATGATCGAGGCGGGGCTCAGACGGTTCCGGTAGCCGTCGTCGACCGCGCAGAGGTAGCGCTTCGCGGCCACGTGCAGCGCGATGGGTTCGGTGACCTCGGGACCGAAGTGCTGCGCGAGCCAGGCGGCGCCGACGTCCTCGTGGTGGGCATCCGTGTGCCAGTCGGCGATGTCGTCCGGCACTTCGACGACGAGATGGCCGATATCGTGAAGCAGGGCCGCGACGACCTGTGCCGGCGCGGCACCTTCCTCGGTCGCGAACCACGCGGCCTGCAGGCCGTGCTCCAGCATCGAGACCTGCTCGCCGAAATAGGATCCGAGGCCGCGGTCGGCATAGAGCGCCGCCAGCTCGTCGACCAGGTTCATGCGAGCCTCCTGCGCAGCAGCGCCGCTTCGCTCAGGACGCTGTCCCGCGTCAGGTAGCACCCCTGAAGGTGCCGGGGATGGCGGGCCGACGAGAACGCCGTGCGTCCGTGCAGCGTGCGCTGGTTGTCGAACACCATCAGGTCACCGTCGCCGAGCCTGAGGCTCACCTGGAAGCGCGGATCCCGCAGCAGCCCCACGAAGCGGCGGTAGGCCGCGTAGAACGCGTCGCTGTCGTCGGCGGCGAGGTGCAGCGGCGCGATCGAGCGATTGTTGTAGTGGACGGCGATCACCCGGCCTCGCACATCCAGGCGGATCAGCGGCTTCTCGGAATAGAGCTCGGCACCGGCTGAGCGATACAGGAACGGGACCGGCGTCGTCGAGAGCACCCGGAACGACTCGGGATCGATCTGGCGCAGGTGCTCCGCAATGGCGAAGCCGTCGCCGAGGAGGCTGTCACCCCCATCGGGCGAGGAGACGAGGACATGCAGCGCCTGGAATCCCGGGACCGGATCCCTGTAGGGGTTGTCCGTGTGCAGGCCGAGCCCGAAATCGGAATAGGCGAGGTTCTCGGGGCGCACGACGGATCGCACGTCGAACAGCAGGCCGTAGTTCGTCTCGGCGACCCGGCCGGCGTGGCGCATCGCGTCGAGGATCGCCCCGTCCGCGGTCGGGACGCCGGATAGGAACGCGATGCCGTCGACGGCGAGACGGGTCAGCCAGTCGAGCCGCGCGGAGTCGTCCCGCGCGAGGGACTCGAACGCGCACCAGGCGAAATCGGTCGCGCCGTCCATCCCGGCACCCTCCAGCCAGAGCCGGGGCTGCAGTTCAGGCCGGTCGGCCAGCGGATCCCGGCACTGCCTGCCGACCCAGCCGAGGTCATAGGCAGTGGTCTTACCGTCCGTCCACGCGACGAGGAGCGACTGGCCGTCGATCCTCGCCGATTCGATCGTCGGGTCGGACGGCAGGTCCGTGATGTCGACCAGCCGCTGGCCGCTGTGGGCATCGCGATCTTCCGGCCGGTTGTCGCGCAGCCACATCGCCGTGAACTCGCCGTCCAGCCCATCGGCAAGGCGCACGCGCAGGCGCCTTGCCGTTGCGGAAACCTGAATAGATCCTTGTTGGTCAGCCATCAATCTGCTCCCGCGGCCACCATGACCACCTTCCTCTGCTGACGGTACAACGCCGCCGCCGCCACCGCGGAGGCCGCTGCGACGCTCGCAAGCGCCATGAACACGCCCCGCCATCCGAACGCCACCGAGATGCGACCCACGGTATCCCCCGCGAGTGCGCCGCCAAGGTATCCCACGCCATCGATGATGCCGGACGATACCGCACCGGCACGACGACCGCCGAAGTCGAGCGCGAAAGCACCGCCGAGGTACGAGTAGGGCCCGAGCAGGAAGAACGCGACGATGCCGATGAGCGAGACGACCACCGTGGGCGACACCGCCTCGACCCGCAGCAGCATCATGCAGATCAGCGCGCCAGCAGTGGCCGTCAGTCCGCCGAGCAGGAGGACGGGCCGGCCATTCGGGCCCATCCGGTCGCTCAGCCAGCCCGAGGCGATCACCGAGATCCCGCCCAGCAGCGGGAACACGGCGCTCAGGCTCCCGGCGCGTCCGGCCTCGAAGCCGACTGCATCGCGCAGGTAGATCGGCGTCCAGGTATCGAACGTGTTGCGCACGACCGTGCAGCCGAATGACAGCACGCACACGAGCACGAATGCACGGCTCCGCAGCAGTGGCATGACGAGCGACGCGACGGTCAGGCGCTCGCCTTCGTGCCCGGAATGCAGGTTGAGCGGATTGGTCGTCGCCGGGCGGTGACCGAGCTCGGTGCGGGATTCGCGCAGCAGGAACAGGTTCGCCACGAAGAGCACGCCAGCGACGATCGCGGCGAGGTGAAAGATCGATCGCCAGTCATGGCCGGCACTGATCAGCGCGCCCATCCAGTAGCGTGCCGCCGCATCCCCGGCGAGGTAGCTGACGCTGAGAATGCCGATGATCGCGCCGTGGGACGAGAAGTCGAACCACTTGGAGCAGATCTTGAGCAGCCCCGCCCAGCCGATGGACTGCGTCAGCCGGTTGCCGACCCATGCGATCGTGAACAGCGGCAGCCCGCCGCCCGCGACAAAGAGCAGGGTGAAGGCCGCCGCCCCGCCGAGCCCGACCAGGAAGCTGCGCCGGCCGCCCCAGAAGTCGCCCAGTCCGCCGAGGAACATCTTGCCGAGGGCATAGGCGAGCACGCCCGTTGCCGTCAGCGTGCCGAGGCTCGTGATGGCCTCGTCATGGGTCATGCCGCCGCGGCGCAAGTCGTCGACGATCAGTGGCATGCCCACCGAAAGGTCGACCCGGCAGAAGTAGTAGGCGCAGTAGCCGAGGAACAGCAGCACGACGACGAGCACCTGTCTCAGCAGGAGGTGCCGTGCGATCACCCGCGGGTCCTCCGCGCCGTCCGTCATCCGCACCACTCCCGCGGCCGCTTGCCGGTAGCGGAGCCTAGCATGCGTCGATGCGGTGAAGCCGCAGTCGGGTCGCGCGGGGCCGGTGGTAGGCTATGCAGGCCGCAGCCGACGGAGACGCCAAGCCGATGCCAAACCGACCCACCGTCCTCGTGACCGGCGCATCGCGAGGCATCGGCGCCGGCATCGCGCGCGTGCTCGCCACGCGCGGGGCGCGCATCGCGGCGCATTTCCACCGCAATCGCGACGCGATCGATGCCGTCGTCGGCTCGCTTCCAGGCGCGGGGCACCGGGCGTTCGCGGCCGACATTGGCGACGCGGATGCCGCGGCGCGGCTGTGGCACGACGTGTCGGAGGCCTTTGGCGTCGTCGATGCACTCGTCAACAACGCAGGCATCTATCTTTTCCATCCGCCGCTCGCTTCGGCTGAATCGGAATGGCGCGCCGCATGGCAGGAAACGCTCGCCACCAATCTCATCGGGCCGGCGACGCTGTCGCTGCTGGCCGCGCAGACGATGGCCGCGCGACCCGGACCCGTGGATGGCACGTTCGGGCGGGGGCGAATCGTCAACATCTCCTCGCGCGGGGCATTTCGTGGGGAGCCCGACGCGCCGGCGTATGCCGCCAGCAAGGCGGGCCTGAACGCGCTCGGGCAATCCCTGGCACGCGCGCTCGCGCCACAGCAGATCTACGTCTATACGCTCGCGCCGGGATGGGTCGAGACCGACATGGCGACCGAGCACCTCGCCGGCCCCGACGGGGATTCGATCCGCGCGCAACATCCGCTTGGGCGTGTCACGCAGGCCGAAGAACTCGCCAATGCCGTGGCCTACTGCGTGCTGGAGGCGCCACCGGCCATGACCGGGGGCATCATCGACGTCAATGGCGCCAGCTACCTTCGCAGCTGAACGCCACGGTCCGGAGACCATCCGTGAAGTACGCGCCATCCATCATCGCCTGCTGCCTCGCTTGCGCGTCCTGCGCCTCCGCAGCAATTCCCCTGAGCGGCGTGATCGACCGCGCGGTGCGTGATGGCGTCGACGCGACACGGCCGGGCCCGCTGTCCAAGGCGCTCGGTGTCAGCCGCAGGGAGGGGCCCATGCCGGCCCGGCAGCTGCTGCTCCGCTCCGGCCACACGGCGCACGCGTTCAACGTCGACCCGAAGCACCGGCACGAGATCGTCTTGTTCGTCGTCGACGAACAGGTCAAGCGCACGACCGGCTTCCTGATGACGCCCGCCGGCCGGCTCCGCAAGGTCGTCACCTATGGCGAAGGCGAGACGCCAGTGACGGCCCCGCGGGCGCACGCCGACGTGGAATTCTCGACGGAGCGCAACACCCGGACGCAGGGTCCCGATCCGATTTCGCACTGAGTACCGAACCCATGGCCGAAACGCTCGACATCGATCGCCTGCGCCGCGATACGCCGGCATCGCGCGACCTGATCCACTTCAACAATGCCGGGGCGTCGCTGATCCCGAATCCGGTGTCCGACGCGGTGTTCCAGCACCTCGACCTCGAGCGGCGCATTGGCGGCTACGAGGCCGAGGCCGCGGCCCAGGCCGACATCGAGGACTTCTACGACGCATTTGCAGCACTCCTGCACTGCGGCCGGGACGAGGTCGCGTATGCCGAGAGCGCGACACGTGCCTGGGACATGGCCGTGTATTCCCTGCCGCTGCGGGCGGGTGACCGGATCCTGACCCACGAGTCCGAATACGCCTCGAACTGGATCGCCCTGACACAACTCTCGCAGCGGCTGGGCGTCGTCATCGACGCGGTACCGTCGGACGCTAGCGGCCAGGTCGACATCGATGCGATGCGCCGGATGATCACGCCGGAGACGCGCGTGATCGCGCTCACCCACGTGCCCACCCACAACGGGCTGGTGAATCCCGCCGCCGAGGTTGGCGCACTCGCGCGCGAATACGGCCTGATCTTCGTCCTCGATGCGTGCCAGTCCGCAGGCCAGCTGCCACTCGACGTCCGCACGCTCGGCTGCCACGTGCTTTCGGGCACGGGCCGCAAGTTCCTGCGCGGGCCGCGCGGGACCGGATTCCTGTACGTGGAACGGGGCCTGCTTGCGATGCTGGAACCGGCCTTCGTGGACATGCGCGCAGCGACTGCGCGGCCACCGGGCGGCTACGACCTCAGGCCGGACGCGCGGCGATTCGAGTCGTGGGAGAGCAGCATCGCGGGGCGCGTCGGCCTGCGCGCGGCGGTGCGATACCTGCTCGAACTGGGAGTCGATGCGGTCTCGGCCCGGGTGCTGATGCTCGCCTCGTCGCTGCGCAACACGCTCGCGTCGCTGCCGGGCATCGCCGTCCACGATCGAGGCGCCCTGAAGAGCGGCATCGTCACGTTCACCGTCGACGGTGAATCGGGCGAGGCAACCGCGAAGCGGCTGCGCGAACGACGCGCGAACGTGTCGGTCGCGGCGCCCGTGGGTGCTCCGCTAGACCCGCAGATCCGCGTGCTGGGCAGTGCGGTGCGCGCGTCCGTGCACTGTTACAACACCGACGAGGAGATCGCGCGCTTCGCCGCGCTGGTCACCGACCATTGAGCTGCCAACTCAGCCGGCGATCCGGCTGACCGACACCGGCAATCCGTTGACCGCGGCGTTGCCGCTCACCCCATCCAGGAATTCGGGATCCGTCAGGTCGTTGTAGCTCGGGCCCTCGACCTTCGATGCACGCGCCTGGCGGGTGCCGGGGCGTCCGTGGCCAAACCCGTGCGGCAGGCAGATCACGCCGACACGGACCGCGTCGGACGCGCGCACCTCGACGTCGACCTGCCCGACCCGCGAACGGATCCGAACCCGCTCGCCGTCGGACAGCCCGCGCGAAGCGAGGTCGTCGGGATGCATCTCGAGATGGTGGCGCGGCTTCCCCTTCACGAGCCGGGGCGCGTTGTGCATCCAGGAATTGTTGCTGCGCACGTGCCTGCGACCGATCAGCAGCAGTTCGCCGACCTCCGGCGTACGTGGTGCGCTTTCGCGTGCAGAGGCGAGCGCCTCGACGAGGAAGCCGGGCGCACATGCAATCCGTCCGTCATCCGTCTGCAGTCGTCGCAGCAGCGACGGCTCGAGCGGACCGAGGTCGAGGCCATGTGGGGCCGCCTCGAGCGCGTCGATCGTGATCTGGTCCGGGCCGTGCGCGAGACGCGCCGCGATCAGGGCCCGTGGCTCCGGCATCGGCTCATGCGTCTCGCCATTCGCCGCTGCGTGCGCCGCGGCGATCCCCTCGAGGATCTGCCAGTCGGCGCGCTCGTGCTGCGCCTGCGCACGCAACGGGACGTTCAGCCTTGCGACCCTGCGGATCGCGAAGGCACTGAATACGACGTCGTAGTGGTACTGCGTGAGTGGCGAGGCTGGCGGCAGGATCAGGTTCGCGTGGCGCGTCGTCTCGTTCAGGTAGATGTCGATCGCGACGAAGTAGTCCAGTCGCGGCAGCAACTCGTCGAGCTGCGGACCACCCGGCGTCGACAGCACCGGATTGCCGGCACAGGTGACCAGCGCACGCACCTGGCCGGGTCCGGGCGTCGCCATCTCTTCCGCGAGCGCCGACGCGGGCAGTTCGCCTGCGAACTCCGGCAGGCCGCGCACGCGGCTCGCGAATCGGCCACGCCGGCCGCGCGAAGACCCCGGCCCCGTCACGGGCATCACCGGCTCGCAGGGGAGCATGCCACCTTCGGTATCGAGGTTGCCCGTGTACAGGTGGATCAGCTGCAGAAGCCACTGGCACAGCGTGCCGTGCTCCTGCGTGGAGACGCCCATGCGGCCGTAGACGCAGGCGCGCCGTGCGCGATAGAGCTCGCCGGCGAGCCGACGGACGACGTCCGCCGGGACACCGGAACGACGGGCGGCGTCGGCAACATCGACGCTGCCCGTTGCCGCCATCGCCACGTCGAAGTCGCCCAGGCGCCCGTCGTAGGCCTGGCATCGCGGCGGGCCCGCCTCCCGCAGTGCGGCGAGTAACCCGAGCAGGAACCACAGGTCCGTGCCCGGCAGGATCGCGACATGTTCGGACGCGAGCGCCGCGGTCTCGGTACGGCGTGGATCGACGACCACGACTCGCCCCCGCGCGGCAAGCGCCTCGAGGCGCCGCGCGATCCCGGGCGCCGTCATCAGGCTGCCGTTCGACGCGACGGGATTCGCGCCGATGATGAGCATCCAGTCGGTACGGTCCACGTCCGGCAGCGGAATCAGCATCTGGTGCCCGTACATCGCCCAGGCCACGACCTGGTGCGGCCACTGGTCGACGGACGACGCGGAGTAGATGTTCCGGGTGCGCAGCCGCCGCAACAGCGACGGCAGGTACGCCGCATGGCCGAAATGATGCACGTTGGGGTTGCCGAGATAGGCGGCCACGGCATCCGCGCCGTGCTGGCGCTGGACGGCAGCGAGCTGCGTCCCCGCCTCGGCCAGCGCCTCGTCCCACGGCACTTCCTCCCAGTCGCCGCCACGACGCCGCAGCGGCATGCGCAGGCGGTCCGGGTCGTCTTCAAGATCGAGGATGGCGTTGCCCTTGGGACACACGTGGCCGCGACTGAACGGGTCGTCCCGGTCACCCCGGATCGCACGAACGCGCCCGTCCTCCACGGTGAAGTCGAGGCCGCAGATGGCCTCGCAGAGAGGGCAGGCGCGAAACCGGTGCTCAGTGGCCATCAGGACCTTCCGGTGCGGCACCCTGCGGCGCCTGGATCAGTAGTCGACGGCGATCTCGGCGTCGCCGACGCCGGCCTGTGCGAGCAGCGCGTGGCGCACGCGCTCGACCTCGAGCATCGGCTGACGGCGCGCGGCGGCGATGTCGGCTGCCGTGTAGGGCGCGATTCCGGCCCGTTCGGCGGGTGCGGTGAATTTCTCGAGGCACAGGTTCATCACGGCAGCCGCAGCCGCGTCGGAGAGCTGTGAATTCGCGACTCCGGGAACCCTGATCAGGAATTCACGGCCGCCGTCGACGTGCAGGTAGCGCCCGATCTTGCCGGCCAACGCGGGAACCTTGTGCGGGACGCCGCGACCCGCGTCGCCGTGGCAGCCACCGCAGAAGAGGACGTAGTTCTGTGCGACGTTGGTCGCCGATTCTGGTCGTTCCAGCGCATGGCCCGCCACGGGCAGCAGCGTCGTCGAGAGCAGCACGGCGATGGCGTGCCGCACGTCCATCACTGCGGGAGCGCTTCGATGGCGACGTTGCGGTGGGCCCGCACGGCCGCACCATCCATCGCATTCCCCCGTTCCGCCGCGATCGTGGCGGCATCCATGGGTTTCGCGTCCGCTGGCGCGTGGCCGAGGTCGAAGATCACGTGATTGAGGACGGCCGCGAGCACGGCATCTTCGAGCTGGGCGAATTCCGGCATCTTGAAGTTGTAGTGCCGCTCGTCGACGACGATGTCGCCATACATGCCATACAGCACCGTCATCGCGAGCTGTCGGCGGCCTTCGGCGGTCGAGGCAAATCGCGGAGGATAGACGATGACCGGCGGCGCGAGGCCAGGCGTGCCGGCACCGGTCGGACGATGGCAGACCGCACAGCTCGCCTTGAAGGTCGCCGCGCCGTCCGGGTAGCGCGGCTCGTCATCGGCAAACGCCACAGTGGAGCATGCGAGCGACGCCAACAGGAGCAGCCCGAGCGGGCCCGACCGCCGCATCACTTCCCCGCGACGCCCATGATGACCGACACCGAACAGTGGTAGTTCGGGTTGTCGTTGGCCATGCACCAGTTCACGTCGTTGTTGAGGGACAGCCGGTACATCGGCTTCTCGCCCTCGTTGCGCACGCACGTGCACTGCCCGCAGCTCGTCTTACCGCAGCAGTCGTTGTACGAGACGATGTAGTCGCGGCCATCGACCGGGTTGTGGCACGTGCCAATCCACGTGATCGGCGAAGGCGTCGTGCCCGGCGGGCACGTCGAGGACGTGCCGCCACAGCACGAGCACAGGAAGCCGTCGATCGCGCAGTACTTCCAGTAGTCGCAGGAGTTGGGATCGGACGCCGACGCCTTTGGCGACATCGGCTTGCCGGTGCCAGGAGCCGCGGGCTCCCCGGCCTCGGCACGCGAGCCACGGCTGATCGGCAGCAGGGGCATCAGCGCCGAGCCGGTCAGCACCATGCCGAACGCACCGAGGAATCCGCGCCGCGAGGTGCGGCGCGCCAGTCCGCGCGAGGCGCGCTCGACCAGGCGGTCGAAGCGCTGCTGCATCGTTACGGGTTCAACAGTTGCCACAGTGTCTGCCCCAACTTGTCTTCGGCATGGAGAAGCTTGCCGGTCGTCGCGTCGAGGACCAGCAGCGAGGATTTCTCGGTCGCGACGAACAGCAGCGGATGCTCGTCCTGCGTCGCGATCATGCAGAACGCGCCGCCGTACTTCTTCTCGTCGATCGACCACCGCGCCAGTCGCTTGTGCGTGATCGTGTCCGTCACCCAGACCTGGCTGCCGCCGAGCTTGTGGGTACCTTCGCCGCCGGCGTGCATCGCCACGTACAGGCGATGGCTCGATGGGTGGTACGCCACCATCTGCTGTCCGCCCGGCCGCCAGTGGCCGCGTTCCTTGGCGGAGACCGTCGGCCAGACCGCCGGGAAGCGCGGATCAGCAGCGGACAGGTCGATCTCGTAGACATCGCCCATGAACGAGACGTGGTACGCCCCGGTCGGCGTCGCCACGCTCTGGACGAAGATCGGATCCTTGTCGACGTCGAAGAACGGCTTCGAAACGCTGCGCGACGTTTCCTTGCCGGCGTCGTCATGGACGATCGTCAGCAGGCGTCCGTTCTCGCACAGCATCGAGACGCGGTGCCGCGTGCCGTCGATGGACGGGATCGCCAGCACGCAGGCATCGGTATCGATCTCGCCGAGGATCTTCCTCGCGGCGACGTCGACGATCGAGATCGACGCGGCTGGCGTCAGGTTCGTCACGTACAGGAACCGGCCATCTGGGCTGTAGGACAGGTTGAACGGCCCCATCGCGCCAGACTGGGCCTTCTTCGAGGTCAGCACGATCTCGCCTTGCAGCGACAGCTTCGTGTTGTCCTCGAACTCGAGCACGTCGGTGCGCGTGCCGTGGCCGCCGCGCGACCAGTAGGTCGTCGCGATGGCCGTGGTCTTGTGGTCCGGGGACACCGCGACGTTCCCGTAGTACCCGGCTTCGAACTGGCCGAGCGCTCGGCCATGGTCGCCGTCGTACACCCAGACGCGCGCGTCGGTCTCGTTGTTGAAGGAATCGTCGAACGCGTACAACCAGTGGGGCGACCACGCCGGCATCGCCTCGACTTTGAGGTGCTCCGCGGCGAGCGGCGGCGGGGCCGGCTCAGGCGCCGTTGTTGCGGCGAGCGCGGAGTTGCCCGCGAACGCGATCAGCAGCACGCCAAGCAAGCTCGGCCCTGACAACCTCATTGGAATCGCCCCCTCGACATGAATCGGCATGGACAGTGTGCCACACGGGGCCCATTTTCGGGATGGCCCCCAAGTCGATGGACCGCGGACGACCGGCACGCGATACTCCGGCCGGCATGAATACCCTCAATCCGCCGATTTCCGCCGCGCGCGGCCTGTTCCACGGCTGGAAAGTCCTGGCCGCCCTGTTCATCTCCGGGTTCTTCGTCTACGGCGGCGGGCTCTACTGCTTCACGCTGTTCGTGACCCCGCTGACCCGGGAATTTGGCTGGACCCGCGAGCAGACGGGCGGGATCGTCTCGTTCTTCTGGCTCACGGCGCCGCTGCTGATCGTCGGCGGGTTCGCGACGAAGCGCTTCGGTGTCACCCGATTGCTGCTTTGCGGCATCGTGATCGAGGCGCTGTGCGTGCTGATGCTGTCGACCGTGTCGACGCTGTGGCAGATATACCTGCTCCGCGCCGCGATGGGATTCGGCAAGGTGATGTGGGCCGTGTCGATCCCGATCGTGATTTCGCACTGGTTCAAGCGTCGATTCGCATTCGCACTGGGCGTGGCCTGGGCGGGGTGGCACGTCGGCGGGATGGTGTTGGCGCCGATCTGCTCGTGGATCATCGAGGTGGCCGGGTGGCGGACGGCCTGCGTTGCCCTCGGCGTCGCGCTGCTCACGGTCGCGCTGCTGCCGGTGGCATGGGCGCAGCGGATCCGGTCACCCGCGGCGATCGGGCTTGGCCTCGACGGAGACTCTCTGGGCGAATCGGCCCCGGCCCCAGATTCGCAGGTCGCGACGCCGGTCACGACGCAGAACGACACTCTCGGCACCCTGCTCCGGTCGCCGACCTACTGGCTGGTTGCGATCGCGACGTTCTGCTTCTACTCCACGTATGGTGGCCTGCTCGCGCACGCCGCGGCGATCGTCGAGGGCGCCGGCTACACCGCCGGCATCGCCGCGATCGTGCTCGGCTCGACCGCCGGCTTCGCGGCATTCGGTGGGCTCGTCACTGGATGGATCCTCGACCGGTCGCCGCTGATGCGCGTCGCGGTGCTGGTCAACGGAACGCTGCTCGCCGGCGCCATCGGCCTGATGGCCGTGAACCTGTCGCCGTCGCTGCCGATGCTCGTCGTCTACGCGTCGTGCTTCGGCTTCACGATCGGCGGTTCGGACATCTTCTTCGTCGCGCTGCTGCGCAAGCGGTTCCCGCACGTCAGCGTCGATTTCGTCTACAGCTCCTGGTACTGCATGGAGCTCGGCACGCTGCTCGTCGCGCCCATCCTCGCCGGCTGGGTCTACGACCGCACCGGCGACTATCGCCAGACACTCCTGCTACTGGTGGGCAGCGCGGTCGTCGCGATGGTGCTGACCGTCATCGCGGCGCGTGCACGCAAGGCCTGAGGCGTCGACGATGGCCGGCCCGCTTCGACTCGACCGATCGTTGGACCTGTACCCGACGACGGCGACTCCCACAGTGCCGACGCCGGCGTTCTCGGGAGAGCGCCGCGTTGCCGTCGCGGTCATCGGCGGCGGCTACACGGGACTGTCCACGGCGCTGCACGTCGCCGAACGCGGAGCCGAGGTTGCGCTGGTGGAGGCCGGCGAGCCTGGCTGGGGCGCCGCCGGTCGCAACGGCGGCCAGGTCAACCCCGGACTCAAGCATGAGCCCGACGAGGTCGAGCGGACCCTCGGCCCGGTCCACGGACCGCGCCTTGTGCAGCTCGCCGGGGGCGCACCGGACTACCTCTTCTCGCTCGTCGAACGCCACGGGATCGATTGCGAGGCGGACCGCACCGCGACGCTGCGCGCTGCGTACCGGCACACCGATGTCGCCGCGCTCGAGACGCACGTAGAGCAGTGGCGTGCGCGCGGAGTCGCATTGGAGCTCCTGGACGCGGCACGCGCCTCGGCGGTAACCGGCACCGCGCGCTACGTCGCCGCCAGCCGCGATCCCCGCGGCGGGTCCGTAAATCCCCTGTCCCTCGCGCGCGGGCTCGCCCGCGCGGCACTCGCGAAAGGCGCTGCCATCCACGGTGACTCACGCGCCACGCGCATCGAGCGGGAGGGTCGCGGCTGGCGCATCACGACGCCGGGCGGCACGCTGCGCTCGAACGTACTGGTACTTGCGACCGACGGCTACAGCGACAGGCTTTGGCCCGGACTCGCCCAGAGCTTCGTGCCGGTGTATAGCTCCATCATCGCGACGGAGCCACTGCCCGACGCGCTGGCACGCACGATCCTGCCCGCGGGCGAGGTGGTCTACGAGAGCGGCAACGTGACGGTCTACTATCGGCGCGACCGCGCCAACCGCCTGCTGATCGGCGGTCGTGGGCGCCAGCAGGATGCCCGCAGCCCGGAGGAATTCGCGCATCTGGTTAAGTACGCGCGGCGCCTCTGGCCGGCGCTCGGGGAGACCCGCTGGACCCATTGGTGGAATGGCCAGTTCGCGCTGACCCCGGACTTCTATCCACGCCTGCATTCGCCTGCGCCGAACCTGCTGATCGCACTCGGGTACAGCGGCCGCGGCGTCGCGCTGGCGACCGCGATGGGCAAGGAACTCGCCGCGGCCGCCACCGGCATGCCGCTCGCGGAGCTCGCACTGCCGGTCTCGCCGGTCAAACCGATCCCGATGCACCGATTCTGGAGAGTGGGCGTCGCGGCGCGGATCGCGCTCGGCCGCCTGCAGGACCGACTCGGCCGCTGAGGCCCGTCAGCCGCGGCTCGCGCGCCCGCGGGAGCCTTCGTACGCGACCCAGCCGATGATGATCCCGATGCCTATGCCAAACAGCACGCGCGCCGCGGAGTTGACCGCCGTGCCGCTCGCGAGCGCACCACCGAGACCGTCGCGCGTAATGTCGCTGAGGCGGGCGAGCACGATGCCACCGACGCCGAACGCGACGAGCTCGACCCACTGTGGCGTCCGCCGGCGACCGCCGGAGGGTTCGTTGCCAGAGGTCCAGCCGCTACCGAACAGCACGCCTCCGAGGACGCCCATCAGCCAGCGCGGCGCCGCGAGCTGCTCGGCGATGCCCGGCAGCGCGCCCGCCGTCATCCCCACGAGCCCCAGCCCCGTCATCACGAGGCCGAGCGCGGCGATCTTCGGCAGCGATTTGTCGGGTAGTACGGGCACGGTGCGCATCTGTGGCTTGAACGGAGGCTTACGGTACGCCCTCCTCCGGGCCCACTCAAGCCGGCGCCGCTCGGACTAGAACGTCTCCGGATCGGCCGCTGCGGCGACGTCGCTGCACGAGGCGACGAACGCGAGCCAGACCGCGATCTTCGGCAGCTCGCACTCGAAGAAGTAACGGCACGCCCGCAGCTTGCCGGCACAGAACGGATCGGCTGGATCGCGTACCGCGACCAGCGCCTGGTCGAGCCACAGCCATGCGACGACCAAATGGCCGAACGCCCGCAGGAACGGAGTCGCATTGTCGAACGCACACGCGCCGGGCGTGCGCTCGAGCACCGCGATCGTCGCGAGCGTCTGCGCCCATGCGGCATCGAGCGCGACGGCATGGGCCGCGAGGGCCGGGACTGCGGCCGCCCGATCGCGCACGGATGCGATGCGCGCGCCGGCGATGGCGAGCCCGGAACCCTGGTCACGCAGCACCTTGCGGCCGAGAAGGTCGAGCGCCTGGATACCGGTCGTCCCTTCGTGGATGGGATTGAGGCGATTGTCGCGGTAGAGCTGCTCGACGTCGAAGTCGCGCGTGTAGCCGTAGCCGCCATGCACCTGGATGGCCGTGTCGCTCGCCGCAAGCCCGAACTCCGAAGGCCAGGTCTTCGCAACCGGCGTGAGCAGCGCGAGCAGCGAGCGCGATTCCGCGCTTTCCTCGTCGACCAGCCGGGCGCAGTAGAGGCAGAGCGCGACCGCACCCTCCGCGTAAGCCTTCTGCTCGAGCAGCATCCTTCGCACGTCCGGATGCTTGACGAGCAGCACAGGCGCGCCGCCGCGAACCCCGGGCAGCCTGCCTTGCCGGCGCTCGCGCGCGTAGCGGACCGAAAGCCGGAAGCCCCGGTAGGCAAGCATCGCGGCACCGAGTCCGACGCCGATGCGCGCCTCGTTCATCATCTGGAACATCTGCGGCAGGCCCTGGCCGAGCTCGCCGACGCGCCAGCCGATGGCACCACCACGCTCGCCGAAATTGAGCAGGCAGTTCGCCGTGCCGCGATAGCCCATCTTGTGGTTGAGGCCGGCAACGGCGACATCGTTGCGTCGCCCGTCCGGAAGGACCTTCGGGACGATGAACAGCGAGATGCCCTTGCTGCCCTCGGGCAATGCCCCGTCGACACCGGGCACCTTGGCGAGCACGAGGTGGACGATGTTCTCCGTGATGTCGTGGTCGCCGCCCGAGATCCACATCTTGTTGCCGACCAGCCGGTACCGGGCACCGAGATCGTCCTCGCCCTCGGGCTCGGCGCGCGTGCGGATGTCGCCGAGGCTGGAACCAGCCTGCGGCTCGGACAGGCACATCGTGCCGAGCCAACGCCCTTCGATCTGCGGACGCGCATAGGCATCGACCTGCGCGGCGCTACCGAATGTCGCGATCAGGCGCGCGTTGGCGATCGTCAGCATCGCGTAGCCCGCGGTCGCGATGTTGGCGGCCGCGAACTGGGCGAACAGCGCCGACTGGACAAGGTAGGGCAGCGCCATGCCACCCAGTTCAGGCGGGAAGCCCGCCGAGAAAAGGCCCACCTCCGCGTACCGACGCAATGCTTCGCGTACGGCCGGCAGGACATGCACGCCCGCCTCGTCGAGGGTGGGCTCGTGACGATCCGCCTCGCGGTAGTGCGGCAGGAACCAGTCGCGCGCGCCCTGTTCGGCGAGTTCGAGGACGGAATCGACCGACTCCCGGGAGAGCGCCTCACCGCCGCGGGGCGGCAGGGACGCTGCGTCCAGCCAGTCGTGGACGAGGAAGGCCATGTCACGCGTCGTCAGGAGTCCGTCGTCCATCGCTGCTCCGTCGGTTCGGTCGCCACGCCGGCGTGGCCGTGTCGCTCGTATCGCACGCAGGGCCCATACGGTCAATGGCAAAGCCGCGGGTTGTCGCGGGACGTCCATCGCGGGATCATCGGCTCCCGCACCGCTGAGTCGTCGGAGCCCCCATGCCGCGAATTACCCGCCCCACCCCGCGCAGTTCGCTGCTGCCTGCGGTCTGCCTCATGGCGGCGTTGGCGATTGCGTCGCGCGGCAATGCGGCTGAGCCACTCCGGGCGACGCTCAGCTGGCGCGGGGCAACGACATCGGTCGAGGTGACTTCGGTCGATCGTGACCTGCGGCGCTATGCATTTCATCACCGCGACGCGAATGCGAAGCGCCAGCAGCGCGTCGTCGCGGAGACATCAGCCGGGTCCCGGCTGCGAACGGGCAGCGCGCTGTTCGATGGCCTGTACGCACTCGCGCTCGAGGAGGCGAGGCAGGACAGCGTCGACGAGATCCGCGACGGGCAGTTCAACGACGGAAAACCCATCCCATGCCGCTGCTTCGAGACTGGCCTCAAGTGGCCCTACGTGTGGACGCGCGACATCTCCTATTCCGTCGACCTGTCCCTCGCGGCGCTGGACCCCGAACGTTCGCAGGCGTCGCTGATGTTCAAGACGTCGCGAGTGCGCCCGGAACTCGTGGCGGCGGGAGTCGCGGACGTGCGCGTCGTCGCCCAGGACACCGGCAGCGGTGGGAGCTGGCCGGTGAGCACCGATCGCGTCGTCTGGATCCATGCGGCGACGGACGTCGTCGATGCGCTCGGCCCTGCCGGCCAGTCGCTGCGCGCGGACGTGCTGCAGATCGCGAGAGACACTCTCGCGCAGGACCGACGCCATGCGTACGACGCGCGCGCCGGGCTCTACCGTGGCGAGACCTCATTCCTCGACTGGCGCGAACAGACCTATCCCGCGTGGACGAAGGACGACACTCGCTTCATCGCGGAGGGCTTCGCGCTGTCGACGAACGTGCTCCACTACGCCGCGCTGCGCGACACGGCTCGGCTCCTGCGCCCGACGGATCCCACTGGCGCGATCCGTTTCGACGCCGAGGCGGATGCGCTCAAGGCCGCGATCAACGCACGGTTCTGGGTGCCGACGTCCCACCTCTACGCGAGCTACCTGTCGCGTGACCTCGCGCCGGCGAACGCATATGACCTGCTCGGCATCGCCCTCGCGATCGAGCATGGCGTCGCGGACCCGCAACGCGCACGCGAGATGCTCGCGGCCTACCCCGTGACGCATGCGGGACCGCCTGTGATCTGGCCCGAGCAGCCGAGTGTCGCCATCTACCACAACCGCGCAATCTGGCAGTTCGTGACGGCGTACGCCTTGCGGGCCGCGATCGTGGCGGGGGATCCCGCGCACGCGACCGCGTACGCGGAATCGATCGTGCGCGGCGTCGCGTTGTCGCTGTCCAACTATGAGAACCAGGAGTTCCTGACACAGAGCACCGTGTTTTCGGACGGGCCGCTGAGTGGGCCGGTCATCAATTCGCCCCGGCAACTCTGGTCGGTCGCCGGCTACGCCGGCATGGTCATCCACGACCTGTTCGGCATCCAGGTAGGCGATGGAGGCACCGTCACCGTCGCACCGGCTCTGCCGGGCGCGTTCGCGCATCGCATCGCGAGCGGGCACCGCCCGTTGGTCCTGAAGCACGTCGCCATCGCGGGAAGGACGCTGGATCTGACGCTCGACCTTCCGGCATCGTGGCGGGACGATGACGTCCTGGAGGTCGCAATGCTCGAGATCGACGGGCTGCCGACACGGGCGGGCGAGCCTGTGGCCCTCGGCGCGCATCGCATCCTCGCGCACCTTCAGGCAACGCATACGACACCAGTGCCGGTCTACGTCGTGGACGCCAAAGATCCGTTGCACCTGACGGAGACCGAGCACCGAACGCTGTTTGCACCACCTGTGCCTGTTCTTCGCAAGGAGGAACTCGATGCGGACAAGGCTGTGACGGGCGTTCGACTGCGCGTCGACCTCCCGAACCCGTGGCAGCTCTATCGGGACGGCGTCCTGACGAACGACGTCGCAGCAGGTGAGGGGCGTTATACCGAACGCGATCCCGATCGGATCCACTGCTTCGCCGCGACAGTGTCCTGGCCGGACGACGGACATCGATCGCTGCCGTCCCGCGAGCATTGCATTCCGCGAGACCCGCCCGAGTTCGTGACCGGCCATGATCAGTGCTTCTCGGCGACCGATCCGAAGCGCACATTTGAGGTCCACGTGCCTACACTCGCCGGGCTTCCGGCGAGGGACACGGTCGGGTGCTCCCACACCCAGGAGCGGACCTACGAGGCGAGTATGGGGTTGCGCGGCGCTGGCGACACCGCACAGGCGATCCTGTCCGACGGCAAGACCTCCTTCATGGACTGGGGTTCCGTGGGCGACCGGTTGGAATTTTCCGACACTCCGACCACTGACGGACCGCAGCGACTGACACTGACCTATTCGAACGGGTACGGTCCCGTGAACACGGGCGTCACGGCCGCGGTCAAGGAAGTCACGGTCAGCTGTCCGTCGATGATCGAGCCGCAGCGCGGCACGCTCGTCATGCCCCACCTTGCGAACTCTTCCGTGATCGACCTCTCGACCGCATTCCATTACCAGGCGAAGCGCGGCGAGGCGTGCCACGTCGTGGTAACCGACGGATTCAACATGTCCTACCTGTCCCACTTCGCCCTGTACACCGCCGCACGCGGCGGCAAATCCGGCGCTTGGAACCGAGCATCGATCTACCGCGCGACCGTGACGCCACTCGCCGACCGCTTTGCGGCGACCGATCAAGCCCCGGCACCGCCGGCGCGATAGACTCTCTCGACCCGAATCGCAGGATCCACCATGCCGTACCTTCCTCGAATCTTCGGACGCGCCCTGATCGCGGCGCTCCTCGCCCTCCCCGTCGCATCTTCCTGGGCCGCGACGGCGACGGCGCCGCCGCTCGGCGTCGACCTCGACCAGTTCGACAGGTCGAAGCAGGTCATGCAGCTCCCGAACGGGATCTCGCTCGGCTACGTCGAGATCGGACCTCGCACCGGTCGCCCCGTCGTGCTGATCCACGGCTACACCGACAATGCACGCGACTGGGTGCCGATGCTGCCGTACCTGGACAAGTCGACGCGGCTGATCCTCGTCGACATCCGCGGCCACGGCCTGTCGAGCAAGCCGGAGTGCTGCTACACGCGCGTCGACTTCGCCTATGACATCAAGCTGCTGCTCGATGCCCTCAAGGTGGCGGAAGCCGACATCGTCGGGCATTCGCTCGGCAGCATCATCGCCCAGACCTTCGCTGAGTACTGGCCGGAGCGTACGCATCGGCTGGTGCTGATCGCATCGACGGGCGGGTCCCATCCTTCGTGCGCGGCAGGCGAGGCGAAGCCGATGGATTTTCGCAGCGAGATCGTGAAGCTCAAGGATCCCATCGATCCCGACTCGCCGTGGATGGTCGAGTGGTGGGCATCGCCGACGCCTGTGGACGAGGATTTCATCCGCCGCCAGCGGAAGGACTCGGCACAGATCCCCGTGAAGGTCTGGTTGGCGGTGCTCGAGCAGGGCCTTTCCGGCAATGACCTGCAGTCCACGCTGCCGTGGATCAAGGCGCCGACCCTGCTCGTCTGGGGCGAGAAGGATCCGATCATGGTCGACAAGGACCGCTGCGCACTGATCAAGGGCATGCCGGCCGCGCAGGTCAAGATCTTCCCCGGGCTCGGACACAATCCGTTCTGGGAACAGCCGGCGCAGGTCGTCCAGGCCCTCGAGGCATTCCTGCGGCAATAGACCTGGTCCGAGCGGGCGCCGACGAGGCGCCCGCCCGCTGCGACGAGCCGCGAGTCGGCGGTCGCTCGGCCCGCGTCTTACTTCCCGTGCACGCGCCGTGCACGTCCAAGGGAAGGAGCGGAGCCATGAAGCAAGCCATCACTCTGGCCGTCGCGTCGATCGCGTTGTCGGCCGCGTTGACCGCGGGAGCAGCCAACATCGGCACGGACGAGCAGCCGGTCATCAAGACCGAGCACGTCCATGCGGCCGACCTCGATCTCGCGCGCAGCGCCGACGTGGCGACGCTGTACGGGCGCCTCAAGCGGGCGGCGGTGCGGGTCTGCGTGGTCCCGACCGGTTCGCGTTTCGAATTGGTCGACGAGGCGTGCCGTCGGCGGGCTCTCGCGGACGCGGTCGCGCAGGTCGGCAGCGCCGAACTCACCACGTTGCACGAACATCGCGGCGCCGTGCGCCAGCTGGCGGCGAATGCCCGCTGAATCAGCCCGCGTCCGCGTCCCCGGTGAGCCGGGACGCGTGGCGCGGGTATAGCGCCGCGAGCTGCCGCAGCGCGAGCGTCTCGAGGTCCGTGCGTCGCAGACCGTCGGTCCCCGTGAGCAGCTCGAGCCAGAGCCCGTGGCAGGTCGAGGCGACGAGCTTGGCGGCGCTCGCCGCGGACAGGCCTGGCCCGCCATCCGCGAGCCCGTCGCACAGGCTCTCGAGCATGCGGTCGTGCGTCCGGTCGTGGCCCGCGCACACCTCGCGGTACTGCGGTCGCGCCTTCACCTCGCCCCAGAACGCGAACCACACCGCGATCTTCTTGCGCTGGCAAATCGACGGCGCGAAGTAGCATTCGACGAAGCGACGCAGGCGCAGGGCGCCATCGTCGCCAGCCGCCGCGACACCGACGCGCCAGGCCGCCTCGAACTCCTCGGCGAGCGAGCGCAGCACGGCCGTGAACAGCATTTCCTTGCTGTCGAAGTACTGGTTGATCGACCCGACCGCCATGCCGGCACGCGCAGCGACATCCTGCACGGTGGTCTCGCGCAGCCCGAGCGTGCTGATGCACTCGAGCGCCGCGTCGGTGAGCTGCGCCGCGCGCTGCGCCCGCCGGACGGCGCGGCCGTCTGGCCGCTCGATTTTCCGAATCGATGGGTTGTGCACGCGGTCACCCCGGACGTACGATTTTGTTAACTTACTGTTTAAATGGATCTTTGTCCACTTATTATGAATGAACGTTCATTCATAAATGACTTGACGAGACGCTTCCGCGCGACGAAGCTTCGGGTTCCTCAACGGCCCCTCGACGAGATACCCATGACACACCGCGACCCGATGCCCGGCCGGCCTGGCCGCACCCGTGGATCCCGCGTCGCGGAACGCCGTTCGATCCGACGCTCGAGCGCCGTGAGTCCGGGACTGGCCGGCGGCACGTACCAGCCACTCTCGCCGTCCGACGTGCAGCGGATCGCGGACGCCGCGCTCGATGTGCTGGCGCGCATCGGGTTCAGCGCGATCACCGACGAGATCCGCGACTACGCCCTCGCCGGCGGTGCCCATTTCAACGAGCACGGCCGCCTCTGCTTCCCGCGCCCGATGGTCGAGGACCTGATCGCGGGCGCGGCGCGCGAGATCGTCTACCACGGCCGGGATCCGGCCCGGACCGTGCGCTCCGGGGGCAACCGGGTGTTCTTCGCGACCTCCGGCGAAGCCGTGCGCTACGTGGACCCCGAGACCGGCGCCTACAGGCCCTCGACACTCCTCGACCTGTACGACTTCTGGCGCATGGGCGACTTCCTCGAGCACATCGACTTCTGCGGCCAGCAGGTCGTCGCCACCGACGTCTGCGAGGACGCGCGCCTGCACTCGATCAACATCGCCTACGCCGGCGCCGCGGCCACGACGAAGCCGTTCAGCATCTCCCTCGCCGAGGCATCGACCGTCGCCGACGTCGAGTCCGTGTGGGACACGATCCTCGGACGGAGCGGCGCATTTCGCGAGCGGCCGTTCGCGGCGATCGGCGTGTGCCCGGTCGTCTCGCCGCTGCGCTTCGGGCCCGACACCTCCGGGGTCCTCTGCGAGGCCGCGCGCCGTGGCCTGCCGGTCTCGGCCTGCACCGCGCCGCAGGCCGGTGCGACCGCGCCCGCGGCGCTCGCCGGCGCGCTCGTGCAATGCACCGCCGAGGCGCTCGCGATCGTCGTCCTCGTCAACCTGATCAATCCGGGCGGTCCGGTGGACTTCGGTCCCTGGACGTTCGTCGCCGACCTGCGCACGGGGGCCTTCACGGGGGGCGGTGGCGAGGAAGCGGTGCTGCAGGCGGCGACCGCGCAGATCGCGAGGCACTTCGGGCTGCCGGGCATTTCAGCAGCCGGCATGACCGACGCGAAGCGCCCGGACTACCAGGCCGGCTACGAGAAGGGCATGACGATCGCGATGAGTGCCCTCGCCGGCGTCAACATGATCTGCGAGTCGGCCGGCATGATGGGCAGCCTGATGGGCTGCTCGCTCGAGTCGATGCTGATGGACAACGACCTGATCGGTGCGATCCAGCGCTCCATGCGCGGCATCGAGGTCAGCGACGAATCGCTGTCGCTGGACGTCATCGAGCGGACGGTGCTCGGGCCCGCCCACTACCTCGGTGCGCCGCAGACGCTGTCGCTGATGGAGTCGGAATACCTCTACCCGAAGGTGGGCGACCGCACCTCGCTGTCCGAGTGGGAGTACCGGGGCTCGCCCGACCTGATGAAGATCGCGCGCGAGCGCGTCCGGGAGATCATGTCCAGCCACTATCCCGACACGCTCGGCGACGGCGTCGATGCCCGGGTGCGGCGCACTTTCGACATCCGGCTGCCCGAGGAGATGATGCGTGCCGGCAATTCACGGTGGACGCGCGCCTGAACGACGGGGTTGGCACGCGCGGTCGGCACGCCGACAATGCGGGACCAGCCAGGGGAGCCCGATGACCCGCCGCCAGCCCTACTTCACGCCCGCGACGTTCCGCTTCCTCCGCTCACTCGGCCGCCACAACGAGCGGGAGTGGTTCCACGCCCACAAGGATGAGTACGAGACGGTCGTGCGGGAACCCGCGATCCGCCTGATCACCGACCTCGCCGATCCGTTGCGAGCGATCAGCCCGATGCTGGTGGCGAACCCCCGCGGCGTCGGCGGCTCGCTGTTCCGCATCAATCGCGACACGCGCTTCTCGGGCGACAAGAGCCCGTACAAGACGCACGTCGGCATGAGCTTCTACCACGCGGCGACGAAGGCGATGTCACGGGGACCGGGTGGCACCGCGGCAATGGGCCGCCTGGACGCGCCGGGGCTCTACCTGCACGTCGCGCCCACGGGGTCCTTCACGGGGGGCGGCATCTGGCACCCGCAGCCCCCGACCCTGAAGCGGCTGAGGGACTTCATCACCGACAATCCCCGCAGCTGGAAGGCGGCGACACGCAGCCCGAAGTTCCTGAAGGTGTTCCACCTCGCGGGCGAGTCGCTCGTCCGTCCGCCACGCGGCTACGACCCGGCACACGAGCTGATCGCGGACATCCGCCGCAAGGATTTCATCGCCAGTTCAGCGGTCCCGGATGCGGAACTCTTCGACCCGGCGCTCGTGCGCAAGCTGGTCGCCCGCTACAAGCTGATGCGCCCGATGCTCGACTGGCTCTGCGCGGCGCTCGACCTGGAACTCTGAGCGCCGGGATCAGCCGGTGGCCGGCGTCGCGCCACCGATGACCTTCATGACGAACACCGCGCGATCCGGCCCCTCGAACGTGCCGCGCATCTCCGAGCGGATCGCGTCGAGCACGACGTCGAACTCGCCGCGCACCTGCGTGCTCAGCGAGTTGTACTCGAACGTAAGGCCCGGGTGACGCGACAGGCGCGCGATGAAGTCCTTGATCGGCGGGATGTACTCCCCGTTCAGGGGATAGAGACTCATGTCGACCGCGATCTGCATGGTACGAACCTCGTCGCGCGGGAGCAGCGACCCTAGTGGAGGACGCGGCCAACGCCCACGCCGCGCGGATCCGGGACCGCCTCGGAGTGTTCTGGCCCGACCAGGATCGCCTGGATGTCACCGTCCCAACCCTGCTGCTCGAAGACGTAGCCCCGCGCCTTCAGCGCCGTGATGGTCGGCTCGTCGAGCTGGCGCCACGGTTCCTCGTAGATGAGCTGGGACGGCAGCAGCTGGTGGTGGAACCGGACCGCCGACACCGCGTCCGTGAGCGACATCCGGAAGTCGTGCCAGTTGCACAGCACCTGGAACACGGTCGTGATGATCCGCGAGCCACCGGGCGAGCCGATCACCAGCACGACCTTGCCATCCCGTTCCAGGAGCGTCGGGGTCATCGACGACAGCGGTCGCTTGCCCGGTGCGATCGCGTTGGCGTCGCCCCCGACCACGCCGTACATGTTCGGGGTCCCGGGCTTCACCGAGAAGTCATCCATCTCGTTGTTGAGCAGGAATCCCGCGCCGCGCACGACCTGCCCGTCCCCGAAGCTGTCGTTCAGGGTGTAGGTGTTCGAGATCGCATTCCCGTCCCGGTCGACGATCGAGAAGTGGGTCGTCTGGTGGTGTTCCCCCAGGCCCGGCATGACCGCCGGCGTGGGTGACGGTGCATCGGTGCTGATGCCGCGGGCCCGTTCGGCGAGGTAGTCGTCGGCGACGAGGCGCTCGACGGGCACCTTCCAGTGGTCAGGGTCGCCGAGGTACTCGGCGCGGTCCGCGAACGCGCGCTTCTCGAGCTCGGCGATCAGGTGCACGTACTGCGGCGAGTTGAGCGTGACGCCCTCGAACCGCGCCGCGGCATCCTCGCGCATCTTGAGCAGCTGGATCAGCGCGATGCCGCCGGAGCTTGGCGGCGGCGCGGTGACCACGTCGTAGCCCGCCCACTTGGCGACCAGCGGCTCGCGCCAGACGGCCTTGTACGCCGCGAGGTCGCGCGCGTCGACCAGGCCATGCGAACGGGTCATCTCGCGGACCAGCAGCTGCGCGGTCTTGCCGTGGTAGAAGTCGGTCGGGCCACTCTTCGCGATGCGCGCGAGCGTCGCGGCGAGTTCGGGCTGGCGCAGGTGCTCGCCCGGCTTCAGGTCGAAGTAGTCGGTGAAGTTGGTGCGCCCGTTCAGGTCGCGGCGCATGGCCGCGGCACGCGAGGCCTCGACTTCGCTGACGACGAAGCCGTCGCGCGCGAGCTTGACGGCGGGCGCCACGTCGCGCGCCCAGGGCAGCTTGCCGAAGCGCTTGTGCAGCTCCCACAGGCCCATCACGGTGCCCGGCACGCCGGCCGCGAGCGCACCGACCGTGCTCGAGTCCTTGATGACCTCGCCGTGCGCATCGAGGTACATACCGGCCGACGCGCGGCGAGGTGCCCGCTCACGGTAGTCTAGGAAGTAGTTCTTGCCACCGAAGCGGATGGTGGCGAGGCCGCCGCCACCGAGGTTGCCCGCCTCCGGGAACGTGACCGCGAGCGCGAACGCGACGGCGACGGTCGCGTCGGCCGCGTTGCCACCCGCGTCGAGGATCTCGCCGGCGACGTCCGCCCCGTAGCGATCGGGCGCTGCGACCGCCGCCTGCGTCGCCTGCGCAGTCCCCGTCGGCGCAAGGCCCGCGGCGGCGACGAGGATAAGGGCGCAAAACACCGTCCGCGCACCGTGCACGATGGCATCCAGGTTTGTTTTCATCATGTCATTTGCCTGCGGAATAGCCGAAGTCGATCGAAATTGTCGCGCCGGTGATCGGCGCGGCCTCGGGTCGCGCCAGGTACTCGATCAGCGACGCCACTTCAGCCGGCGTCACGAACCGGGCCCGCCCGGGGCCCTGAGGGTAACCCGCGAGCAGCCGCGCGTAATAGGCCTCGGGATCACCGCCGCCATACTGCTCCGCCTGGAAGCGGAGCATCGGGCTCGCGACGTCGCCCGGGCACACCGCATTGACGCGGATGCCCTCGGGCGCGAGCTCGAGCGCGAGCGCCTTGCTGAACAGCGACACGGCACCCTTGGATGCGCAGTAGAGCGCGGCCCCGGTATTGCCCTGCACGCCGGCGTCGCTGGAGAGGTTCACGATCAGTCCGCGCGTCTCGCGCAGGTGGGGGATCGCCGCGGACGACATGAAGTAGAGCGCCTTCACGTTGACGTCGAATACCACGTCGAAGTCCGCCTCGGTCGTCTCCGCGGTCGGCCCCTCGCGCCAGACACCGGCGACGTTGACCAGCGCATCGAGGCGCCCCGCGCCCGCGACCGCCCAGGCGACGACGTCGCGGCATGCCGCCGGGCTCCTCAGGTCCGCCGCGTGCCATTCGGTGCCCGAGAGTCCCGTGGCGACCGTTTCGAGGGCGCGGTCCTCGAGATCCGTCAGGCGCACGGTCCAGCCCGCGGCGTGGAAGCGCGCGGCGACCGCGGCGCCGATCCCGCCCGCCCCGCCCGTGACGAGCACGACCCGACCGGCGTCTCTCATGCCCGGTTCTCCTGCATGCTGTTGCCGCCGTCGACGACCAGCAGCTGGCCGGTGACGTACGACGACTCCTCGGTGCACAGGAAGGCGATCGCCGCGGCAACCTCGTCGGCACGACCCGAGCGCCCGAGCGGCGTCGCGAGTCCGGCAGCACGCTCGGCCTCGGTCTGCGAACCCGTCGCGATCCAGCCCGGTGCCACCGCATTGACCGTGATCCCCTGCCGCGCGACCTCGAGGCAGAGCGAGCGGGTCATGCCCAGCATCGCTGCCTTCGCCGCGGCATAGGCGCTGTCGCCGGCAACACCGGCGACCGCACCGGTCGTCGAGGAGACATTGACGATCCGTCCATAGCCCGCCGCAGCCATGCCCGCCAGGCAGGCGCGGCTGACGAGGAACGCCGTCGTCAGGTTGCGCGCGAGGACGCGGTTCCAAAGCTCGAGGGACATCGCGCCGAGCGATACTTGCTCGTCGATGACGCCGGAGACCGCCATGCCCGCGTTGTTGACGAGCACGTCGACGCGGCCCAGGGCCGCGACGAGCGCGGCAACCGCGTCCGGATCGGTCAGGTCACAGATCGCGCCGGTCGCATCGGCACCACGGCCTCGCAGCTCCTCGGCGCGCTCGTGGATGCGCGCACTGGTGGCGACCAGTGCGACCCTGAACCCCGCCGCAGCCAGCCGGGCGGCGGTCGTGTAGCCGATGCCGCTGGGACTGCCGGCTCCTGTGACGAGGGCGAGACGGGCGGGAACGGGCATGGATGGCTCCGACGTGGGACGGCCGATTATAAGGTCGCAGGCGCCGGGCCCGGGGTCCCGTCGCCGGATTTCGTGCGAACATGGCCACCCCTCACCGATCCCCGTTCCGGAGCGTGCCGTTCCATGGCGTCCCGACCGAACATCCTGATCCTGCAGGCCGACCAGCTCACCGCCGGCGCATTGCGCTGCTATGGCGGCAGGGTCGCCCGCACGCCGAACATCGATGCCCTCGCCGCGGGCGGCGTGGTGTTCGATTCGTTCTACACGAACAGTCCGCTGTGCGCGCCCTCGCGGTTCTCGATGATGTCCGGGCAACTGCCCTCGCGGATTGGCGCCTACGACAACGCTGCGGATTTCGCGGCGGACGTGCCGACCTTCGCGCACTACCTGCGCGCCTGCGGTTACCAGACCGCGCTGAGCGGCAAGATGCATTTCTGCGGGCCTGACCAGCTGCACGGATTCGAGGAGCGCCTGACGACCGACATCTATCCGGCCGACTACGGCTGGACTCCGGACTGGACACGCTTCGAGGATCGTCCGGGCTGGTACCACACGATGGACTCGGTCACGCAGGCGGGTCCCTGCACCCGGACGAACCAGGTCGACTTCGACGACGAGGTCGTCTTCGCCGCCCGCCAGAAGCTGTTCGACATCGCGCGCGGCAAGGACAAGCGCCCGTTCTGCCTCGTCGTGTCGATGACCCACCCGCACGATCCGTACACGACCCCGCAGGAATACTGGGATCGCTACGAGGATTCGGAGATCGACATGCCGCGCGTGTCGATGCCGGTCGACGAGCTCGATCCCCATTCGACGCGCGTGCGCCACGTCATCGGTCTCGGACTGCAGACGCCTACGGAGCGCCAGGTCCGCGACGCGCGACGCGCCTACTACGGCTCGATCGCCTACGTCGACGACCAGGTCGGCAAGCTCGTCCAGACGCTGAAGGACGCGCGCCTCGACGAGGACACGATCGTGATCGTCACGTCCGACCACGGCGACATGCTCGGCGAGCGCGGCATGTGGTTCAAGATGACGTTCTTCGAGGGCGGATGCCGCATTCCACTGATCGTCCACGCCCCGGGACGCTTCGCGCCGCGCCGCGTGCGTGAATGCGCCTCGCTCGTCGACCTGCTGCCGACGCTGGCCGAGCTCGGGCACGGGAGCGCGCCAGAACTCTCCGCGGCGATCGACGGCCGCAGCCTCGTTCCGGCCCTCCAGGGCGCCGCCGGGCCCGGCGAGGTCTTCGGCGAGTACCTCGGCGAGAGCGCGATCGCACCGATCGTGATGATCCGTCGCGGCTCGCTCAAGTTCGTGCACTGCCCGGCAGATCCCGACCAGCTTTACGACCTGGCCTCGGATCCGGACGAGCGCACCAACCTCGCCGCCCGGGCCACGCACGCGGCGACCGTCGCCGAGCTGCGCGCCGAAGTGGCGCGACGCTGGTCGCTGCCGGCGATCCACGCCGCGGTGCTCGCGAGCCAGCGGCGCCGTCATTTCGTCTACGGCGCGCTGCGCCAGGGGCGTTACCAGCCGTGGGATCACCAGCCCGTGCGCGACGCCACGCGCGCCTACATCCGCAACGACCAGGAACTCAATGATCTCGAGGCGATGGCGCGCTTCCCGCGCGTGTCCTGAGACCAGCCGCCTAGCGAGCCTCGCGGCCGCCGTGATCGTCACGGCGCTCTGCGCGCTCGCGAGCTCGCCCGCCGTCGCTCGCGACGCCCGCGACGCCCCATCCTGCCGCGACGTGCGGCTCTCCGACGTCGGCTGGACGGACGTCACCGCCACGACCGCGCTGCTCTATGAAGTGCTCGGCGACCTCGGCTACCGGCCGAAGACCACCCTCCTGTCCGTCCCGGTGACGTTCGCGGCCATGAAGGCCGGTGACATCGACGTGTTCCTCGGCAACTGGATGCCGGCCCAGATCCGCACGCGCCAGCCGTACATCGACGACAGATCGATCGAAGTCGTAGGCCCGAACCTCGTCGGCGCGAAATACACGCTCGCGGTCCCCGCCTACGCGTACGAGGCCGGGTTGCGGGACTTCAAGGACATCCCACGTTTCGCGGGACCCCTCGGCAGTCGCGTCTACGGGATCGAGGCGGGCAACGACGGCAATCGCCATATCCTCGCGATGATCCAGCGCAACGAGTCGGGCCTCGGGGACTTCCACGTCGTCGAATCGAGCGAGCAGGGCATGCTCGCCGAGGTGTCGCGGGCCATCGGAGCCAGGCAGCCGATCGTGTTCCTGGCGTGGGACCCGCACCCCATGAACATGCTGTTCGACCTGCGCTACCTGACGGGCGGCGACAAGGAATTCGGCCCGAACTTCGGCGGCGCGACCGTCTACACGCTCGCGCGCGGCGGCTACCTCGCCGCGTGCCCGAACCTCGCCCACCTGCTACGCAACGTCGTGTTCACCCCACGCGGCGAGAGCGAGATGATGATGCTGATCCAGCAGGAGCACCTCGCTCCGGACGCCGCCGCCCGGCGCTGGCTCTCCCGGCACCCGCAGGAGCACGCCGCGTGGCTCGCCGGAGTCACGAATGCGGATGGACGGCCCGTGGGCACGCGCGGCGCGGGCCGCACCGCGCTGGCCGCGGCGACGCGCGTCGAACAATGGCTCGCGGATTACAAGCTGCCGGTCGGTTCCCGGATCGCGACCGGCATCGACTGGATCAAGCTGCATGGCGCGATCGTCTTCGGCGCGATCGCGTGGGTCACCAGCACGCTCGTGGGTGCGGTCGGCAGCGCCCTGCATGCACTGCCATCGCCGCTGCTGATCCTCGGCGTCGCCGCGCTCGCCTGGCTGCTGCAACGTTCCCTGGCGCTCGCGGCGTTCGTCACGGCGGCGCTGCTGTTCATCATGAACCAGGGCTACTGGCAGCCCACGCTCGATACGCTCGCGCTCGTGCTCGTGTCGGCGGCGATCGCGACGCTGGTCGGCGTGCCGATCGGCATCGCGACGGCGCACCGCCCGCGACTGAACGCCATGCTGCGACCCGCGCTCGATCTCATGCAGACGCTGCCGACGTTCGTCTACCTGATCCCGACGCTCGTGCTGTTCGGGCTCGGCGTCGTTCCGGCGGTGATCTCGACGGTGATCTTCGCGCTCCCGGCGACGATCCGCCTGACCCACCTCGGCATCAGCGGCGTGCCGCAGTCGATGCTGGAGGCGGGTGCGGCGTTTGGCGCCACCCGATGGCAGCTGCTCACCAAGGTCGAGCTGCCGAGTGCCGCGCCGCTTATCCTCGCCGGCATCACGCAGTGCATCATGCTCAGCCTGTCGATGGTGGTGATCGCCGCACTCGTCGGCGCCGGGGGGCTCGGCGTCCCGGTGGTCCGGGCCCTGAACACCGTGCAGGTCGGCACGGGCTTCGAGGCGGGGCTTGCGATCGTTCTGCTGGCGATCATCCTCGACCGCATCGCCAGAATCCGCGATTCCGGCGGAGCGCACTAGCGCCCGGCGCTATCCGACTGCGTGGAATACTCACCACACTAACCCGCGCTTGCGCGGCAAATTTCGCATCCTACGTTCGGGGCGGAACCGAGTGTGTTCCCGGGACTGCGGCCATACGATGGCACTCAGGATCACCGGACACATGCCATGGACGCACCAACTCTTTCGCTGTCGAGCTGCCTCTCCGAGATCGTCTCGGAACGGATCCCGTGGGCCGGTGACCCCGGCGCGGACTTCAACACAGGCCTCTACGCGGTCCTGGACCACGCCGACGACCATGCTTCGGCGGTCATGTATTACCGGCCGCAGTCCCACCAGTTCCTGATGTACGTGTACGTGCCCTCGCACGACGAGGGGACCGCGGCACACGTCGCGGACGCCGTCACGCACTACCTGCGTCGGCCCGCGGCGCTGTCAGGCGCGGAGCAAGGCGACGGGATGCTCCCGGGCGAGCAGCTGCACGAACTGGACCGGGCGGAGGCGCAGATCCGGCTCGCGTCGCTGCAACGGGTCCTCGCCCAGCCCGCCGAGGACCAGGCGGCATACCGCGTCTACTGAACCCGCCCGCTCGCGAATCAGTTCGCGAGCGGCACGTGGGAGGCGGGATCGAACGGCACTGTCAGCGCCGTCCGCGGCCACATCGGCAGCGCCGAACTCGAGCGGGTTCGCGCGGCACGCACCGCCTGCAGGCGGATTCGTCCCTCGGTCGCCCGTGCGATCTCCCGGTCGCTGACCGGCACGATCGTCACGCTGTGGAACTCCGAGCGGACGTACTGCGCGACGAGTCGCGCCGACAGCACGTCGTCGTAGAACCCGAGCCGGACGCCATAGAGCCTCCGGCCGCCCGGTTCGGTCTCGATCGCATACAGCAGGTATCCCTGGTAGATCGCCAGATCCGGCAGGCTCGCGAGGTCGATCGGCTCGCGGCCGAACGCGAGCTGCACTGCGTAGCGCTGGTGCGCGGGCCGCGTCGAGGCAACGTCGACCGGCTCGATCGCCGTGGGCACCGGAGCCGGCGCGGACAGGTGGGCCGGGCGCGGCACGGGTTGGGGCCGGGGCGCAATGTCCTGCAGGACGGGCAGCACGGTGCGCGGCACTGCCTTCGGGGTGACGGGCAGCACGGTGACCGAGGCCATCATCACCGGTGGTGGCTCGGGGTCCGCGACGACCTCCGCGGGAGGCTGCACGATCGTGAAGCGCGTCATCGCCGTATTGTCGAGCGAGCCCAGCGGTGCGTCGGGCACCGCGGCGATCATCGCGCGCGGCCAGCTCGGCCGCACCAGCGCGAGCGCGCGTTCGGCCTCGGCATTCGTCTGGAAGTAACCGAGATGCAGGCGGAAGCGCTCGCGTCCTTCCTCGCGGCGTCGCGACTTGAACAGCGCGAATCCCCGCAGGCGGTCGTCGGTGAGCACCGGCATCGGGATCGGTGCATTGGAGGAGCACAGCGTGATCGCGAGCAGCGGCTCGCTGTCGCGCGCGGGCTCCGAGCGTGGATGTCTGGAATTCATCTGCAGTCCCCCGGATCGATCTCGCCCCATGGCACAGGTCGTCGCGGTGCTGCCGTTCGCTCGCGTCCGGTCCCCCCCGGGTCCGGCATCGGCGTCCCGGCCGCGCGGTGGCGATCCGGGTGGGGCAACCCCGCTATCGTTGGACTCGCGTCCCGACGACCGGTGGCTTTGCGTCCCCGCCTCTCGACGGGTTTGCCTTTATCACGGGGCCAAATATGCGCCGCGAACGCGAATGCGGCAATCGTCGTCCTGTCTGCAGGAGGCGCCAACCCGCCCAGAACGCGTGACGTCCGTCACAGTTTCGCGCAGTGCCGGTTCAGGACGGGGAGCGCGCCTCGAGGTAGTCCTGCAGGGACGCCACGCCAAGGCGCTTCGCCTCGAACAGGCTCTCGAGATGTTCGCGGGAATTGATGATGCCGCGCGCGCGCAGCACGCCGTCGGCATCGATGAGGACGGCGTACGGCAGGCGGCTGACCTGGTAGCTGATCCCGAGCGGCGCCGAGACGACGTACGGGAAGACGTCGAGGCCGTGCTCGGCGACGAATTCGCGCTGCTCGCCGAGATCGCCATCACTCGCCAGCACGACGTCGAGCCATGCCTGCTCGGACTTGCGGCTCGACTTCAAGACTGGCAGCAGCGCCTTGCACACGGGGCAGGTCGGCGACACGAACATCACGAGCTGGGTGCGCCCGTCGGTGCGCGTGCCACCGATCGGCACGGCGTGGCCCGCCAGGTCGACGACCGGAATCGACGGCGCCAGCTCGCCGACGCGCAGGCCCTTCGCGAGCATCAGAGCGCCGACCGGCGAGATCCGCTCGTGCAGCACGCCGAGCTGGCGCACGAGGGCGAGCACGACGAAGCACAGCACGACGACGACGACCCAGAGCACGATATTCGACAGCACGAGCGGACTCATAGACCTCTCCGGAGCGCCGCCGTCCGCGGCATTATCTGGCCGACCAGCCGGTCGACCGTCGCATACACGAGCACGAGCGCCACGAGCCCGGCCAGGATCGTCACCGCGTCGATTCCACCGATGGGCCGGGGACTCCATGGCTGCGCGACCGCGGCGAGCACGATCGCGAGCAGGGCATTGCGCCAGACCATCCACGCGGCGATGGGGCGGCGGTCCAGAGGCCCGGTACAGCCGCAATCGAGGTCGCGTCGACCGCGCCGCAGGTTCACGGCGATGGCGAACGCGTACGCGAGCAGCAGGCCGACTCCCAGCAGCGCGGCGGCAGGGCGCGCGGCCGGCACCAGCAGCAGCATCGCGACGGCACTCTCGGCGAGCGGCACGAGATAGCCACCGGCGGCGCCGAGCGACCTCGGCAGCAGGCGATAGGCGGCGAGCGTCGCCGCGAATCGCGGCAGCTCGCGCCACTTGTGCCACGCGGCATGCGCGAACAGCAGCGCGAATGCGCTCGCGAGCAGGATCCCGAGGGCGGGATCCATCACGTCGACCGACCGGAGCACTGCAGGACCGCGATCACGCGCAACGCTCCAGCGCGAGCGCGATGCCCTGGCCGACGCCGATGCACATGGTGCACAGTGCGTAGCGACCACCGGTCCGTCCGAGCTGCCACGTCGCGGTGGTGGCGAGCCTCGCACCGCTCATGCCGAGCGGATGCCCGAGCGCGATCGCGCCGCCATTCGGGTTCACGTGCGCCGCGTCGTCGGCCACGCCGAGGCCACGAAGCACGGCGAGCACCTGCGCTGCGAACGCCTCGTTCGCCTCGATGACGGCGAAGTCGCCGATCGACAGCCCGAGTCTCGCCAGCAGCTTCTTCGTGGCCGGGACGGGACCGATGCCCATGATCCGTGGTTCGACGCCGGCGACGGCCGAACCCAGGATCCGCGCCTTAGGCACGAGGCCATAGCGACGGATCGCCGCCTCGCCCGCGACCAGCAGCGCACAGGCACCGTCGTTCACGCCCGACGCATTGCCCGCAGTGATCGTGCCGCCGGCCCGGAACGGCGTCGGCAGCCTGGAGAGCGCCTCGAGCGAGGTTTCGCGCGGGTGTTCGTCCACGCGCACCACCGCCGGATCGCCCCGTCGCGCGGGGATCGTCACCGGCACGATCTCGGCGGCGAGGATGCCGTCGCGCTGGGCGGCGAGCGCACGCTGCTGGCTGCGCAGCGCGAAAGCATCCTGGTCCGCGCGCGATATGCCGAACTCGGCCGCGACGTTCTCGCCGGTCTCCGGCATGGTCTCGACGCCATACAGCCGCTTGAGCTGCGGGTTGACGAAGCGCCACCCCATGGTCGAGTCGTACATCTGCGGGTCGCGGCCATAGGCCGACTCGGCCTTGCCGACGACGAACGGCGCGCGGCTCATCCCCTCGACGCCGCCGGCGATCACCAGCTCCGCGTCGCCGGACCGGATCAGGCGCGCGGCGCTCGCAACCGCGTCGAGGCCCGAGGCGCACAGGCGATTGATCGTCGCTGCGGGCACGGCGTGCGGAAGGCCCGCGAGCAGGCTCGCCATGCGCGCGACGTTGCGGTTGTCCTCGCCGGCCTGGTTGGCGCAGCCGAGGATCACGTCGTCGACGTCGGCCCAGTCGACGTCCGGATTGCGCTCCACGAGCGCCCGCAGCGGCACCGCCGCGAGGTCGTCGACCCGGACGGGCGCGAGGGCGCCGCCGTACCGGCCGATGGGCGTACGGATCGCGTCGCAGATGAATGCATCGGTCATGGCTTGTCCGCGGCGGCACTGGGTTCGCGCAGCCGGCGCGAGCGGCAGCGGAGCATGGCGACCGTCTGGCCGTCCTGGTTGGTGATGGTGACATCGTATACGCCGCCACGACCCTCCTGCCAGCGCTCGATCGCAACTGCGGCGAGGTCGTCCCCGACGCGGGCAGGCGCCAGGAACTCGATCGAGGACCCGGCGGCGACGGCGGGCGGCGCGCCGAAGTTGCAGGCGTAGCCGCAGGCGCTGTCGCCCAGCGTGAAAACGACCCCACCGTGGCAGATGCCGTGCGTGTTCACCATGTCCGGTCGCACGCGCATGTGCGCGATGCAGCGTCCGCGACCGAGCTCCTCGATGCGGATGCCGAGCGCCGCGGACGCCGGATCGTGCGAGCGAGGCGCGGCGGGATCGATGGTCACGGGAAATCCTCCGGCGGCGGGACGGGGCGCCCGCCGGGCCGCCATGATCCACGTCGGGTCGTCCGGATGCCACCCCCCGGTGCGAGTCAGTCCTGGGTTCCTTCGAGGCGTGCCACGAAGGTCGCGAGGAACAGGTTCGCGCGCTCGCCGTCCATGACCCGGTGGTCGATCGTCAGCGAGACGTAGCAGCGCGGCCGGATCGCGATGGCGTCCTCGCCGTCGCGTTCGAGGACGACCACGCGCTTCTCGAGCTTGCCGATCCCGAGGATCGCGGACTGCGGCTGGTTGATGATGATCGGCGTCGCGACGAGGCTGCCGCTGACGCCGTGATTGGAGAGCGTGAACGTGCCGCCCTGCACGTCCGCCGGGACGAGGCGGCCCGCGCGGGCACGCGCCGTCAGGTCTCCCAGCCCTCGTGCGCAGGCCTCCAGCGACAGCGATCCCACGTCGCGCAGCACCGGCACGACGAGGCCCCGCTCCCCGAGGCCGATCGCGACACCGAGGTCGAGGCGCGCGTAGAGCTCAGTCGCGTCCCGGGTCCAGCGGGCGTTGGCCTCCGGTACCGCACGGATCGCGGCGACGCACGCGCGCGCGAAGTACGCGGTCAGCGTCAGCGGGATGCCGCGCTGTTCGAAGGCGGCGCGGTGGCGCGCGCGATGTGCGATCACGGCACCGAGGTCCGCCTCGAACACGGTCGTCACGTGCGGCGCCGTGTGCAGCAGGCTCTCGACCATGCGCTCGGCGATCCGGCGTCGTGTCGGCGTGTGCGGCACGAGGCGCGTCGCGGTCACGGGCGCCGGGTGAGCGCCTGGCGCCTGGCGTACGCGCCCCAGCACGTCGTTGGCGGTGATCCGGCCACCGAGACCCGTGCCGGTGAATGACGCGGAGTCCAGGTGGTGTTCGGCCAGGAGGCGCCGGACGGCGGGGCTCAGCCCCGGTGTCCGCGCTGCGGGCGGCGAATCCGCAAACACGGCAGCGGGCGTCGCCGCGGCGCGAGCCGGGACCGCCGCGGTGGCCCCGGCCGTGGTGTCGATGCGGCAGAGCAGGTCGCTCGGCGCCACAGCCTCGTCGGCGCGGCGGGCGATCTCGGTGTGGATGCCCGCCGCGGGCGAAGCGACCTCGACCGTGACCTTGTCCGTCTCCAGTTCGAGCAGGGGCTCGTCGACCGTCACCGGATCGCCCACGCGCTTCAGCCAGCGCAGCACCTGCGAACGCATGCCGTCGGAATGAGCGTCCGGTGCACGGACTTCGGTGACGGCCATGGCTATGCCCTCGCCAGAGCGCCGAGCGCGAGCGCGATGCCCTCGACGCCGGGGAGGACCGCGTCGAGCAGCACCGCGCTGTGCGGACTCGGCACGTCCGGCATCGCGAGCCGCTCGACAGGCGCATCGAGGTCGTAGAACGCCTCCCGCGACAGCACCGCGGCGATTTCGGCGCCAAAGCCCGCGGTCACGTTGTCCTCGTGGACGATCAGGCAGCGCCGGGTACGTCGCACGGAGGCGAGCACGGCTTCCCGGTCCCACGGCGCGAGCGTGCGCAGGTCGATCACGTCGGCATCGATGCCGGCCTGGTCCGTCGCGAGCAGGCACCGCTCTACCATCGCGCCCCAGCTGACGACGGTGGCTGCATCGCCCGTCCGCAGCGTGCGCGCCCGGCCGAACGGGATGACGTAGTCATCGCCCGGGTAGGGCCGCCGAGCCCACGCGGCGTCCAGCATCGCGCGATGCTCGAAGAAGATCACCGGGTCGTTGCCGCGCAGCGCGCTGCGCAGCAGCCCCACGGCGTCCTCGGCATTGGATGGCATGGCGACCCGCCAGCCGATGGCGTGCACGAACTGCACCTCGTTCGACTGCGAATGCCAGGGATCACCGCACTTGAAGTAGCCGCCGGGCATGCGCACGACCATCGGCGCGGCATAGCGGTTCGCAGTGCGCCAGCGCATCGTGCCGCAGTCGTTGAGCTGCTCCGTGGCGGGATCCGCGTACTTGCGGAACTGGATCTCGGGGACCGGCAGCAGACCGGCGAGCGCCATGCCCGTCGCGCGACCGATGATCCCCTCCTCGGAAAGACTGGTGTCGAAGACGCGCTCGACCCCGAAGCGCTCCTGCAGCCCCAGCGTCGCGGCATGCACGCCGCCCTTGCGGCCGACGTCCTCGCCGAACACGAGCATCCGTGGATTGATCGCCAGCTCCGACGCGAGCGTGCGGCGGATCGCACTGACCATGTTGATGCGCGAACCGTCCGGCGCCGGCACCGCCGTGCCTGCCGGCGCCTCGATCCCCTCGGCGCGCAGGCCTCCCTGGCGCTGCAGCAGCGCATCGCCGACGGTGTCGGACTCGGCGTAGACGTGGCGCGTGGCCTCGGCGGCGACCGGCAGCGGCCGGGCCTCCACGCGCTGCAGCGCACACTCGACCTCGGCGCGTGCACCGGCCTCGAGCTCGTGCCAGTCCTGCTCGCTGAATTCGGCCGGCACCAGCTGCTCGTGCAATGCCCGCAGCGGATCACGTGCGCGCGCGTGGGCAAGTTCCTCGGCCGACCGGTAGGCCTGCGTGTCCTGCCCCGAGTGTCCGGCGAGCCGCGGCACGGCCAGGCGCAGGAGCACCGGCGTGCGCTGGGTGCGCACGCGGCTCACGGCCGCATGGATCAGGCGCGCGGCCTCCTTCGGATCAGCACTATCGCCATCGAGCACCGTGAGGCCGCGGAACGAACGCAGGTTCGCGGCGATGTCGCCACCAGGCGTCTGCGTCGTCGCCGGCACCGAGATGCCGTAGCCATTGTCCTCGACATAGAAGAGCAGCGGCAGCTGCTGCGTGGTCGCAACGTTGAGCGCGGCCCAGAAGCCATTGGTCGCGGTCGAGGCCTCGCCGCCGTGGACGACGGCGATGCTCGTCGATGCAGCCTCGTCGCCGAGCTCGGTCGCGCGATAGACCAGTGCCTGCGCCCAGCCAACCGCTGGCGTGTACTGCGCACCGACGCCGCCACAGGCGGGCAGCACGCATGCGCCACCGCGTCGCGGCAGGTTGAACACGACACCGATGTCGCGACCCTCGCTCATGCTGCCGGCGCGCATCATCGTCGAGGCGAGCGCGTCGTCGAGCTCGAGGCCGAGCGCGAGCGCGAGGGGGCGGGAGCGGTAGTACACGGCGACGCCGTCGCATTCGCCGGTCAGGAACTGGCCGAGCAGCGCCTGGGTCACGTCGTGGCCGCGCGCGCTGAACTGGTAGAGCACCTTGCGCGCCGGAAGCAGGCGCGTTTCCTCCAGGTCATCCAGCGCCCGTGAGCGCATCACCGTGGACACGAGGCGGCCCCAGTCCACCGGGGGGGCGGGAACCGGGCGGACCACTAGGGACGGAATCGCACTCATGTCGCTCACCCCGGCGCGGTGGGCGCCGATGCCTGCATCGTAGGCCGGGGGCCGGAGCGAAAATGAGCAAAGATCGCCTTCGAATTGGCTCTTTTTAGAGTTATTCTCTTAATAATGGAATTTGTTGGAGCTTTTGACCATGAAACTCGACGGGATCGACGTCCGCCTGCTGGCGGAGCTGCAGCAGGACGGCCGCCGGCCGGTGGTCGAGCTCGCCGAACGCGTCGGCCTGTCGCCGACCCCGTGTGCGCGGCGCATCCGCCACCTCGAGGACGCGGGCGTGGTGCGCGGCTACGCGGCGCAGATCGACCCAGTACGTCTCGGCCTCACGGTGCGCGCGTTCGTGCAGGTCAAGCTCGAGCGGCACACGGACGAGACGGTCGCGCGATTCAGCGACGCGCTCGCCGCGCTCGACGAGGTCGTCAGCTGCCATGCGACGACGGGCGACCATGATTTCATGCTGCAGGTGCTGGCCAAGGACCTGGAGTCGCTGAGCAACATTGTGCTGCGATCGCTGCTGCGCATCCCGGGCGTGCGCGACGTGAAGTCGAGCCTCGCCCTCGAGACCGTCAAGCAGTCCGAGCGACTGCCGCTCGGCCACCTGCGCTGAGCGTCAGCCCGGCCCCGCGAGGTCGGCGTCCGCGAGCGCGACGGGAGCACCGTGCGGCGTGCGCTGCGCGGCGCGATCCCACGCCTCGCGAAAGTGCAGGAGTTCCCGCTCGGTGCCGACGCCCTTCGCCGCGACGAGCGATTCGAGCGCGGCGAGCCAGTGCTGGTAGTACGTCGTGCCGTCGTCCGGATCGCCGCGGCCACGGGCCGCCGCGATCGCACGGCCGAGCGCGTCAGCCCACTCCGGCCAGGTGAACACGCCGCGTTCGTGCAGCGTGAGCGCGAGGGCGAACGCGTGGGCCTCCCACGGCTCCCGGAACACCGGGCCCCCGTCATCGCGCGGCAGGTCCGGCAGCGACGGCAGGCTCATGCCGGCTCCAGGTAGGGTTCCCAGAGGTCGATCGCCACGCTCTGGCCCGCCGCGGCGTCCTCGCCCCACAGTTCCGCCGCCGTGAACACGACCGCATAGAGCCACTCCGGCGCCTCGCCGAGGCCGGCTGCGTGCGCATCGGGGTACACGTGGGCACCGCGCAGGCACTCGACGATGCCAACGCGTCCGCGCGCGTAGGCCGGCAGGCGCGTATGTCCGGTCGCCGGCACGGCTGACGTCCGGACGCGGTCGCCGACCGCAAAGCGCGCCGATCGCGACGCGGGTCGCAGCGTCGGTGCGCCCTTGCGCAGCATGGGCCAGACCTGTCCGGCGTCGAGCACGCGGGGGACCGGGCGCGCGGGACCCTGCGCCGCGCCGGCGGTGAGTTCATCGGCCGTCGCGAGTCCGTGGCGCTCGAGCAGCGCGACGAGCGCGCCGTACCAGATCTCGTAGTAGCTGCGCTGCCGGTAGTCGGGCAGCGTCTCCCGTACCGAGCGCAGCATGTCGAGGTTCCAGACGCCGGTCGCACCCATCGCGATGGTCAGCGCGTGCGCGCGCGGCTCCCACGGGGCATGGAACGGGTCGCCCTCGGGCTCCGGCACGACCGCGAGATCGACCGGCAGGCCACCAAGTTCGGCGTGCGAGCGGTACGTCATGGCGCGGGGGTGCCCGCGAGCCCGGTGCCGATCATGGAATCACGCGTCACGAGCGCCGCCAGCGCCTCCTCGTCGAGACCTTCGGTGCCCGGGGGTCGCTCCGGGATCACGAGGTAGCGCACTTCCGCGGTCGAATCCCAGACGCGAATCTCGGTGGACTCCGGCAGCGTGACGCCGAAATCCGCGAGCACGCCGCGCGGATCCCGTACCGCGCGGGCTCGGTACGCGGTGCTCTTGTACCAGACCGGCGGCAGCCCGAGCACCGGCCACGGATAGCAGCTGCACAAGGTGCAGACGACCATGTTGTGCCGGCCGGGTGAATTCTCGACGGCCACCAGGTGCTCGCCCTGCCGGCCCTGGTAGCCCAGCGAAGCCACCGCCGCGGTCGCATCGCGACGCAGCCAGTCCTTGAACGCGGCATCGACCCAGGCTCGCGCGACGACCCGGGCACCGTTGCGGGGCCCGACGCGGGTCTGGTACGCATCGATCAGCTCGTCGAGTGCCGCCGGGTCGACGTAGCCCTTCTGCGTGAGCACCGTCTCCAGCGCACGCACGCGCAGCTCCATCGGCCCGAGCCTCGTGTCATGGTCATGGTCATGACCGTGCTCGTGGTCGTGGTGGTCGTGGTCGTGATCGTCGGTTGGCGCGCCCATGGCTGGATGGTAACGCCGCGGAGCCGCCGACGGCACCCGTGCGTGTTGCCGCCGCCGCCAGCCGTGTTAGCGTGCGCGCCTGAATGTCCCGCCCGGAGCCTCCCATGCGCCGCACCCTCCTCTTCTTCCTGGCAGCCGTGACCGCTCTGGCCAGCCCGGCCCATGCCCGGGACGTCGTCATCCATGCCGGAGCCCTCTATGACGGCAGCGGCGAGCCAGCCCGCCGCCAGGTGTCCGTGCTCATCCGCGACGAGCGGATCACCGACGTCGTCGCCGGCTATGTCTCGCCGCCGGGCGCCGAGGTCATCGACCTCGAGCGGGCGACCGTGCTGCCAGGCTACATCGACTGCCACGTGCACATCGGCGCCAAGCTGCCGAGTCGCTTCAATGCCACCGAGGAATGGCTCACCCATTCGGACATCGACCGGGCATTCGACGGCGCGACCTTCGCGCGCGAGATGCTGCAGCAGGGGTTCACGAGCGTGCGCGACGTCGGCGGCGGCGACGACACGGTCGCCGTGCGCCGCGCGATCGATGCCGGCAAGGTCCCCGGCCCGCGCCTGTGGGTGTCGCTCGAACCGCTGGGACCGACCGCCGGACACGGCGATCCGCGCAGCGGCCTCGACGCGTCGCTCTCCCACCCGGGCTGGGACAACGGCCGAGTCGACTCCGCCGCCGAGGCGCGGCTGCGCGTGCGCGAGCATCGCCGCCGCGGCGCCGACCTGATCAAGATGATGCCCTCCGGCGGCATCGCCTCCACCGGTGACGACCCGCGCCAGCAGCTGATGACCGACGACGAGATGCGTGCGACGGTCGAGACAGCCCATGCGCTCGGCATGAAGGTGGCCGCGCACACCTACCCCGCCGGTGCCATCGAGGCCGCCGTGCGTGCCGGCGTCGATTCGATCGAGCACGGCTCGTTCGCCACGGCGCAGACGTTCGCGCAGATGAAGGAGCGCGGGACGTTCCTCGTGCCGACGCTGACGGTGTTCGACCTCTTCTACGCGACGGCGCGGGACAGGCCGGACCTGCTCGCGCCGGGCACGGCGGAGAAGGAACTCGCGAACGACCTGCTGCCGAAACGCAACCTCGCGCTCGCGGTGAAGTCGGGCGTGCGCATCGCCTACGGCACCGACATCGGCGAGGGCGACCACACGCTCGAGTTCCGCCTGCTCATCGAGAATGGCCTGTCGCCCGCCCGCGCCCTGCTGTCCGCGACCCGGGACGCCGCGGACCTGCTGGGCGCCTCGGACCGCATCGGCAGCTTGCAGCCCGGGCACTACGCGGACATCGTCGCCGTCGACGGCGACCCGCTGGCGGACACCGCGGCGTTCGCGCGCGTGCAGTTCGTGATGAAGGGTGGCGTCGTCTATCGCGAGCGTGGGGCGGCCACGCCGTTCCCGCGATGACCCCAGCACGCGGGGGACGTCGCTCATGGCGGTGACACTGGCGAGCCTCGTCAACGGACAGCTCGCGTACGGCCTCACGCCCCTGCTCGATGGCGCCAGCCTGACGATCGCCGAGGGCGAGCGCATTGGACTGATCGGGCGCAACGGGACCGGGAAGTCCTCGCTGCTCGGCGTGCTCGCGCGACGCGTGCCGCTCGAGGAAGGCGAGCTGCACTGGAAGTCAGGCCTTCGGATCGCGACGGTGGAGCAGGAGCCGGTCCTGCCGCCGGCGCCGACGCTGCTCGAGAGCCTGCGTCTGCGCGGCAACCTCGATGCGCTGCCGGACGATCGCGAACGCTGGGCCACCGAGGCGCGGCTCGCCGAATTCCTCGACCGATTCTCGCTGTCCGCTGCCGTCGCACCCGAGCGCGCCTCCGGCGGCGAGCGCAAGCGCGGAGCCCTCGCCCTCGCGCTCGCGCTCGAGCCGGAGCTGCTGCTCCTCGACGAGCCGACCAACCACCTCGATGTCGATGGCATCGGTCGCCTCGAGGACCTCCTGATCGGCGGACCCGCCGTGCTGCTCGTGACCCACGACCGCTACTTCCTCGATCGCGTCGCGACGCGCATCGTCGAGCTCGATCGCGGCTTCCTGCGCTCCTACCCCGGGAACTTCGCCGCATTCACCGCACGTCGCGGCGACGAACTCGCCGCCGAGGCGGTCGCGGCACGCAAGTTCGACAAGTTCTGGGCGCAGGAGGAGGCGTGGATCCGCCGTGGCATCGAAGCCCGCCGCACGCGCGACGAGGGGCGCGTCCGCCGGCTCGAGGCGCTGCGCGTCGAACGCGCCGCCCGGCGCGAGCGCCTCGGCGCCATGAAGCTCGCGATCGACACGCGCGACCGATCGGGCAAGCTCGTCGCGGAGCTCAAGGACGTCACCAAGCGCTTCGGCGATCGCACGATCGTCGATGGACTCTCGATGACCGTCATGCGTGGCGACCGGATCGGGGTGCTCGGCGCGAACGGCGCCGGCAAGTCGACGCTGATCCGCCTGATCCTCGGCGAGCTCACGCCGGATGCCGGGACTGCGCGGCTCGGCACTAACGTGCAATTGGCCTACTTCGACCAGATGCGCGACCAGCTCGACCTCGACAAGAGCGTCGCGGCGACGCTGAGCCCCGGATCCGACTGGGTCGAGGTGCATGGCGAGCGCCGGCACGTCACGAGCTATCTCGCCGACTTCCTCTTCCCGCCGCAGCGCGCCGGCACGCCCGTGCGTGCGCTCTCGGGCGGCGAACGCAATCGCCTGCTGCTGGCGCGACTGTTCTCGCGCCCGGCGAACGTGCTCGTGCTCGACGAGCCCACCAACGACCTCGACATCGAGTCACTCGAGCTGCTCGAACAGGTGATCCAGGACTTCGAGGGCACGCTGCTGCTGGTGAGCCACGACCGTGCATTCGTCGACAACGTCGTCACGCAGACCATCGCGCCGCTCGGCGGCGGCCGCTGGCGCGAGTACGTCGGTGGATACAGCGACTGGCTCGCGCAGCGGCCGGCGAGCGCCGACGCGGCGCGGGCACCCGTCGTCGCCGCGTCGGCCCCGCCACCGCCGCGTGCCCGGACCAAGCTCTCCTACAAGGACCAGCGCGCGCTCGAGGCGCTGCCCGGGGAGATCGAGGCGCTCGAGGCCGAGCAGCGGCAGCTGACGCTGAACCTGTCCTCGCCGGACTATCCGCACTCCGACAGCACGCGCGTCGCCGCCGACGGCGCGCGCATCGCCGAGATCGAGACGCTGCTCATGGAGAAGCTGGAACGATGGGAGGCCCTCGAGGCCGAGGCGAACCGGATCCGCGGCCGCTGAGGCCAGGCCCGCGTCACATCGCCGTCACGCGACATCCCTAAGCTCGGCGCCGTCACGGTCCTGAACGGTTCCACATGGACGCAGCCAAGCAGTACGCGCAGGCGCACGCCGCATGGCAACATGCGATCGCGCAGTACCTGCGACTCGCCCGCGAGGAGGCGAGTGCAGCCCAGCTGCGCGTCGCGGCCGCGACGGTGCACGCTGCGGCCCTCCAGAAGGGCAGACTCGCTCCGGAAGACCGCCATGACCGCTGATGTCTACGTCGAATTCTCTGCATCAGGCGCCCTGCCGCGCGTACATGCAGCAACGGCCGCCGATTCGGACACGGTCGCGGCGTTCCTCGCGGCATCAGGGCTGCCGACGGCGGACCTGTCGACGTCGTCGCCGTACCTGTGGATCGCACGCACCGGCCAGGTGGTGTCCGGTACCGTGGGCCTTGAAGTGCATGGCGACGCCGGACTGCTCCGATCGCTTGCCGTTGCACCCGCCAATCGCGGCCGTGGCCTCGGGACACTCCTGGTCGATCGGGTCGAGCAGGAGGCGCGAGGCCTTGGCCTCGCCGAGCTCGTCCTGCTGACCGAGACGGCCGACGAGTTCTTCGCGGAGCGGGGCTACCAGGTCGTCCCGCGCGGGTCGGTGCCCGCCGCAGTCCAGGCCAGCGCTGAATTCCGCGCGCTGTGCCCGGCATCCGCCACCTGCATGCGCAAGGCGCTGGCGTGACCCGCCCCGGCAGGGCCGGGGCGCGATTCAGAACCAGGCGTAGTTGAAGCTGACGCTGACGCGCTCGCTGTCGACCGTATTGGCAGGCACCTCGTGCCGCAGCCAGCTCTCGAAGAGCACCACGTAGCCGGCCGCGGCCGGCACGATCACCCAGGGGCGATTCGAGTCGCGCATCTGGCGATGGCGCGGCGGGGCCGCCATCATCCGGTCGAGGCGGGGATCCTCGAACTTCAGCCCCGGGGCCCCCCGCGGGACCTGCACGTAGTACGTGCCGCTGATCGTCGAGAGTGGATGCAGGTGCAGGCCGTGCGTGACGCCACGTGGCATCACGTTGACCCAGCAGTCGGTCATCGCGAGCTCGCGGCCCTCGAGGTCGAAATCGAGGCTGCGGGCGAACGCGCGGACGTGGCGGGCGAGGCGCTTCTCGAGCGTCGCGAACGTCGGCGAGACCGTCTGCATCCTGCAGGCGGAGCCGTAGGACGTGTATCCGCCGGGATAGTTGCTCGTCGACCAGACGCGGCCGGCACCATCGTCGTGGCGCAGCTGGCGCGCCTCGCGCAGCAGCTGGCGATTGAACGCGGCGGCACCGCGCGGCATCAGCGCCGCGCGGTACACCTGGGTCGGAAACAGCGTGAGGTTGGGCATCCGGCCATTATCGCCGCTGCGCGGGGTGCCCGTCTTTCGCTTAACCGGGGGGCCGAAGGCGCCCGGCGGATCGGTCCAGGCCTGCAAATTCAGGTCAAAAAAAAGGGCAGGCTTTGCCTGCCCCGAGGGGGTCCTGGTGGAGCGCGCCGTGCGCGTCGTCCATGGGGGCCACTGTAGGGCGACCCACCCCTCCCGACAAACGAACCTTTTGCAGTGCAAGCATGAATAGAATTCATGCATGCCGTCATCCAGGCGTCACGGTGGCGGCGCTAGCAATCCGGCCTGGCGCAAGGCCTCGACGATCTGCTCGGCCGCCTGGTCGGGCGCGAGGACCGTCGTGTCGATCCGGATCTCGGGCGCCTCCGGCGACTCGTAAGGCGAATCGATGCCGGTGAAGTTCGAGAGTTCCCCGCGTCGGGCCTTGCGATAGAGCCCCTTGGGGTCGCGCGCCTCGGCAACCGCGAGCGGCACGTCCACCCAGACCTCGAGGAACTCCCCGGCCACCATCAGCTCGCGCGCCATGCGCCGCTCGGAGCGGAATGGCGAGATGAACGACACGAGCGTGATGAGCCCCGCGTCCGCCATCAGCTTCGCGACTTCGGCGACGCGACGGATGTTCTCGACGCGATCCTGGTCCGTGAAGCCGAGATCCTTGTTGAGGCCGTGCCGCACGTTGTCGCCGTCCAGCAGGTACGTGTGGCGGCCTTCGGCAACCAGGCGCTTGTCGATCAGGTTCGCGATCGTCGACTTGCCGGCGCCGGACAGGCCCGTCAGCCACAGCACGCAGCCGCGCTGGTGCTTCTGCGCCGCGCGCACGCGACGATCGACGTCGAGCGCCTGCCAGTGGATGTTCTGCGAGCGGCGCAGCGCGAAGTGCAGGAGCCCGGCGCCCACCGTGTCGTTGGTGAGCCGGTCGATCAGGATGAAGCCACCAAGCGTGCGGTTCTCGGCATAGGGCGCGAACGCGACCGGCCGGTCGAATTCCAGCTCGCAGATGCCGATGTCGTTGAGCTCGAGCCGCTCGGCCGGCACGTGGTCGAGCGTGTTGACGTTGACCTTGTACTTGATGGGCGCGACCGTCGCCGACACGGTGCGGGTCGCGCTCTTCAGCAGGTACTGGCGTCCCTGCAGCAGCGGCGACTCGTGCATCCAGACCACGGTCGCCTCGAACTGGTTCGCGACCTCGAGCGGCGCGTCGTAGGCGGTGAGGACATCGCCGCGACTGATGTCCACCTCGGTCGCGAGCACGATCGTCACCGACTGCCCGACGATCGCGCACGGCAGGTCGCCGTCGGCCGTGACGATGCGCAGCACGGTGCTGTCCCGGCCCGATGGCAGCACGCGCAGGCGATCTCCCGGGCGCACGGTGCCGCTCGCGACCTGCCCGGCGAATCCCCGGAAATCCTGGTTCGGGCGATTCACCCACTGGACCGGCATGCGGAACGGCTGGTGCCGGTCGTCGCCATCGACCGGGACCGCCTCGAGATGCTCGAGCAGTGCCGGGCCTTCATACCAGGACATCGCGGCGGAGCGCGCGATGATGTTGTCGCCATGGACCGCCGACACCGGGATCGCGACGATCTCGGTGAGGCCGATGCGCGCGGCGAAGGCGCGATAGTCGGCCTCGATCGCCCTGAACGTCGCCTCGTCATGGCCCACGAGGTCCATCTTGTTGATCGCAAGCACCACCCGGCGGATGCCGAGCAGCGAGACGAGGTAGCTGTGCCGGCGTGTCTGCACGAGCACGCCCTTGCGGGCATCGACGAGGATCACGGCGAGGTCCGCGGTCGAGGCGCCGGTGACCATGTTGCGCGTGTACTGCTCGTGGCCCGGCGTGTCGGCGACGATGAACTTGCGCCGGTCGGTCGCGAAGAACCGGTAGGCGACGTCGATCGTGATGCCCTGTTCGCGCTCGGCCGAAAGGCCGTCGACGAGCAGCGCGAAGTCGATCTCCTCGCCACGCGTACCGACCTTGCGCGAATCCGCCTCGAGCGCCGCCAGCTGGTCCTCGTAGATCAGCTGGGATTCGTACAGGAGCCGTCCGATCAGCGTGGACTTGCCGTCGTCGACCGAACCGCAGGTGATGAAGCGCAGCAGGCCCTTGCGTCCGAGTCGCTCGAGGTACTCGTCGAGGTCGGTTGCGGCGGTCAGCCCGCCCGTGCCGGGCGTCGCGGGCGCCACCTAGAAGTACCCCTCGAGCTTCTTCTGTTCCATGGAACCCGCGCCGTCATGGTCGATGAGCCGGCCCTGGCGCTCGGAATTCCGCGACAGCAGCATCTCGCGCAGGATGTCCGGCACGGTCGCGGCATCGCTCTCGATGGCGCCGGTCAGCGGATAGCAGCCGAGCGTGCGGAAGCGGACCCGTCGCATGACTGGCCGTTCGCCCGGCGCCAGCGGCAACCGGTCGTCATCGACCATCACGAGCGTGCCCGCACGCTCGACGACCGGGCGCTCCGCGGCGAAGTACAGGGGCACGATCGAGATCTGCTCCAGGTGGATGTACTGCCAGACGTCGAACTCGGTCCAGTTCGACAGCGGGAAGACCCGCAGGCTCTCGCCACGCAGCTTGCGCGCGTTGTACAGCGACCAGAGCTCGGGACGCTGGCGCTTCGGGTCCCAGCGATGCGCGGCCGACCGGAACGAGAACACCCGCTCCTTGGCGCGGCTCTTCTCCTCGTCGCGGCGGGCGCCCCCGAAGGCCGCATCGAAGCCGTGCAGGTCCAGCGCCTGCTTGAGCCCCTGGGTCTTCATGACGTCGGTGTGCACCTGGGAGCCGTGCGTCACGGGGGAGATGCCCTGCGCGAGACCCTCCTGGTTGACGTGCACGATCAGCTTCATGCCGGACTCGCGCGCGACCTGGTCGCGCAGCGCGTACATGGCCCGGAACTTCCAGGTCGTGTCGACGTGCAGCAGCGGGAACGGCGGCGGCGCCGGATGGAACGCCTTCTGCGCGAGGCGCAGCATCACCGCGCTGTCCTTGCCGATCGAATACAGCATCACCGGCCGGCCGCACTCGGCGACGACCTCCCGCAGGATGTGGATGCTCTCGGCCTCGAGCCTCTGCAGGTGGCTGAGCCGGCTGGGGGATGTCTCGGCGCTCACGTCGTCACTGTGTCCGTTTGGATGCCAGGGCGCTCATTCCGAAGCGGTATGTTCGCATAACTACTCCGTGGCGGCGCCGGGCTCCGCCGGCGCCGGGCTTCAGTAGACTGCCGGACCATGTGGACCTCCCTCCTCTACGTCGTTGCCGGGCTCGGCGTCGGTGCACTGATCGGCATGACCGGCGTCGGCGGCGGATCCGTGATGACGCCGATCCTGATGTTCGGGTTCGGCCAGCCGCCCGCCGTGGCCGTCGGTACCGACCTCGCGTTCGCGGCGACGGTGCGGTTCGTGGCGAGCACGCCCGACAGCACCGGCGCCACCGTCGACTGGGAGGTCGTCCGGCGCCTCGCATGCGGGAGCGTCCCGGCGACCCTGGTCGTGTTCGCGCTGCTCTGGTTCGCGCCACCCCAGTCGCAGGCTCCGGCGTGGATCATGCGCGAGGGTCTCGGTGCCATGCTGCTCGCCACGGCCGCGGCCGTGGTCTTCCAGGGTCGGGCACAGCAGTTCGGGCTGCACTGGACGGCCAAGGCGCTCGACCGGGCCGAACGCTACAAGCCGTGGCTGACGATCCTTGGCGGCGCACTCGTGGGACTGGCGGTGATGCTGACGTCGGTCGGCGCCGGCGCCCTGACGGTGACGCTGCTCGCGGCCCTGTATCCGCTGCGCCTGACCGGCCACCGCCTCGTCGCGACTGACATCGCCCACGCCCTGCCGCTGACGATCGCCGCCGCCGCGGGCCACGCGGCGCTCGGCCACCTCGACGTCACGGCGCTCGGACTGCTTCTGCTCGGGGCGGTTCCGGGCGCGCTGCTCGCCCAGCGCACGACATGGCGTGCGCCGGTGCGCCTGCTGCGACCCGTGCTGGCGACGCTGCTTCTCGGGGGAGCTGCGCGCGTATTCGGCGTGTGAACGCGAGTCAGCCCTCGTGCAACCCGCACTCGCGCTTCAGGCCGAAGAAGCGCAGGCCTTCGGTGTCGTTGCCGGCCTCGGCCAGCGACCGGGTCGTGTGCCAGTCTCCGATCGAGACATAGCCCTGCTCCCACAGCGGGTGATAGGGCAGGTCATGCTGCTTGAGGTAGCGGTGCACGTCACGGTCGCTCCAGTCGAACAGCGGATGCACCTTGTAGCGCCCGCGCCTGAACTCGATCGGCGCGACGTTCTCACGCGAGCGTGACTGCTGCCGGCGCAGCCCGGAGAACCAGGTCGCGGCACCGAGCACGGACAGCGCCCGATGCATCGGCTCGACCTTGTTGAGGTGGTTGTAGCGCTCGATCCCGTCGAGCCCCTGCTCCCAGAGGCGTCCCCAGCGCGTCTCCTGCCAGGCGGGCGACGAATCCGACCGCACCACGTGCAGGTCGAGCTTGAGGCGCGTCGTGAGTTCGTCGACGAACCGATAGGTTTCAGGGAACAGGTAGCCCGTATCGACCAGCATTACCGGGATGCCCGGCGCCTCGCGCGTGACCAGGTGCAGCATCACGGCGGACTGGGCACCGAAGCTCGAGGACAGGACGTGCGGGCCCGGCAGGATGCGCAGCGCATGCGCCACGCGCGCGGCGGCGGCCTGCGCGGCGAACGCACGATTGAGGCCGACGAGGTCCGGCCCCGCATCATTCGCCGCCCAGTCCTCGGGCAGCCATCGCGCCAGCATGGATCGCATCGCCACTCCCTCCGCGGGGCGCCCGCGCAATGCGGGTGACCCGCCGGCGCCGGGCCGGAACGGGATCCTACCGGCGACCGCACCGTACGCCGACTAGCGGTTGGTTATCCTTGGATAACCAGACTGGAATCGCATCGCGCCATAGCGATTTGCCGATTCCGCACCGGGCACCGGGTCCGTACCCTGTAGTGCCCAGCCATCCGGAGTTCCGTCCATGAGGTCCGCCCCGCTCGTTCGCACCCTGGTCCTGTTGCTCGCCGCGTGGGCGTGCGCCTCGCCGGCCGTCGCGGGCCAGACGGTGACCCTCCTGAACGTGTCCTACGACCCGACGCGCGAGTTCTACGACGAATTCAACGCCGCCTTTGCGGCCGACTGGAAGCGGCGCACCGGCGACACCGTCGTCGTCAACCAGAGCCACGGCGGATCCGGCAAGCAGGCCCGCGCGATCATCGACGGCCTGCAGGCGGACGTCGCGACGCTCGCGCTCGGCTACGACATCGACGCGCTCGCCTCGATCGGCCACCTGATCCCGGCGGACTGGCAGAAGCGCCTGCCGTCCAACAGCACGCCGTACACTTCGACGATCGTGTTCCTGGTGCGGGCCGGCAACCCCAAGGGCATCCGCGACTGGGGCGACCTGGTCAAGCCCGGCGTCGCCGTGATCACGCCCAATCCCAAGACCTCCGGTGGCGCGCGCTGGAACTACCTCGCGGCGTGGGCCTGGGCCCGGTCCCAGCCTGGTGGCACCGACGCGACCGCCGAGGCGTACGTCAAGGCGCTGTACGCGCACGTGCCGGTGCTGGATTCAGGCGCACGCGGCGCGACGATGACGTTCGTGGAACGCGGTCTCGGCGACGTGCTGCTGGCCTGGGAGAACGAGGCGCAGCTCGCCGTCCGCGAGCTCGGCGTCGGCAAGTTCCAGGTCGTGGCGCCGAGCCAGAGCATCCTCGCCGAGCCGCCCGTCACCGTCGTGGACAAGCTTGCCGACCACCATGGCACGCGCAAGGTCGCCGAGGCCTATCTCGGCTACCTGTACTCGCCGCAGGGCCAGGAACTGGCCGCCAGGCACTACTTCCGCCCGCGCGACGCCGCTGCGCGTGCAAAATACGCGAGCCAGTTCCCGGAGGTGAAGCTCGTGACGATCGACCAGGCGTTCGGCGGTTGGACCAAGGCCCAGGCGGCCCACTTCGCCGACGGCGGCAGCTTCGACCGGATCTACGGCGTCCGCTGACCCCCTGCATGGCAGCCGTCCTGCCCGTCGCGACCTTCCCTGCCCGCACCCCGCGCCGCGTGCTGCCGGGGTTCGGGCTGTCGCTCGGCTACACGATCCTCTATCTGTCGCTGATCGTGCTGATTCCGCTGGTCGCGATCTTCACCAAGACGGCGGAGCTCGGCTGGGATCGCTTCGTGCATGTCATCTCCTCGCCCCGCGTCGTCGCGGCGCTGGCGTTGTCGTTCGGCACGGCCGGGGTCGCGGCGCTGTTCAATGCCTTCGCGGGCCTGCTGGTCGCCTGGGTGCTGACGCGCTACGACTTCCCCGCGCGGCGCCTTGTCGATGCGCTTGTCGACCTCCCGTTCGCCCTGCCGACCGCCGTCGCCGGCATCGCGCTGACCGCCGTCTACGCGCCGAACGGGCCGCTCGGAAGGCTGCTCGGTGCGCTCGGCATCACGGTCGTCTACACGCCTCTCGGCATCGTCGCCGCGCTCGTGTTCATCGGCCTGCCATTCGTCGTGCGCATGGTGCAGCCGGTCCTCGAGGAACTCGACCGTGAGGTCGAGGAGGCGGCGCGCACGCTCGGCGCCGGACCGCGCCAGGTGTTCGCTCGCATCGTGCTGCCGGCGGTGTGGCCGGCGCTGCTGACCGGCTTCGCGCTCGCCTTCGCCCGTGGCATCGGCGAGTACGGGTCGGTCATCTTCATTGCCGGCAACATGCCGATGCGGTCCGAGATCGCGCCCCTGCTGATCGTCACCAAGCTCGAGCAGTACGAGTACGCTTCGGCGACGGCGATCGCGGTGGTGATGCTCGTGATCTCGTTCGTGCTGCTGCTCGCCATCAACGCGCTGCAGGCCTGGTCGCAGCGCCGCCTGTCGGGCACCGCCCGATGAGCCGGGTCGCCCACGGCAGCCGCCGGCTCCTGATCGGCGTGGCGCTCCTCTATCTCGCCGTGTTCCTGCTGCTGCCGTTCGCCATCGTCTTCGGCGAGGCGTTCGCGCATGGCGTCGCCACCTACGTGGCGGCGCTCACGGATCCGGCCGCGCGCTCGGCGATCGTGCTGACGCTCACGGTCGCGGCCATCGCCGTGCCGCTCAATCTCGTGTTCGGCGTCGCCGCCGCCTGGGCGATCGCGCGCCACGACTTCCGCGGCAAGAGCGCGCTCGTCACGCTGATCGACCTGCCGTTCGCGGTGTCGCCAGTGATCTCCGGACTGATCTACGTGCTGGTCTTCGGCGCCAACGGCTGGTTCGGGTCGTGGCTAGCCGAGCACGATGTCCGGGTCATCTTCGCCGTGCCCGGCATCGTGCTGGCCACCATCTTCGTGACCTTCCCGTTCGTCGCGCGTGAGCTTATCCCGCTAATGCAGCTGCAGGGACGCGACGAGGAGGAGACGGCGCTGTCCCTCGGCGCGAGCGGCTGGCAGGTGTTCCGTCGGGTGACGCTGCCCAACATCCGCTGGGGCCTGCTGTACGGGGTGCTGCTCTGCAACGCCCGTGCGATGGGCGAATTCGGTGCGGTGTCGGTCGTCTCCGGCCACGTGCGTGGGCTCACCAACACGATGCCGCTGCACGTCGAGATCCTCTACAACGAGTACAACCCGACGGCCGCGTTCGCCGTCGCCTCGCTGCTCGCGCTGCTGGCGCTCGTGACCCTCGCCGCCCGTGCGATGCTCGAGGCCCGGGAGCCGGATCTCAGGCACGCGACGCGTGCCGTCCAGGTGGCACAGGCGACGTCCCCATGAGCATCGCGGTCGAGGGTATCCGCAAGCGCTTCGGCGACTACGTCGCGCTCGACGACGTCGCCTTCGAGGTGCAGACCGGCCAGCTGGCCGCGATCCTGGGTCCCTCCGGCTGCGGCAAGACGACGCTGCTGCGGATCATCGCGGGCCTCGAGACACCGGACGCCGGGCGCGTGTTCCTGCAGGGCCGCGAGGCGACGGAACTGCCGGTCGCGCGCCGGCGGGTCGGCTTCGTCTTCCAGCACTACGCGCTGTTCAAGCACATGACCGTGTTCGACAACGTCGCCTTCGGGCTCGCGGTCCGGCCGCGGCGCGATCGCCCGTCGAGGGCCACGATCCGTGCCAAGGTCGAGGAGCTGCTCGCGCTCGTGCAGCTCGAGGCCGAGGCCGGACGCAGGCCGACGCAGCTTTCCGGAGGCCAGCGCCAGCGCGTGGCGCTCGCCCGGGCGCTGGCCGTCGAACCGGAAGTCCTGCTGCTCGACGAGCCATTCGGCGCGCTCGATACCCAGGTCCGCCAGGAGCTGCGACGCTGGCTGCGCCGGCTGCACGATGCGCTGCACTTCACGAGCCTGTTCGTGACGCATGACCAGGCCGAGGCCTTCGAGGTCGCCGACAGCGTCCTCGTGATGAGCCGCGGACGCATCGAGCAGCGCGGCACGCCCGAGGAGGTGTACGACGCGCCGGCGACCGCCTTCGTGCACGGTTTCGTCGGCACGACGCTCGAAGTGCCGGCCTTCCGGTCGGGCGGACAGCTCGCGATCGGGCCGTTGCCCCGGGTCGCGGATCCGGGCCCCGATGGGGAAGTGCGCGTCGTCGTCCGGCCGGAGGACCTCGTGCTCGGCGGCGTTGGCACGGGGTGGCCCGGGCGGGTGGTCCGCGTGCGCATGGTCGGGCCGCTCGTGCACGTCGATGTGGCACTGGATGGCGGAACCGGGGACCCGCTCGTCGCGGAGCTGCCGGTCGAGCGCTATCGCGCGGGCCCGGTCGCCGCGGGCGACGTCGTCGGCGTGCGCTTCAGTCGGTACCGGGCGTATCCGGCCAACGCGCATGGCGGCGGGGGCGGGTAACCCAGTACCGCGAACTGGGTAGGACCCGGCAGGTCATGCGGGGTTTTTCGTACTCGTTATGTTAAGGGTTTCACTCAAGCGGCATTCGGGCGTGTTAAAAATCGCCGCACGCGCCGACCCCCGGCGTCGTTCGCAGTGCCGCGAGGAACCCCGCAACGATGTCGATCCTGAAACTGCTCCGCGTGCGGTTCTCCGAACCTACGCCGCCGCTCCGGGAACGCGGGGGTGGCGAGCACGTGCGGCTGACCAACCCGTGGCATGCGGTGTCGGTCGTTCCGGGATCGAACTGTTGCTCCGCCGTGCGCGAGGTCGCCGGGAAGCGCTACCTGTCCCGGGAAGCGCCGCCGGCGCTGCCGCTGAAGGGTTGCCCGATGGTGGCGTGCACGTGCCGGTACCGGCACCACGACGATCGGCGCGGCAAGTCAGCCGCGTCGATGGGCCGGGCCGAGGCCGATTCGCAGAAGCGTCGTGCCGAGGACGCGCCGGCTCACTGAACCGCGGAACCCATCTGGCCGAAGTGCCGGCGCAGATTCGAGAACCACGCTCCCAACGCTGCCAGGAACGCGACGACTACCCCTGAAAACGCCACGGCGTCCAGCGACGCCGGATTGGCGTGGTTGGCACGAAGCACCAGCAGGTGCATGCCGAGCGCAAACAGCGCGACGATGGCGCCGAGCCAGACGGCGCGCGAGGACACGAGCGCGTGGGTCGACGCGCGACGCTCGGGCGCGAGCCAGAAGCTCCGATTCGGCAGGTTGAGAAGGTCCGGGAAGCGCAGCACGAGCGTCGAGAGCAGGCCGGTCACGAGCGCCGTCGCGACCACGGTCGAGCCGATCATGAGGGCCAGGTACTGGTCCCGCGCCAGGAAATGATCCGCGCGGCCATCGAGCGCGAAATGGGCGGCCACCTGCTGCGGCAGCCACTCGGCCGTCAGTGCGATCCCCGTCAGGCTCCCCACCACGACGGTGCTCGCCCAGCCGCTGTCATTTGCGTTCGGCATCCCCTGCCCCTCCATGTCAGGCACGGAGATTCTGCCTCCGCAGGCCGTGGGATGAACAGAGCGGGGAATTGCGCAGGGCCCCCTCGGTAGGGTTCGGGTGCGATACTGGATGCATGCGCATCTTCGACGCCGCGGCCGTTGCCGCCACCCTGACGCCGGACGCCCTGGTCCCCGCGCTCGAGCGGATGTTCCGTTCCGGTTGCACCGCACCCGTCCGGCACCACCACACGATCCCGGTACCGGGTGCTGCCGATGCCACGCTGCTGCTGATGCCGGCGTGGCAGTCGGGCACCTACCTAGGCACGAAGATCTGCACGGTGTTCCCGGGCAACGTCGCCGAAGGACTCCCCGCCGTATCCGCAAGCTACCTGCTGATGGATGGCCGGACCGGCGCCGTGCTCGCGCTGATCGATGGTGGCGAACTCACGGCCAGGCGCACGGCGGCGACGTCGGCGCTCGCCGCCCGCTTCCTCGCCCGGCAGGACTCGCGGACGCTGCTCGTCCTCGGCACGGGGCGGATCTCGGCCGAGCTCGCGCGCTGCCACAGCGCCGTGCGGCCCGGCCTCGAGCGGGTCCTCGTCTGGGGTCGGTCCGTCGCGAATGCCGAGCGGCTCGTCGGGCAACTGCGGACCGAGGGCATCCCGGCCGAGCGCGCGGAGGACCTCGCCAGCGCCACGGCCCGCGCCGACATCGTCGCGAGCGCCACGCTCGCGACCGAACCGCTGGTGCACGGTGCCGTCGTGCAGCCGGGCACGCACGTCGACCTGGTCGGAGCGTTCACGCCGACGATGCGCGAGTCCGACGACGCACTGGTCGGCAAGGCGAGCCTGTTCGCCGACACGCGCGACGGCGCGCTGAGGGAAGGCGGCGACCTCGTCATCCCGGTGGCGCGCGGCATCGTCTCGGCCGACTCCGTGGTGGACCTCGCGATGCTCTGCCGCGGCGCACACCCGGGCCGCCGCGACGAGGACGAGATCACCGTGTTCAAGTCCGTCGGCGCGGCGCTCGAGGATCTCGCGGCCGCTATCCTCGTCTACGAGGCAGGCTGATTGCCGTAGTCGTGGCGAGTGCAGATGGCTTGCCGACTCGTTTGCGCGTAGCGTCGTCGACCCACCGCCGCCATCGAGCGGCCGCCGCGGAGCGTGCGATGCATCCCTACCCCCACCTGTACTCGGCCAGCGCCAGCGCGACGCCCGCAGGTCCCGTGCCGCTGCGCGGTGAGAATCTCCCGCAGATCGACACTGCCCCGCCGCCCGAGTTTGGCGGGCCGGGAGGCGTCTGGTCTCCCGAGACGCTGCTCACCGGCGCGCTCGCGGACTGCTTCCTGTTCACCTTCCGTGCGGTGGCGAGGGCATCGGCGCTCGAGTGGGAGCAGCTCGACTGCAAGGTCGATGCGACGCTCGAGAAGGTCGACGGCGTCACGCGCTTTACCGCCTACCGGACCCATGCGCGACTGGTGATCGCGGCCGGAGTCGACTCCGCGAAGGCGCATCGGGCGCTCGAACGTTCGGAGCAGACCTGCCTGATCGCGAATTCACTCAACGGCGCTCGGACGCTGGACATCGAGATCGTCGAACCACCGGGCTGAGCACTGGAGACACCGATGCCACCAATCTGGGACGAGCGCTACGCGCCGGTCGACTTCTTCTACGGTACGGAGCCCAACGACTTCCTGCGCGAGCACGCCGGACGCATCACGCCCGGCGGGGCGGTGCTGTCGCTCGGCGAGGGCGAGGGACGCAACGCGGCATTCCTCGCCGCCGGGGGCCATCGGGTGCTGGCGTTGGACCAGTCGGCCGTCGGGCTCGACAAGGCACGGCGACTCGCGGCAGCTCGTGGTCTCGCGATCGACACGCTCGCCGCGGATCTCGCCGAATACCGGATCGAGCCCGGCGCATGGGATGCGATCGTCTCGATCTGGTGCCACCTGCCGTCCGGGCTGCGCCGGCACGTGTATGCCGAGGTCGCGGCCGGACTCCGGCCTGGCGGCGTGTTCCTGTTGGAATCCTATACGCCCGAGCAGATCCGCCTCGGCACCGGCGGCCCGAAGAATCCGGACCTCATGCCGACGCTGGCGCAGTTGCGAATGGAACTGCCAGGGCTGGTGTTCGATGTCGCCGAGGAGCGGGAGCGCGATGTCAGTGAAGGCGAGGGGCATCGCGGGCGCAGCGCCGTCGTGCAGGTCGTGGCCCGGCGACCGGGCTGAAAGCCCGGTTCGCCGGCCCGCCGATCAGTCGGCCTTGCCGGATCCGCAGGTGTTGACGCCGACGACCGTGTAGAGCGGGCAGAACCGCATCGTCGCCGTCAGCAGCGGCACGATGCCGATGAGGCCGAACCAGCGGTTCGGACCTTCGACGAGAAACACGGCGCTGAGCAACCCCAGCCCGACGACGATCCGGAGGACGCGATCGATCGATCCAACATTGGCTTTCATGCACTTGACTCCTGGACGTGAACGGAACGGATCGCCGCGACGTCCCCGGAGGGTCCGCCGCGGCATTCGACTCAGCAGTTGCGCCGCGTCGCGCGCGGACGGCGTCGACTCGGCGCATCGGGCGCGCAGAACGCCTGGTACAGCACTTCCATGATCTTCAGCGCCGGACCCTGCGCGAGCGCGTAGTAGATCGTCTGCGACTCGCGCCGCGTGGTGACGATCCCATTGGTGCGCAGCACCGCGAGGTGCTGTGACAGGGCCGACTGGCTGAGCTCCACCCGCTCGTTGATCCCGCCGACCGACAGCGGGCCCTCGAGCAGCGAGCACAGGATGAGCAGGCGCTGGTCGTTGGCGAGCGCCTTCAGCAGGGCGGCCGCCTCTCCCGCGTGCTCCTGGACGGCGGACATGTCCGCATCCGCCGGGCGTACCGACGTCCTGGCCTGCTCCGCTCCCATGGACCTGCTCCCGGGCCGCGAGGCCCCGTGTATTTCCGTACTTGCTACTTTAGCAAATACTGATAAAGTAAGCCACAGAAATTTTCGCCACGGACCCGGAGGCCAGACATGAACATCGATGCATGGGTGATGCGCTTCGCCGGCGCGATGGTGCTGCTCAGCCTCGCACTCGCCCACTTCGCGAGCCCGTCGTGGCTCTGGCTGGCGGCCTTCGTCGGTGCGAACCTGTTCCAGGCCTCGTTCACGGGTTTCTGCCCGCTGGCGATCGTCCTCAGGAAGCTCGGCCTCCAGCCGGGCTGCGCCTTCAACTGATCGATCCAGCCATGCACAGGCCCTCCCTCCTCGCGACGCTGGCCGCGGCCGCGCTCGGGCTCGCGGCCTGCGGCGGCAGCCCGCCAGCCGCACGCGCGCCGTCGATGCCGCCGCTGGCGACGCTCGAGATCCGACCCGTGCGCACGCCGTTGGAGCGCACCGTCGATGGCACCGTCGAGGCGGTCAACCAGGCCACGGTGTCCGCGCAGACGGGCGGCCGGGTTGCCGAGATCCTCTACGACGTCGACGACGTCGTGCCAGCCGGCGCGGTGATCATGCGGCTCAAGGGCGTCGAGCAGCGCGCCGGGCTGCAGGCGGCGGAAGCGAACCTCACGGAAGCGCGCGTGCGCAACACGGAGGCCGCCGCGCAGTACCAGCGCATCGCGGACCTGTACGAGAAGCGGCTCGTCTCCCGCCTTCAGTTCGACCAGGCGACCGCAAACCGGGACGCAGCCGCGGCGCGGCTGGCCGCGACCGAGGCCGGCGTGTCGAGCGCCCAGGCGGGCGTCGGGTACACCGAAGTGCGGGCGCCGTACGGCGGCGTCGTGACGAAGCGCCTCGTGCAGGTGGGCGAGACGGTGGCGCCGGGAACGCCGCTGATGACCGGCGTGTCGCTGGCGAACCTCCGGGTCGATTTCAGCATTCCGCAGAGCGTGGTCGGACTGGTCCGGCAGTTCGGCAAGGCAGCGGTCTACGCCAACCGGACCCGGCTGGTGTCGGACCGGATCACGATCTTCCCCGAAGCCGCCGCGTCCTCGAGCACGTTCCGCGCCCGCGTCGATCTGCCCTCGGGCACTGCCGACGTCGCTCCGGGGATGTACGTGAAGGTCGGACTGATGATCGGCGAAGCGGACCGGCTCGTCGTGCCGGTGACCGCGATCATCGAGCGCAGCGAAGTGACCGGGGTCTACGTGGTGGATGCCGCAGGTCGCCCTTCCCTCCGGTACGTGCGCCGCGGCCGTGCCCTCGGGCCCAGCGTCGAGATCCTCGCCGGCCTCGTGCCCGGTGACCGCATCGCGATCGATCCGGCGGCGGCCGCCGCCCGGGTCGTAGCGGACATGCCGTGACCGCACCCCTCGGGTTCAGCGGTCGTCTCTCGAAGCGGTTCCTCGAGAACCAGCTGACGCCGCTGCTCGCCCTCGCCGCGCTCCTCCTCGGGGCGTTCGCGGTCCTCGTGACCCCGCGCGAGGAGGAGCCCCAGATCGACGTCACGTTCGCGAACATCTTCGTGCCGTTTCCCGGCGCGAGTTCGCAGCAGGTCGAGAGCCAGGTGGCGACGCCGATGGAGAAGGTCCTCGGCGAGATCTCGGGTGTCAAGCACATCTACTCGGTGTCTCGCCCTGGCATGGCGGTGCTGACCGTGCAGTACGAGGTCGGCATCCATCGCAACGACGCGATCGTGCGGCTCTACAACGCGGTGTACTCGAACCAGGACTGGCGCCCGGCGGGTGCGGGCATCCTGCAGCCGTTGATCAAGCCCATGGGGATCGACGACGTCCCGATCGTCACGCTGACGTTGTGGAGCCGGGACCCGACCCTCGGCGGGCACGAGCTCGGCGAGGTGGCACGCTCGATCGAGAGCGAGATCAAGCGGGTGCCCGGCACGCGCAACGTCTACGCGGTCGGGGATGCGCCGCCCGCCATCCACGTCCAGCTCGACCCCGGCAGGCTCGCCGCCGCGGGCCTCACTGCGGCCGACCTCGCCGCATCGCTGCAGGCGGCGAACCTCGTGCGCCAGGCAGGCCCGGTCACCGAGAACGGCCGCCTCGCACCCGTCCAGGCCGGTGCGTTCCTGGCCAGCCGCGACGACGTCGGCGGCCTGATCGTGTCGGCGCGAGACGGCAAGCCCGTGTACCTCGATGACATCGCGACCGTCACCGATCGACCTCCTGCCCCGCAGCAGTACGCGTGGTTCGGAACCGGGCCGGCCGGAGTCCGGGCCGGCATCCCGGCCACGATCCAGTCCCCCGCCGTCACGCTCGCCATCGCCAAGAAGCCCGGCATGAACGCGATCGACGTCGCGACCGCCGTCATCCGCCGCGTAGACCAATTGAGGGGCGTCACCATCCCGGCCGGCGTCGAGGTCACGGTGACCCGCAACTACGGCGTCACGGCCAACGACAAGGCGACCAAGCTGATCGAGAAGCTGCTGTTCGCGACGACGTCCGTTGTGCTGCTCGTGCTGCTCGCCGTCGGCCGGCGCGAGGCAGTGGTGGTCGGCGCGGCGGTCATCGTGACCCTCGCGGCCACCCTCTTCGCATCGTGGGCGTGGGGCTTCACGATCAACCGCGTCTCGCTGTTCGCGCTCATCTTCTCGATCGGCATCCTCGTCGACGACGCGATCGTCATCGTCGAGAACATCCACCGCCACCTGGCGACCGATCCTCGACCCATCTCGGAGGTGATCCCGATCGCGGTGGACGAGGTGGGCGGTCCCACGATCCTCGCCACGTTCACCGTGATCGCCGCGCTGCTGCCAATGGCGTTCGTGACCGGGCTGATGGGTCCGTACATGGGCCCGATCCCCATCAATGCGAGCATGGGGATGGTGATTTCGCTTGGCGTCGCTCTGGTGTTCACGCCGTGGCTGTCGCGCAAGATGTTCGCCCCCGCTCGGCACGATGCGACCGCGGAATCGACTGCGGAGAGCCGCCTGCATCGATGGTTCGAGGCGCTGCTGTCGCCGTTCCTGCGGGGCGTCGATGCCCGCGGGCGCCGTCACCGGCTCTACTGGGGGACGGCAGGCGCGATCGGGGTCGCGGTCATGCTGGCGGGCGTTCAGCTCGTCGTCCTGAAGATGCTCCCGTTCGACAACAAGTCCGAGTTCCAGGTCGTCGTGAACATGCCGGAAGGCACGCCCGTGGAGGGCACCGCGCGAGTGCTGGGCGCGCTTGCCGACATCGTCCGCCGGGAACCGGAGGTCTCCGACTACCAGGCCTACGCGGGTACGTCCGCGCCGATCAACTTCAATGGCCTGGTGCGCCAGTACTACCTGCGCTCCGATCCGAACCAGGGCGACCTGCAGGTCAATCTCGTCGACAAGGCGCACCGCAGCCGCAAGAGCCACGACATCGCACGCGCCGTGCGGCCGCTGCTCGTGGCCGAAGGTCGGCGCCTTGGCGCGCGCTCAGTGCAGGTCGTCGAGGTTCCCCCCGGGCCACCGGTGCAGGCGCCGCTCGTCGCGGAGATCTACGGACCGGACTACGCCGCGCAGATGGAGGTCGGGCGAGCGCTGCGCGCAATGTTCGACGGCACGAAGGACATCGTCGACACCGACGACACGCTCGCGGCGCCAGCCGCCCGCTACGAGGTGCGAGCGGATCGCGCCCGCGCCGCTCTGATCGGCGTACCGCAGGCCTCCGTTGCCGAGGCGCTCGCGACCGGGCTCGGTGGCATCGACGCGACCTACGTGCACGCCGGTCGCGAACGCGACCCGATCGCGGTGCACCTGGAACTCCCGGACCCGGACCGGGCCGGCCTCGATGCGGCCCTCGCGCTGCCGGTGCGCGCCGCAGGCGGCGGACTGGTGCCACTGTCCGAAGTCGTGACGACCGTCCGCCGGCCCTGGGACGCCACGATCTACCACAAGGACCTGCTGCCAGTGGTGTTCGTCACGGGCGACATGGCCGGGCGACTCGACAGCCCGCTATACGGGATGTTCGACCTCGTCGGCCAGGTTCGGAAGACCCCTCCGGCCGGCCATCCCCTGCTGCAGCGCTTCATCGGCGCGCCGGACCGGCCGGGCGAATTCTCCGTGCGCTGGGATGGCGAGTGGACGATCACCTACGAGACGTTCCGCGACATGGGCGCGGCCTACGGCGTCGGCTTGCTCTGCATCTACCTGCTGGTCGTCGCGCAGTTTCGCTCGTATGCCGTGCCGCTCGTGATCATGGCGCCGATCCCGCTGACCATCATCGGCGTGATGCCCGGGCACGCGCTGCTCGGCGCCAACTTCACGGCGACGTCGATGATCGGGATGATCGCGCTCGCCGGGATCATCGTGCGCAACTCAATCTTGCTCGTCGACTTCATCAACGCCGAGTCCGCCGCGGGCCGGCCGCTGGCCGAGGCCGTGGTCCGCGCCGCTGCGATCCGCGCCCGACCGATCGTGCTGACGGGACTGGCGGCGATGATCGGCGCGTTCTTCATCCTCGATGATCCGATCTTCAACGGACTCGCGATCTCGCTGATCTTCGGCATCCTGGTGTCGACGGTGCTGACGCTGCTGCTGATCCCCCTGCTCTACTTCGGCTACCTGTCGCGCCGGGGCGCCGCGGCGCCGAGCGGCTGAGTCCGCGGCGGGGTCAACGGGCGGCGAGGCGCGCGGGCGACAGTTGCACCGGGTCGATCCCGAGCTCGGCGGCTGCGCCATCGAGCGGCACGCCGCGCAGCAGGCTCGCCGCGAGCTGGCCCATGCCGGGCGAGGTCATGATGCCGCCGCCGCCCTGCCCGACGATCCACAGGAACTGCGGCGCGTCCGGCGCGAACCCCACGACCGGCTGCTCGTCGCTCGCGAAGGTCCGCAGGCCCGCCCACTGGCTCTTGAGACGCTTGATGGGCAGCGTCGTCAGCGTCTCGAACTGGTCGACGGCGATCGCGATGTCGAGTTCCTCGGGCTGGGCGTCGCATGGCGCGCTCGGCGTCTGGTCGCCGGGCGACACCATCAGCACGGGTCCGCTCGCCTTGAAGTAGAAGCCGGACACCATCTCGTCCACGGGCGGGACGTAGGAGGCATCGAAGCCCGGGTCGAAGGTGAGCGCGGTGCGCCGTCGCGGCTCGAGCCCGAGCGGCGCGACTCCGCACTTTCCCGCGATGTCGTCCGCCCATGCGCCCGCCGCATCGACGATGGTCGTCGCCTCGACGAGCTCGTCACCGATGCGCGCGCGCCAGCAGCCGCCATGACGTTCGGCGCCGTGGAATTCGGCGGCCGTCCGGGTCTCGCCACCGGCCGCGCGCAGGCCGCGCAGGAATCCCTGGTGCAGGGCGTCGACGTCGATCTCCGCATTCTCGGGTTCGTACAGGACTCGCGAGATTTCGCTCCGGCGCAGGAACGGCACGATCTCGAGGGCGCGGTCGACGCTGATTTCCTCGAGCGTCGGATTGGACGGCTTCGCCTCCGCGTAGAACGCCTCGACCGTCTCCTCGCCTCCGGCCCGGACGAACATCACGTTGCCGCGCCTGCGCATGAGCGGGACCGATGCGAAGCCCACCGGCGGCGCATCGAAGAAGGGACGGCCGTACAGCACGACCGACTGCATGAGTCCGTGGAAGTGGGCCGACGTCCATTCCGCAGCCGATCGCCCGGTCGTGTGGTAGCCATAGCCCGTCTCGCGCTCGACCAGGAGCACGCCGCGGTGCGGTGCGATGAAGTAACCGGCCGAGGACCCCGCGATGCCGCCACCGATGATCAGTACGTCGGTCTTCAACATGATCCGCCTCGATCTTGGACTCGCGTCCGGCTGGACGCTGCTATGGGATACATACTCTGGACAACCGACCCCGGCCAACGCCGACCCGACGTCAGGCCAGCGCAACGATCCGGTTGGTCACGGTACCGAGACCCTCGATCCCGGCGACGACGACATCGCCTGCTTGCACCGGTCCGACGCCGGACGGCGTTCCCGTGTAGATCAGGTCGCCGGGCGCGAGCGTCCAGAATCGGGACAGCTCGGCGATGATCGCCGCGACGCTCCAGATCATGTCGGCAATGTCGCTTCGTTGTCGCTCGGCACCGTTGACGGCCAACCAGATCTGCGCGCGCGTCGGATGGCCGACAGCCGCTGCCGGATGGATCGCGCCGATCGCCGCCGAGTGGTCGAACCCCTTCGCCGTATCCCAGGGCCTGCCCTGCTGGCGTGCTTCGGACTGTAGGTCACGGCGCGTGTAGTCGTTGCCGACCGCATAGCCGTACACGTGCCCGAGCGCGGCTCGCGGGTCGATGTCGCGCCCCCCCACTCCGAGCGCGACGACGAGTTCGGCCTCGTAGTGCAGGTTGGACGTCCGCGGCGGGTACGGCAGGTCGGCGCCGTCGGCCAGGATGGCGTCGGCCGGCTTCGCGAAGAAGATGGGCGGCGTCCGGTCGGGATCGCCACCCATTTCCCGGACATGGGCCGCGTAGTTCTGGCCTACGCAATAGATGCGGTGGACCGGGAAGCGGGCGAGGTCACCGGTCACGGCGACGGTTGGCGCAGCGGGTGCAGGGATCACGTACGCAGGCATCGGGGCTCCGGGTGAGCCGGCGGGCGGACGTCGCACCACCTAGCCATTCATGCTACCGCAACGGCGCCGGGATCAGCGCAGCAGGAGCAGCCGCGGGATCGTGTCCGCCGCCACCCAGAGGAGCGCGTTCTGGCCGAGGTCGCGCGCCAATTCGCCGGCCAGTGCCTGGTCGAGGCCGAGCGCCAGCACGCCCGGTTCGGCGGGCCAGCGTCCGTGCGGATCGGCGCCGAACCCGTCGATGCCGCGAATACCGCCGCGTGCGAGGCGAAGCTTCAGGCTGCGCTGTGCGACGTCGTTCGCTTCGTCCGTCCACAACACGCTCGCCGGATTGCAGGCCGTGAGCCACGCGGAGCAGGCAGATCCCGTGGCCGCGTACAGCGCGGCCAGTGCCGGGCTGCGCTCGTCCACGTGCAGCACGAATGCCGGCTCGCAGCCGGTGACGTGGTAGTCGGCTGTCCGGTAGGCGTCCACCAGCGCGGGATCGAGCCCGCTCGTTCCAATCGTCTCGCGATCCATGCGGCCCTCCTGCGGCCACGGCCGGTCGGCGCGACCGGCATAATGGCAGCCCCTCCTCCGGCCGAGAACTCCATGCGCATCGATGTCCCGCTCGGGAAGGCCTACCTGCTGCTCAATCACGGCCCCGTCACGCTGGTGACGAGCCGGTCTGGCGAGCGCACGAACGTCATGGCCGCGTCGTGGGCGATGCCGCTCGATTTCGATCCGCCGAAGGTCGTCGTGGTCATCGATCGCGAGACCCTCACGCGCGAACTCGTCGGGGAATCTCGCGAGTTCGCGCTCAACATCCCGCCGCGGGAGCTCGCAGATTCGGTCGTGGCGGTGGGCTCCCGCAGCGGCCGCGACGGTGACAAGTGGGCTGGCGAGGGGTTGGCGACGCTGCCCGCAGATCGCATCGGCGCACCGCTCGTGGACGGTTGCATCGCCTGGCTCGAATGCCGGCTCCTCGAGGAGCGCGACGTCGAGCGCAAGTACGACCTGTTCATCGCCGAGGTGGTCGCGGCGTCGGCGGACGACCGCGTCTTCAGTGGCGGGCGCTGGCACTTCGACGATCCCGCTCTGAAGACCGTGCACTACGTGGCCGGCGGGCAGTTCTTCACGATCGGCGATCCCGTCACCGGCAGAACGGGCCGGCCCGGCTAGAGCTCGGTGTACTTGCGGATCGAGCCCCGGGATTTCTCGACCGGGTACTTCAGGGCGTTCACCGCGATCTTGGCGCGCGCCGCGGCGGCGAGGTCGATGCCGAGCTTGTCCGCGAGCCGGATCAGGTATACGAGGACGTCCGCCGCCTCCTCCCCGACCTCGAGGAGCTTGTCGGCAGGCAGGCTGAGCGAGGCGTCCTCGCTGAGCCACTGGAAGTGCTCGACGAGTTCGGCGACCTCCACGCTGAGGGCCATCGCGAGGTTCTTCGGCGAATGGAACTGGTCCCAGTCCCGCTCGGCGGCGAAGTGACGCAGCCGGTCCCGCAGTTCGATCAACGGGTCCTCGGCACTCATGTCCCCTCCTCCGATTGAGCCGCTTCGAGCGACGCGATGCGTTGCTGGGCGGAGGCCAGCGCGCGCGCGAGTTCGGCGATCCTGAGCCGTGCGTCGGCGAGCTCGCGCGCCGCTCGCTCGGACTCCGCGAGGCGAGCTCGCAGGGCATCGGTCTCCCGCGCCCAGCGCACCTGGTGCACCTGCTCGCGGTGCTCGGCCAGGTTCGCGCGTTCCACGGCCGACTCCAGCGATTCGTCGGTCGGCGGCGGCGCGGGCCGCGACGGCGTCGGCGTCGGGCGTTGCGCGTCACGCAGCATCCGGTAGATGCGGGTGACGCCCCCTCGGACGCCGTGGCGACGCGCGAGCAGTTCGCGCACTGCGACGCCGGTGAGGCGCGCGCCGGATGAACCCACCTCGCGGATCGCGGAGCGGATCAGGTCGTCGCTGACGAGAGGGGGGCGCATGGGTCGATCATATCGGGATTACGGAAAGTTTTCCGTATGTTCGATATCGCAACGATCGGTCGTCGAAATATGTCACGACCACAGGGACTGATTTCTTGTTAGAACAGAGACTTAGGCATCCCGCTTGTTCCACGACCTGTTCCACGTCGCGTTCGCGGCCAAACCGGGCGGGCTGATCTACCGGACCGGGCCGACGCGCACGCTTCCTGCCTGTCTCCAGGCGGACCGCGGCGCGCCGCCGGTATGAGGTGTCAGGGGCCGATGCTTCGCCTCGACCATTGTTTCGTCACTGCTTCGTGTAGTCGAAAAGGGTGTTTATCTATTACTTACAATGAGTTACGTAGGTTTCGTCTCGAAACCAGCCTACCCGAGGTCCTTCAGGATCTGGTCCATCGCCTGAATGACGGCATCGCGATCACCTACGCCGAGGCCCTTCGGGAAGGCCACGGTCACCTTGCCGCGCGGGTTGCGCACGAGAATCGCACGCCCTGCCCGCCCGACGTTGTACTCGCGGCGAATCGGCTCGAGCTTGCGGGATTGGTCGAGACTGGCGAGCAGCGCCTTGAGCACCAAGCGCGGATCGCGGCCACCCTCCTCTTCCTTGCGAGCAAGGTTCTTCGCCGCCTGGAGCACGACCTCCTTGGCACCCGGCCGCTCCATCAGCGTGCCGAGCTTGTAGGCCTGCTCCACCGGTACCGCCGAACGATCGGAGAACAGGTTGGCGATCGGCGCGAAGCTGAGCAGCTGCGCCGCCTTGAGCATCTTGGTGACCTGGCCCTTCGAGACGTTCAGCGCGCCGGCGAGCGCCTCCTGAGTCGGGAATAGCCGGGCCTCGATTTGCGACTGGAACGACAGCGCGCGCTCCATCGCGGTGATGTCCTGGCGGTCCGCATTCTCGAGGTGCATCAGCACCGCCGCCTGCGAGTCGGAGATGTCGACCACGCGCACCTTCAGCTTGGTGTTGGTCACCTCGCACGCGAAGCGACGCCGCATGCCGTAGACCAGTTCGTAGTCGAATTCAGGATCGCCGCTGATCCGGCGCGCGAGCGCAGGCTCCTGCTGGCCATCCTTCGGGATCGACCGGATCAGGTCTTCACAGCGCTCGCGCGTGTACCAGGCATCCGTCCGGTTGTGGTACTTCCAGCCGCGGCAACGCCGCGCGTCCACGCTGAGCACGGTCTCGCGGGTAAGACCTGGACTCGTCCGTCCCTGCAACGCCAGCTCGGCCGTCGGCAGCACGGCCTGGTTGGAGCTCCGCTCGGTCATGGAGGACTCGCCCTTGTCACGAACCGAGTTCGCGATGTCGCCCAAACGGGTGCCGCCAAAGAGTCGCTTGCTGTTCATTTCCCCTCCTCCGATTCGTTCAGGTGATGCCGCGGGCGTTGAGCTCCGCGCGCTTCGACGGCCATTCGCGGAGCACCGCAACCTCGATCTCGCCAAACACCCCGTCCATCATCTCCAGGACCTTCCGGTTCGGCTTCGCCTGTTCGTACGGCCCAACGAACTGCGCCGAGGCGTTGATCACCTCCGCCGCGTGGAAGAACACGCGCTGGAACACGGACTCGCCGAAGCACGCCCGCATGACGTCGACGAACTGCCGCTGGCTGTCGTAGCGCTGGTCGAACAACGTCGTCAGGACCGAAATCCAGCGGTAGCTCTTCTCGGGGGCGAGCTGGGCCACGTAGGTGCGGATCATCCGGAAGAACTGCACCGTCGACGAGAAGTCGAACATCTTGGCGGCGGTGGGGACGACGAGCGCGTCTGCCGCGATCAGCACGTTCAGCGAGATGACGCCGAGGGCCGGCGGCGAATCGAGCAGGACGACGTCGTAGTTGTCGGCCACCGTCTGGATGCCGTAGCTCAACTCCGCGAACACCTCGCGGCGCGCCTCGGGAGAGGTCTGCTCGGCGATGTGCAGCACGAGAGCGATCTCGGCCTCATAGAGCGCGAGGCACGCCGGGATCAGGTCGATGCCCGGAAAATAGGTCTTGCGGACAACCGGAGCCAGCGTCGAATGCGCACCACCGAGGTAGGCCAGGATCGTGTCGTCCTGCCTGATCTCGGCGTCCGGCACGTACCCGAACATCGACGTCGTCGTCGCCTGGCTGTCCGTGTCGATCACCAGCACGCGGTACCCGCGCAGCGCCAGGTAGTGCGCGAAGTTGATGCAGGTCGTCGACTTGCCGACACCACCCTTGAAGTTCTGGCAGGCGATGACCATCGGCCGGTCCTGCGCCGGATCACGATGTGGCAGCGTCCGGAAGTGCGCACGGAACGCCTGGATCTGCTCCAGCGTGTAGCCGACGCGGCGGTTGTTGTCCGGATTGCGGACCGGGGGCGCGACGCCCAGTTCGGCCTCTGCCCGGGCCAGCGTCGTCCGGTCACGCCCGACCATATCGGCCGCCTCCGACGGACTGAACAGGCGCTGCAGGGACTTGCGCGAATGGGGCGACTGCCCCATCTCGTGCATCTTGTCGAGGAAGTTCTCGCTGTAGTCGAGAATGGCATCAAGCTTGTCAATGGCGGGTGTCACTGGCACACTGCTCTCCCGGAATGGCTCATCCACGGATTTCCGGCACAACTTACCAGAAATCCGTGCGTAGGGCTGGCTCAGAAGGTGTAATTGCACCGCCGTGAGGACTGAACCCTTGCCACCGGGACCCGACCTGTTTGCGTTGATGCAGCGATATGAAGCTGCAGGATACTCGCGCGCGCGCATGGTCGCCCAGCTCGTCGCCGATGGCGTGCCCGCCGCCGAACTGATGCCCCACTTCCCGGGCTTCCCGCCGAGCGCCTTCGAGCGCGCCCCAGTGCCGGGTCCTCGTGCGGTAACGCCGCGCCTGCCGAACCCGATTATGTCCGCGCCACCACAGCTGCCGAGGGTGCAGGTCCCGGCCGCGGAGCCCGCCGTCCCGTCGGCCGCGTCGGAAGGCATCTCGTTCCACTACGTCCCTTTGATCCAGTGCTCGTTCCCGCATGCAGACCCCGGCGAGCTGTCGAGCTTCACGCGCAAGAACGGCTGGCTGGAGCTGACGCTCGGAACCACTCGGCCGGATACAGGCCTGCCGTACGGAGTGCCGGCACGCCTGCTGACAATCTACTGTGCGAGCGAAGCGGTCCGAACCCGATCGCCCGAGATCTATCTCGGCCGCTCGGTGCATGAATTCCTGCGCATGCTCGATGTGCCGGTCACACGCGGCGAACGCGGCAACCTGCGCGTATACGCGAACCAGCTGCTGCGCCTGATCCACTGCACGCTGTCGATCGACGAGAACATCCGCGACGCCAGTGGCCGCACCGGTCTGCATATCCGCCAGGCATTGTTCGCAGACGAAGCACGCCTGTGGTGGGACGAAGACCAGGCAGTCGGCCACGGCAGCTCGCTGCAGCTATCGAGCGTCCTGTTCCACTCGATCCTCGAGCGATCCGCGCCGTTGTCCACGCGGGCCATCAAGCTGCTGCGCAAGAGTCCGATGGACCTCGACGTCTACGCCTGGCTCGTGCACCGACTGTTCCACCTCAGTCGACCAAGCAATGTCACCTGGCAGCAGCTGTCCGAGCAGTTCGGACACGCGTACGCCGAACTACGCCAGTTCCGTCGCTTCTTCCTGGACTCGCTGGACCGCGTCCGCGTCGTCTACCCCGAAGCACGCGCGTCGGTAACTGAAACGGGCCTGCTCCTGCTGCCGTCGAAGCCACATCTGGACAAGCGACTCCCGTCCCGGGCGCGTTGAAGTTCCCCGAAAGGCGTTACAACTCTCACGCCTGAAAGGGCCCAGAACACGTCGGCGTTCGAAAAAAGCCGGGAAATTCAGCCACTTTTGGACCCCCGCAAAGAGGGCGTTACATCTCTCACGCTACAGATGTAACCCTTTGTATTAATAGAGTTTTTCTGATCCGAATCCGACAGGTCAGGTTCACCTGCGTGACAACTCTTACGTGCGAACGTCCCATCTCTCGCGCAAAGCCGTCGCAACACTGCCGGCGGACCGTCGCAACTCTCCGCCAACGAGCACTATTTCTATTATATTTCATGAACTTGCGGAAGCCCCCTGTAGACTCCTGTAGTCCCTGTAATAACTCCTAGCGCTGCGGAGAATACGAGACAGGGGAGGGGATGCAGGTCAGCAAACGCTCAACGCGGCCGCTTCGCCGATGACCAGGCAGACGGCTGCACAAGGGAAACCGACGCGGATGAGGTTGGCTTGGCGAACCGATCCGCATCCGTGAACACGGTGGAACAGCCCGTACAGGCGAGCAACGACGACCGATACAACGAACCATCGGTCCGCCGCACCGTCACCTGCTCGAACGCGTCACACCCACAGACTCTGCACCGGAAAGCCATGACTGTATATTCATACAGTTCTCCGGCAAAAGAAAAGCGGGGCGACCACTTTCGTGGGGCCCCGCGCTGAGAATCGGGATGCAGGGGGAGGGGAGAGCAACCCGATACTGTATAGATGCGGCCCGGCCGCAGAAGTTCAACCCATCCAGGCCCCTCGCCCGATCCGCCTCGGACCGCCCCGCCACCGACCTGAATGACTGCGCCCCGATACACCTATCGCCGATGCCAGCCGAATGACGCGGCGCTGCTGCGCGCGGTCGCTGTCGCCTGCTACACGCCGTACTACCGTGACTTGTGGGAACCGGGTGGCATGGAGGCCTATCTCGCTTCGATCTATGAGCCCGTGCTGCTCATGTCGGAGCTCGCGGACCCCAATCTGCGCTTCGAACTCGTGTACCAGGACGGCGAGCCGATCGGCTTCTCGAAGTATCACTTCCGATGCGACCGTGCCGACACGCCGAATGCGGCCTACCTCGAACGCGTGTACGTTGCTCCGGCAGTCGCGGGCCACGGCGTTGGCAGCACACTGATCGCCCGGATGATCACGACCGCCAGGAACGACGGGCGCGACTGGATCTGGCTGCAGGCAATGTCGCACGCCAGCAAACCCGTCGCACGGTATAGGGCTCTCGGTTTCGAAGACTGCGGGCAGGTCACGTTGTCACTGCCGAAAGTAAAGCCCTCCGAAGCGGCGATGATCGTGATGAGGCTCGCGCTTCGGAACCGCCAGCCCTAGATCCACGACTCGCGCATTCGTCGCAGTCTCCGAGCCGATGGACCGGCGGCTGCCCGTATTTCCGGAGCAATCCAATATCTAGACGAACGCAGCGGATATGCGACTCACGCCGAGTCAGGTCCTCGCCGATGATTTCCGTGCGAAGGGACTGAGTGTGTCGTTGCTCCAGAGATTGGAGCCAAGCACCAGCTATCCGTGCCGACCAGGGTCGGCATGCCAGTACTGCCACGGACGGCGTGATGAGCATCATGTTCTTCAAGGTGCGCTCCATATCGCGCGCCGGTGGCGGGAATGCCGTCGCTTCCGCGGCGTATGTATCCCGTAGTAGGATCGTCGACGTGCAAACGGGCAGGACGCATGATTTTCGTCGCATCCCGGGACTCGCCCACAGCGAGATCATGCTGCCGGGGGGCACCTCCGCTGCCACGACGGCGTGGGCGAGTGACCGCTCCCGACTATGGAACGCCGCCGAAGTGACAGAAGGGCGCCGCAATTCCCGCGTGGGTCGCGAATACACGGTTGCGCTCCCTCATGAGCTCCCAGACGACGTCCGTATCGGCCTCGCGCGCGAACTCGCGCAGCGACTAGCAGACCGCCACGGGGTAGCTGTGGATATCGCAGTTCACCGACCAGGGAAGGGGGATCCCCGCAACCACCACGTTCACCTTCTGGCAACGACGCGCGAGCTCGACGACCACGGCTTCACACGAAAGGCGACGATCGAGCGGAACACGGACGATCGCAGGCGCCTCGGGCTCGCGCCAACTGCAGTTGAATATCGTGCATTGCGCGCGGCCTGGGCGAGCAGCGCGAATGACCGCCTGCGTGAGGCAGGGCTGTCCGAACGACTGGAACCACGTTCGCGACGGACGCTGGAACTGGAACGGCAGCGTGTAGAGCCCGAGCGTGAAAACCCAGACGGCGGCCTCTCGGTCGCACAGCGAGCTGTCGAAAACTGGAAGCGCCTGAAGATGAATCGCGACGCCGGCCTCGAGACGGCCACGAGATCGCAACCCGCACGTCGCCGCGATCTCGACCATGGCCTCGATTTCTAGGACCACCACCAGCGTGCTCAGAACACGGCCATCTCCTCGATCAGCGCCACCCCGAGTGAAAAGCTGCCGCAGATCGCGCCGAATTCCCCGTGCACCGTGAGCAGTCCGACGCGCCGGGCATCCTCCTCCGTGAACGCGAGGAATCCCAGTCCCGGTTCGCAGAAAATCTCGTTGTCATCGAGCGCCGCGCCACAGTGTTCGCAGAAATTGAGCCACGTTTCATAGTCGCCGATGCTGCGCACGCCAGGACGGTAATTCGCCGCGAGCGTAGTCACGAAGCGGGCAACGGACGGAATCAAGTAAGCGATGTCGCAGAGCAGTGAGGGCTCGTCGGCTGTCTCCCACTCGTCTTCGAAATCATCGACATTGAGGATTGCGTGCCCGGCGGGTAGTACGAACCCATATACCTTCGTCGTGGAGCCACAGTGGCCGCATTCGTGGGTGGAAGAGGCCAGGTAGTAGGTGGGGGACCGAACGTTGAGGTCCGGTGGCACGGGGATCCAGGGACGAAATGGTTCGGGATCGATGCCGTCTGGCACGTACCAGACCCGAGCCGCTGGATCCCAGCGCGCGCCGATTCGCTTGACCTCACCCCTGTCGGTGAATGCGACGTCCAGGTCGATCCGCGCCATGGCTGTGCTCTCCTCGTGTCCCGAAGTCCCGGGAAACGAGTGTCGCCATCATTCCAATCCGCAGTCACGCCTCATATCTGGCGCGATCATCGAGAAACGCAGCATTCGGCTACAGAACCCGGGGCTTCCGGGGGCCAGGCCTACCCGAGAATCGGATCCTGGCGTCGAGGACCTCGACGTCGATCTGCGCAGGCCGTCCGCCGTACACGGCAGCCTTAAGCCACTCGCTCTCCTCCTTGGCAACCGCGCGGGCGACGACCCGGCTCCAACACCTGCGGTCGGCGTCCCAGCGGTACCCGCGCTCGCGAAGGATATCCTTCGTCTCGAATGGCGAGCCCGTCGCCCAAAGGCGAAGTGCCGGCTCGGCGGCCGACTCCACCAGTCGCCGGAGGCCCGTCACCCCGGATTTAGGAAGCGGTCGCGACAGCACTTCGAGCAGGGCGCGGCAGTCGACCTCGCTGCGGTGGGCGTCGTAGAAGAAGCCGCTCGACCAGCCGAGGTACTCCAGCTTGGCACCGCGGAACCCCTCATCCGCCCAGGGCACCTGCTCGAGGGAGCAGGCCCAAGGCAATGCGCGAAAGAGCGGCATGCGCTCCTCGAGGAACGGGCGGTCGAACGAGGCGTTGTGTGCGATCACGAGACTGGCGCCGTCGACGACGGCGGCGATGGCGGACTCGTCCAGTCGCTGGCCGGCAACCATCTCATCCGTGATGCCGTGGATTGCGGTCGACTCCGGCGGAATCGGTATACCCGGATCCTCGAGCCCGGAATACACGCCCACGACCTTCGCTACACGGCCGGTCTCCGCCTGGTATTCGAAGCGGACGATGCCGACTTCGATGATTCGGTCCTCGCCATGGCGCGTACCGGTCGTTTCCGTATCGATGACCACGGCTATCGCCAGCGGGCCGGGGATGCTGGCGTCGAAGCTGTCATGGATCGCGAGCCGCCTGATGACCCTGAAGTCGGGGTGCCCGTCGAGCAGTTCGGCGGCAGCAGCAATGGCGGCATCGGAGGGGGACTTCATCGTGCCGTCACTCCAGCGTTGTCGTAGGCGTCGCGTCAGCGCGGCGCAGAGTCCACAGCCTACGAGTGCCTCGCACCGTGGGCAAGTCGCAGCCAAATTCCCCGAACGCAGCAGTTATGCATCTGCCGGGTGCAGCGCCGAAACTCCACAATTGCCTGGTGCATCCAGGCGAACTCCTCATCCGTACCGGTATCGGGGCTACGGCGGTCCTGCTGGGCCTGACCGGTGTGCTGCTGGCCCGTGGTGCACCCGCGATGCGTCTGCTTGCCGCGCCATTCATCGCGACTGCACTGGCCTGCGTTGTCGTTCTCCTATCCTCCGTCGCGACCTACGTGAATCCGCGGCTGCCTGGCATGCTCGGCCCGGGGAACCTCGCGGCGGCCGAACTCGTCCTGTGCCTGCTGGTTGGCGCCATGGCCGGGATCGGGACGCCCGGGTTGGGCTCGCGCGCGCGTGTCGTCCGGGGCACGAGGATCGACGTTGCAGGTCCGGTTCGGTGGAGGGTCGGGCGTGATCCCTGCCTGTGCCTTGCGGGCGTGCCGATACCTCCTGCCGACGAAGGCAAGCACTTCAAGGTGATCGGGACGACCGGCACCGGAAAGACAACGGCGATTCAGGGGCTCCTGGCAGGTGCGCTAGGACGGGGAGACCGCGCGGTCATCGCCGATCCCGACGGCGCGTATCGTCGGGCGCTCGCGGATCCACGGAGGCGTGACGTCATCCTCAATCCACTTGAGGAGCAAAGCGTGTCCTGGGATCTATTTGCAGAGCTTGAACGGGCCGAGGACGCCGACCTGCTGGCGCGTGCGCTGATCCCGGAGCAGGGCGGCGAGGATCGCGCCTGGCGCGCTTATGCGAGGGTCCTGGTTGCGAGCCTGCTCAGGCAGCTGCTCTACGCCGGTCATCACGATGTCCTCACTTTGCATCGGTTGGTCTGCCACGCGAGCGTGGAGGAATTGCGCGAGTTGCTGGATGGGACCGCCGCTGCGGCGTATGTATCCCCGGACAACACCAGATTCCTGGCGTCAGTCAGGGCGATTGCGAGTTGCGACCTCGCCGTACTTGAGCTCGTCGGCCGGCACCGGAAGACCCAGCCGATCGCCGTCAGGCCCTGGATACGCCGCTCGAGCGCCGGAGAAGGTGCGACCGTCCTGTTCCTTCCTTACCGCAGCGGGCAGCTGGCGACTCTACGGGGTCTGATCTCGACATGGATGCGGTTGGCGATCCTCGAGACGATGGAGGCTGAAGACGACACGAATCGAATCTGGTTCGTCATGGACGAGCTCGATGCGCTCGGCGCGATCGATGGTCTCAAGGATGCCCTCACGCGCCTGAGAAAGTACGGTGGCCGCTGCGTCCTCGGCCTGCAGAGCATCGCCCAGCTGTCCGGTACCTATGGCCCACCAGCGGCCCAGACGATCATCGAGAATTGCGGCAACACGCTGCTGCTTCGATGTTCGGCAGGGGAGAATGGCGGGACCGCGCGGTTCGCCTCGATGCTGATTGGAGACCGGGAGGTGCTGCGGGACCAAGTAAGTCGGACCCGCCCCCTTGCCTTCGGCCGCGGCGATCGCTCTCGCAGCGAGACGCTGCAGCGCCACGTCGAGCGCGCTGTGCTTCCGGCCGAGATCGAGCAGCTCCCGGACCTGCGCGGCTACATGAAGCTGGCGTCCCTTCCCACCTGGCGCCAGGTCGTCGTCCGGCGCTAGCGCGTCACTGCGGCCTGCGACACCTGCCAGCCACCACCGAGTGAGCGATTCAATGTGGCATAGGCCCGTGCCAGGTCACCGGCCGCCGACAACCGAAGGTCGCGGGCGTCGTCCGCCGCGCGTTCGGCCGCCAGCACGTCCATCTTCGATGACTCGCCCGCCCCCAAGCGTCGCTCGACGCTGCCGACGCTTCCCGAAAGCGCGGCGGCAGCCTGCTCGGCCGCGGCCAGTCGGCTGTGCGCCGCCGCGTAGCGGATGATCGAAGTCTCCGCGTCGGCCAGTGCACGAGCGACGCGGCCGCGATAGGTGGCAAGGGCGGCGTCGCGCGCCGCCTCGGCCTGCTTCACCTGGCCCCGAAGCCGACCGCCCGAGAACAGCGGGACGGCGAGCTGCGGTGCGACGTTCCAGTACCTGCTCGCCGCTGATCCGAGGTCCCCGAAGTGCACTGAATCGAGGCCGGCGTCGGCGATGAGGGAGAGTCGCGGGAACTGTGCCGCGACGGCCGATCCAACCTCCGCGGTCGCCGCAGCGAGTTCGCGCTCTGCCCGGCGCACGTCAGGACGGCGCTTCAGTACCTCCGACGACAGCCCGACCGGAACGGCCGAGGGAGGGACTGGCACGCTACCGTGTCCTGCCACGCGGACACGGATCTCCCTGGACTGCATTCCGGTCAGGGCGGCAAGCGAGAGCAGGCTGCTCTCGACGGACGCCTGCAGGGGCGCGGCGACCGCCTGCGCGTTGGCGAGATCCACCTCGGCCCGATGGACCTCGTCGTCGCCGACGACGCCGGCCGCGCGCGCAAGCCCCATGAGGCGAAGGCCTTCGGCAGCGGCGCCGGACCGATCCTGCGCGACGCCCAGGCGGCCCTCTGCGACGCGAAGGTCGATGTAGCTGCCGGCAACCTCGCTCGCAAGGACGAGGCGTGCATCGTTGCGTGTTTCCTCGGCACTGCCGAAGCGAGCAATCGCTGCCTCCACCTCGCGTCGGGTCCGGCCGGCGAGGTCGAGTTCCCACGACGCGTCCACACCGACGCGATAGTCGGTGAATTCGGTCGTGCGCGGTGTCACCGGGATCAAGGCAAGGTTCTCGCCGTTGCGGCTCAGCTTGTCGTCCGAGACCCGCGCCGTTGCATTGGCCGCCGGGAAGTGCGCGGCGCCTGCCACGACCGCCGCGGCCCGTGCGCGCCGCACGAGCGCTTCGGCGCCCGCTAGATCCGGGCTGTCGTGCAGCGCCGTATCAACGAGCCACGTGAGATCGTCATCATGGAATTCCCGCCACCACTCCGTGACCGGAGGACTGGTCGACACGGTCTCGACCGGTGTGAACGGCGCCACAACGGTCGCAGTGGGGTACCGATAGTCCGGACCCACCGCGCAACCCGCCACGAGCACGGCCGTGGCGAGGACGGTCGCGGCGTAGCCTCGGATCGGTTGGGGATGGCGGCAAGGCACGAAGCGCGTCATCGGAAGCTCCCCGTTCAGGCGACGCGGCGCCGGAACATCCAGAAACCGGTGGTCATCGTGAAGGATGCGATCAGCAGCAGCGGCCAAAGATCCGGCCACAGGATCGCGAAACCATGCCCCTTCAGGAAAAGCCCCTTCACGATCGAGATGAAATGCGTCAACGGATCGATCCAGCTCAGGCCGCGGAACACGAGCGGCATGTTCTCGACCGGCCCGATGAAGCCCGACAGCATCACCGCGGGCACCATGAACGAGAACACGCCCAGGAACGCCTGCTGCTGCGTCTCGCACAACGAGGAGATGAACAGGCCGAATCCTGCCAGTGACAGGCCGTAGCACAGCATGCTGAGGTAGAGCAGGCCGACGGACCCCAGGAAGGGCACGCGGTAGATGAATACGGCTGCACTGGCGACGAGCGTCGCCTGCCCGAATGCAACGATGAGCGCCGGGACCGTCTTGCCGACCATCACGAGCCCGGGAGTCAGCGGCGAAACGAGCAGTTGGTCGAGCGTACCCTGCTCGCGCTCGCGCGCGACCGACAGCGCGGTCACGATCAGGCTCCCGATCGTCGTGATGATGGCGACGAGGACCGGGAGCATGAACCACTGGTATTCGAGATTCGGATTGTATCTGTGGCGCACCACGATCGAGCTCGGCGCGGCGAATCCAGCCTGTGCGGCGCGCTCTGCCCCGTAGGCCTCGACGACTGCAGTGGCGTAGCCAGCGGCAATCTGGGCGCTGTTGGAGCGCCGGCCGTCGATAACCGCGAGGATGTCGGCCGGGCGTCCCGAGGCCACGCGTCGCGAGAAATCCTCCGGGATCTCGAGGGCCAGAAGGACGTCCTGGTCATCGACGCGCTGCTCGAGTTCCTGCTCGCTGCGCAGCATCACGACTCGCGGAAACGCTGCCGTGGCCGCGAGCCGCTGGACGAGCTCATGAGCCGAGGCGCCGCCATCCCGGTCGAGGACCGCGAGCGTGGCATTGCGCACCTCCAGCGTCGCCGCGAACGGGAACAGCAGGAGCTGGAGTATCACCGGCAGGATCAGCAGCCGCCGGCTCTGCGGATCGCGGAATGCGAGCTGCAGTTCCTTTCGCACCAGGGTCACGAGCATCCAGAGCATGGCTCAGTCCAGTCGCCGCGCCGTGCGCAGCGCCGTGAGCCCGAGGAAGAACGCCGCGGAGACCGTCAGGAAGATGAAGTCGGAGACCAGCACGTGTCCGACGAATCCAGCCTGGAAGAGGGTTTGCATGGCACTCACGAAGTAGCGCGCCGGAATCAGGTAGGTTGCCGCGCGGATGGGCGGCGGCATGCTTGCGATCTCGTATACGAACCCCGACAGCATGGTCGCCGGAAGGAACGCTGCGTTGAGCGCAGCCTGCGCGGCGTTGAACTGGTTGCGGGTGACCGTCGACAGCAGCAGGCCAAGGCCCAGGGAACTGCCGAGGAAGAGGGTGGTGAAGAGGATCAGCAGCAGGAGAGAGCCCCGGAACGGAACGCCGAACACGCCGACGGCGATCGCGACGCACAGCAGCATCGAGGCGATGCCGAGCACGTAGTAGGGCAGGATCTTCGACAGAAGGATCTCCCCCCGGGTGACGGGCGTCGACAGCAGCGCCTCCATCGTGCCGCGTTCCCACTCGCGCGCCACCACGAGCGACGTCAGCATTGCACCGATGATGGTCATGATGATCGCGATCGAGCCTGGCACGATGAAGTTGCGGCTCACGGCCGCCGGATTGAACCAGTAGCGTGGCAGGAGGCTGATCCCGGCGGGGACAGCGAGCCCGCGGTCCTGCGCTCGCTGCGCCAGCCAGTTGCGCCAGGCGCCGGCGAGATAGGCGGCAACGAAGCTGGCGGTATTGGGTTCGGCACCATCCGTGACCACCTCGACTGGCGCGATGTCGCCCGGGCGATCGAGGCGGGCGCTGAAATCCGACTGGACGATCGCCATGGCACGGATCTCGCCAGTGTCCAGCCAGTGGTCCAGCTGCGACCGCGAAGTGCCGGACCGGACCGCAAGGTAGGGCGACGCCGCCAGCGACTGTGCAAACCGGGTTGCCTCGATCCCGGAGTCCTCGACCAGCACGCCGATACGGACCCGGTTGGCATCGAGGTTGACGCCGTAGCCGAAGATCATCAGCAGCGCGATCGGCAGCAGGAACGCGATCACGATGCTCGAGGGGTCGCGCACGATCTGGAACGACTCCTTGCGGCAGAGCGCGACGAGCCTGCGCAACGCTGGCGAGTGCAACGCGATCACGCGGCGATGCTCGCCGGATCAGGATCCTGGCGGGAAACGAGTTCGATGAACGCATCCTCCATGCTCGGATCCGGCAGCGCCCCGGTAGCGACGCTTCGCTTGAGCTCGTCCGGTGGCCCGACGGCGATCATCCGGCCCCGGTACACGAGGCCGATCCTGTCGCAGTACTCGGCCTCGTCCATGAAATGGGTCGTCACCATCACCGTGACGCCCTTGGCCACGACGCCATTGATGTGGGCCCAGAATTCGCGACGGGTGATCGGATCGACTCCGGAAGTGGGTTCGTCCAGGAACAGCACCGCGGGCTCGTGCATCAGTGCGCAGGCGAGAGCGAGTCGCTGCTTGTAGCCCAGTGAAAGGCCATCCGGCGCGACGTCGCGGAACTCGCCAAGGCCGAAGACGTCTTCCATCTCGCGAATGGTGGCCGTTCGGTGCCCTCCTCGCAGGCCATAGACGCCAGAAAAGAATTCCAGGTTCTGCCGCACGCTCAGGCTGCCGTACAGCGAGAACTTCTGGGCCATGTAGCCGAGTCGCTGGCGCGCGCGCGAGGCGTCACGCCTCAGATCGAGTCCCATCACGCCTGCGCGGCCTGAACTCGGAATGATCAGCCCGCACAGCATCTTGAACGTTGTCGACTTGCCGGCACCATTCGGACCGAGCAGGCCGAAGATTTCGCCCTGTGGGACCCTGAAGGTGATCCGGTCCGCAGCGGTGAATCCGTCGAACGTCTTCGTGAGCGAGTCCGCCTCGATGACCGATGCGCGGAGCGCGGGTTCCATTTCGACCGCCCGCATGCGATTCGCCACTTCGGAGGATCCGCCCGGCCCGCCACCGAGGAGATCCATGAAGGCATCCTCGAGTCGCGGCTCGACCTCCAGGATCCGGGATTGTGGCCCGGCGCCGAGAGCAGCCACGTCCGGCCGCGCAGCGTCCTCTCGAAGCACCAGGCGCACGCGACTGCCCTGGATGACTCCGTCGATGACGCCATCGGCGGCCAGCGCACGGGTCAGCACAGCGCGACGATCGGACGCGATGCCGTCGACCTGCACCGTGCGGCCGGCGAGGCGCTCGGTCAGTGCCCTCGGCGCCCCGGCGTAGAGGAGGCGACCGGCGTTCATCAGGAGGATCCGGCCGCAGCGCTCGGCCTCGTCCAGGTAGGACGTCGACCAGACGACAGTGAGCCCGTCCGCAGCCAGCGCCCCGACCATTCTCCATAGTTCGCGTCGCGAGATCGGATCGACGCCCACCGACGGCTCGTCGAGCAACAGCAGGCGTGGCCCGCCGAGGAGCACGCACGCCAGGCCGAGCTTCTGCTTCATGCCACCGGAGAGCTTGCCGGCGGGCCGCGTCGTGAAGCGAGCGAGATCCGTGAACGAGAGCAGCCGCTCGAACTCGAGCGCCCGCGCCTCGCCGACCACCCCGCGCAGGTCCGCGTACAGCTCAAGATTCTCCTGCACGGTGAGATCCTCGTACAGCCCGAACTTCTGTGGCATGTAGCCGAGCACCGCGCGCAGCGCGTCGCCATTGTGGATCGGGTCCAGGCCAGCGGCGCGGACCGTTCCCGCTGAGGGGCGCAGCAGGCCACTCATGAGGCGCATCAGCGTCGTCTTGCCGGCACCGTCTGGGCCGACGAGGCCGGTGATCTCGCCCGCCGGGATCAGCGCATCGATGCCGGACACGGCGTCGCGATCCGTGCCGGCGTAGCGATATCCCAGTGCCGCGAGCTCGATCGCGCTATTCACGGCCGGGCCGACCCCGTCGATTCGTCGTCCAGGCGGACGGTCACGGGCATGCCCTGCCGAAGCTCCGGATCGGCGTCGCTGACGATTACCCTCGCGCGATACACGAGCGCCGTCCGAAGGTCAGGGGTTTCGACGTTCTTGGGCGTGAATTCGGCGGTTGGCGATACGAATCCGACGCGCCCACGGTACGGCCGGTCGGGTCGCGAATCGGTGTAGACGCGGACTTCGCGGCCCGAGGCGACGAGACCCAGGTCGGGCTCGCTCACGTACACCCGGACCCAGACGGGCGCGGGCAGCGTAATGCTGAGGATCGGGGTGCCGGCTGCGACGATCGTCCCGGGCTCGACCGCGCGCGTCGTGACGATGCCGTCGGCCGGGGCGCGCAAGCTCGCGTCGGCCACATGCTGGCGGGCCTGCGCCGCCGCTGCGGTGGCGCGGGATTCGTTGGCGACCGCCTCGGCGATTTCCTGGGGCCTGTAGCCACGCTGCATCACGGCGAGGGCCGCTTCCGCCAGCTCGAGGCGCGCCCGTGCCTGGTCGCGGGATGCGACGGCGTCATCGTAGAGCCGTGCCGCGACCGCCCCGGTGCCCTTGAGCTCAAGCTGGCGCGCGAGCTGCTGCTCGGCGTTCGCAAGCGCGGCGCGCCGTTCCGCCACAGTCGCCTGTGCCTGGGCCACGTCCTCGGGCCGGAACCCCGATTTCACCAACTGCGCACGGGCGCCGATGGCTGCCGCACTGGCCGTCGCTTCGTCGGCGGCGAGTTGCAACGGCACCGTGTCGAGGCGTGCGAGTTCCTGGCCTGCATGCACCGCGTCGCCTTCATCAACCTGTACGCTCTCGACCCTGCCGGCAACCCGAAAGCCGAGCGTCACCGCGCGGATGTCGACGTTGCCGTAGAGCACGAGTGGCGAGCTCCGATGCTGGCGCCCGAAGGCGAACCAGGCGCCCGTTCCGACGAGCGCAGCGGCGGCGAGCAGGAGTGCGATGCGTTGCTTCACGGTAATAGTCATCGTGGTGTCCGGTGTGAGAGCCCGCGCAGGGCCCAATCCAGCCGCTGAAGGATGCAGTCACGGTCGCGAGCAATCCGGCCCGCGGCCGCCGCGAAGGACTTGGGTAGGAGAGGCGGTCCCTGCCATCCGGCCGCGATCAGTCGCGGCAGGCCGACCGACGCCATCAGGAAGCAGGCAACCTGCAGCGGATCCTCGTCGACGATCTGGCCGGCGACCTGTGACTCGCCGATCAACTGCAGGAGCACGCGCGGGTGCCGCCCTGCGAACGAGCCTAGGAAGCTTCGGGTGCTGCGATCACCGGACAACGCGGCCGTGAAGAGATGACCGATGAAGGACTCGTTCTCGGCGACGAAGTCGACGATCTGCACGATCGCCAGTCGAAGACGTTCGATCGGCGACGCGGCACTGTCGATCGACGTCACGCGCGACATCATCGGTGCATACCACTCCTCTATCAGTTCGGCGACGAACGCATCGCGGGTTCCGAAGTGATAGACGAAACTGCCGAGATTGGCGTCCGCCGCGGCCGCGACCGCACGTACCGTCAGTCCCTGAAAGCCGTGGGCCTGGAGGATATGGCGACCCGCCTGCATCAGCTGCGTGCGCGTGGACGGCTTCAGTGCTGCTGACGCGGCCATGATGCTGAATTATACAGCTGTATAAACCGTTCGCAAGAATTACTGCACGAACGCACCTGAAATGGCGCTCACGGAGGGAAGCGCTCGTGTTGGATCCTGATCGCCACTCAAGGAGGAGTCGCGATGAAAAAGATCCCTGTCCGCCGGCTTGGCACCTCAGTGTTGGCGTTCTCGATGGCTTCCACCGCATTCGCGCAGTCGAGTCCGTTCGCCACCGGCGCCGCGGCCTTCCAGACGAATCTGCTGGCCATCCTGAGCCCCATTGCCGTCATTGCGGTGATGGGGCTGGGCGTCGGCGCGTGGTTCAACAGGATCAGCTGGAGCTGGGCCGCTGGCGGTGCGATGGGGATCCTGCTCGTCTTTGGTGCTCCGCAGGTGGTCAGCTGGATCCGAGGGCTCGCCGGTGTCTAACCCGCCCGCACGTGACGGGCGCAGGTCGCTCGCCTCGGACATCGTGTTCGTCGGCATGACCCGGCCGGCGATGGCGCTCGGAGTGCCGTACGTCGCCGTTCTCTGCAATGCCCTCGTCACGCTCGAGCTCTTCCTGACCACGCGCAACCTGCTCTGGCTGGTTGCCGCCGCGCCGATCCACCTGGCCACTTTCCTGGTCTGCGTCTCGGAGCCGAGATTCTTCGATCTCGTCCAGGTGTGGTTGATCGCCCGTTACCGCGCCGGCTTTCGCCGTGCGTTGCGCTGGCGTGCGGTGAGCTATGGACCACTTCGGACCGGACCGCGCCGGGAGTTCCGCCTAGACGTGATTCCGACGTCAGGGGAGGCCCCGTGACGACGCTGCGGCGCCTCTCCATTCCCACCGGTACCGACGTCGATGCGGCAACCCAGATACCGTATCGCGCGCACGTGGCGCCCACGGTCGTGCGCACGGCCGCAGGCGACTATCTGTCGTGCTGGCGCCTGCGCGGCATGCCCTTCGAATGCGAGGATCCGCAGGACCTCAACGCAGCACACGACCGGCTGAACTCCTGGCTGCGAAGCATTTCGGCGCCCGACGTCGCAGTGTGGACCCACGTCATTCGCCGTCGCGATCGCGCGCCGATGACCGCGGCCGGTCCGGCCGGGTTCGCACGCCGGCTGGTCGACAAATATCGTGACCGCATGCAGCTGGAGACCTTGTGGGCAAATGACCTGTACCTGACGATCGTGCTGCGCCCGGCCGACGGATTCGGCGAAGACGGCAGCCCAGATCACGCACCCTCGCTCGACGCCCTATCGAAGCTGCGTCGCCAGGTGGAAGCGTCCTTGTCGACGTATGCCCCTGAGGTCCTCGGTACCTACGAGCGCTCGGGACAGCCTCACTCGTCACTGCTGGAATTCCTGGCGCTGCTGGTCAACGCCGAGGCCCATCCAGTGCCATTGCCGGGCGCGCCCATCTCGGAGGTGATCGGGACCGCCCGGCTTCTGCTTGGATGGGAGACCCTCGAATACCGGCAGCCAGTCACCACCCGGTATGGCGCGTTCCTCGGCATCAAGGAGTACCCCGGCAGGACGAGCGTCGGCATCCTCGACTCCCTGCTGACGGCGCCGTTTCCGTTCGTTCTCACGCAGAGCTTCGCGTGCATCGGAAAGTCCGCGGCGATGGGGTTGCTGTCGCGCCAGGCACACCGGATGCGGAACGCGCGTGACGTGGCGACATCGCAGCTCCAGTCCCTGACATCCGCGCTGGATCGCCTGGCCAGCAACGAGTTCTCGATGGGGCACCACCACCTGTCCCTGCAGGTGCTCACCGAACCGGTGCCCGCCGCAGGGCACAAGCCCGCACGCGAACTCGTGCGCCTCGAGGATGCGCTCGCGGCGGCCCGGTCGCGACTGGCCGATGCGGGCGTGCTGGTGGCGAGGGAGGACGTCGCCCTCGAACCTGCGTTCTGGGCACAGCTGCCTGGCAATTTCGCAGTGCGACCCCGGGTCGCACCCATCACCAGCCGGAACTTCGTCGCGCTGGCGGCAATGCACAACTATCCGGGCGGTCGCGCCACGGGGAATCACTGGGGAGACGCACTCGCTGTACTCAAGACGTCTGCCGCCACCGCCTTCCATTTCTCGCTGCACGCAACGGATCCGCGTGACACCGACGGCGGTTCCCGTCGCGACACCGGCCATACCTTCATCTGCGGGCCGACCGGCTCGGGAAAGACCGTCTTCCTGGCGTTCTGCATGTGCCTGCTGATGCGGCAGGGCGTCACACAGGTCGTCTTCGACAAGGATCGCGGCCTAGAAGTCCTCGTCCGGGCCGTGGGGGGAACCTATCTTTCACTGCGCCATGGGGCGACGACGGGCTGCAATCCGCTGCAGATGGCCGACTCGCCGGGATCCAGGTCGTTCCTGCGCCGGTGGCTGCTGGAACTGGTGCGTCGACCGGGCCGCGAGCCGACGGTGCGCGAGGAAGCCGAACTCGATCAGGCGCTGGAGGGCGTCATGGGGCTCGAGGTCGACTCCCGTCGCCTGTCCCGGATCCTCGACTTTCTCGACCCGACGCGCCCGGACGGGATCCACGCGCGGCTGTCGGTTTGGTGCGAGGCGACGGGTGGAGTGAACGCCTGGGTTTTCGACGCGCCCCGCGATTCCGTTGCCGATACGGTGCGCCGCGGCACCGTCGTTGGCTTCGACATGACCGAGATCCTCGACGACGACACGGTGCGTGCTCCCCTGACGCACTACCTGTTCCACGTGATCGAGGAGCTGCTCGACGGCCGGCGCCTCGTGGCGTGGCTGGACGAGTTCTCCAGGCTCGTGGGAGACCCAGGCTTCGCCGAGCTCGCCAGCAACGGGACCAAGACCTGGCGCAAGCGCAACGGCGTCATTGCGTTCGTGACGCAGAGCCCAAGCGACGTGCTCTCGAGCACCGTCGCCCGTGCGCTGGTGGAGCAGACGCCAACCAAGATCCTCTTCCCGAACGCCGATGCGCGCAAGGCCGACTATGTCGACGGCCTCGGCCTGAACGAACGCGAATTCAGCCTCCTCAAGACCGACCTCACGCCCGGCTCCCGGCGATTCCTCGTCAAGCAAGGTCGCGAAGGGGTGGTGGCCGAACTCGACCTCAGGGGCTTCGACGCCGAAATGAAGGTGCTGTCGGGTCGCTCATCGACGGTTAACGAGCTGCTGACCCTCATCGACGAGTACGGAACGGATCCGGACCAGTGGCTCCCGAGACTTCTTGGCGAACGGTCCGTTAACTCAACAGGAGAATGCCAATGATCAAGTGCACCAAGCTTCTCGCCGGCGCCATCGCGAGCGCCTTCGTCGTCTCGATGCCTGCCGAGGCCACGATTCCCGTCATCGATGTCGCGTCGCTGCAGCAGCTGGTCCAGAGCGCGCTCTCCTGGCAGCGCCAGCTGCAGGCGATGAAGTCCCAGCTGGCACAACTGGAGCAGACGCGGACGGCACTGACCGGAGCCCGCGGCATGGAGCAACTGCTGAGGCAATCGGTCGCCGATCGAAATTACCTGCCGGCCGACTGGGGCGCACTCGAGCGCCTCGCGCAGGGGGACGTCAGTGCATTCCCGGAGATCGCTGCGCGGGCCAAAAGTCTCGCTCAGGCCAACGCCCGCCTGAGCGATGCGGACCTCGCGCGGCTGCCGACCACCCTGCGCGGCTTCGTGATGGGCGCACGGCGGGCGGCGTCGACGGACGAAGCGCTGACGCAGGTGGCGTATGAGCGGAGTAGCTCCCGTTTCGCCTCGCTTGGCCAACTGATCGACCGCATCGGGACCACGGGCGACGCAAAGGCCATCGCGGAACTACAGGGCCGCATCGCCGCCGAGCAGGCGATGCTCGAGAACGAGGCCGTCAAGCTACAGTCGCTGGCCTACTCGGCGGAAGCGGCACGTGCCTCTGCAGAAGTGTCGCGCCGTGAGGCGATCGTCCGCGGTCACGGCACGTTTGCCACGCGCTTCCAGCCGACACCGCCCACGCCATGACGTTTTTCCAGACGTTCTGGACCTGGTTGTCGGCGCGCCTCGACACGTACATCGGTGTCCACGCCGCGGCGACGGCGGCCGCGATCGAACCCGCCGCCGTGGTCGGCGGGACGATCTATGTGATGTTCTGGGGATATCTCCACCTCAGAGGCAGGATCGACGAGCCGATCGTCGACGGCGCGGTGCGGATCCTGAAGCTCGTCGCCGTGTTCGGGGTGGGTCTCCACCTATGGCTCTACCACTCGCTGATCGTGGAATTCTTCTACGTCGCGCCGACCGAGTTGTCCGCCCGCCTGGTCGGCGCAGCCGCTCCGGTGCAGACGGTCGACGTGATCTGGGACCGTGGTGCGGAGGTGGCATCGACCCTGTGGAATCGGGGCAGCATTCTGGCTGGGGACACGGGCTTCTACTTTGCCGGCGTCGCCGTATACCTCCTGGTCGGCTTCGTCTGCGTCTACACGCTTTTCCTGATGGCGCTCTCGAGGATAGCGCTCGCCGTCCTGCTAGCGCTCGGACCCGTCTTCATCGTGCTCTTCCTCTTCGATGGAACCCGCCGATTCTTCGATGCCTGGCTCCAGGAATTGGCGAACTACGCGCTGGTCTCGGTCATCACCGTGCTCGTCGACGCGCTGATGCTCGACTTGCTGCGCTCCTACGCGGAGCAGACTGCAGCGCGCGGAGAATCCCTTGTGACGGTGGATGCCCTGAACCTTACGCTCGCCGCAGGGCTTGTCGTGCTCATCCTGCGCCAGGTCCTGCCGATCGCCGCGCGCCTTGCCGGCGGATTCGCGCTGTCGACCTTCGGTTCGGTCGAGATGCTCGGCCAGCGTGCGAAGAACATGGTCCTGGCCGCCGTCGCGTCCGTCGCCGCGGCCTCGATCCCGGAAGAAGACCCGCCAGCGGATGGCGGCTAAAGCCAATTCACAAGGAGTGTGACCACATGGGACGCAATCCCGCCTGCCTGATCCTCGCGCTGCTGCTCGGCGGCTGCGCGCTGACCCGTCCACCGCTTGCATGCCACGGCCCACTGCAACCCATCAACGTCCAGACGGTGGAGAAATCGCATGGATCGACCTGAAGCTCGCTATTTCGATGAGGCCACTCGCTGGGATGCCGATCGCGAGCAGGCGCTGCGGGCCAATGCCCGTCGCGCCTGGATCGTCGCGGCAGGTGCCGGGGCGATTGCCCTGGTCGCGATCACGGCCGTACCGCTGCTGCTGCCGCTGAAGAAGACCGAGCCGTACCTCATCCGAGTGGACAGTTCCACAGGCATCACCGACGTCGTCCCTGCGTATGCCGGCACCGACGATCTGCCCGACACTGTGCTCAGGCACCTCGTGACCGAGTACGTTACGGCCCGCGAGCGCTATGTTCCTGCCCTCGCCGAGACCGACTACGAACAGGTTGGGGCCTACCAGTCTGCCCCCCTGAACGCATCCTGGGCCGCCGCGTGGGCCAGGACCAATCCCGAGTCACCACTCAATCGCTACGCCGACGATGCACGGGTGACGGTGCAGGTGCAGTCGGTGACATTCCTGCGTCGAGGGAAACCAGGGCCCGAGGTCGTTCAGGTGCGACTGCGCAGGGGCACGCTGCGCGGCACCGGGGGCGATGAACAGGTGGAACACTTCGTCGCGACGATGACCACGCAGTTCGCGCGGCCGTCGGATGACCTGCATGTTCGAGCGCTCAATCCGCTCGGCTTCAGCGTCCTGGAATACCGGCGCGAGCCTGAGCTGGCAGATGCGCCATTGTCCGTGACGGTGCCGCACGGCGACGGAGAAGTGCCATGACCGGGAGCTCCCCGCCAACGGTCGTTGCCCTTCGCGCCTTCGCCCTGATCGCGTCATGCATGCTGAGTCCCGCGCTCGCCCTCCCGGACGATGCGCGCGTCAGGATAATCGACTTTGATCCCCATGGTGTCGTGCCGCTGACGGCATTCGTCGGCTACCACGTCCACTTCGAATTCGAACCCGACGAGCACTTCGTGAATCTCGGCGCCGGGGATTCCTCCGCGCTCGACGTTGGCGCCGAAGCGAACCACCTGCTGATCAAGCCGCGAAGCGCGCTGCCGTCGACGAACCTCACGATCATCACCAACAAGCGAGCGTACTTCGTCGACTACCGCGCGCTCGGTCGGGCGCCCCGCGCGGACGAGGCGACCTACTCGATCTCGTTCCGGTATGCAGCGACCGTGCCGGCGCAATCCGACCGAGGAGTGGCGCCCGTCATACCTTCGCGCCTCGATCCCGCGCCAGACGCCCGGAACCTGAACTACTGGTACTGCGGCAGCCCGCGGCTACGCCCGACCGCAGCCGCTGATGATGGCCTCCAATTGCAACTGACCTTCGCACCCGATACGGAGCTCCCCGCGATCTACGCGCTCGGCGCTGACGGAACGGAGTCCCTCGTGAACACGCACTCCGAGCGAGACACGGTCTTTGTCCACCGCATCGCAGCGCGTTACGTCCTGCGCAGGGGGCACGACGTCGGATGTGTCGTGGATCGGAGCGAGCGTGGAGCCATCCGCCGCGCGGCGAGTGGAACGGTTGATGCCGGAACACAGCGGGTGCTGAACACGGGGGAGCAATGAGCCAGGACGACCAGATTGATGGGGAGCGGACCGACGTTCCGACGCTGGTGGCCCGGACGACCTCGGCACGTCGCTATAGAACCGTGGCCCTCGGGCTGCTTGCATGCGTGACCGTCGCGCTCGCCGCCTGGTACGTGTCGCACGTCCGCGCCAACGCAGCGGATAGTCCTCCTGCGCACGGTGCCAGCCGGACTGTCTCGTCGCCGGAATTGAAACTGCCGCCGCTGGGGCCGCCGCCTCCGAGGCCGGTTCCGGCGGCGCCCGTGTTGAGTGCGGACGGGGCAGGGACGGGAAGCGCGACCCCGGCAGTCCAGGGAAGGACTGCTCCGCACGCCCTGACCGGCGATGGAATGCCGGTACGGCGTGGCGAAGACGTTCCCCGCGGCAGGGACGTCGCGCCGGTGATGGTGCGAAGTTCGCCCGCTGCCGCAGTGGCGTCGACGCCGGTGGATTCAGCGTCGCCGCCGGCCTGGTCCATTGCGCCGGGGATCGCAGATCTTGCGGGAATCCCCAACCGTCCTGCCGTCGCGTCCCCTGATTCGCGCCACCCCGCGGCCAACGATGCGGTAGTCCTGCCGGACCGGCGCTTCCTGCTGCCGCGAGGGTCATTCCTCGATTGCACGCTGGAAACGGCGATCGATTCGACGCTACCAGGCCTCGCGACGTGCATCCTGGCATCCGACGTCTACGGTGCCGATGGACGCGTGGTGCTGATGGAGCGAGGCACGCGCCTGGTTGGCGAAACCCGGTCGGACGTCAGGTCCGGCCAGAACCGGGTTGCGGTGCAGTGGCAGGACGCACGCACGCCGGCTGGGGTCCGCATCGACCTCGATTCGGCGGCGACCGACGCGCTAGGGCGTACGGGTCTACCGGGCCAGGTCGACCGCCACCTCGCCGACCGGTTTGGTGCCGCGGCGCTCCTCTCCCTCATCGACGCCGGCGCCAGTGCGATCGCGGCGCGGCACGGCGCAGCAGGAGCCATCGTCTTCAACCCGCAGTCCTCCCGGGACATCGCCACCGAGGCCCTGCGAGGGACGATCGGGATTCCGCCAACGATCCGCGTCGAGCCCGGAGCCCGGGTGCAGGTCATCGTCGCAGGCGACATCAACTTCAGGAACGTCTATCGCCTCGTGGCGCATGATCCCGGATAGCGTGGCGCAGGGCGCGCGTCCGTCGTCCTTGGCGCAGTACGCACGCCCCATCGAATGCCTGCTTGCGGATGAAGGAGTCACCGAACTCTGCCTGCAGAAGGCAGGCGAGCTCTTCATCGAACGAGGTGGAACCTGGGAGAAGCTCGAGGCGCCGTGGGCGACGGTGGGCTGGGCACGTCATTTCGCGCGTCTCGTCGCGACGGCCAGCGAGCAGCGCGTGACGGCGGAGGAACCCCTGCTCTCCGCCGCGCTGCCGACGGGAGAGCGCGTGCAGATCGTCCTGCCGCCCGCCGCAGGTCCCGATGGCGTAGTGATCTCGATTCGACGGCCCTCCACCGTGACGTGGTCTTTGGCCGACCTGGTGGCGCAGGGTGCGTTCCGGCCGCCCTCTGCGATCCGGCTGTCGGGGGACCCTGTGTCCGTCGATCTGGGCGCTGCGTACCGCGACGGGCGACCCGAGGTGTTCCTCGCGGCGGCCGTTCGCGCACGCTGCAACATCCTCGTCGCCGGCGCGACGGGTTCCGGCAAGACGACGCTCACGAAGGCGCTGATCCGCGAGATTCCCCGTGACGAGAGGCTGATCAGCATCGAGGATGCCCCGGAACTCGACCTCACGACGCATGCAAACGCGGTCCGTCTGTTCTACTCGAAGGCCGACCAGGGACGTGCACGCGTGGCGCCGAAGCAGCTGCTCGAGGCTTCGCTGAGACTGCGCCCTGACCGAATCCTCCTTGCCGAGCTCCGCGGCGAGGAGGCCTACTACTACCTGCGCAATGTCAGCTCGGGCCACCCGGGGTCAATCACCAGCATCCATGCCGGCACGACGCAGCTCGCTTTCGAGCAGCTCGCCCTGCTCGTCCGGGAGAGCGAGGCCGGTCGCGACCTGCCGCTCGCCGAAATCCATCGAGTTGCACACGCCGTGATCGACGTCGTGGTCTGCTGCGATCGTCGCGCAGGACACAGGCACGTACGGGACCTGTGGTGGCGCGACGCTCCTGGGTGACACGCCGTGCGAAACCGATAGCTCCGGGATGGCGCCCCGGTGCGGTGTTGCGTATCGTTCATAAATGACGCTCGACAGCCATCGACGTCGTTCCCCCGACGTGCTTGTGCTCGCGTGCCTAGGCGCGACCTGGATCATCTGGGGATCGACGTATCTCGCGATCAAGTTCGCGCTCGGAGGCTTTCCGACGTTCTACATGATGGGGACGAGGTTCCTGGTGGCAGGTTCAATGCTGCTCGCATACCAGCGCCTGCGCGGTGCCTCCATGCCGACTGCCCGCCAATGGTTCAACGCAGCCGTGATTGGTGCCTTGATGCTGGGCTTCGGCATGGGCTGCACGGCCCACGCGGAAGAGACCGTCGATTCCGGTCTCGTGGTTGCGTTCATCGCCGTGACGCCACTGCTCACGGTCCTCGCCCGGCTTCCCTTTGGCATCCGGCCGGGCCGAGGCGAGGTGATCGGCATCCTGGTTGGACTGTGCGGCGTCATGCTGCTGACGCAGGGCGATGGCTTCCAGGCGTCCCCGTCCAGCCTTGTCGTGATGGCGCTTGCCTGCTCCGGGTGGACGCTCGGGAGCGTGCTGAGCCAGCAGGTACTGCCGCTTGCGTCAGGCGCGACAGGCTTCGCAAGCCAGATGCTTTGCGGTGGTGCCGTCTTGATCGGCGTTTCGGCAGCCCGTGGCGAGCAGGCGGTGCTGACGGCGACCCCGCTCGCCTGGGCGTCGTGGGTCTACCTCGTCGTGTTCGGATCACTGATCGCCTTCAATGCCTACATGTACCTGCTCGGCCGGGTATCAAGCGGACTCGCGACGAGCTATACGTACGTGAACCCGGTGATCGCGATGCTGCTCGGCATCGCCCTCGCCGGCGAGCACATCAGCGCCTGGGAATGGGCGTCAGCCGGCGTGATTCTCGCCGGCGTGGTGATCCTCGTCGCCAGTCGACGCTGAATCGGACGTCACCGACGCGACCGGTACAGAAACGAGCACCTGCACGCCGCCATCCGGACCTGGGCCGAGCTCGAGGCTCCCACCTAGCAGCCGCGCCCGATACCGCATCATGTCGACACCGAGGCCCGCGCCTTCGGCGCCCCACCCCGGCAGGCCTGCGCCGTTGTCGCTGATCGAGAGGTTCAGCGCACCATCGTCGATCCACAATTCGATGGCCACGCTGCTGCAGCCACTGTGGCGCGCGGCATTCGTCAGCGCCTCGTAGGCGATGCGGTAGAGGTGATCCGACGCCACGTCGGAGACCGTGATGTCGGCCGGAGACGAATGCGCGCTGATGTGGAGCCGGAGTCGCCGCGAGGCGTCCGTCGCGAGCCTGTTCAGTGCGTTGCCGAGCGAACCGCCCTCGATCTGCACTGGCGAGAGTCCGCGCGCAAGCTCGCGCGTCATGTCGATGCAGCGCGCGACGACGTCGCGGATCTCCGCGACCAGGGTCTCCAGGTCCGCGCTGCGTCGCTCGATCGCAGTCGAGAGACTGGCGAGCAGCAGCGAGATCCCAGTCAGCTCCTGGCCAAGGCCCTCGTGAAGGTCGCTGCTCAGGCGCTGGCGCTCGCGAGTCGCGATATCGATGACTTCGCTCTCGAGCCTGCGGAATTCAGTGACGTCGCTCGCACGCAGCGTGATACCGATGAGCTTGCCTGCTTCGATCACGGGAGCTGCGCGCAGCTCGAAGTGATTGAGCGCGCCGCGTTCATCCTGGACCGATACCGAGAACGATGCGGCCTCGCGGCTATCGACGATGCGATCGACTGCCTCGTCGATCGCCGCGAACGCGTCGCTGGGCACTGCGCCCTCGAGTGGCGTACCCGGAGCCGGCGCAGGCCCGGGACCGAGTAGGCGTCTGTTCGAGAAGCCGACGATCCGGTCCTTGTTCAGCAGCATCATCGCATCGGGCGCATTGCTCGCCATCGTGCGCATGATTGCTTCCTGGCGCGATCCTGCACGCTCGTGGCGCCGGGTGACCTCGAGCAGGTAGGCGAACAGGATGCTCAGCAGCACGGCCGCGACAGCGAGGACGATCCACAGCTGCTGGGTCGCATTGCGATGGGCGAGTTCTTCCTGCTGGCGGGCGTTCCGCTCCTCGAGTACGTGGTTCGACGTCAGGAGTCTCTCGGACGCCGCCGTCGCACTCAGCACCGCGACCGTGAGCGCCTGCTGCTCCACGTTCGCCTTGCTCTCGACGTCGAACGACTCGCGCAGGTCGCGGTAGGCTTCCTTGTGGCGGCCCAACGCCTGATAGGCCTGGGCGCGATCGCGCAGCGCCTGCGCCTTCACGCGCATGAGCTTGCCTGCACCGCTTTGCGACAGTACGGAATCGAGCTTGGCGATGGCGGCCTCGGGTCGGCTGCGCGCGAGATCGATCCTGGCGCGGTAGCTCACCAGCAGCGAGAGGAACTCGTGTGCACCCGATGCCTGGAAATCAGCGTCGCTGCGATTGCAGGCCCGCTCGGCCGCTGCGAGGTTGCCCTCGTTGATCAGCGCGAGGCACAGCGGAACACCGACGATGACTGCCCCGAACCTATCCCCGATCCGCAGCGCGCTCGCGCGCGACAGCTCGAAGGCGGCGCGGGCATCGTCGTAGCGACGCAGGTCGGCGAGGATCTGGCCGCGGACGTAGCTCGAGGTCGATAGCAGCGGCGTGCGCGCATCCGCCCGCGCGAACGCGACGACCTCGTCGATCATCTTCTCCGCCTGGACCAGCAGGCCGCTGCGTCGGTAGATGGTGGCGAGGACGTACGCGGCCGTGACGCGTGCGTCCATCCACTGGCCCGCCTCGGCGATCCGGTGGGCCTCGAATGCGTCGCTGGCCGCGAGGGCGATGTTGCCAAGCTCCGACTGTGCCTGGCCGCGGATACTGAGTGCGCAGCTGTGCTCCAGCGTGTCGACCTTCGTGCTCGCCACGAGGCCATTCATCGAGCGGACGGCCTCCTCGAACGCCTCTGCGTATTCTGAGGTGTCGGCGACGTTGACCCGCACCCGGACGCGTACCCGGTCCGCGTCCGGGGACGATGGCAGCGTGTCGAGCAGCGCCTCGGCCTTCGCCGCTGCGTCGCGCGTAGCCTCGACACGGCTCTGGTGATAACGCGCGACGGACACGACGGCGTAGAGCTGCGCCGCCATGAGTGCATCGGGGTGCGGACCCAGTGCCTCGAGCCTGACCAGTGCATCCTGTGCCGCCGCCTCGGGATCCTGGTCGGCCTTGTGATCGAGCGCCGCGAGCGAAGCCGACGGTAGGGGCAGGCAGGACGCCTCGACCGCGGTGGGGGCGACGAACAGGAGATAGGCCGCCGCAAGGCATAACAGGCGCGGAACCGAAAGTGCTGCAGGAGCGGACATGCGTGCGTCGGGGGTCGTTGGAGTTGAAAGAATGGGATGTGTACAGCACTCTTCCGGCCGGGTCCATGGGGACGACGGTGCGGGCGGGACCGGGATTCCGCCCTGACGTGTCGGACCAGGTCCTTCAGCCGCGATCCGCGGAGCGCGCTTCAAAGAGGGCGGGAACATGGCGTTCGTGATGCACCGGAATGCTGACTACCGGCGAATGCGCTGGAAGAACGGGCTCGGCGAGACCGCGGAGGTCGCCATCGCGCCCGATGGGGCCGCGCTCGACGCCTTCGACTGGCGGATCAGCATGGCGCGCGTCGAAGCCGACGGCCCGTTCTCCCCGTTTGCGTGCATCGACAGGACGCTGTCCATCCTCGCGGGGGAGGGGCTACGCCTCGCGGCAGCAGGGCGGCAGCCGGTGGTGCTCGGGCCCGCGTCCGCGCCGTACTCGTTCGCCGGGGACGTCGCCTGCGCAGCGACGCTCGAACGTGGCGCGGTGACCGACCTGAATGTCATGACGCGCCGCGGGCATTACTGGCACCGCGTGAGCCGCCTCGCGTGCGGATCGTACGTCGCGGCCGGCGATCTGGACCAGGCCTACCTCGTCGCGTCCGGGCTGGGCCCGGTCGGGGTCCGCATCGATGGCGCGGACGTGCAGCTGTCCATGCTCGATTCGGTCAGGCTCGGGAAGGGGCCGTGGGTCGTCGGCGTGCCCGACGTGGCGCCCGGTGCGTTGCTGCTGGTCGAGATCGGCCGGGTCACGCGCTGAGCGCGGCGGACGCGACTACGGGACCAGTCGCCCGAGCACGGGCACGAGGGCTTCGGCCGTCGTGAACTGCACTGCCTGGAAGCCGGCATCGCGTGCTGCGGAGACGTTGGCAGGCATGTCGTCGATGAACAGCGATTCGGCGGGAACCAGCGCGTGCGTCGTGGCGAGGTGCGCGAAGATCGCCGGTTCCGGCTTGATCAGGCCGACGCAGCCGGAGACGACGATGCCGTCGAACAGCGCGAAGAAGTCGTTCCGCTCGCGCAGCCATTGGAAGATGTCTGCGGACATGTTCGACAGTCCGTACAGGGGGACGGCGCGGGCAGCGAGGCTGCGCAGCAGGGCGATCGAGTCCGGCTTCGGCTGGAGTTCCTCGCGGATCGCGCCGAACAGGTGCTGGATGCGCGCCTCGGCGAATCCCGAACGCGCCGCGAAGCGGGCGACGGCATCCGCCTCGAGCAGTGTCCCGCGATCGAATTCAAGCCAGTCCGGGTGCCCGAAGATGTCGTGGCGGGCGATCGAGCGCTCCCGCTCGTCGGGGAACTGCGCGGCCAGCAGCGCTTCGGGCCGCCACTGGACGAGCACGCCACCGAAGTCGAAGACGACATTCCGGACCGCGATCAAGGCGTGACGCCCGTGCCCGGGAACCCAGTCGTCCCGGAACGCGCGTGCCAGTCGCGAATGTGGCGCCACGCGTCGGCGGCCGATTCCGCGAAATACACGAGGTTCCGGTCGCCCGGCGACAGCATGCCTTCCGCGATCAGGAAGTCGACATCGATCGCCCGGTCCCAGAACCGTCGACCCACGAGGACCACCGGGACGGGCGCCATCTTGCCGGTCTGGATCAGCGTCAGCGTCTCGAACAGCTCGTCGAGCGTGCCGAAGCCGCCCGGGAACGCGACCAGTGCGCGTGCGCGACGCAGGAAATGGAGCTTGCGCATTGCGAAGTAGTGGAACGACACGCACAGTTCCGGCGACACATACGGATTCGGCGACTGCTCCCGGGGCAGGGTGACGTTCAGGCCGACCGACTGCGCGCCGACATCGTATGCGCCGCGGTTCGCGGCCTCCATGATTCCCGGACCGCCTCCGGTCATGATGACGACGCGGTGCTGGCCCGAGCGCGGTTGCGATGCGCCGACGAGGCGGCCGAATTCGCGCGCTGCTTCGTAGTGCTCGGCGTGGGCCGCGAGTCGCTCCGCGATGCGTGCGGCAGCAGCGAGCGCCGCGTCGCCGGGACTTGCACGCAGCGCCTCACGTGCCGCCTCGAGCTCGCGCCGGGCGATCTCAGGTTCACGGATGCGGGCGCTGCCGAAGACGACGATCGCGTGAGCGAGGCCCTGCTGGGTGAGCAGCAGTTCCGTCTTTTCGTAATCCAGCGCGAGGCGCACGCCGCGCAGCGTGTCCGTTGCCAGCAGGCCGAGGTCGCGGTCCGCAGGCTGGTACGTGTCGCTGGCGAGGATCGCGGCGACGCGGGCGGCATTGGCGACGGGATCGTCGTCGGGCGGGAGCGGACGTTCGTCCACGGCGGCAGCCTCTGGTGTGCGTCCGGTGCGGTCCGGGTTCCAGACGATTCTAGCGGGGCCCGGGCGGGAGTGGGGCTTGCCTGCGTCGTCGGCAGCGTTCATCGTCGACGCGCCGGACCGCCGTCCGCAGGAGACCACCCGATGAAGTTCCCCCGGATCGGGGTTGCGAGTCAGCTCGCCGCCTGCCTCGTCGCAACGATGGTTGCCACCGTCCCGGCGTCCGCCGCGCCGGGTCCCCGGACGCTCAAGTACGTCGTACTCGCCAACGGCCAGCCGATCGGATCCGAGGTCGACGTCGTGGACAAGCACGGTGCGATCGACAGCGACTTCGAGTTCAACGATCGCGGACGCGGCCCCAAGGCCCATTCGCACTACGAATTTTCCGCGGACGGGCTGCCGCTCAGGATCAGCGTCACCGGGGTGAACTACCTGAAGGCGCCGGTCGATGAGCACCTGACCTCGGGCTCCGGTGGCCTGCAGTGGACGAGTGCCAGTGGCAACGGCAAGTCGTCGGTGCGAGGCTTCTACGTCACGAACGACGGCAGCTCGGGCGTCGAACTGCCGGCGCTGGTGGGTGCGCTGCAGCACCGACCGGCAGGTGCAGCGCTTCCCCTGCTGCCGGCAGGCCAGGCTCGGCTCGAGCAGGTCGCCGAGGCCAACGTCGACAGTCATGGGGAGAGGATGCATGTCCGGGCATTCGCGATCACCGGCATCGACCTGACCCCGGTGACCGTCTGGATCGACGATGATGGCGCCTACTTCGGCTCGCCGGGGCGTTGGTCGGCGACGATGCGGGCCGGGTGGGAGAGCGTCAACGACACGCTCTTCGCGATCCAGCTGAAGGCCGAGGACGCCCGCTACGCGCGATTCGCGGCAACTCTGGCGCGCCGGCCCTCCCGCTCGCTCGCGATCGAGCACGTCCGGCTGTTCGACTCGCAGAGCGCGTCGCTGCGCGAGGACCAGACCGTGGTCGTCGAGGGTGCCGTGATCGCCCGGGTGGGCCCTGCCGGCAAGACCGCCGTGCCGGCGGGCGCTGAGCGCGTCGATGGCCGAGGCCGGACGCTGCTGCCCGGCCTGTTCGACATGCACGTGCACGCAAGCGCGGTCGACGGGATCCTCCACCTTGCGAGTGGAGTCACGTCCGTGCGCGACATGGGCAACGACATCGACGAACTGCGCCATCTCCAGGAAGGCTGGGATCGTGGCACCACGATCGGCCCGCGCCTGTGGAAGGCGGGCCTCATCGATGGCGGCGGTGAATTCAAGGCACCGACCGGCATCTATGCGGAGACGGCCGAAGAGGTCGAGGCAGCCGTCGCGCGCTACGCCGACGCCGGCTACGTGCAGATCAAGCTCTACAGCTCCCTGAAGAAGGATCTGGTGCCGGTCGCGATCGCCGCGGCGCATCGCCGTGGACTCAGGATCAGCGGCCACGTGCCCGAGGGCCTTCTTGCACAGGACTTCGTGCGGCTGGGCGCGGACGAGCTGCAGCACATGAACTTCGTGCTGCTCAATTTCCTCGCCGGCAAGGTCGGTGATACGCGCACGCCGCAGCGGTTCACGGCGGTCGGCGAATACGCCTCCGAGATCGACCTCGGCTCGCCCCAGGTGCAGCAGTTCATCGACCTGCTGGTCTCCCGGCATACGACCGTCGATGTCACGCTCGGTGCGTTCGAGGGCATGCTGACCGCAAGGCCTGGTCAGCCGTCACCCGATTTCGCGCCGATGCTGGGACGCCTGCCGGCCCTGTTGCAGCGGCAGGCCCTCGCCGGTGGCTTGCCCGTGACGGTGAACAACGACCAGCGCTACCGGGATGCCTACGCGACGATGCTGCGAATGGCGAAGCGGCTGTACGACGCAGGCGTGCCGGTGCTCGTCGGCACGGACGGCCTCGCGGGCGTGATGCTGCATCGCGAACTCGAGCTCGAGGTCCAGGCCGGCATTCCATCCGCACGGGCGCTGCAGAACGCCACGCTCGTCGCCGCGCGCGTGCTCGGGCAGGAGGCGTCACTCGGTTCGATCGCTCCCGGCAAGAAGGCGGACCTGCTGCTCGTCGAAGGCAATCCGGTCGAGCGGATTTCCGACGTGCGCCGCGGGCGCCTCGTCGTGAAGGACGGCGTGACCTACGATCCGGCGGCCCTCTACGGTGCCCTCGGCATCGCGCCGTCGCCGTGACGCGGTGAGCCGGCGCCAACGTCGGACGGTCAACCCAGTGCGTGCAGCACCAGGGGCCCGTCCAGCGTCGTCGTGCCGGCCGACATGTAGAGGTGGCTGTCGCTGATCGCGAGATCGAGGCTCATCCGCCGGTCGAGGACCGCGGCAAATCCGGTGATGAGCGCGGGATCGATCTCGCGAATCTCGATGTCACGGGCACGGTGGATCGTCTCGCCGCGCAGTCGTCCGAGCAGCAGGGCCGTGTCGCGGTGCGGATAGACCACCACCCGCGGTGCTGCCTTCGCTGCGCGGTGTAGCCGAGCCCCCTCCGGCGAGCCCACCTCGATCCACGCCTTGAGCACGCCGGTCAGGTCGCGGATCGCGAGTGCAGGCTCGTCGGGGTCAGACAGGCCGCCCCGGGAGAACGCGAGTCCCTCGGTGTACTCGAGGCAGTAAGCGAGCACGCGCGTCGCGAGGAATCCCTCGTGTTCGGATGGGTGGCGCGCGACGCGGAACGCCAGCGTCTCGTACACGCCGCGGTCCGCGTCGTTCAGCGCGACCTCGAAGGTGTAGACCGTCGCGCCGAGGGCCACCTCAGGCGCGCAACGCGCCGGGAAGGGCGGCTAGCAGGCGGTCGACCTCCGGACGGGTTCCGATCGTGATGCGCGCCCACGTGTCGTAGCGATCGAAGTGCCGGCCGATCTTGATCTGCTGCGCGAGCAGCCGTTCGAAGAACGCCTTGTGCGGCATGCCGGTGTCGAAGAACACGAAGTTGCCCTGAGACTTCGCGCGCGGGCGGCCGAGCGCGTCGATCGCGGCCTCGACGCGCCGGCGATCGGCGATCAGTGCCGTGCGCGTGGTCGTGATGAACTCGTGATCGCCGAGGCTGGCGATCGCCGCCTGCATGCCGGTCGAGTTCGGGTACGTGGTGAGCTTGTTCTCGATCCGGGCGGACAGTTCCGGGCCGGCGACCGAGTAGCCGATGCGCAGGCCCGCGAGGCCATGGATCTTGGAGAAGGTGCGCAGCACGACGAGATTCGGGCAGTCGTGCACCATCGGCACGACCGACGCGACGTCGTCCGCATCGACGAGGTCGATGTACGCCTCGTCCACGAGGACCAGCACGTCGCGCGGGACGGCGCGGATGAACGCCGCGAGCGCGGCGTGCGGCAGGGCCGTGCCCGTCGGGTTGTTCGGGTTGCAGACGTACACGAGGCGCGTGCGGGGACCGACGGCGGCGAGCATGGCGCCGAGGTCGTGCCGATGATCCGCGTCCGGCGGGATCCAGCGTGTCGTGACGCCCATCTTCGCGGCGAACCGGGGCAGGTCCTCGAACGTGGGATGGGACGCGACGAGTTCGCCGCCAGTCCCGCCTTCGGCGGCGAGTAGGCCGGCAACGGTGAGCAGCTCGCCGGATCCGGAGCCGACCACCACCTGCGCGGGGTCGAAGCCATCGCGCGCGGCGAGCGCGTGCGTGAGGTCGACGACCGACTTGTCCGCGTAGCGGGGCGCGTCCACGACGCTCGCGAGGATCGCGCGGCGCGCGGCAGGCGAGGGGCCGTAGGGGTTCTCGTTGCTGTCGAGGCGGACGAGGCCGGTCGAAACCGCGGTCGCGGTCGCGGCCGCGGGGACGGGCGTGGGCGCCGCGGCGGCGCTGCCGATCCTCGGTACGAGCGGCGAGAGCAGCGCGGCTGCGCCGAACAGGGCGCCGCGCCGGGTCAGCCGGGGCAGGGCGAGCGCGTCATCTTCCAGTCGTACGGGGGTCGCGGGCATCGCAGTGCTCCTCGGATGGCGTGTCCGGGGACGCTACCACGGCGGCGGGCAGACCAGAACCGCCCGCGGCGTTCCGGCTCAGCGGCGCGCAGCCCGCGTCGCGACGGGGACGTCCGGCTCGTCGTGCCAGGAGGTCCCGATGCGGGATTCGACGTACTCGCGGATCATGCGGCGGACGACTTGCGACGGCGTCATGTCCTCGGCCGAGCACAGTCGCTCGAACGCCGCCTTCTTGCGCGGATCGATCAGGACGGTCAATCGGGCCGTGCGTTCTTCCTGGGTAGCCACCGCGACTCGCTCCGGAGGTGTGCGTTGAGTTTACATGGTACGCGATCAGGATGATAATCCAAGCGTAATGGCGACGGCGTCCCCGCGTACGCGGACCTGACGCTGCCCGCCGTTCCTTGCCGTGGTGGAGCCGCCTTGGCCGTGTCGTTTTCTTCCCTGCAGGTCTGCCTGGCGCTGCTCGCGGCGTGGCTCGTCGTGGGGTTCGCAGGCCTGCTCCGGCCGCGCAGCATCCGCTTCGCGGGACGTACCCTGTTCCCGCTCGGTGCGCTGTGCGGAGCAGCGCTCGCGACGGTCGCCGGACTCAGCCTTGGCGCGGCGCCGGAGTCACGGGTCCTCGAGCTCGGGCTGCCAGGCCTGCCCATGCACATGCGCCTCGACGCGCTGTCGGCCGTGTTCCTGGTGCTGCTCGGCGCCGCCTCGACCGCGATCTCGGTGTTCTCGGCCGGGTACTTCCGCAAGGGCGAGGGCACGCTGCCTGGCCTGCTGTGCCTCGAGTACCACGTCTTCCTTGCGGCGATGGGCTTCGTGCTGCTGGCCGACGACGCCTATTCGTTCATGGTGGCGTGGGAGTCGATGGCGCTGTCGTCGTACTTCCTCGTCACGACGCAGCATCGCATCGAGGAGATCCGCCGGGCGGGCTTCCTCTACCTGCTCGTCGCGCACGTGGGCGCCTTGTCGATATTGCTGGGCTTCGGCGTCCTGCAGGGTGGCTCCTGGCAGTTCACGTTCGATGCGATGCGCGCCGCGCACCTCGACGCGACGTGGGCGAGCATCGCGTTCGGGCTCGCGCTGTTCGGCTTCGGCGCCAAGGCAGGCCTCGTGCCACTGCACGTGTGGCTGCCGGAGGCCCATCCGGCAGCACCGTCGCCCGTGTCCGCGCTGATGAGCGGCGTGATGCTCAAGACCGCGGTCTACGGCTTCCTGCGCGTCACGTTCGACCTGATCGGACTGCAGCTCTGGTGGTGGGGCCTGGTCGCGCTCGGCGTCGGGTTGTTCACGGCGTTCTACGGCGTGATCTTCGCGGCCGTCCAGACCGACATGAAGCGCCTGCTGGCATGGTCGTCGATCGAAAACCTGGGCATCGCGTTCGCCGGCATCGGACTTGCGATCATCTTCCGTGGCTCGGGCCTTGGCCACCTTGCCGTGCTTGCCCTCGTCGCCACGCTGTACCACTGCCTCAACCACGCGATGATGAAGAGCCTGCTCTTCCTCGGCACGGGTTCCGTGCTGCATGCGACGGGCGAGCGCAACCTCGGCCGACTCGGCGGCCTCATCCACCGCATGCCCTGGGTCGCGTGGATGACGCTCATCGGCGCGCTCGCGATCGCGGGCCTGCCGCCCTTGAACGGCTTCGTGTCCGAATGGCTGCTGCTGCAGGCATTCCTGTTCGCAGGCGACGTGCCGCATCCCTTCGCGAGCATGCTGCTGCCCGCGGGCGCGGCGATCGTCGCCCTGTGCGCCGCGCTCGCGGGATACGTGATGGTGAAGTTCTACGGAGTGGTCTTCCTCGGCCAGCCTCGCGAGGCGTCGCTGTCGACGGCCCGGGACGCGGGGTTCGCGGAACGCGTCGGCCTCGGGCTGCTCGCGCTCGGCTGCGTGCTGCTCGGGCTGTTCCCCGCGCTGATCGTGCCGGTGCTCGATGGGGCCGTCGCGGGGCTCCTGCACGTGCCGACATCGCGATGGGGCGGTCCGTGGTGGCTGCTCGCGCCGGAGCGCGCGCGCCATGCGACTTACGGTCCTCCCGCGCTCTGCCTGCTGCTCGTCGTCGCCGTCGTGCTCTCGATCTATGGCCTCAGGCTCGTGTACCACCGCACCGTCCGGCGCGGGCCCGCCTGGGATTGCGGGCACGCCCGCTCCGATGCGCGCATGCAGGACACGGCCGAAGGATTCGGCCAGCCGATTCGCCACATGTTCGAACCGTTCTTCGAGATGACCCGCAAGCTGCCGTCGCCGTCCGACCCAACCCCGACGTATGCGGTCACGGTCGGGGATCGCGCGTGGAAGCTGCTGTACCTGCCGATCGCGACCGCCGTCCACGCGGTCGCCAATGCCGTTGCCTGGCTGCAGCAGGGCCGCATCTCGACCTACCTGATGTACAGCTTCGCGACACTCATCCTGCTGCTGGCATTCGTGTTGTGACCCCTCTTGCCGCCACGACGCAGCTGCTCGAAATCGTGGGTGCCGCCCTCGCGGCACCCGCCTTCCTAGGTTGGGTCAACCAGTGCCGTGCCTGGCTGCAGAACCGGCGTGCGCCGTCGCTGATGCAGCCCTACCGTGGCCTGCGCAAGCTCCTGAACAAGGACGCGATCCTCGCCACGAATGCCTCGCCGCTGTTTCGCGCGGCACCGTACGTCGTGTTCGCGACGATGCTGGTCGCGGCCGCGATCATCCCCTCGATGGGGACGGGCCTGCCCATGTCCACCGCGGCGGATGGAATCGCGCTCGTCGGACTGCTCGCGACGGCCCGGGTCTTCCTCTCGCTCGCCGCGATGGACGTCGGCACCGCTTTCGGGACCCTCGGCGCGCGGCGGGAGATGATGGTCGGGTTCCTGGCCGAACCCGCCCTCCTGATGGTGCTGTTCGTCGCCGCGATGTTGTCGCGGACCACGTCGCTGCCACTGATCGCCGAAACCCTGGCCGGCCAGGCGCCGGCGTTGTATCCAAGCCTCGCATTCACGGCCGTGGCCTTCCTGCTGGTGATGCTGGCCGAGAACGCCCGCCTGCCCATCGACAATCCGGCGACCCATCTCGAACTGACGATGATCCACGAGGCGATGATCCTCGAATACTCCGCTCGGCATCTTGCGCTGATGGAGTGGGCGGCAGCACTCAAGCTCTTCAACTACGCGTGCATCGGCTTCGCCCTCTTCGTTCCGTGGGGCGCCGGCAACGAGGCCTCCGGGCCGATCGGACTGCTGCTGGCAGTGCCGCTGCTCGCGATCAAGCTCGCGATCGCGGGGGCCGCCCTGGCCCTGCTCGAAATCCTTTCCGCGAAGCTGAGGGTGTTCCGGGCTCCCGAGTTCCTGGCGACGGCGTTCCTGCTCGCCGTACTCGGGCTGCTCGTCCACCTGCTGCTGGAGACTTGACCGTGCATCCGCTGCCGTTCTCCCTGCAGCTCCTGAACGCATGCGCGGCCCTGCTGCTGCTGCTGTCGTTCGCGATGCTGTCGCAGCGTCGCACCGTCAACCTCGTGAACCTGCTCGCCGTTCAGGGATCGCTGCTGGTCATCGCGACGCTGATCGTGGCCTGGCGAACCGGGCAACCGCACCTGTACGTGTCGGCGCTCCTCACGCTGGCGCTGAAGGTGTTCGCGCTGCCGATGCTGCTACATCGGCTGATCCGGCGCCTGAACGTCTGGTGGGACACCGAGCCCGTCATCAATCCGTCGGGCACGATGTTGATCGGCTTGCTCGTCGTCGTCTTCTCGTTCGGACTCGCGCAGCCGATCTCGGCCGTGGCCGACACGGCGATCCGCAGCACGCTCGGCATCGCGATCGCGGTGATCCTTCTGTCCTTCCTCGCGATGATCACGCGGCGCAAGGCGATGTCACAGGTCGTCGCCTTCCTGTCGATGGAGAACGGGCTGTTCTTCGGTGCGATGAGCGCGACCTACGGGATGCCCATGGTCGTGGAGCTCGGGGTCGCGCTGGACGTCCTCGTGGCGATGCTCGTGCTCGGTGTCTTCTTCTTCCAGATCCGGGAGCAGTTCGACAGTCTCGACCTCTACCACCTCGAGTCCCTGAAGGAGCGCGACTAGGATGGAGCTGATCCTCCTGCTCGGCGCCCCTGTCATCGGCGCACTGGTGCTCGCGCTCAGGGGCGACCGGTCGTACGGACCGGAGGTGAATGCCGGCTTCAGCGCGGTCACGTTCGCGAGTGCCTGTGCGCTCGCCGTCCGGGTCGTCAGCTACGGGCCGCTGCTGCTCTACGACGAGCAGTTCGTCATCGACGCGTTCAACGTGTTTCTGGTCGCGCTGACCGCGTTCGTCGGTCTGACGACGGCGCTCTTCTCGCGTCCGTACATGCGCGTCGAGGTCGCCAACGGCAAGCTCGGGCCGGGACGGCTGCGGCTGTACCACAGCATGTACCAGCTGTTCACCGCGACGATGCTGCTCGCGCTGACCACGAACAACCTCGGCCTGCTCTGGGTCGCGATGGAAGCGGCGACACTGTCGACGGTGCTGCTGGTGACCTTGTACCGGACTCCGGCGAGCCTCGAGGCGGGCTGGAAGTACTTCATCCTGTGCGGCGTAGGCATAGCCCAGGCCCTCTTCGGCACGATGCTGCTCTATTTCGCCGCCGAGCACGCGTTGGGGTCCGCCGGCGTCACGGCGCTGCTGTGGACGCATCTGGCGGCGGTCAAGGGCCAGCTCGAGCCGACCGTCGTCGCGCTCGCCTTCGTGTTCCTGCTCGTGGGCTACGGCACCAAGGTCGGGCTCGCGCCGCTGCACAACTGGCTTCCGGACGCGCATGCCGAGGGCCCGACGCCGATTTCGGCCGTGCTCTCCGGGCTGCTCCTGAATGTCGCGATCTACGCGATCGTCCGCTGCAAGATCCTCGTCGAGGGATCGCTCGGTTCAGCCCTGCCGTCGCAGATGATGATGGGATTCGGGCTCGCATCGATGCTGCTCGCGGCGTTCTTCCTCTGGCGGCAGCGGGACATCAAGCGACTGTTTGCGTACTCGTCGATCGAGCACATGGGCATCGTGACGTTCGCCTTCGGCATGGGCGGTCCGATCGCGAACTTCGCCGCGCTGCTGCACATGACCGTGCACTCGCTGACGAAGTCCGCGATCTTCTACGCCGTCGGCCACGCGGCGCAGAAGTCCGGCTCGCAGCTGATCGAGAACATCCGCGGGCTGGTGACGATTAGCCCGACGATCGGCTGGGGGCTGATGCTGGGATCGCTGGCGATCCTCGGCATGCCGCCATTCGGCGTGTTCGCGAGCGAGTTCCTCGTGCTCACGACCGCGATGAAGCAGCAGCCGTGGGCGACGCCGTTCCTGCTGCTCGCGCTCGGTGTCGCGTTCGCCGCGATCTTCGGCAAGGTACAGCCCATGGTGTTCGGCGAGACGACGGCCAGGCGACTGCCGCATCCGCCGGCGCTGCTGCCTGTGTTCGTCCATCTCGGGCTCGTGCTCGTGCTCGGCTTGTGGATTCCACCGTACCTCGCGGCGTGGTACCACGATGCCGCCCGCCTGATCGGGGGGCCGTGAGATGTCGCTTCGGCAGTGGTGGCCGCGCGCAAGACCGATTCCGGGCCGACCGGCCGGTGGGTTCATTGCCGTGGAACCCTCGGAGTGGTTCGAGATTGCCACCGACGTGGCGTCCGTCGGCGGGCGGCTGATCACGCTCTGGGTCACGCCACGGACCGGCACGCCGATCGCGACCGTGCACGCCGCCTACCAGGTCGACGGCGGCGTGCTGGTGGCAGAGCTCGCCATTGGCGACGCGTCGTTCCACTACCGTGGTCTGGAGACGCTGTACCCGGTGGCCGCACGACTGCAACGCGCGGCCGCTGACCTGACGGGCGTGCGCTCCGATTCGCCGGACCAGCGACCGTGGCTGCGGCACGCGGCGTGGTCGCCCGCGGACGCGCCGCTGCGATCGGATCCGGCGTACGGCGATCCGGGCGCGGTCGCCATCGATGACTATGCCTTCGTCCGCGTCGCCGGTGACGGCGTCCACGAGATTGCGGTCGGCCCCGTGCATGCAGGCATCATCGAGCCTGGGCATTTCCGCTTCTCGGTCGTGGGTGAAAAGGTCCTGCGGCTCGAGGAGCGCCTCGGCTACGTCCACAAGGGGCTGGCGCGGCGCTTCACGGACCTGCCCGCAGTCGAGGGCCACCGGCTCGCGGCGCGCGCATCGGGGGACTCCGCCGTTGCCTATTCGTGGGCGTACTGCCAGGCGCTCGAGGCGCTCGCCGGTACCGCCGTGCCTGCGCGCGCGCAGTGGCTGCGCGGTGCGTTCCTCGAGCTCGAGCGCATGCAGAACCACCTCGGCGACCTCGGTGCCCTCGGCAACGATGCAGGCTTCGCCTTCGGGCTTGCGCAGTTCTCGCGCCTGAAGGAGGAGCTGTGCCGGGTGATGGCGAGAGAAATCGGCGCGCGCTACCTCCTCGATGCGGTCGTGCCGGGTGGCGTGGCACGCGACGTTCCGGACGAAGCCGCCTCGCGCCTCCTGGTGGAAGTGCGTCGCATCGCGGGCCGTGCGCGCGAGCTGCACCGGATCTACGACGACCATGCCGGCGTGCGCGATCGCTTTGCCGGTGCGGGCGCGGTGGATCACGAACTCGCCCAGCGTCTCGGCCTCACCGGATTCGCCGGGCGCGCGAGCGCCCAGGCGGCCGACCTGCGCGTCGACCTGCCCTGTGCCCCATACCACGTGGTGGCGCCGCGGATCGCGGTCCGTCGCGACGGCGATGTCGCGGCCCGCGTCGCGGTCCGGTTCGAGGAACTCGAGGAATCCAGTCGACTGGTCGTCGCGCTGCTGAGCGAGCTGCCGCCAGGCGGACATCTTGCTGCCGTCGGCGTACCGCCGGCCGACGCCTCGGCCATCGGCCTCATCGAGGGATGGCGCGGGCCCGTCTTCGTCGCACTCGAGACCGCGCCCGAGGGACGGGTCCGGCGCTGCCACCTGCACGATCCGTCCTGGCAGAACTGGCCCGTGCTCGAGCACGCGATCATCGGCAACATCGTTCCGGACTTCCCGCTGATCAACAAGTCCTTCAACCTCTCCTACAGCGGACACGACGGCTGACCCATGCTCAGGACGCTGCGCACCATTGCCGGACTCGGCATCGTCTCCGAACCGCCTCCCGAGGCGGATGACACCCTGCGCATGCGTGACGCGTTGCAGCAGGGCATCCTCGACGTCCTCGGGCGGGCCCTGTGCATCCGCCATGTCGACGCAGGCTCGTGCAATGGCTGCGAACTCGAGATCCACGCCCTCAACAATCCGATCTACAACATCGAGGGGCTCGGCATCCGCTTCGTCGCGAGCCCGCGGCATGCGGACCTGCTGCTCGTCACGGGACCGGTCTCGCTGCACATGGCCACGGCGCTGCGCCGCACGTGGGAGGCGACGCCAGATCCCAAACTCGTCGTCGCGGTCGGTGACTGCGGCTGCACCGGCGGGGTCTTCGGTGCCGGGTATGCGACCGCAGGGGCGGTGTCGTCCGTGATCCCGGTGGATGTGCAGATACCCGGGTGCCCACCTGCACCAGAGCGCCTCCTGCAGGCTATCCTCACCGCCGTGCGTTCGGCGGGTACCGGCGAGCGCCTCCCGCAGCCCTGACGGAGCAACGCCGTGGAACGACCGCATGACACCCCGCCGGGCCTGGTCTCGCTCGGACGTGGCGCGCTCGGGGTCGCACCGATGGGGTGGGGGATGTGGCGATTTACTGGCCTGCCGATCGAGGCGGCTCATGCCATCGTCGATGCAGCACTCGAGGCCGGCTGCACGCTGTTCGACACCGCCGACATCTATGGTCTCGGTACCGAGGGCGGCTTTGGTGCCGCCGAGGCGCTCTTCGGACGGGTCCTGTCCGAGCGGCCGGGGCTGCGCGACCGGATCATCCTCGCGAGCAAGGCCGGGATCCAGCCGCCCGTGCCCTATGACTCCAGTGCGGCCTACCTGATCGGTGCATGCGAGGCGTCGTTGAAGCGGCTCGGCATCGAGCAGCTGGACCTGCTGCAGGTCCACCGGCCGGACCTGCTCGCGCATCCCGCCGAGGTTGCCGCCGCGTTCGACATGCTGCATCGGCAGGGCAAGGTGCGCGCCGCGGGCGTCTCGAACTACACGGCGACGCAGGTCCGGGCACTGCAGGCGCACATGACGCTGCCGCTCGCGAGCCTGCAGCCGGAATTCTCGGCACTGAGGACGGAACCCCTCGAGGACGGCGTACTCGACCTCGCGATGGAGCGGGGCCTCGGCGTGCTCGCATGGTCGCCGCTCGCGGGGGGTCGCCTCGCGGGACCGCCAGCGGATGAGCGGGCGGCGCGTGTCGTCGCGGTGCTGGATGAGTTCGCAGCCGATCGCGCCGTCAGCCGCGCGGCGATCGCCTGTGCGTGGGTCATGGCCCATCCTTCGCGCCCGGTCCCGCTGATCGGCGCCCAGTCCCCCGCGCATGTCCGTGATGTCGCCCGTGCAACCGGCGTCCTGCTCAGCCGCCAGGAGTGGTACCGCGTACTCGAAGCGGAGCGCGGCGCCCGGATGCCCTGAGCGAGGGCGCCGGTGCAGGTATAGTGCCGGTCGTCGGGCCGACGCGGTCCAGCCGGATCACTTCACTCGTGTCGCAACGCACGGCATCCACTGACGGCACGTCGACGACGGACGTCGCCTATGAAGACATGCCCCTCGGGGGCTTTCACCTGCGCGTCGCCCTCGCGAGCACGGGCGGCGTATTCAGCGATGGATTCGGCCTCGGCATCATCGGCATCTCGCTGGGGCTCGCGAGTTCCGGACTCGGTCTCGATCCGCTGTGGCTCGGCTTGCTCGGCGGTGCCTCGCTCGCGGGCCTGTTCCTCGGCGCACTCCTGACCGGCCCGTTCGCCGACCGGCACGGCCGGCGGCCCGTGTTCGCCTACAACATGCTGCTGCTGGCGTCGCTGTCGGCGCTGCAGTACTTCGTGCGCTCTGCGCCGGAACTGCTTGTACTGCGCCTCGCGATCGGGTTCCTGCTCGGGACCGATTACGTCGTCAGCAAGGCGTTGTTGACGGAGTTCACGCCCCGCCGGGTGCGCGGCCGCATCCTGAGCGTGCTATCGGTCGCGTGGGCCGGAGGCTACACGTCGGCGTATTTCGTCGGCTACGCACTCTCCTCCGGCGCACCCGATGCCTGGCGCACGATGCTGCTCGTCAGCGCGGTGCCCTGCATCCTGATCCTGCCGCTGAGACTGACGATGCCGGAGTCCCCGCTCTGGCTCGCCGACCATGGCCGCGCGGGACGCGCCGCCGCCGTCGTGCTGGCCAAGTTCGGACCCCGCGTGCTGCCGCCGGTGCCGGTTCCGCCGAGCGCCGACGGCCGCGGGCGCTGGCGGCAGCTCGCCTCCGCCGAGTGGCGGCGCCGCACGATCGTCGCGTGCACCTTCTTCACCTGCCAGGTGATCCCGTACTTCGCGGTCGGCACCTTCGTCGGTCGCGTGCTCGAAGCGCTGCACGTCTCGAGTGCCCACGCTGGCGGCCTCGTCTACAACGTCGCGCTTCTGTGCGGCGCACTGCTTGGACTCGTCGTCGTCGATCGGTTGCCGCGCCGGACGTTCCTCGTGGGGAGCTTCGTCGTGACGGCGCTCGCGATGCTCGCGCTCACCGTGATCGCGGAGCCGCCGCCGCTGCTCACGATCGTGCTGTTCGCGACGATCGCGAGCGTGCTGTCGGCGGCCTCGAACCTTGTCTACGTCTATCTTCCGGAGCTGTTCCCGACCGACCTGCGCGCCTCCGGGATCGGTCTTGCGATCGCGGCGAGTCGCATCGGTTCCGCCGCAAGCACGTTCCTGCTGCCGCTCGTCGTCGCCGACTTCGGCGTCCGAGTCGCGCTCGGTTCGTGTGTGGTCGTGCTCGCGCTCGGAGCGATCGTCTGCTTTGCATGGGCACCGGAGACCAAGCACGCCAGGCTCGCCGCGGGCACGGCGACGCCGTGAACGGTCCGCACGCGACTCCGGTACGGCTCGCGTTCCTGATCGCTCCCCAGTTTTCGATGATGAGCTTCTCGGCGGCGATCGAGCCGTTGCGTTCGGCCAATCGCCAGGCCGGACGGACCCTCTACGAGTGGCAGCTCGTCTCGACGGATGGTCGGGACGTGGAGGCGAGCAACGGCATCCGGGTCGCCGTCGACTGTGCGCTCGCATCGCTTGCCCGGCCGGACCTGCTGGTCGTGTGCGTCAGCCTCGACCCCGAGCAGTGGGCCGCCGAGCGTGCGGTGCTGCATGTGCTGCGACGCCTCGCCCGGCACGGCTGCCGGGTCGGCGCGATCAGCAGCGGTGCCTTCGTGTTGGCCGAGGCGGGCCTGCTGGCGGGCAGGGCCGCTACCGTGCACTGGGAATATGCCGACGCCTTCCACGCTCGCTTCCCCCGGCTTGCGCTGGTGCCCGACCTCTATGTGGTCGATCGCGAGGTCTTCACCTGCTCCGGCGGGACCGCGGCGCTCGACCTGATGCTGCACTTCATCCGCGAGCAATGTGGGCCTGCGCTCGCCGTCTCGGTGGCCGAGCAGTTCATGCATCCGCGCATCCGCGACCACGGCGACCGCCAGCGCATGGACATCGACACCCGCTATGGACTCGACGATCCGAAGCTGGCGACTGCCATACGCCAGATGGAGCAGGCCCTCGAGGAGCCGCTGCCCATGACGGCGCTAGCTCGTCGGGTGGGTGTCTCGGTCCGGCAACTCGAGCGCCTCTTCCAGTCCCGCTTCGGGACGACGCCGACGCGGTTCTACGTGCGCCTTCGCCTCGAGCGCGCGCGCGCCCTGCTCCTGCAGGGCGCGCGTCCGGTGCGCGAGATCGCGCTCGAGTGTGGATTCGGATCCACCTCGCACTTCTGCCACGCCTACCGGGCGGCATTCCAGACCAGCCCGACCGCCGATCGCCAGACTGGCTGGGGAGCTCGTCCCGGCTAGGAGTTGCGCCGAAAACGGCTCTCGGGCAGTCTTCCCGTCCCCGCCGGAACAGGGATGCGCCGCCGGCAACCGGAGCTACTTCGATGACCCCGAGCCGCACGATTCTCGGCGCCTGCGTTGGTGCGATCCTCATGTCTGCGGCCGTCGCCGACGAGGCCCCGTGGCTCAACGAGCGGGTGGAAGTCACCGCGACCCGCGTCCCGGAGCCGGTGGACAACGTGCCTGCATCGATCAGCATCGTGACGGGCGACGAGCTTCGTGCGCGTGGTGCGACGGACCTGCCGCACGGCGCTCGGCCTGTTCGCCGGCGTCGAGGGGTCATCGGGCGGTGACGTGGGGCCTGCGGGTTCGGTCCCGTCGCTCTGGGGCCTGCGCGAGGCCGATGCCTTCCTGCTGGTCGTCGACGGCGTCCCCTGGGGCGGCGCGTTCAATCCGGCGACCGCGTCGGTCGACCTCGCGGGCGTCGAGAAGATCGAGGTCCTGCGCGGTGCCGCACCGGTGATGTTCGGTGCCACGTCCTTCGTCGGCGTGATCCATGTCATCCACTATGCGGCGGGCAAGGCTCCGACCACGATCGCCGTGACGGGTGGGATGCACGGCAGCGCAGGCGCCTCGCTGACCGCCAGCCTGCCGTCGGTGGGTGACTACGGCCAGTCTCTGACGCTGGATCTCGAGAAGCACGGCTTTGCCGAGGACCGCACCGAGTTCCGGCGCGCCCACGCGCTGTATCGCGGCGAGACGCATGTCGGTGCGGCGCGGTTCCACGTTGATGGCGACGTGTCGATCCTGCCGCAGGATCCGTCCGGCAACTACGTGCTCCTCGACGGCACGCAGCTGCACCCGGAACTGGGCGTCGATGCGAACTTCAACCCCGCGGGCGCGAAGCTCAACCAGAAGCGCTATCACCTCGTGGTGGGCCTGGACGGCAAGAGCGCGCTCGGCGACTGGGCCACGACCCTCGCATTCACGCGTACGACCGACGACATCCTGCGTGGCTTCCTGCGCGGCAATGCGTTCCTCGAGCCGCCCGACGCTGGCGTCGGTGACGCGTTCCAGGCGGACGGCTTCACCCAGCAGCGGTCGTTCACCGACATCTACTTCGATGCGCATGTGACGACGGCCCTGACCTCGGCGATCAACCTGACGTACGGCATCGACCACCTTCACGGCGAGGGCCGCGAGGACGCCATCAATTTTGGCTACTGCGTCGACCAGAACGGCATCGAGCAGGCCTGCGACGGCGCCCACCATTCCGACGAGATCGTCCACTCGACCGACAAGCGCGACTTCAGCGGTGCCTACGCACAGGCCGACATCAAGGCGACGCCGTCACTGGATGTCCTGCTCGGAATCAGGCTGAACCGCACGCGCGAGACCGCCTACGGTCTCGCCATCGACAACACGGGCCCGGATCCGGTCGTCGCCTTCGACGGCTCCGACGGTCGGACGACGACACGCGTCAGCGGCCTCGCCGGCGTCAGCTGGCACGCGTGGACGGAAGGACGCAACGGCCTCACGCTCTACGCCGACTGGCGCAACAGCTTCAAGCCGCTCGCGATCGACTTCGGCCCCGAGGCCGAGGTGGAGGTGCTCAAGCCCGAGACCGCGAACAGCTACGAGATCGGCCTCAAGACGCAGCTGTGGGATGGCCGGCTCGATCTCGATGCCAGCGTGTTCCAGATGGACTTCAAGAACGGCCTGACGTACGCGCCGGACGGCGCGGGTGGCTTCGCCAGGGCGAATGCAGGCGAGTCCCGCTTCAAGGGTTTCGAGGTCGAGACCACGTACGAGCTGCTGTCGAACCTGCGCGTGAGCGCCCACTATGCGAACCACGACGCGCGGTTCAAGTCGTACACGCTCGCCGATGGCACCGACGTCTCCGGAAAACACCTGGAGATGTCGCCGACCCAGACCAGCGGTATCGGCCTGCTGTTCGGTTCGCCCACGGGCACGACCGCCTCGGTCGTCGCGACCTACGTCGGCGAGCGCTACCTCGACAAGGCGAATGACGTCCGGGTCGGAGGTTACGTCACCCTCGACGCGGCGGTCGGCTGCAAGCTCGGCCGGTATGGCGTGCGCCTGAGCGGGTACAACCTGACGGATCGTCGCGACGCGACGTCACTGAGCGACCTGCATGGCTCGGTCACGGTCACCGGCACCGAGGGCTACTACCGGATGCCGGGACGGACGGCCTTTCTATTGGTGAAATTCGACTTCTAGACATCTGCAGATGGTGCGCCGCGGGTCGTTGCCTGAGGCGCACAAGTCCTGGCCTTCGCGCCCGGCGGTTCGCTATTTACTCCACGTCCAGTCCGCGGCGGACGCGCGACAGCCCCCGCCGCCAGCCGTCCGCCAGCCACGGCCATGGATGACGCGGCCGCTCGGCGCACGCGTCGCCTCGCCGTCGTGGAGCGCCCGCACGCCGTTGATCCAGACGTGCTCGACGCCTGTCGCGAGCTGGTGCGGCTTCTCGTAGGTCGCGTGGTCCTGCACCGTCGCCGGATCGAAGACGACGACGTCGGCGAAATATCCCTTCTTCAGCCGACCGCGCTCCGGAATCGACAGCGTCTCCGCGGGGAATGACGTGAGCTTCCGGATTGCTTCCTGCAGCGTCAGCACCTTGTCGTCGCGCACGTACTTCGCGAGCACCCGGACGAAGTTGCCGTATGCACGCGGATGCGAGTTCGACAGCAGGAACGCACCCTCCGGTGCCGGTGCCTCCTCGTCGGAACCGAAGCTCACCCAGGGCAGGGCGACTTCCCGTCGGACGTTGTCCTCCGACATCAGGAAGTACGCGACCTCGATGCGGGTCCCATCCTCGACGACGAGCTGCATGGCGGCCTCCTCGGGCGTCACGCCACGCATGCGCGCAACCTCGTCGAGCGTCTTGCCGGTCAGGGGCTTGAGGGCCGCGGTCTTGAAGCCGAGCAGCAGGGTCCCCTTCGCTCCGGCCTTCTGCTGGAGGTTTTCCCAGGTGGTCGCGGGGTTGCGCATCTCGGCTGCGACCCGCTCGCGGATGGCCGGGTCCTTCAGGCGCTCGATCCAGCGCTTGAGGCCGCCTTCCTGCACCCACGGCGGCATCGCGGCGTCGAGGCCGGTCGCCCCCGCGGTGTACGTGTACATGTTCGCCGTGATCCGCGTGCCCGACGCCCGCGCGGCCTCGACGGCACGCACGACGTCATCGAGCTTCCCCCAGTTGGACTGCCCGGCCTGCTTCAGGTGATAGATCTCGGCTGGTGCGCCAGAGGCCTTGGCGATCTCGATCGTCTCGGCGATCGCCTCCATCAACCGATCACCTTCGCTGCGGATGTGTGCGATGTACATGCCGCCGCACTTGGACGATTCCTGCGCCAGCGCGACGAGCTCGGGCGTCTTCGCGTAGGTCGCCGGATTGTAGATCAGCATCGTCGTGACCCCGAGAGCGCCTTCCTCCATCGCGCCGTGGACCAGCGTGCGCATCTGTGCGAGCTGCTCCGGGGTCGGCGCCACGTCGTCCTCGCCGAGCACGTATTCGCGGATCGTCCCTGCGCCGACGAACGATGCGACGTTGGGCGTGACGCCGCGTCGCTCGAGGCCGGCGAGGTACTCGCCCAGCGTCGTCCAGTCGACATCGAAATGGAGGTCCGTCTGTTCGTTGCGGGCCTCGGCCTTCATCCGGTCGTTCAGCGGGCCCATCGATCCTTCGCCCATCACCTCCAGGGTGACGCCCTGCTTGAGGTCGCTCAGGGCGCGTCCATCGACGAGCAGCGACACCTCCGGGTGCGCGAGCATGTTGATGAAGCCAGGGGATACCGCCTTGCCGTGGGCATCGACCTCGACCCGTCCCGATCCCGGGGCGTGCGGCCCGACATAGGAGATTCGATCCCCGTCGATCGCGACGTCGCCGACGAAGGGACGCCGGCCGGATCCATCGACGACGAGGCCGTGGCGGATCACGGTGTCGTGGACCGGGGGACTCGCGTCAGCGGGCGCAGCGAAGAGCGTCGCCGCAGCGACGGATGCAACCCACGCGCGATGGATCAGTGTGAAAGTCATGGGATCTGTCCTCTGTTCACGACGCGAGGCCGTCGAGGTTGCGGATTCTTTGCAGGATGCCTGTCGTGAAGACCGTCTCGTTCGGTAGCACCATGAATTGCGCGCGGCCGTCGATGAACGTCCGGAACTCGACCACCGTCGCCGACGGCGGTTCATCCGGCGTGCGGAAGGTGTGCGCCGAAACCGGGACGAGGGGCGCCGCGCCGTCCAGCCACAGCTGGCCGCGCCGCTGCACGACCCGGACGATGCCGCCGTTGGAGCCGATCGCGCAATAGGTTCCACAGTAGGGCGCGAGGTCGACGGTCGGCGGCGGGACGGGCGTCGTCGTGGTGCCGTCCAGCGCATACCAGTCACTGCCGTGCGCAAGCTCGACGGCCCTCGGTGGCGGCGTCGCTCCGCCGGTCGACGGCGTCCGGCTGAACAGCAGCATGAACAGCGCGAAGGCCGGATGGTCTGCGATGAACTGGTCTGGAGCCGCCTGCTGCAGCGGGATGGCGATCCCATCGCGCACGAGCTCGATCGACGCCGCCCGGGCACGAACGGTCAGCCTGCGGCCGTCCGGCGCGACATAGGTTCCTGAGTACGCCGCGGGATCCGCGACATGGACCGACTCGTCCGGCGGCGGCGGCGGTGGCGCCGGCGTGCCCTTGGGCCGGGTTCGCAGCACGCGCAGTGCGTACTCGACCACCGGATTCGGGCGGTAACCCAGCATCGCGTTGATCGAGGCGAAAGCGCCGAGTCCCTCGGTCAGGTCGAGGTGGATCGCCGACATGAAAGAGGCCATTCCACCCGTGTGGCGCAGCCGGACGTGCCCGTCGAGATCGTCGATCGCGATGCCGTAGCCGTACTGGGCCGTCGGCCCGAAATCCGGTGCGGGCGTGAAGCCTGTCGTGAACAGCCGGAATGCCTCCTCCGAGACGATCCGCCCGCCGTGCGTGGCCCCGCGCCGCAGCAGCATGGCCATGTAGAGCGCCATGTCGGCGGGTGTGGAGGCGATGGAGCCTGCGGAATTCTCGAAGGTGATGGTGGCGGCCGGCACGATTGCACCGTGTCGCGGAAACGGGCGATCGTCGTGCAGCGGAACATAGCTCTGCGCAATGCGCGCCCGCTGGTCGTTGGTGATCGCAGCCGCCGTGTCGTTCATGCCGAGCGGGTGCAGGATGCGGTGCGTGACGGCCTGTGCCCAGGGGCGTCCGTCAACGTGCTCGATCAGCAATCCGAGTACGTCGTAGGCCCAGTTGCAATACTGGAAGCGTGAGCCCGGCGCAGACGCCTGGCGGATGCGATAGCCCGGGTCCGCCGACATCGTTGCCGGATTCTCCGGCATGCCGGAGGTGTGCGTCAGCAGGTGATGGATCCGGATCTCGCCGAAGGGGCAGTCGATCGGCAGCCACGGCAGGTAGCGGATGATCGGGTGCTGCACGTCGAGGCGGCCCTCGTCCTGCAATTGCAGCACGCACAGGCCAACGAACGACTTGGTGATCGAGCCGATCTGGAAGCGATGGGCGAGCGTCACGGGCGTTCGCGCCGCAACGTCGACGAAACCATAACTGCCGATGCCGATCGCACCCGACGCGTTCGCCAGGGCCAACGCCATGCCGGGCGCATTCATCGCGTGCATGTAGCGGTGCACGAAGGACGCGACCTCGGCCGGAATGCCCGACTGGGCGGCCGGCTCGTGCACTGGCTTCGTGGCGCCGGCGGCGTGGGCGAGGGCGGGTGCGGCCGTCAGCGCCAGCAGCGAGCGGCGACTCATCGTCAGTGTCGTCATCGGCTTCTCTTGCTCCCCTGTGCGCGCGGCGTCGTTGGGATCGGCCGGCTCGTTGCATCATGCAAGGGCGTTTGCCGATCTCGCAAGGCGGCGACGGGCGGGCGATTCGGCGACCACCTGTCGCCTTGATACAATACAGTGTCGAAATAAAGCAATGCTGGTGACCCCCGGCCGAAGATCATCATCGGGGTCCGCTGGCCGACGGGCGATCACTGCAACCGTGGGGATTCCAATGCAACGCTGCTCCGCGACGCCGATCCTCGTGTTCCTCGCGACCCTCGTGGTCTGGCCCGTGTTCAGCCATGCAGGACCTGCCGCGGACGTCCTGCCGACGGCGGCGATCCTCGGCGATGTGGCGCCGGGGTCGCCGGTGCTGAATTCGGCGTTCGCGCCCGGGGCGGACGCCCGGCCGGCGCCGCCGCTCGTAGGGACGCTGCGGCTTGCCCACGCGACCCTCGCGACGGATCCGGTCATCGCCGTGCCGGTCATCGGCGGTCGCGATGCGCGCCTGTTCCCCGGGATCTCGCTGCAGCTGTTCACCTCGGGCGACCTCCTGGTCCCGGTTGCACGTGGCACGATGTTGGTTGAAGGCGCCGTCGAGGGGATGCCGAGCTACTGGCGCGTGATCCCGCAAGTCGGCCGCGTCTGGCACGAGGCCGCGGATGGCGAGTGGAATCGCGCCGCGCTTCCGCTGATGCTCGTGAACGACACGGAGAATGACGCCCACCAGGGGCTCGCGACGTTCCTCTACAAGGACGGCGTCGTCAGCCAGGTCCGGCTGCAGTTCGTGCAGCAGACCGGTCCGTACCTCGTGAAGCCCCACTTGGTCGCGTGGGCGGTGGCGCAGGCGACCTGGAGTGCCGGCGGAATCGAAGGCCTCGTCGCGCTTCGCGGCGCGGCGGAGCAGGAAATCGCGGCGCGGATCCCGGCGCGTCCCTGGAGCGACCTGCTCGAGGAGCTGCCCGCCGGCACCCTCGATGGCTTCGGCGGGCCGCTGAAGGCCGAGTGGACGGTCGAACTCGCGCTGCTGCGCAACGGCGTCCTCTACTACCAGGACTCGGCGACCCGCTACGGACCGTATCCGTATCCCCTCGAGATGCGATTCGGCCCGCGGTCCGTGATGAAGAGCGTCGCGGCGCCACTGTCGCTGCTGCATCTGGCCGAGGTCTACGGGCCGTGGGTGCTCGAGCTGAAGATCGGCGACTACGTCCCGGGCCTCGACCCGAAATTCAAGCGCATCCGCTTCATCGACGCGGCCTGCATGGCCAGCGGATTCGGTGGGACCGGCACGCTGCGCACCCATCCGAACGACATCTATGACGGCTACCTGGGCGCCAACTACGACGATTGGTACACCGCGCCCTCCAGCGCCGAGAAGCTGGCCCAGATCAATGCAAACCTGAAGCCCTACCCATGGGAACCCGGTCGCGTGGTGCGCTACCGTGACCAGGACTTCTACTTGCTCGGCATCGCCGTCGACGCGTTCCTGAAGTCGGTCCGCGGCCCGGACGCCGATGCCTGGCACATGATCGAGACCGAGATCTTCGCGCCCATCGGCATCGCGCACGCGCCTGCCGTGCGTACGCGGGAGGCGGGCGAGACCGATGGCCCCGTCTGGTTCAACGCAGGCTACTACCCGACGCTCGACGATCTCGCGAAGATCGCACGGCTCTACCAGAACGCCGGTGCCTGGAACGGCCGCCAGCTGCTGCACAGGGAGCTCACGCTGGACCTGCTCGCGGCTCGCGGCGCATTGGTCAAGCACGGCGACCGATCCGTGGTGACGACCGCCTCCCCCGACGACAACATCGACCCCGAGCTCTATCGGATGGGGTTCCACTTCACGCCCTATCGATCCGAGCGCGACCATGCACTGCGCAACATTCCGTCGATGGAGGGCTCCGGCGAGAACGAGATCCTGCTGTTTCCCAATGGGCTCGTGTCGATCCGGATGGCGAAGGCCTTCGGGCTGCCGGACGGCGTGAAGGCGTTCACCGATGACGGGCCGGCCACGATCCGCGCGGTCGAGCGACTCGCGCCGTTCTGAGGACCGGGAGCACCCGATGAGTGACGACGGTCGGCGTCGCAGGGAAGGAGGACGCGCCCGGCGCAGCACGACGGCGCCGATCGACCAGCTGCCCTGGCAGGTCGTGCGCAATCCACATGCGCCCATGGAGCTGCTCTCGGCCGACCAGGTGGAGGCGATCCACGAAACCTCGATGCGCATCCTCGAGGAACTCGGCATCGAACTGATGTCACCCCGGGCGCGTGCGTTGATGCGCACCGCGGGCGCCATCGTCGATGAGGGATCCGGCAACGTCAGGCTCGATCGCGGACTCATCAACCAGGCCCTGTCGAGTGCGCCATCCTCCTTCACGCTGCTGCCCCGCAATCCCGCGCGGAGCCTGGACATCGGGGGAAATCGGCTCGCATTCGGGCTCGTGGCCGGCCCCCCCAATGTCCATGACCTCGAGCGCGGGCGACGGCCGGGGAACTTCAGGGACTATTGCGACTTCATCCGGCTGGCGCAGCATTTCAACGCCATCCACCTGATCGGGAACCAGGTCTGCGCGCCGATCGACCTGCCCGCGAACTCACGCCACCTGGACACCTATCGCGCCAACCTGACCTACTCGGACCGCGCGTACCACTGCACGGCGATCGGCGCGGGACGTGCGCGCGATGGCATCGCGATGATGGCGATCGCGCGCGGGCACACGATCGAGCAGATGGCGTCGTCGCCGGGCGTGCTGACCATCATTTCCGTCAACAGCCCGAGGCGCTTCGACGAAGCGATGACCGACGGTCTCATGGAGATGGCGACCCATGGGCAACCCGTCGTCGTCACGCCGTTCACGTTGATGGGCGCGATGGCGCCCGTGTCGCTCGCCGCGGCGCTCGCCCAGCAGAATGCCGAGGCCCTGTTCGGGGTCGTGCTTGCCCAGCTTGTCCGCCCGGGCACGCCGGTGATGTACGGCGCGTTCACCTCCAACGTCGACATGCGCTCCGGCGCACCTGCGTTCGGGACGCCGGAGAACGCGAAGGCGAACGTCGCGAGCGGACAGCTCGCGCGGCGATACGGCCTCCCATACCGTACCTCGAACGCCAGCGCATCGAACGCCGCCGACGCGCAGGGCGCCTACGAGACGCAGATGTCGCTGTGGGGTGCCGTGCTCGGCCACGGCAACCTCGTGTACCACGCCGCGGGGTGGCAGGAGGGCGGGCTCACGGCGTCGTTCGAGAAGCTCGTGATCGACGTCGAGATGCTGCAGATGATGATCGAGTTCCTGCGACCGATCGAGACGACGGTCGACGAGCTTGGCTTCGATGCGATCGCCGGAGTCGCCACGGGCGGGCACTTCTTCGGCGAGCCGCACACGATGCAGCGGTACGAGCATGCCTTCTACCGGCCGCTGCTCTCGAACTGGCAGAACTACGAGAGCTGGGCGCTCGGCGGTGCCGAGGATGCAACCCGGCGTGCGACGACGGTCTGGAAGCGCGCGCTCGCCGAATACGAGCAACCGACCCTGGATCCGGCGATCGCCGAGGAACTCGATGCCTATGTCGCGCGTCGTCGCGAGGACATCGCGGACGGTGAGCCGTGACGGGACACTAACTGCGGCGGCAGGGACGCGCGAGTGCCGTCCTCGCCACTGGCAGCTGGATTCCTGCGCGGCATGTGGGCGCCGACGTTCTGCATGCAATCCCCTCGGCGTCAGGCGGCAGCACTCGGGAAGTTGGGTCTCCCGATCGGTCAGGTGCGCCGGCCACCCTGCCAGACTTCGAGAATCTCGAGCGCGTCGTCGGCGACGACGAAGTCGGCCCGGCAACCCGCCGCGATGCGCCCGTGGGTCGCGCCCAGCCCTAGGAACTCGGCAGGCGTCTCGGACGCGATTCGCACGGCGTCCGCGGCGGAAAGCCCAAGCATCGCGACGGTATTGCGGACCGCACGTCCCATGTCGAGTGCGGTGCCGGCAAGCGTGCCGGCGTCATCGACGCAGTATCCGTCGCGCACGTGGATGCGCTTGCCCTGCAGCATGAATGATTGCGCATCGGTGCCGACGCATGGCATCGCGTCGGTGACGAGCATGAACCGCTCGCGCGACTTCGCGGCGAGCGCAAGCCGCAGCACCCGGGGATCGACGTGCCTGCCGTCGACGATGATGCCGCACCACGAGCAGGGGTCGAGCAGCGCGGCGCCGACCACGCCCGGCTCCCGGCTTGCCAGTGGCGACATCGCGTTGAACAGGTGCGTGAACCCTCGCATCCCCTGTCGCAGCGCGGACTCGATCTGGGAGCAGGTTGCGTCGGTGTGGCCCGCGCAGACCAGCACACCGGCGTCGCTGAGCGCGCGGATGACCTCGTCGGTCGTGCATTCCGGGGCGAGCGTGACGAGCGTGCGACCCCGCTTCAGCGAGCTCAGGAGCGGGACGAGTTCCGGATCGAGCCGACGGATGCGCGTGGGGTCGTGGATGCCCTTGCGCGTCGTATTGAGGAAGGGACCCTCGATGTGGATGCCGAGCACACCCGGCACGCCCGTCTCGATCGCCGCGTCGACCGCCGCGATCCCGCGGCGGATGACCTCGAGATCGTCGCTGATCAGCGTCGGCAGGAACGCGGTCGTGCCGAAGCGCCGATGCGCCGCGCCGATCGCCGCGATGCCTTCGATCGTCGGCGCGTCGTTGAACAGCACGCCGCCACCTCCATTCACCTGGACATCGACGTAGCCCGGCAGCAGCCGTCGACCTTCGAGGTCGACGACCCGGGTACCGGATGCGATCGGCGTCGACGGACACAGCACGGCTTCGATCGTCTGCTCGTGCACGAGCACGGTACGGACGAGCGTCGAGCCGTCCGTGCCGTGCAGGCGTCCATTGACGAAGGCGGTGCGCATCAGATTGTCTGCGTAACCTTGTGGAGGAACGGCGGCTGGTCCGGGTCGTGTCCGCGCGAGACGGAGAGATCGGCCAGCAGGCGATAGGTGCTGGCCGCGAGCAGGGCAGGGGCCACGGCGGCGGACTCCGGGATCGATGGAAGCTGGATCGTGCCGGCGGCGGTTGCGCCTGCGAGTAGAACGCGGACGCCGCGGGCAGCGAGTTCCGCGCACAACGACTCTAGGCCGGGGCGGGTCGCGTCGTCCTGGCCGAACACGAGCGCCGGGAATCCCTCGCCGAGCAGCGCGAACGGACCGTGGCGCACCTCCGCGCTGCTGAACGCCTCGGCGTGGAGGCCGCAGGTTTCCTTGCACTTGAGTGCTGCTTCCTGGGCGACGCCGAGGCCAAGGCCGCGACCGATCACGTAAAGATGGGAGACGCTGACGAGATGCTCGAGCGCCGGGCTCCAGTCGAGCTTCCAGGCGGCAGCGAGCGATTCGGGCAGCCGGTCGACTGCGTTACCGAGTTCGGCATCCCCAGTCCAGGCCGCGGTCAGGTGGGCGAGCGCCGCGAGCGAGGCGATGTACGACTTCGTCGCGGCGACGCTGCGTTCGGGGCCCGCCCACAGGGGCAGCACGTGATCTGCGAGGCCGTTCAGCGGCGCCTCGGCGTCGTTGCAGATCGACAGCACTGTCGCGCCTGAGCGCTTCGCGGCCGTCACGGACGACAGCAGGTCCGGGCTGCGGCCCGACTGGGAGATGGCGACGTACAGGCAATCGCGAAGATCCTGATCGACGCCGTAGACCGAGCTCACCGACGGTGCCGCGGAGACGGTGAGCACCCGGGCGCGGGTCTCGATGAGGTACTTGCCGTAGGTCGCGGCATGGTCCGAGCTGCCGCGGGCGCAGGTGACGACCGTACGGGGCGGGTGGGCTCGCAGGGCCGCTCCGATCGCGGCGACGCGGGCCGCGTTCTGTTCGAGCTGGCGAGCGACGACATCGGCCGAAGAAGCGGCCTCCTGGTACATCCGGGTCGTGGTCGCGGCGTCTGCGGAAGGGGCGTTGGAGGTCATGGCATTCACGGGTTGCTGGAGAGCTCGGCGACGAAATCGTAGGTATCGCCGCGGTAGTAGGACTGGGACATCTCGATCGCTCGGCCATCGCGGGTCGATCCGAGCCGTTCGACGAGGAGGCCCGCATCGCCGACGGTTGCCTTCAGCAGTTCGGCCTGGTCGCTCGTCAGCAGGACCGCCCGCAGCCTCTGCAATGCATGGACGGGACGGTTGCCGCTGCGCTCGAGTGCCTCGTACAGCGAGGTTTCGACCGACTCGAGCGAGGGCAGTGCCGTGGCGACCACGGTCGCGTACTCGAGCGCCATCGGCGCGTCGTCGGCGAAGCGCAGGCGGTGGAATCGGTACACCGGCGTTCCGGGGCTGAGCCGAAGCGTCAGCGACTCCTCGGGGGTGACGGCACCCACCGAGCGCTTCAGCCAGATGCTGCGTGGCGTCCGGCCGCGGGCGCGCATGTCCTCCGAGAAGGAGGTCAGCATCGAGAAGTTCTTCTCGACGCGACCGGACACGAAGTTGCCCGACCCCTGTCGCCGGACGAGCAGGCCGTCCGCGACCAGTCCGTCCAGGGCCTTGCGCACGGTGATTCGCGAGACGCTGAATTCGACCGCGAGATCCCGCTCGGCCGGCAGGGCGTCTTCCGGACCCAGGATGCGCTGGTCGATCGCGTCCTTGAGTGCGCGCTGCAGTTGCCGGTACAACGGCAGGCTGCTGTTCGCATCGAGGGGGCCGACGGCGCGGGCGAGCGATGTCATGGTGCTGGACCTCATGGATCGTGGCGCTCGGGAACAGCCTGGCAGCTCCATATCAATACCACCTGAGCCAGGACGACTGCATTTTCGATGGGATTAATATCCATAATTCAACGACTTATACATTCGAAAACCGGAAGTGCCGAGAACATAGAAAAGTATAGCTCATTGGTATTATATTGGACACGTACCTGATGCGCACTATTTATAGAGGGACAGCCATGGCCCCGTTGCCGACCGACCGTTCGCAGGCCATCGACGTGATGCGCGGCATGACGCTCGCGCTGATGATCGTGGTCAACATGTCGATCGGCGAGGGCAAGTCGTTCGGCCCGCTGCTGCACGCGACGTGGCATGGCCTCACGCTGACCGATCTCGTGTTCCCGAGCTTCCTGTTCATCGTCGGCACGGCGCTCAGCTACACCATCGACCGCCTGTCCGCGGCGGGGACCCCCGAATTCGTGCGCAAGGTCCTGACCCGCACCGGCCTGATCTTCCTGTGCGGCTTCCTCATGTACTGGTTCCCGTTCTTCGGAACCGACGCATCGGGCCACTTCGGCCTGCTGCCGCTCGCCAAGGCACGCATCCCGGGCGTGCTGCAGCGGATCGCCCTGGGCTACGGGTGTGCGGCCCTCGCGCTGCACTTCCTGGGACGACGCGGCACGCTCTGGTTCGCGGCACTGGCCCTGGTCGCCTACTGGGCACTGCTGGTGGCGTGTGGTGACTACACGCTGACGGGAAATGCGGTCCTCGCGCTCGATCGTGCGCTGCTGGGCGAGGGGCATCTATATGGCGGCGAGGGCATCCCCTTCGATCCGGAGGGAATCCTCAGCACCCTGCCTGCCATCGTCAATGTCATCGGCGGCTACTTCGCCGGCAGGCTCGTGCGCGAGCGCGGCGCGACATGGGAGACGATCGGCCGGCTGCTGCTCGCCGCCTTCGCGTGTGTCGTCGTCGGGCTTGCGTGGAGCGGCGTGATGCCGATCAACAAGAAGCTGTGGACGAGCTCCTACGTCCTGGTGACGATCGGCATCGACCTCGCGACGCTTGGCACGCTCGTCTGGCTGCTGGATCTGCGCAAGCAGGTCGCCTGGGCGCCGTTCTTCGAGGTGTTCGGCCGCAATACGTTGTTCATCTACCTGCTGAGCGAGATCGCCGGCACCGTATTGAACCTGTTCCACGTCGGCAGGCAGACCCTGTTCGAATGGCTGTATGACGCGGTGTTCGCGAGTTGGGCGGGACCGAAGCCCGGTTCGCTCGTGTATTCCATCTCGTTCATGCTGTGCTGCTGGATCGTGGCCTGGTGGATGGACCGGCGGCGCATCTATATCCGGCTCTGAGCGATGACCAATCTGGGAACCCTCATGACACGATTGACCATTCGGGCGCATCGCGCAGCAGGCTTCCTGCTTTCGGTCGCGCTGCTGTGCCGGCTCACCGTGGCCGCCGCGGCCACTCCCGACGCGGGGCTCTCGCTCCGCTGGCGCATCGACTCGAATGCCTACCCACCGGCGACGACGGCGGCGCACAGCAGCGGTTCGCTCACGATCCGCAACGATGGAGCCCAGGCACTGGGCGCGGAGGGCTGGTCCCTGTGGTTCACCTCCGCCGGCGCGCTCCAGACCGGCGACGTCGGCGATCACCTGCGCATTGAACGACGCAACGGCTCGCTCTATCGCCTGTACCCCATCGCGGGATTCGCCGGCATCGCGCCGAACGCCGAACTCGTCGCCCACGTTCCCTATTCCGACATCGTCGTGAAGGACACCGAAGCGCCGCTCGGGCTGTACCTCGTGCTCGACGACGCACCGGACGCCGGTCGCCCGGTGCATCGCTACGTGATCGAGCCGCGCACTCGTCCTGAGCAACTGCCTCGCGATCGGGCGAGCGAGCCTGCCGTCGTCACGGCGGACGCGATCTACGCGCGCAACGCCACGATCAGCGACCTGCCGGTCGAGGGCCTGCCACCGGCCTTCCCGACCCCGCTCGAGGCGCACCGCCGGGACGGATTGCTGCACTGGTCCCATCGGCCGCGCGTCGAAGCGGCTGCCGGGCTGGCCAGTGAAGTTGCGCTCGCGAACCAGGTCCTGGAGCGGGTCCTCCCGGTCGTCGCCGGATCACTGCGCGAACCGCCGCTACGCCTCGTGCTCGCGCCCGCGGCGCCACACTCGAATCCGGAGGCCTACACGCTCGACGTCGATGCCCGGGAGGGCGCGACGCTGACCGCGAACAGCCCCGCGGGGATCTCGCGTGGACTGCAGACGCTGCGGTCGCTGCTGCCCGCGACGGTCGGCGATGGCGTCGACCTGCCGGCGTGGTTGATCCACGACGCGCCACGCTTCGCGTACCGGGGTCTTGCGCTCGATCTCGCCCGCAACTTCCAGCCGAAGTCGGTGGTGTTGCGCTATCTCGACCTGATGGCGCGCTTCAAGCTGAACGTGCTGCACCTGCACTTGACCGATGACGAAGGCTGGCGTCTAGAGATCGCGGGCCTGCCGGAGCTGACGACCATCGGCGCAAGGCGAGGCCACTCCAGCGACGACCTGCGACTCCTGCCGCCTGCGCACGGCTCCGGCGCGGATGCCGATGATCCGCACGGCAGTGGCTACCTCTCGCGCCAGGACTTCGAGGCGATCCTGCGTCACGCCGCGACGCTGCACATCGAGGTGATACCGGAAATCGAAATGCCCGGCCACGCGCGCGCGGCCGTCAAGGCGATGCAGGCCCGGACGCGTCGCCTCGGGCACGTCGGTGACGCGGGCGCCGCGCAGTTCCGGCTCGACGATCCGGAGGACAAGTCCGAGTACGAGTCAGCGCAGTCGTTCAATGACAACGTGATGAATCCCGGCCTCGAATCGACCTACGCGTTCATCGACCACGTGCTAGGCGACGTCGTCGCGATGTACCGGGAGGCTGGCGTTCCATTGCGAACCATCCATGTGGGTGGGGACGAGCTGCCGACGGGCGCGTGGGCGCGATCGCCGGCATGCGAGGCGCTCAAGGCGCAACACCACCTCGCGGGCACCGCGGAGGTCTGGAACTACTTCTACGCCCGAGTCGACCGGCTGCTGAAGTCACGCGGCTTGCGTGCTTCGGGCTGGGAGGAGATCGGTTCGCGGCGCGTCAGGATGCATGGCGAGCCGAAGCTGATTCCGAACCCGGAATTCGTGAACGCTGGGATGACGACGTACGTCTGGAACAACCTGGATGGCGCGGCGGACCTCGGCGTTCGCCTCGCGAATGCGGGCTACAGGACCGTGCTCGCGCCCGTCACGGCGTTCTACTTCGACATGGCGTACAACCGCAATCCCGAGGAACCGGGCGGCAAGTGGGCGCCGTACATCGATCTCGAGGATGCGTACGATTTCGTTCCATACGATTTCGTGCGCGCCAGCGCCAACGATCCGGCGCCCGTGCCCGGGCGCGATGGGCTCGCCGACTTCGGACGAGCCAACATCGCCGGCCTCGAAGGTCAGCTCTGGGCGGAGTACCTGCGCGATGTCGAGCGCATCGACTACATGCTGATGCCGCGCATGCTCGGGCTCGCCGAGCGTGCGTGGGCCGCCGACCCGGACTGGGCGCAGGCGCCGGATCGCGCCACGGCCGGTTCGCTGCATGCCCGGGCGTGGTCCGTATTCGTCAACCAGCTCGGCAAGCAGGTGCTGCCGCGACTCGACGCGGAGCCCGCTGGCATCCGCTACCGCATCCCGCCTCCGGGCCTGCGCCTCGAGGCAGGCGTCGTCCGCGTCAACGTGCAGTTGCCGGGCCTGGTGCTGCGGTACACGACCGACGGCACCGATCCCACGGCCGCGAGCCGGGAAGTAACGGGCCCGATCCCGGACCACGGTTCGATCCGGGTCGCAGCCTTTGATCGCAACGGTCGCGCCGGTCGCGCGAGCCAGGTCGAAAACCGCTGAATCGCAGGTTCGCACCCCTACCGGCGTCGCGACCGCGCGATGCCGCGACTTCGGAGCAGTCCGTGTCCTCATTCGAAATCACCGCACCCCTCGATGGCTGGCTCGTTCCGCTGGCGGACGTCCCCGATCCCGTGTTCGCGGGAGGGGTCGCCGGGAATGGCGTCGCCATCGATCCGATCAGCGACCTGCTGCGTGCGCCCTGCAATGGCACCGTGCGCCTGATGCGAGGTGGTCGCCACGCGCTGACGCTGGCGACGATCGTCGGTGACCTGCTCCTGCATGTCGGCATCGATACCGTGGGCCTCAAGGGAGAGGGCTTCGAGCTGCTCGTCGCGGACGGCACGGTCGTGCGCGCCGGGGATCCGCTGCTTCGCTTCGATCTCGATCTCATCGCGCGTCGAGCACCGAGCCTCGTCACGCCCGTCCTGCTCACCGGCGAGGCGGCCTCGGCGATCACGACACGCCGCAGTGCCGGTCGAGTCCGGGTCGGTGACGTGATCTTCACCGTGCGATGCAGCGGCGCGCCCTCGGTACAGCACGCGGCCACGGCTGGCGAGAGCGTATCGCGCTCCTTCCGGGTCGATTTCGATCACGGGCTGCATGCACGCCCCGCGGCCTCCGTCGTCGCCGCGCTCGCCGCCCTCGATGCCGGCGTCCAGGTCCGTGCGCACGGCCGCGAGGCGAGTGCGCGCAGCATGATCGGGCTGATGACGCTCGGTGTCGCGCGCGGTGACCTCGTCGAGGTCGTCGCCCGTGGCCCGGACGCCTCCGCTGCACTGGAGGTGCTGGCTGGCCTGCTGTCCCCCGCGCCGCCTGCATCGGACCTGCCCGACCAGGCGCCGGCCGTTGTCGCGCCTGCAACCGGCAGCCGCGTCGCGGCCGTCGTCGCGTCGCGTGGACTTGCGATCGGTCAGGCCTATCGCTGGGCGTCGACGGAGATTCCGGTGGCGCCCGGATCCGGAAGTGCGCCCCAGGAGCGCGCAGCCCTCGCTGGCGCCCTCGGCGCCGTCCGCGATCACCTGCAAGGCAAGGCGGCACGGGCAACCGGAGCGCGGCGTGGGTTGCTGGAGGCACACCTCGTGCTGGTCGCGGATCCCGAGCTGCGCAGCGAGGCCGAAGGTCGCATCGATCGCGGTGCCGGCGCGGCGCCTGCCTGGCAGGGTGCACTGCGCGCTGCAGCAGACTCGCTTGCGCGGCTGGACGACCCGAGGATGGCGGAGCGACGCGCGGATCTCGCCGACCTCGAACAGCAGGTGCTGCGCGTGCTCTGCGGACTGCCGCCGGACGCCCGCGTCTCGCTGCCGGAACACGCGATCGTGCTTGCCGACGAACTGCTGCCATCCCAACTCTTTGCGCTCGACACGCATCACCTGGCCGGCATCTGCACCGCTGCGGGTGGAGCGACCTCGCATGTCGCGATCCTGGCCGGCTCGCTCGGCGTGCCGATGCTGGTTGCGGCGGGCCCGACCGTGCTGGCGCTCTCCGGTGGCGAGTCGCTGGTCGTGGACGCCGAGGCCGGCGCGCTGCATGTCTCGCCGACGCCAGCGGTCCTCGAGCGCTATCAACGGCAGATCGAACAGCGGGTCGTGCAAGGCGCGGAAGACGCGAGGCACTCACGCGAGCCGGCGGCCCTGTCCGACGGCACCGCCGTCCAGGTGGACTGCAACCTGGGCTCGGTCGAGGAAGTTGCCCATGCCGTGGCGGCCGGCGCCGATGGCTGCGGCCTGCTGCGCACGGAGTTCCTGTTCCTCGAGCGCGATCTCGCGCCGACGGAAGACGAACAGCATGCGGTATACGCCGCGATCGCGACCGCGCTGGCCGGCCGGTCGCTGACGATCCGGACGCTGGACGCGGGCGGCGACAAGCCGATCCCGTTCCTGCCGATGCCGGCCGAGGAGAATCCCGCGCTGGGCCTGCGCGGCGTGCGCACCAGCCTGTGGCGCCCGGAGTTGCTCGAGACCCAGCTGCGGGCCATCCTGCGTGCCGCCGCCGGCGCTCCGTGCCGCCTGCTGCTGCCGATGGTGACGGATATGGCGGACGTCGTCGCCGTGCGCGAGTGCCTACGGCGCGTCTGCGCGGCGAGCGGGCTCGCGCCGCCGAAGCTCGGCATCATGATCGAGACGCCGTCGTCCGCGCTGCTGGCCGACCAGCTCGCGCCTCTCGTGGATTTCTTCTCGATCGGCAGCAACGACCTGTCGCAGTATGTCCTCGCGATCGATCGCCTGCATCCGGTGCTCGCCGCCCGATTGGACGCCCTGCATCCGGCAGTCCTGCGCATGATCGCGACGGCGGCGTCCGCTGCGCTCCAGCATGGCTGCGAAGTCTGCGTATGCGGGGGGCTGGCGTCCGATCCGGATGCCGTGCCCCTCCTGGTCGGTCTCGGCGTCCGCGAACTGTCCGTCCTGCCGTCGATGATTGGTCGGATCAAGAGTGTCGTGCGCGGCTATGACCTCGCTCGGTGCGAGGCGCTTGCGCATGCCTCGCTGGCGCTCGGGTCCGCGACCGAGGTGCGTGCACTGGTGAGATCGGACTCCGGCGCGGACCGCGCCGGGGCAGGGGAGTAGGCGATGGCCAGCATGATCGACGGATTCCAGCGCCTTGGGCGTGCACTGATGCTGCCCATCGCCGTGCTGCCGGTCGCAGGCCTCCTGCTGCGGCTCGGCCAAGGGGACCTGCTCGGCATCCCCGTGCTGGCTGCCGCGGGCGACGCGGTCTTCTCGAACCTCGGACTCGTGTTCGCTGTCGGCGTCGCGGTTGGGCTCGCGCGCGAGAACCACGGCGCTGCCGGTCTTGCGAGCCTCGTCGGGTTCCTCGTCGCGACGAAGGGCGCGGAGTCGCTGCTGGCAGTCCCGCCGATGGTGGGTGACGGGCTGGTCGGCGCGGCCGCCGACGTCGCTCGGGCGGCCTGGCGCACGCAGCAGCTCGCCAAGCTGAGCATGCCGGTCGGCATCCTCTCCGGGCTGATCTCCGGATACGCGTACAACCGATACTCCGAAATCAAGCTGCCAAGCTACCTGTCCTTCTTCGGCGGTCGGCGCTTCGTGCCGATCGTGACCGGCTGTGTCGGCGTCGTCGTGGCCGCGGCATTCGGCTATGGCTGGCCACTGCTGGCGCGGGGCATGGACACGCTGAGCCATGCCGTCCTCGATTCAGGCAGCCTCGGGCTCTTCCTGTATGGCGTTCTGAACCGCGCACTCATCGTCACGGGCTTGCACCACATCCTGAACAACCTCGCCTGGTTCCTGCTGGGTGACTACCACGGCGTCACGGGCGACCTGAAGCGCTACTTCGCCGGGGATCCGACGGCCGGCGTGTTCATGAGCGGATTCTTCCCGGTCATGATGTTCGGGCTGCCGGGCGCCTGCCTCGCGATGTACCGCGCGGCGCAGCCGCACAGGCGTGCGGCCGTCGCGGGCCTGCTGCTGTCGATCGGACTCACCTCGTTCCTGACCGGCGTGACGGAGCCCATCGAGTTCACGTTCATGTTCGTCGCGCCACTGCTGTATGGCGTGCATGCTCTGCTCACGGGCCTGTCGATGGTCCTGATGCAGGCGCTCGACGTGCATCTCGGCTTCAGCTTCTCCGCGGGTCTGTTCGACTATGTCCTCAATTTCTCGAAGGCGACCCGACCGCTGTGGCTCCTGCCGGTGGGCGTTGCATACTTCGCCACGTACTTCCTGCTGTTCCGCTGGTGCATCGTGCGGTTCGACCTGCCGACACCCGGCCGCGAAGCAATCGATGCGGGCGCGGCCGAAGCCAGCGTCTCCGACGACGACCGGGCCGCGCGGCTGACGGCGGCGCTCGGCGGCGCCGCGAACCTGGTCGTGATCGATGCCTGCACGACCCGACTGCGCCTCACGGTCGCCGACGGCAGCCGCGTCGACGTCGCCGCGCTGACCGCGCTCGGCGCGATGGGCGTTGTGCGCCCCTCGCCGCAGGTCGTCCAGGTCGTCCTCGGTCCGATCGCGGACCAGGTGGCCGGTGAGATCAGGGCCCATGTGCGCGCAGGGGATCGCGCGGCGCCGGCGATGGTGCCCGTGGTCGCGGCGCCGCTCATCGCCTTGGCTGGCGCATCGCTCGATGCCGACGTGTTCCTGGCGGCGCTCGGTGGGCGGCCGAACCTCGGCTCGGTCGAGGCGCGAGCAAACCGGCTGATCCTGGCCGTCGCCAATCAGGATGTCGTCAGCCTGGATCGACTGCTCGCCGCCGGTGCGCGTGATGCGTCGTTTACGGCCTCCGGGACGCTGCACGTCGTTCTGGCGGGCGATGCCGCGTGGCTCGCGGCGCGACTCGCCTCGCCCGCTGGTTGAACGACGCCCGGAGACCGTGGTGAGCCTGAAGTCCCTCCTTCGTGTCGTGATGCTGCTGGCGTGCGCGGCGGCGACCGTTGCGGGTGCGGATCCGGCCGAGTTGCCTCGTGCCGTCGGTCTCGTCGATGATCCCTGCCCGGCACCCCTCGAGAAGCCGCCTGGCGTCCAGGCCGGATACGATCTGCTCATCGTGCCGGGCGCGCTCGAGCGCTCGAAGTTCCCACCGCCGGACGGTCCCGCGGAAGAGAGGTACTGGGCCGACCTCGAGCAGCTGAAGGCCAGTGACTGGCCGGAGCTCTGTCGCTACCCGGCGGAGAATCGCGCGGACCTTGCCCGCGGACCCGTGCGCGTTGTGTTCATGGGCGATTCGATCACCGACTTCTGGAAGATGGCCTCGCCAGACTTCTTCGTCGACGGGATCCTGGATCGCGGCATCAGTGGCCAGACTTCCGGGCAGATGGTCCTGCGCTTTCAGGCCGACGTCATCGCGTTGCATCCTGCCGTCGTCCATGTGCTCGCCGGCACCAATGACGCGGCGAGCAATGCCGGACCGCAGCGGCCGGCCGATCTCGAGAACAACCTGAGGACGATGGCGGAGCTGGCGCGCGCGCATGGCATTCGCGTGGTCATCGGCACGATTCCGCCCGCGCATTATTTCTTCTGGCAGAAGGGAATCGATCCGCGCGCGAGGATCGCCGAGGTCAACGCGTGGATACGGGACTACGCCCGCCGCGAGAAGCTTGCCCTCGTCGACTACCACGCAGTGCTCGCCAATCCGGACGGCACCTTCCGCGAGGACCTCAGCAACGACGGCGTGCACCCGAACGCGAATGGCTATCGTGCGATGGAGCGCACGCTCGCTCCCGTGCTCGCGAAGATGCTGCGACGTGGCGGGCCGGCATCGGCCCGCTGATCTCGGGATGGGCCGCTAGTCGTCGCCGTCCATCTCATCCGCGGGCTCGGACTGCTCCTGGGCGGCGCGGATGCTCCGCGGCGGCGCGAAGGGCGGCGGGAAGCCGACGAAGCAGATCAGCACCAGGATCGGCAGCACGACCCAGAACAGCGGGCGTCGCCAGTTCAGGGTGACGTTCATGGCCCCTTGGATTGAGTCGCGCCGGCCGATATACAAGCGCGACAGCGCCGGGCACGGGTTCCCCGGGGCCCAGGCGCGCAGGCGGCAGTGCGCCGTGGTCGCAGCGATGCTCTATATATAAGGTAACGCGCCGATTCGTGTGGGACCGGGACAGCCTGATCCTCTACAATGGCGGTACGCGTGGTCCCGGATGCGCAGCATGGCCTTGGCTGGCGTTTCCCGGTCCAGTACAGCGGCACTGAGTCCCGGGCCGCGTAACCCTGACGGTGATGCCAGACCCGGCGGAGGCTCTCGAAGCCCGCCCTGCACGAGACCTGAACGATGCGAGCCCACGATTCGAATTCGTCCCTCCTGCCCGGTACCGCGTCATTCGTCCGGACGACCTGCGTCCTGATCATGGCGCTCGGCGCCGCGGCCTGCGGCCATGACGGACAAGGACGCCCGCCGGGTGGTCCCGTGCCGGTGACGGTCGTGACGCTCAAGAGCGCGCCGGTCACCCTTGTGCGCGAACTGCCCGGGCGCACGAGTGCCTTCCGGATCGCCGAGGTGCGCCCGCAGGTCACCGGCATCGTCAAGGAACGGCTGTTCACCGAAGGAGCGCTGGTGCGTGCCGGGCAGCCGCTCTTCCTGCTCGATGACTCGATGCCGCGCGCCCAGTTCCAGAGCAGCAGCGCGGGACTTGCCCGCGCCGAAGCGGCAGCCGAGGTCGCGCGCCTTGCCGCGAAGCGGGCGACGGAACTCGTGAAGACGCACGCGATCAGCGAGCAGGACAACGACAACGCCCAGGCCGCATCGCGCCAGGCGGACGCCGAGGTTGCCGCGGCGAAGGCGACGCTCGAGGCGAGCCACGTGAACCTGGGCTACACGCGCATCACCTCGCCGATCACCGGCCGGATCGGTCGCTCGTTCGTGACGCCGGGCGCGCTCGTGACGGCCAACCAGGAAGCCGCGATCGCAACGGTGCAGCAGCTCGATCCGCTGTACGTCGAAGTCAGCCAGGCCAGCAGCGAGTGGCTGTCGCTGAAGACGGAGATCGCCGCCGGTCGGCTGCAAGGCGCGGGCGCCGGCACGCGGGTGGGCCTGCTGCTCGATGGAGGCGTGCGCTATCCCCAGGACGGCAAGCTCGAATTCTCCGATGTCACCGTCGACACCGGAACCGGGACGTTCGTCATCAAGGCGACGGTCCCGAATGCCGCCGGCACGCTACTGCCCGGAATGTTCGTCCGCGCGATCATCGACGAGGGCACTCGTGCGAACGGCATCCTCGTGCCACAGGTCGGCATCCTGCGCGACCCGCGCGGCGGTGCGACCGCATACGTCGTCGGAGCCGGCAACAAGGTGGAATCGAGGCCCGTCGTGCTGTCCCGGGAGATCGGCGACCAGTGGCTCATCGACGACGGCCTGAAGGCGGGCGACCGCGTGGTCGTCGAGGGGATCCAGAAGATCAAGCCCGGCGCCGAGGTGCAGCCGACCGAGGCCGGCGCGGCCCCTGCCGCGAAGTAGACCGGAGTCCCGCACGTGCTGTCCCGCTACTTCATCGACCGACCGGTCTTCGCCTGGGTGATCGCGATCCTGGTCACGCTCGCCGGCGCGGTCGCGCTCAGCCGCCTGCCGATCGCCCGCTACCCCACGATCGCGCCGCCGACCATCTCGGTGAATGCGACCTATCCCGGCGCGTCGGCCAAGGTCGCCGAGGAATCGGTGACCCAGATCGTCGAGCAGGGCATGACCGGCCTCGACGGCCTGCTCTACATGTCCTCGAACAGCACCGCCTCCGGTGCATCGTCGGTCCAGCTCACCTTCGAGAGCGGCACGAATCCGGACATCGCACAGGTCCAGGTCCAGAACAAGCTGCAGTCCGTCACGCCGCTGCTGCCGGCCATCGTGCAGCAGAACGGCGTCAACGTCAGCAAGGCCGGCAGCGCCTTCCTGATGATCGTCGGTCTCGTATCCGAGACGTCGAACCTGAACAAGACGGATCTCGCGGACTTCGCCGCGACGCACCTGGTCGAGCCGCTCAGCCGGGTGAACGGGGTCGGCGACGTGCACCTGTTCCAGGCCAAGTATGCGATGCGGGTCTGGCTCGACGCGGACAAGCTGAAGGCCTACTCGCTGACGCCCGGCGACATCACCGCGGCGATCAACGCCCAGAACGCACAGGTCTCGCTCGGTGCGCTGGGTGGCACGCCGGCGGTGCCGGGCCAGCAGTTGACCGCGACGATCACCTCGCAAGGACGCCTGCACACGCCGGAGGAATTCCGCAACATCGTCGTGCGCGCGATGCCAACCGGCCAGATCCTGCGCCTCGGGGACGTCGCCCGCGTGGAGATCGGCGCGGAGGCGTACAGCTCCGTGTCGAGGTTCAACGGACAACCCGCGGTCGGCATGGCCATCAGCCTGTCCTCGACCGCGAATGCGCTGCAGACCGCGAAGGACGTCCAGGCCCTGATCGAGGACATGAAGCCGACGTTCCCCGCGGGCGTGAAGCTCGTCTTCCCGTTCGACACGACGCCGTTCGTGCGCGCTTCGATCCGCGACGTGCTCAAGACCCTGGGCGAGGCGATCGTCCTGGTCTTCCTCGTCATGTACCTGTTCCTGCAGAACATCCGCGCCACGCTCATTCCAACGATCGCCGTGCCGATCGTGCTGTTCGGCACCTTCGGCGTGCTGGCGACGCTCGGCTACTCCGTCAACATGCTGACGATGTTCGCGATGGTGCTCGCGATCGGACTGCTGGTGGACGACGCGATCGTCGTGGTCGAGAACGTCGAGCGCGTCATGAGCGAGGAGGGCCTCTCACCCCTCGAAGCGACGCGAAAGTCGATGGACCAGATTACCGGCGCCCTCGTCGGCATCGCGGTCGTGCTCGCGGCGGTGTTCCTGCCGATGGCGTTCCTGCAGGGGTCGAGCGGCGGGATCTATCACCAATTCTCCGTGACGATCGTCTCGGCGATGGTGTTGTCGGTGTTCGTGGCACTGATCCTGACGCCCGCGCTGTGCGCGACCATCCTCAAGCCCGTCGCCAAGGGCGGGCACCTGTCCGAACGCGGCTTCTTTGGCCGGTTCAACCTCGCCTTCGATGCCCGCAACCTGCAGTACCAGGGGCTCGTGGGTCGGCTGATCGCCCGCGCGCCGCGGACCATCGCCGCCTTCGGTGGCATCACGGTCATCATGCTGCTGTTGTTCTGGCGGCTGCCGACGGCGTTCCTGCCGGGCGAGGACCAAGGGTCGTTCTTCACGATCGTCCAGACACCCGTGGGCGCGACCCAGGAGCGTACGCTGAAGACGCTCTCCAAGATCGAGGACTACTACCTCAACCAGGAGAAGGGCACGATCGACTCGCTGTTCACCGTGCAGGGATTCAGCTTCGGTGGCGGTGGCCAGAATTCCGGCATGGCCTTCATCATGCTGAAGAACTGGGAGGACCGGACCAAGCCAGAGCAGCAGCTCGGCCCGATCATCAAGCGGGCCTTCGGAGGCCTCGGCCAGATCAAGGACGCGATGGTCATCCCGATCGCGCCGCCGGCGCTGCCGGAACTCGGTGCCGTCGGTGGCATCACGTTCTACCTGCGTGACGAGAACGGTCAGGGTCACGAGGCGCTGCTCGCGGCCCGCAACGAGCTGCTCGGCAAGCTCGGCAAGAGCAAGCTGCTGGTCGGCGTCCGCCCGAACGGGCAGGAGGACTCGGCGCAGTTCCGCCTCGACATCGACACCGCGCACGCCGCGTCGCTCGGCGTCTCCATCGCCGAGCTCAATAACACGCTGTCGGTCGCCTGGGGCGGCCGCTACATCGACGATTTCATCGACCGCGGCCGGGTCAAGCGCGTCTACCTGCAGGCCGACGCGCCGTTTCGGATGAACCCCGCGGATTTCGCACGCTGGTCGGTGCGCAACGCCGCCGGTGCGATGGTGCCCGTGACCGCATTCGCAACGGGACACTGGACCTTCGGGCCGTCCGAACTGATTCGCTACAACGGCGTGCCGGCCGTGCAGATCAACGGCGACACGGCCCCGGGGGCGAGCTCCGGCGAGGCGATGGCCGAAGTGCTCCGGCTGGTCGGTGAATTGCCACCGGGGTTCCGGGTCGCGTGGGCCGGCCAGTCCTACGAGGAACGCTCGGCCGGTTCGCAGCGGCCAGCACTCTACGCACTGTCGCTGATCGTCATTTTCCTGTGCCTCGCCGCGCTCTACGAGAGCTGGACGATCCCGGCCGCGATCCTGCTTGCCGTGCCGCTCGGCGTCGTCGGTGCCGTGCTTGCAACCAGCATCCGTGGCCTCGAGAGCGACATCTACTTCCAGGTCGGCATGCTGACGACGATCGGTCTCGCGAGCAAGAACGCCATCCTGATCGTCGAGTTCGCTGAAGCCCATCGGCGCGATGGAATGGAACTCGTTGCCGCCACGCTTGCAGCGGTGCGCGACCGCCTGCGTCCGATCCTGATGACCTCGCTTGCCTTCGGGCTCGGCGTCACGCCGCTGGCGATCGCGACCGGCGCCGGCGCCGGTGCACAGCGGGCGATCGGCACCGGTGTCGTGGGCGGCGTGCTCGCCGGCACGGCGCTCGGGATCGTCTTCATCCCCGTGCTGTACGTGTCGGTGATGCGCCTCGCCGCCGGCCGCAACAAGACTTCCGTGGTGTGACGCGTCGTAACGGCGCTGGAGCTCTCGCATGAACAACGCAACTCGACTTCTCGCGCTCGCCGCCATCGTCCTGGCGTGGTCCGCGCATGCCGACGCGCCGAAGGCGCCGGCCCCGGCGCTGAAGCCCGCGAAGGTCACGGCGACGGACGCGCGTGCGGCTGTGTTCCAGCGCAAGAGCGCCGTCCATGAAAACGGCGCGGATGGCCCCACCACGGACGTCAGCCTCCTCAAGTCCCGGGATGGGCGCTTCGAGGCGGGTCTCTACTCGGCGGGCGCATCGGACCAGCCGATCGAGGCGTACGAGGAGGATGAATTCATGTACTTCCTCGAAGGTGGCGTCACGCTGACCTCCGCCGATGGCACGGTCCTCGAGGTGCATGCCGGTGAAGGGGTCGTGATCCCGAAAGGCTGGAAGGGGCGCTGGACGACGCAGGGCTACAAGAAGTACTACGCCACCTACCAGAGCGGGCCGAAAGCGAAGTAAGCCGATGAGCACCGTCGAAACGCTGTCCGAACACGCCTGCTTCGGCGGCCTCCAGGGCTACTACCGTCATGCGTCGAGCGAATGCCGGGCGCCGATGCGGTTCTCGGTCTACCAGCCGCCGCAGGCGAAGGGCGGCCCGGTCCCGGTGCTGTACTACCTCGCCGGCCTGACGTGCACCGAGGAAACGTTCGCGATCAAGGCGGGCGCGCAACGAATCGCCGCGGAGCTCGGGCTCATGCTCGTCGCGCCCGACACGAGCCCGCGCGAGCGGCTGCCAGGCGATGACGCGTCCTGGGACTTCGGCCTCGCGGCGGGCTTTTACGTCGATTCGACCGAGGCCCCGTGGTCGGCGCACTACCGGATGTACTCGTACGTCACGCGTGAACTGCCGGCGCTCGTCGCGGCCCGATTCCCGGCGCGCGCGGATGCACAGGGCATCTTCGGGCACTCGATGGGCGGGCATGGTGCGCTGGTGTGCGGCTTGCGCAATCCGACGCTGTTCAGGTCGGTCTCGGCGTTCGCGCCGATTTCGGCGCCGACGGAATGTGCGTGGGGTCGCAAGGCGTTCGCCGGCTACCTCGGCGACGATCGTGCCGGCTGGGGGGCGTACGACGCGACGCTGCTCGTCGCGCGCCAGCCGCATCCGGGGGCGATCCTGATCGACCAGGGGTCCGCCGACAAGTTCCTCCTCGAGCAGCAGCTGCTGCCGGAGCGCTTCGAGGCGGCGGCGCGGGCGTCAGGCCAGGCCCTGACGCTGCGGATGCAGCCGGGCTACGACCACGGCTACTTCTTCATCCAGAGCTTCATCGCCGACCACCTCGCGCATCACGCGCGATTGCTCGGTTGCTGACCCGCTACTCGGCGTCGGCGAGGACGGCCCGGCCCTCGCGCTTGTAGACGACGCCATCCTTCATGACGAAGGAGACGCGACGCATCGCGCTGATGTCCTCGACGGGGTTGCCGGGCACAGCGACGACATCGGCGACCTTGCCGGCGCTGATGCTGCCCAGGTCCTTGTCGTGACGCAGCAGTTCGGCGGCCCGGATCGTCGCGGCCTGCAGCGTGAACATCGGCGGCATGCCGGCCTGCACCATCAGCTCGAACTCGTGGCCGTTGTCGCCGTGCGGGTAGACCGCGGCGTCGGTGCCGAACGCGATCTTGACGCCGGCGCGGTACGCACGCCCTGCCGTGCCGATGATCTGCGAGCCGATCGCTTCTGCCTTGGTCGCGATCGTCGGCGGGAAGAATCCCGGGACCTTGGCCTTCTCCGCGACGTAGGCCCCGGCGCTGATGGTCGGCACGAGCCAGGTGCCGTGCTCCTTCATCAGCCGCAGGTCCTCGTCGTTGAGGAACGTCCCGTGCTCGATCGAGTCGACGCCGCCGACGATGGCGCGCCGGATCGCCTCGGCGCCATGCGCGTGCGCTGCCACGGTGAAGCCGTAGTCGCGCGCCGTCGTGACCACCGCCCGGATCTCCTCGAGCGTCATCTGCGGGTTGTCGCCGCTCGTGCCCTCGTCGAGCACGCCGCCGGAGGGCATGATCTTGATCAGGTCATCGCCAGCCTTGTAGTGGAGCCGAACCGCCTTCGCGGCATCCTCCACGCTGTTGACGATCCCGTCCGCGGCGCCAGGGTCGCCCGCAAGGTCGATGCGCATCCCGTTCGTGTCGTCGGCGTGGCCGCCGGACGAGCCGATCGCGTGGCCCGCGGTGTAGATGCGCGGCCCGGGCACGAGGCCGGAATTGATGGCATTGCGCAGCGCCACGGAGTCCTGCAGCCTGCCATCCCCCATGTGGCGGACGGTCGTGAATCCTGCGAGCAGCGTGCGCCTGGCGTAGACGGTGGAACGCACCGCGTAGTCGGCGGCGTTCAGGCGGAAGCGCTCACCCGACGCGGCCGGGCTGAGCTCGTGCGTCATGTGCACGTGCGAATCGATCAGCCCCGGAAGGCAGGTCGAGGTAGACAGGTCGATCACCCGCGCGCCCTCGGGCGCCGACGTGCCGGGCGTTACCTGCCGGATCTTGCGGCCGTCCACGACGATGGTCGTCGGACCGAGCAGGGTTCCTGCCTGCGCATCGACCAGGTGGCCACACTGGATCGCCGTGGTGGCGGGGGCCGCGGTGCCGGCGAGTGCGCTGGCCGGCAGCGCGACTGCGGCGGCGAGCAGTGCGAAAGTGGTTTGCATCGGGCGTCTCCAGGGGCTTGTCCGGTGCACGGAGCATACGTTGCGGGGGAGCGCCGGCCAACGGGCGGCGAGGGTCAACGCAAGCGCTCGACGATGCCGGCCTCGGCCCGGGCCAGCGTCTGGATCCTCCATTCGCCCCGTTCCCTGACCAGCGTGAGCGTGACCGGCACGACACCACCGGAGTCGCTGCGGACCTCGCCCTCGAGGCGCCCGGTGTCGTTCTTGATTTCGCGGCTCGACCAGTGGGTGGAGGCGCAGTGGGCGAGCGGCCCCGAGCCGATGAATTCGACGAGCGCGGCGTCGCTGGCATGCGCACGAAAGTCCTCGGACAGGTAGACGCGAGCCGCGACCAGGTCCTGGCGCTTCACCGCGGCGAAGAAGCCATCCGCGCACTCCGTGAGCCCGAGCGTGAAGTAGAGGACGCTGCCGACCAGCCCGCCGACACACGACCCCACTCCGAGGAGCGCGAGGATGACGATCCACATCCGCTTCATGGGCCGGCCCTCCGTGGTGAGCCATCATAGTCCGCGAGCAGGACGCGGGTCTCCACGGCGGCGACCGGCGATCAGGCGTCCAGGTGCTGGCCTGGGCGGCCGGGCGACGACTCCCGGCGAACCGTCGACGGCACGGCTTCGCCTGTCGTTGGGTCGATGGACTCGGGTCGCGCGAGGGCGTAACCGAGCAGCTCAACTCGGTCCCGCGCATCGAGCAGGCGCTGCAATCGCGCGCGTTCAGCAGGGCGCGGACCCGCCCCGCCCCGCCTCACGCGACATGACGGCACATCCGCGCGAAGCCCTGCATCGGAACGTGATTCGAGGTTGCCGCGGACCGCGGCGGGATCGACAGTGTCATGCGCACTCCCCGTGTCATGGCGTTGGAACGGAAGTCCCGAGGTCACGCGGGGGAGGGTCGGCGAGGGGCGAGAGTGCGCGGACGGACGTCGCCGGCACGGTCACCACGCGCGATCGCCCACCGCGATCGATCAGGGCACACGTCACGGGCTGGTTTCCGGGCTCTGGAGCGATCCGGTTTCACCGGATCGGTTCGGCACCTTCCCGGCTCCCGAGGGGGACCCGGTGGTCTGTCGCCGAACTCATCACTCCACTACCGTTGCGGGGGCAGCGCCGGCATCAGACCGGCTTCCCAATTATCCGGTCCGACTCGGTCGGTCCGGCACCTGCGACGATGCCATGGTAGGGCGTCGACCCGCGGCCCACAAGCCGGTCGCCTCAGATGCCGTGCTTGCCGAGGAACCCGAGGATGAGCCCCGCGCAGCGCGCGGCATCTTCCTCGTGCGCGAGATGTCCGAGTGCCGGCAGCGTCACCGGTTCGACGCGGGGCACGAGCGTCGCGATCTTCCTGAACTCCGCCTCGCCGACCATCCGGTCGCGGGCACCGTGCAGTGCGAGCAGCGGCACCCGCAGGCCACAGAGGTCACGCTTGAGGGACGCGAGGTCCCAGTCCGCCATCATCGCGAGCGCGCCGGCGACGTGCGCCGGATTCGACGCGAGGCGGCCATACAGCGCGACGCCATGCGCATCGATGAGCGAACCGGTGCTGTCGACGAGCCGGGACATCACGGCCGGTTCCGCCGCGCGAGCGGCAAGGAAGCGGGGCACCGCTGCCGTGGACGCGAGCAGGCGGGCGAGGGGAGCAAACACGAGCGCCGGCAGGCCGCGCCACGGCAGCAGCGCGCCGGCCAGGCTCACCAGTGCCGTGGGCGCGAGCTGGTCGTCGAGCGTCATGCGGATCGCGATCGCCGCGCCCGCGGAATGTCCGACCGCGGCAATCGGCCGCAGACCCATGGCCTCGAGGAGCCGGCCGAGCGCGGTGGCCATCGCCGGCAACGAGTGGCGGCCGCGCAGGTTGCTCGTGAACGCCTGGCCCGGCAGGTCCGGTGCGATGACCGTGTAGCGCGAGGCGAGCAGCGGCGCGAGCGTGCGCCACGAGTGCGAGGCCGCACCGGTTCCGTGGATCAGCAGCAGCGCGGGGCCACTGCCCATCACCTGGGCGTGCCAGCGCGTGCCGTCGACTTCCATGAACTGGCTCGCGTCCCGGTGTGGCCAGTCACGACCGTGCTGCGTCCAGTCCAGGGCCCCGGTCATCGGCTGCCGCCGACCAGCTTCGCCGCCTTCGAGAGGGACGCGCCGTCGGCATGGGGCAAGGGCAGGTAGCGTGCATCCATCTCGAGCGCGATGCCGGCCGCGAGCGGTTGCGGCCGTGGCGAGGTGTCGACGACCAGCGCGGCGACGCGCGTGAGCCGCGCGCGGCGGGCTGCGGCCGTCGCCTCCATCTGTGCCTGCGGGCGGCCCGGCGTGCCGTCGCGGGCGATGTTGGCGCGCCCGTCCGTGAGCAGCACGATCGTCGGTGTGCCGCCGCGACGCAGGACGCCCTCGGCGAGTTCGACTGCAGCATCGATCGCGGCCGCGAGTGGCGTCCCGCCACCCCCGGGCAGGCCCGCGAGGCCGCGCTTGGCACGGACCAGCGAACGGGTCGGCGGCAGCAGGACTTGCGCCCCCCGGCCGCGGAACGCGATCACCGCGACGCGATCGCGGCGCACGTAGCAGTCCGCCAGCAGGAGTTCGACCGCGGCCTTGGCCTCCGCGAGGCGGTGCAGCGCCGACGATCCTGATGCGTCGACGACGAAGATCGTCGTCGTCTCCGAGCGCTGCTTGTAGCGCGAGATCCGGAAGTCCTCGCTGCGGACCTGGATGCGACGGGCAACGCCGCCGCTCGATTCCGTGACGCCGCGCCGCAACCTCTGCCAGGGCGCCGCCGCGCGCAGAGTCTCGATCACGTTCAGGCGCACGCCACCGCGCGGCCTGCCGGGCCGCACGCCCGCGGGTCGACCGCGCAGCGTGGACGAGTTGATCGCGCCCACCCGGCCGCTCGTGCGCGAACGCGGCGCGGACCCCGCCTTCAACAAGGCGAGCAGGCCGGCCGGGATCGCGGCCTGCGTGGCCTCGAGCACCACGTCCGGCAGCTGCTCGATGGGTTCCTGGGGCTGCTCCGGTGTGCCATCGGGCGGCGTGTCGCTGTCCTGGGGTGGTGGTTCGGGCGGCGGTGGTGGTGGCTCCGCGTCGGCGGATTCCGGTGCAGCGGGCAGCTGGGTCGCGCGTGGCGCGAGCACGAGGCGGCCGGCGATCGCCGCGTCCTCGCGCGCGATGCGCGTGCGCCCCGCGAGCGCGGCAGACGCGAGTGCTGCGCGCAGCGCGAGCAGCACCGCGCGCAACGAATGGACGCCGAGTGCCGCAGATGTCGCGCACAGCGCCTCGACGACGCCGTCATCCGATGCGACGCCCGCGAGGCGTGCGCGCGCGGCGGCGACGTCCCCGGCCGAGTAGGGCGCCGCGTCCGTGTCGGACAGGCCGAGCGTGCCGAGCTCGATGCGCATGGCGAGGCGCTCGAGCAGCACGGCGGGCGGGCGCTCGTCGTCCTCGATCCCCTCGTCCAGGGCGATCACGCCGACGCGCGTGGCATCAGTCATCACCACGCCGTCACGCGCAGTCGCGACCTCGTGCCAGTCGACCACGGCGCCGATGCGCGCGGCGGTTCCTGCGGAGACCCGCTCGGCCATCGTCAGCAGCACGAAGCCGCCATCGGCTTCGGCGAGCAGACCGCGCTGCGCGATCGGCCGGCCCGCCTGCAGGGTTGCGGCGAGATCGAGGCCTCCCAGCAGGCGATCGTCGGCGACGTGCAACGGGATGCGCCGCAGCGGCGTCCCGTCAGGCAGTAGCCTGCGCAGCATCGCGAGCCAGCGATCGCGAACCGGCCCCGCCTGGGCGCGCACGCAGATGCCGCCAAGACCCACGGGATCGATGGCGGCGAGCACTGCCGCGAGGACCGCTTCGGCCCAGGCCGGCTTCGGCGCGGATGCGTCCAGGCTCACGAGCCGAACAGTTCGCCCAGGGCCCGCTCGACGCGCACGCCTGATTCGGCCGCGTCCAGGGGATCGCGGCGCAGCCGGTGACGGAGCGCCGGTGGCGCGATCTGCCGCAGGTGCGCGAGCGTCACGGTGTCCGCGCCCTCGAGCGCCGCAATGGCCCGTGCGGCGCGCATCAGCGTCAGCTCGCCGCGCAGCCCATCGGTGCCGAGTCGCATGCACAGTGCCGCCGATTTCTCGAGGATCTCGTCGGGCACAGCGATGTCCGCGACGCGGTCGCGCGCGCCGAGCACGCGCCGGCGCACGGTCGAGTCCTTGCGGTTCCACTTCTCGTTGAAGGCAGCCGGATCGCGCTCGAACTCGTCGCGCCGACGAACCACCTCGATGCGGGTGGGCAGGTCCTTCGGGGTCCGTACCTCGACCGAGAGGCCGAAGCGATCGAGCAGCTGCGGCCGCAGTTCGCCCTCCTCGGGATTGCCACTGCCGATCAGCACGAAGCGTGCGGGATGACGGACGCTGAGTCCCTCGCGCTCGACCACGTTCTCGCCGGATGCCGCGACGTCGATCAGGAGGTCCACGAGGTGGTCCTCGAGCAGGTTGACCTCGTCGATGTACAGGAAGCCGCGGTTCGCCTGCGCAAGCAGCCCCGGTTCGAACGCCTTCACGCCCTGCGAGAGCGCCCGTTCGAGATCGAGTGCGCCGACCACCCGGTCTTCGGTCGCGCCGAGCGGCATGTCGACGACGGGGACCTGCGCGAGACGGGAGCGGGTCGCCTCCGTCGCGGGCCGGGCGCGGCACTCCGCGCACCAGGCGCCCGCGTTGTCCGGGTCGCAACCATAGCGGCAACCGGCGACGACCTTCATCTTCGGCAGCAGCGCGGCGAGTGCGCGCACGGCGGTCGACTTGCCGGTGCCGCGGTCACCGAATACGAGCACGCCGCCGATGGCGGGGTCGACCGCCGCGGCAAGCAGCGCGAGCTTCATCTCTTCCTGGCCGGCGATCGCGGAAAACGGGAATACCTGTCGCATGCACTCTTCATCCTCGCGGTCCGGCGGACCGACGCCCGATACATATACAAGAAAACCCAAACGCGGCGCAGACGTGGCATCTGCGAAGGCGGACCGGACCGCGAGCGAACCCAGGCGGCCGCCAGGACCCTGCAAGGCAGCGGCGGCCCTAGGGAGGGCGCAACGCACCAAAACAGTGCATCTATGCGTCTCCCTTAATTGACATTTCTACATGTCTACCTAGAATGACACCAGAGAAATAATTGCCCTGACCTCGTTCGGCTGGCTCTTGGCCGCGGCGGGGAGAACGCGAGGACGGATAGCGCAGCGGACCACAACGCGTCGAGGCGAATTTTCGGAGAGGGGACGGGGAAAAGAAGATGCATCAGCAGCGCCCACAAGCTGCCAGACCGCCCGCCACCGGCGTCACCACGACGTCCGGGAAGAGCGCGTGCGTCGCATCTCCTGGTTCGAGTCGATCTCGTCGCGCGGCCGCGCGACAGACGCGAGCGTCGCGGGCCGTCGCCTGCAGGGCTCCGGCCTCATCGAGGATGAACAGATTTATGGCGCTCGCGGCCATGAAGAACCCACGTGCGGGTTAAGCACGGAGATGATCGATTGTCTCTAGAGGAGTTTATTTATGGCGGATGATGCAGATCGCGTATGGCCGACAGGCCTGACGATCGCGGAGTCGGAAGAGCTTCATCGGCACGTCATCGACGGCGCCCGTGTGTTCTTCGTGATCGCCGTGTTCGCGCATTTCCTTGCGTACGTTTATTCACCCTGGCTTCACTAACGGGGACCTGACATGAACCAAGCTAGAATTTGGACGGTGGTGAAGCCCACCGTAGGTCTGCCGCTGTTCCTGGGTGCGGTGGCGACGACGTCGCTGCTGATTCACTACGCCCTTCTCTCCCACACGACCTGGGTTGGGGCGTTCTTCGAAGGCCACGCGAAGGCTGCCCCTGCGGCAGCCGCCGCGCCGGCCGCCGCTCCGGCCGCGACGACGCCGTAAGGCACCATCGTCGAGGACCCGTGAGTCGGGTGGGGCCGGGATCGTATAGGTCCCGGCCCCGTTTCTACCGGCGCGGTCGATGCCCGCAATGGCTGTTCGAATGCCCAGACGTAAATCATGAATCGAATGAGTCGTTCCGTCATGGAAGCCTGGGCGGCACTGGGGCCGCGCTTCCTGCCCTTCGCCGACGCGGCGACGCCAGATCTCCCGTTGTCGCGCCTACTGCGACTGTCGCTGTTCCAGGTCTCCGTCGGCATGGCGCTCGTGCTGCTGATCGGCACGCTGAACCGGGTGATGATCGTCGAGCTGGGCGTCTCCGCCTCGCTGGTCGCGATCGTCCTTTCGCTGCCGCTCCTTTTCGCGCCGTTCCGGGCACTCATCGGGTTCCGGTCCGACACGCACCGCTCCGCCCTCGGCTGGAAGCGCGTGCCGTTCATCTGGAAGGGAACCCTCATCCAGTTCGGCGGGCTGGCGATCATGCCCTTCGCCCTGCTCGTGCTCGCCCGACAGGGCAATGCCGCACACGCGCCCGCGTGGATCGGCCAGTTCGGTGCCGCCGTCGCCTTCCTGCTGGTGGGAGCTGGCCTGCACACGACACAGACCGTAGGACTCGCGCTCGCGACGGATCTCGCGCCGGCCGAGTCCCGGCCCAAGGTCGTCGGCCTGATGTACGTGATGCTGCTCGTCGGCATGATCATCAGCGCCTTCGTATTCGGCGGCATGCTCGCGGACTTCTCGCACCTGCGCCTCGTCAAGGTCATCCAGGGCGCGGCGGTGGCGACGATCGTGCTGAACTCGATCGCCCTATGGAAGCAGGAAACGCGCCGCCCTGGTCGTTTCCAGGCCGAGCCCGACCCGCAGCCGACGACGTTCGGTGATGCCTGGAATACGTTCGCGGGCGCCTCGAACGCCGTCCGCCGATTGATCGCGGTCGGCCTCGGGACCATGGCGTTCAGCATGGAGGACGTGCTCCTCGAGCCCTACGGCGGCCAGGTCCTGCACCTGACGGTCGGTTCCACGACCAAGCTCACGGCGACGCTGGCGATCGGCGGCCTGTTCGGATTCGGCCTGGCTGCGCGGGTGCTCAGCCGCGGATTCGATCCGTTCCGGATGGCGAGCCTTGGCGCCATGGTGGGCATCCCGGCGTTCCTGCTCGTGATCCTCGCCGCGCCGTACGGCCAGCCGGTCATGTTCGCGCTCGGCACGCTCCTGATCGGCTTTGGCGGCGGCCTGTTCGGGCACGGAACGCTGACCGCCACGATGAATCTCGCGCCCGAGAGCCAGACGGGTCTCGCACTTGGCGCCTGGGGCGCAGTCCAGGCTTCCGCGGCGGGGATCGCGGTCGCCCTCGGAGGCATCCTGCGGGACCTGGTTGCCGGTTTCGCCTCGCACGACGCGTTTGGCGCCGCGCTCTCTGGGCCCGCGACAGGCTACATGTTCGTCTACGCCCTCGAGATCGGGCTGATGATCGCGACGATTCTGACGATGGTCCCGCTTCTGCGACGAGACGCCGTAGCGCCCGTGGAGGAGTATTCCGACACGGCATGGTGGGCAGTCCGATGAGCCCGAGCTGAGCCACGCGAACATGGATGCGACGACGGCCCCCCGCAACCTTCCGGGACGCACGACCTCCCGCCGCGAGGCGCACGCGGTCGTGATCGGTTCGGGCTTCGGGGGCCTTGCGGCCGCCGTCCGGCTCGGCGCGCGAGGCTATCGGGTCACGGTGCTCGAGGGACTGGACGCCCCCGGCGGCCGCGCGTACGTGCACCACCAGGACGGCTTCAAGTTCGATGCCGGTCCCACGATCATCACGGCACCGTTCCTGCTCGAGGAGCTGTGGCGCCTCGCCGGTCGCCAGCTCTCGGACGACATCGACCTCAGGCCGCTGATGCCGTTCTACCGGCTGATGTTCCACGATGGCGAATCCATCGACTGGAGCAACGACCTGGATGCGATGCGCCGCGAGCTCACGCGGATCGCGCCCGGCGACGTTGCCGGATACGAGCGCTTCATGCACATGAGCGAGGCGATCTACCGCGTAGGCTTCCAGCAACTCGGTCACACGCCATTCGGCTCGTGGCTGGACATGGCGAAGGTGGCGCCCGCGCTGATTCGCCTGCAGAGCTACCGGACGCTCCACTCGCTGGTGGCGTCGTACGTCAGGCATCCGAAGCTGCGATTCGCGCTCAGCTTCCATCCGCTGTTCGTCGGTGGCAATCCCTTCACGACGACGGCGGTCTACGGCCTGATCGCGCACCTGGAACGTTCCATGGGCGTGCATTTCGTGATGGGTGGCACGGGGCGCCTCGTCACGGGACTCACGGATCTCATTGCGTCGCAGGGCAACGAAGTTCGCTGCAAGGCCCCGGTCGAGGCGATCACGGTCAGCGGCCGGCGCGTCACGGGCGTGCGGCTTGCCTCGGGCACGGAGATCCGCGCCGACGTCGTCGTCTCCAATGCGGATCCCGCGATGACCTATGGCAAGCTCCTGCCGCCGGGCAGCGCGCGCAGCTGGCTCACGCGCCGCATCCCGGGCTCGCGCTACTCGATGAGCCTGTTCGTATGGTACTTCGGCACCAATCGGGTCTATCCGCAGGTGCCGCACCACACGATCCTGGTCGGTCCACGGTACAAGGAGCTGCTCGAGGACATCTTCGAGCGCAAGGTGCTGGCCGAGGACTTCAGCCTGTACCTGCACCGGCCGACCGCCACCGACCCGTCGCTCGCCCCGCCCGGATGCGACACGTTCTACGTGCTCTCGCCGGTGCCAAACCTCCAGGGAAACGTGGACTGGCGCGAACGAGCCGAGCCCTACCGGCGCGCGATCGCGTCGGCCCTGTCGGCGCAGCTGCTGCCGGGACTCGAACAGCACGTCGTCAGTTCCCGCGTGACGACGCCGCTCGATTTCCGCGACCGGCTGCAGTCCCTGCATGGCGCTGCATTCGGGCTCGAGCCGATCCTTCGCCAGAGCGCATGGTTGCGGCCTCACAATCGCAGTGCCGACGTCGATGGCCTGTACCTCGTCGGCGCAGGGACGCACCCGGGCGCCGGCGTCCCCGGCGTACTGTCGTCGGCGCGCGTGCTGGATCGGGTGGTGCCCGATGTCTAGCCTCGAGATCATTCCCGAGCTCGCCGTCGACCAGGAGGAGTGTCGCGAGCTCATGCGCGGCGGCTCCAAGACGTTCTCTGCAGCCTCGCTGCTACTGCCGGCGGACGTGCGCGTGGCGGCGACTGGCCTGTATGCGTTCTGCCGGCTCGCGGATGATGCCGTCGATCTGGCGGAGGACCCGCGCGGCGCGCTCGGCGCGTTGCGCCGGCGACTGGACCTGATCTATGCGGGTACTCCAGCGCCGATACCGGCGGACCGGGAGTTTGCACAGGTCGTCGCGCGCTACAGGATCCCGCGTCCGCTGCCGGAGGCCCTCCTGGAGGGGTTCGAGTGGGACGCCCAGGGCAGGCGCTACGAGACTTACGATGACCTGACGGCATACGGCACCCGGGTTGCCGGGACCGTCGGCGCGATGATGGCGCTGCTGATGGGTACCGACGACGCGGTCGCGCTGGCGCGCGCCACGGACATGGGCGTCGCGATGCAGTTGACGAACATCGCCCGCGACGTGGGTGAGGATGCACGCGCCGGCCGGCTTTACCTGCCGCTCGCATGGCTGCGAGAGGCTGGCATCGATCCGGACGCTCTCGTCGCCAATCCCGGCTTCAGCCCCGCGCTGGCCGGCGTGATCGAGCGGCTGCTCGCGGCAGCGGACGTACTCTATGCGCGCGCGGCGGTGGGGATCGACGCGTTGCCGACGCGCTACCGCGCGGCGATGCACGCGGCCCGCCTGCTGTACGCGGAGATCGGTCGTGCGGTCGAGCGCCAGGGCCTCGATTCCGTTTCGAGCCGGGCGGTCGTGGGTTGGGGCGACAAGGCACGCGTGATCGCGAAGGCGATCCGCGCGAGCAGCCGCCGGCATGCGCCGGATGACAGCCCGGCGCTGCCGGCCGCTCAGTTCCTCGTCACCGCGGCGGCGGGCTGTGGAGCCGCGGCCGTCGCGCGCGAGAGGCCCGCATATCCCTGGCGTCGCCTCGAGCAGCGCCTTGTGTGGACGCTCGAGCTGTTCGAGCGGCTCGAGCGCAAGGAGCGTGAGGCCGCCCAGCTGCGTCGCGCGCGCGATGCCATCCTCGAGCGCAACGTGGGGAAGGTCATCGAGCAGGCCTCGCCCGTCGAGGCGATGCACGAGGCGCCGCCGTGGCATCGTGTCGAGGAGCGGATCGCGTGGACGCTAGAACTGTTCGAACGGCTCGAACGCCACGAGCAGCACGTCGCCGCGTCGGCGTCCGCAGCGCGTTGAGGTCTGCCCGGTTCAGCGAGTCCAGCTGATCTCGAATCGGCAGGCATCCGCGCCGGTCGCCATGCACGTCGTCTCGCGGACGTGCGCCGCCGGATGGACGAGCACGCCATAGAGTCGCTCGAACGTCTTCGCGTAGTAATCGCATATCGCCGCCGGTGCATGCTCGCCGCGGCACGCGGGGCAGCCGCGGATCGTCACGAGCACCGGGTGACCGGCCGTGAACTTGCATTCACCGCTGCCGGCAAAGGTCCAGGTGTGCTTCGAGATGGCCGCGAGCAGCATCCGGCTCGCGAGCCGGGCAGGAGATGCGCGCAGCACGCGCTGTGCGAGCGCCGGGATCCGATGGGCGAGGAGATAGTCACCGGTGCCGATGCCGGCACCGACCATGACCGCCCGCGCGGCGTCGGTCCCAAGTTCCCGCCGGACACTGCCGTGCAGGGCGATGACATCCCGCTCGGCCACCATGTGCTCGGGCGGATGCTCGATGACGGAGGCCAGTCCCGCACGACTCAGTACGCCAAGCGTGACCGTCTCCCCGTGCCGGGCGCGCAGGGCCGCGACCACCTGCAGGATCGCATTCGGTCCGATCCGGGGATCCTGCTGCTCCGCGCTCATCGCCACTCCGGGTCGCGACCGTGCCTGATCGCATCTCCCGCCAGCATGCCGCAGCCGACGGAAGTCCCGGGTCAGGACTAGCCGAAGCGTCGTCGCCCGCCGAGGCGCGGCATCCGCACCGACAGCATGGTCTGGACGATGCGCGAACTGAACCGGTCGAGGCAGATGCTCTCATGCACCGCGATCACGGGCTCGCCCCAGAGTTCGCTCGTCACGAGCGAACGCGAATAGAACGGGCCGTCCTCGAGCGTCGCCGCGACCGACGCGCCGGCGGGCGCGCTCGAGCGGGTTGTCCGATGCACGCCCCAGCGCGAGCGGGGCAGCTCGACATGAGGAGGTGGCTCGACGCAGGCGAGCTCACCCTGCTCGTTGATGTTGAGTGCGAGTGCACGATCATCGCCGGCGCGAGGGGTGACCTCGTACAGCACCGTCGTGCCTCGTCCTGCGCGTGCGCGCGACCAGTCCCAGCGCCTGAAGCCCGACTCCAGCGGGCGGACGCCGGCATTCGCATCGACATACGCCTCCCCGTGCCAGCGCAGGTCGGGGGCGTCGAACTCGACCTCGATGCGGGAATTTGGTGCCATCGGGCACCACACGTGTTCCCCGGCAGGGTCGAGCGTCACGGCATGGTCCGTGACCTGGCCGGGACGGATTCGCACGGTACCGCGCACGCGCTCGGGCAACGGGGCGGTCCATTCGTCGATGTGCACGACGAGGCTGTCGCCGTCCCAGGCGAGCGAGCTCGGGCCGACCGACAGGTGATCCGGACCGCGGTCGACCGCGTCGCGTTCGGTCATGGTCCAGTACCGCCGACGCGGACCGTAGAGCGCGACGTTGATCGCGCAGTGGCGAGCGGGATCGGCCGGGCCTCGTCGCCGGGCCCCCGCGTAATACGGCGAGAACACGCTGCCGACGAACGCGATGATGACGAGGGCATGCTTGCCGTCGTCGCTGACGGCATCGATGTACCACCAGGCGTAGCCGTCCGGGCCTATCGGCGCGTCGAAGCCGAATCCGCGATCAGCGCGCCGGCCGCCAGCCGTCCTGAGAGCGCCGCCATCGGTACGCCCGGGCCCGGATGGATACTGCCGCCCGCCAGGTACAGTCCCCGGATTCGCGTCCGGACCCCGGGTCGCTGGAACGACGCCCGCCAGCCGTGCGACGCCCTCCCGTAGAGCGAGCCCCCGCTCCCCGGGAACAGCCGGTTGAAATCCGCCGGCGTCGTGACGGCCGTTCGCTCCGGCGTGCGCCGGATCCGAAGGCCCGAGCGTTCCAGTAGCGTGAAGGTCCGCTGCTCGCATGATTCGATCTCCGCGGAAGTGAACGGCCGGCGATCGCCGGTCGGCGGGGCGTTGACGAGACACAGGAGTCGTTCAGGGCCCGTGTCGCTGCGCCGGCCCAGGTCGTCGCGATCCTGCGCGCAGACGTAGACTGTCGGCTCCGTCGGCAGGCTGTCGCGACGGAAGATGTCCTCGAACTCGCGTCGGTAGTCCGACGAGAAGAAGACCGTGTGGCGCGACAGCGCGAAGCCCTCGGTCTGCGCGACGATGTTCCAGGTCAGCGCCGACAGGGATCGGGCTGCGACCGGGACCGCTGGCGCTGCGGCGGCGGCCATCGCCCCGAGCGAGCCGTTCCCGAGTGCGCTCGCATCGGCGTTGACGATCACGGCGCTGGCCGCGACGCGCTCGCCAGAGGTGAGCATGGCGGCACGGCTCGCGCCCCGTTCGATCTCGATCGTTCGCACCTCGGCCGCGTAGCGGATCGTGGCGCCAAGTCCCGTCGCCAGCTGCGCGAGGACCTGCGCGATGCGATGCATGCCGCCGTCGACGAGCCAGACACCGGCCTGCTCCACGTGTGCCAGCAGCATCAACGTCGCGGGGGCCTCGTAAGGCGACGATCCGAGGTACGTCGCGTAGCGGCCGAACAGCTGCTGCAGGCGGGGATCGTGGAAGTGGTCGCCGAGGGCCGACCACAGCGAGCGGAACGGCGAGATCGCGGCGAGCGCGCCGAGTCCGCGCAGGCCCGCGTGACGCACGAGGTGAGCGACGCTCGGGGCCGGGGCACGGATGAACGACGCTTCGAGCGTCTCGTAGACGTGGCGCGAGCGCGTCAGGAACGCCGTGTAGCGGCGCGCCTCCGCGGCACCCGCGAACAGGCCGATCGCCTCACGTGAGCGCTCCGGATCAGCGTGCAGGTCGAGTTGGGCATCGGGCCCCCACGCGTGTCGCGCGAGCACGGAGACCGGCGTGAGGGAGAGGTGCTCCTCGAGACGCGTGCCGGCCACGTCGAAGAGGTCGTCGAAGATGCCACGCAGCGTCAGCACCGTGGGGCCTGCGTCGAGTCGCCGGCCGTCGATCTCGACCTCGCGGAGCTTGCCGCCGGGTGTCGATCCACGCTCGAGCACGGTCACGGCGCGCCCACGGGCCGCGAGCTCGACGGCGGCCGCGAGCCCGGCGACCCCCGCGCCTACCACCACGACAGGCTCTTCAGGCATGGGCAATACGACTCGTTGACCCTGTTCGGGAATAGTGTCTATAGTTACTGACGGTTTACAGTGTAACGCAAACGATACACGGCTCTCGGGGGTCGGTCATGGATACCGCACAGCGGATCGAGCGGGCCCTCACGCAGGCGCTGGAGCGCGCGGCCGGCCCTGAGTGCCCGGCAGGCCTGACTGCTGCAGTGCGTCATGCGGTGTTTCCGGGCGGCGCCCGTATCCGCCCACGGCTGTGCCTGTCCGTCGCGCGGGCTTGCGGCGAAGACCAGCGCACGATCACCGACGCGGCGGCGAGCTCCCTCGAAATGCTCCACTGCGCGTCACTGGTCCACGACGACCTGCCGTGCTTCGACGACGCAGCGATGCGTCGCGGGCGCCCCTCGGTCCATGCCGCCTTCGGCGAGCGCACGGCCATCCTGTGTGGCGATGCGCTGATCGTCTATGCATTCCAGACGCTCGCGTTCGGCGTGCAGTCCACGCCGCAGCGCCTGGGTCCGCTGCTCACGATCCTCGGTGCGTCCGCCGGGATGCCGTACGGCATCGTGGCCGGCCAGGCCTGGGAGTCCGAGGCGAACATTCCGCTCGGGCTCTACCAGCGGGCCAAGACCGGTGCCCTGTTCGCCGCGGCGACCGCGGCCGGGGCGGCGTCGGCAGGACATGATCCGGAGCCCTGGCGTCGCGTCGGGGACCTGATTGGCGAGGCGTACCAGGTCGCCGACGACCTGAAGGATGTCTATGGCATCGCCGAAGAACTCGGCAAGCCGATCGGCCGCGATGCGGTGCTCGGTCGGCCCAACGCCGTCGCGCAGCTTGGCTTCGCCGGGGCGGTCGACCACCTGAAGCGCCTGCTCGGCGAGGCCCAGGCCTCGATTCCGGCCTGTCCGGGAGCCGATGACCTGCATGCCGAGCTGGCGGCCCAGGCGGCGCGCCTGATGCCCCGGCCCCGCGAGCACGCCGCGGCCTGACCTTCTCCGACCGGATTCCGATCAGCTGGCCCGTCGTCGCCGGTCGTGAATGCTGCGTCGCAGCAAATCCTCGAGATCCCGGCCGATCAGCCGCGGTCGCCCGCAGTCTGCCTTCGGCTCTCCGTTGTTCACTTCGGTTGACATTATTGACCGTACTAGTATCTTGACACTTGAAGCACGGGGGTCAGGCCGCAAGGCCGAAATAAGAACTCGAATGAATGCGTCGTTCCAGTCTGGCGCGGTCCTGGAGTCGCTTGCGGTCGTCATCCGCGAGCCAGAGCGTATCGAGCTCAGCCGGCTCGAATTGCTCCCGCCCAGCGAAGACGACGTCATCGTGGACGTCGAGTGGAGCGGCATCAGCACCGGCACCGAACGACTGCTCTGGTCGGGCCGCATGCCCCCCTTCCCCGGCCTCGCCTATCCGTTGGTACCGGGTTACGAATCCGTCGGACGCATCTCGCGTGCAGGCACGACATCCGGCCGCCGCGAGGGCGAGCGCGTGTTCGTGCCCGGAGCGCGCTGCTATGTGGACGTGCGCGGGCTCTTCGGCGGTGCGTCGTCGCGAGTCGTGATTCCCGGCGCGAAGGCGACGCCATTCGATGCCGCGCTTGGCGAGAATGCCGTGCTGCTCGCGCTCGCCGCGACCGCCGAGCATGCGCTCGCCGCGGGCGCAGCACCCGATCTGATCATCGGCCACGGCGTGCTCGGTCGCCTGCTCGCGCGTCTGGCGATCGTGCGTGGCGCGCCTGCTCCGACGGTGTGGGAGCGCAACGCGGATCGCCGCGGCGGGGCCGTCGGATACGACGTCGTCGACCCGGATGCGGATCCGCGCCGCGACTACCGCTCGATCTACGACGTCAGCGGCGACAGCGAGATCATCGACCAGCTCGTCGCGCGCCTCGCACCAGGCGGCGAGATCGTGCTGGCCGGCTTCTACCCTGGGCGCCTCGCGTTCACGTTCCCGGCAGCGTTCATGAAGGAAGCGAAGCTGCGGATCGCGGCCGAGTGGCGCCCCGCCGATCTCGTCGCGGTCCTCGCCCATGCCGAAAGCGGCCGGCTCTCGCTGGACGGCCTGATTACCCATCGCGAGGAAGCCACCTGCGCGCCCGCTGCATATCGCACGGCGTTCGGCGACCCCGCTTGTCTGAAAATGATCCTGGATTGGAGAAATTGCGCATGACGCCACCCGCTTCAGGAACCGTGAGCATCCTCGTCGACGAAGTGCGGGTGAGGCACCTGCGCGCGGAAGCCGCGGTCGAACCCGATCCGCCGGTCTCGAGCGGTCCCGCGACCAAGCAGACCCAGATCATCGCGATCTACGGCAAGGGCGGCATCGGCAAGAGTTTCACGCTCGCGAACCTGTCCTACATGATGGCGCAGCAAGGCAAGCGCGTGCTCCTGATCGGCTGCGATCCGAAGAGCGACACGACCTCGCTGCTGTTCGGTGGGCGTGCCTGCCCGACGATCATCGAGACCTCCGCGCGGAAGAAGCAGGCCGGCGAGCAGGTGTCGATCGGCGACGTCTGCTTCAAGCGCGACGGCGTGTTCGCGATGGAGCTCGGTGGACCCGAGGTCGGCCGCGGCTGCGGCGGGCGCGGCATCATCCACGGCTTCGAACTGCTCGAGAAGCTCGGCTTCCACGAGTGGGGCTTCGACTACGTGCTGCTCGACTTCCTCGGCGACGTGGTCTGCGGCGGCTTCGGCCTGCCGATCGCGCGTGACATGTGCCAGAAGGTCATCGTCGTGGGGTCGAACGACCTGCAGTCGCTGTACGTCGCGAACAACGTCTGCTCGGCGGTGGAGTACTTCCGCAAGCTCGGTGGCAACGTCGGCGTCGCCGGACTCGTGATCAACAAGGATGACGGCACTGGCGAGGCGCAGGCCTTCGCCGAGAAGGTCGGCATCCCGGTGCTCGCGGCGATTCCCGCCAACGAGGACATCCGCCGCAAGAGTGCCAACTACGAGATCGTTGGCCGGCCCGGCGGCGACTGGGCGTCCATCTTCGAGCAGCTGGCGGTGCAGGTGGCGGAAGCCCCGCCGCAGCGACCGACGCCGCTCACCCAGGACGGCCTCCTTGGTCTGTTCTCGGCCAAGGACACCGGTCGCGACGTCGTGCTGCTGCCGGCCTCCGCCGAGGACATGTGCGGCGGGACGATCGTCACCAAGCCGTCCCTCGAAGTCGTGTACGACAGCGTCTGAGACCGGAGCCACCATGACCTTCGACGGAGCCGAGGACGCGAAGCAGGCTGGCCAGGGGCCAGCCGACGCGAGCCCGGCCGCGGGCGACGGACTCGGTTGCCACGCCGGCAAGGAGACGCTCAAGGCGGCGGCCGCGGCGGCCGGCAAGAGCGACACGCTCGCCCGCTACGCGACCGACTACCCCGTGGGGCCCCACGACCAGCCGCAGAGCATGTGCCCGGCCTTCGGCTCGCTGCGCGTCGGCCTCAGGATGCGCCGCACGGCAACGGTGCTGTCCGGTTCCGCGTGCTGCGTCTACGGACTCACGTTCACCTCGCACTTCTACGGCGCGCGCCGCACGGTGGGCTACGTCCCGTTCAATTCCGAGACGCTGGTCACCGGCAAGCTCTTCGAGGACATCCGCGAGGCGGTCTACAAGCTCGCCGATCCCGCGCTGTACGACACGGTCGTGATCATCAACCTGTGCGTGCCGACGGCGTCCGGCGTGCCGCTGCAGCTGCTGCCGAAGGACATCAACGGCGTGCGCATCATCGGCATCGACGTGCCGGGCTTCGGCGTGCCGACGCATGCCGAGGCGAAGGACGTGCTGGCCGGCGCGATGCTGCGCTACGCCCGCAACGAAGCCGAGGCAGGCCCTGTGCAGGCGCCTCGCACCGGTCGTTCCGCGAAGCCGACGATCTCGCTGCTCGGCGAGATGTTCCCGGTCGATCCGGTGGGCATCGGCCGCCTGCTCGAGCCGCTGGACCTCGCAGTGGGGCCGACGGTCCCGACGCGCGAATGGCGCGAGCTGTATGCCGCGCTCGACTGCGCCGCGGTCGCGGCGATCCATCCGTTCTATACCGCCTCGGTGCGCGAGTTCACCTCCGCCGGACGCGCGGTCATCGGATCCGCGCCCGTCGGCTACGACGGCACCGCAGCCTGGCTCGAGGCCGTCGGTCGCACGACGGGGGCCGGCGCGGACAAGATCGGCGCTGCCCAGAACGCCGCGCTGCCGGCCATCAAGGCCGCGCTCGCCGGATCGCGGGTCGATGGCCGGATCACGCTCTCCGGCTACGAGGGCTCCGAGCTGCTCGTGGCTCGCCTCCTGATCGAGAGTGGCGCCGACGTGCGCTACGTCGGCACGGCCTGCCCGCGTACGCCCTGGTCGGACCCCGATCGCGAATGGCTGGAGGCGAAGGGCGTCAAGGTGACCTACCGGGCCTCGCTCGAAGCCGACCTCGCGGCGCTCGCCGAGCATCGCCCCGACCTCGCGATCGGCACGACCCCGGTCGTGCAGAAGGCCAAGGAGGCCGGCATCCCGGCGCTCTACTTCACGAACCTGATCTCCGCCCGGCCGCTGATGGGCGTCGCGGGCGCGGGATCGCTGGCCAAGGTCGTCAACGCGGCGCTCGGCAACAAGGCGCGCTTCGACAGCTTCAAGGAGTTCTTCGCAGGCGTGGGCGAGGGGGATCGCGCCGGAGTCTGGGAGGACGTCCCGACCGAGCATCCGCAGTTCCGCGAGCAGTACCAGAAGAAGCTCGCGAAGAAAGCCAAGTCCACGCAGGACATCGGCTGATGCTCGTCCTCGACCACGATCGTGCTGGAGGCTACTGGGGCGCGGTGTACGTCTTCACCGCGATCAAGGGGCTGCAGGTCATCATCGACGGTCCGGTGGGCTGCGAGAACCTGCCGGTCACCTCGGTACTCCACTACACCGACGCGCTGCCGCCGCACGAACTGCCGATCGTCGTCACCGGCCTCTCCGAGGAGGAACTCGGCCAGCACGGTACCGAGAAGGCGATGAGCCGGGCGCACAAGACGCTCGATCCCCACCTGCCGGCCGTCGTCGTCACCGGCTCGATCGCCGAGATGATCGGCGGCGGCGTGACGCCGGAAGGCACGAACATCCAGCGTTTCCTGCCGCGCACGATCGACGAGGACCAGTGGCAGAGCGCGGATCGCGCCATCAACTGGCTATGGTCGGAGTACGGCAAGAAGAAGATCCCGGCCGCGAAGCCGCGCGAGCCGGGCGTCAAGCCCAAGGTCAACCTGATCGGCCCCGCCTACGGGTACTTCAACTCGGCCTCCGATCTTGCCGAGATCCGGCGCCTCGTCGAAGGCATCGGCGCCGAGATCAACATGGTGTTCCCGCTCGGCAGCCACATCTCCGAAGTGCAGGACCTTGCCGAGGCCGAGGTCAACGTCTGCATGTATCGCGAATACGGGCGACTGCTCTGCGAGACGCTCGAGCGCCCCTACCTGCAGGCGCCGATCGGCGTACACAGCACGACGAAGTTCCTGCGCAAGCTCGGCGAGCTCACCGGCCTCGACCCGGAGCCTTTCATCGAGCGCGAGAAGCATACGACGATCAAGCCCGTGTGGGACCTGTGGCGATCGGTGACCCAGGACTTCTTCAGCACCGCGAGCTTCGCGGTCGTCGCGACCGAAACCTACGCCCGCGGCCTCAGGAACTTCCTCGAGGTCGAGATGGGGCTGCCCTGCGCGTTCAGCTTCTCTCGCAAGGCCGGCCAGAAGCCCGACAACGAAGCGGTCCGCGCCGCCATCAAGGCCACGCCGCCGCTCGTGATGTTCGGCAGCTACAACGAACGCATGTACCTGGCTGAAGGCGGGGGACGTGCCGCCTACATCCCCGCTTCGTTCCCGGGCGCGATCATTCGTCGCCACACGGGCACGCCGTTCATGGGGTATGCCGGTGCGACGTACGTCGTGCAGGAAGTGTGCAATGCGCTGTTCGATGCGCTGTTCCACATCCTGCCGCTCAGCACGGAGCTCGACAAGGTCGACCCGACCCCGGCTCGGCTCCACCAGGAGCTGCCGTGGACCGACGAGGCGAAGGCGGCGCTCGACGAGATCGTCGAGGCGGAGCCGGTGCTGGTCAGGATCTCCGCGGCGAAGCGCCTTCGGGATGCCGCCGAACGCGAGGCGCGTGGCGCGAGTGAACAGCGCGTCACGCTCGATCGCGTCTACAAGGTTGCGGGCATCGGCCGCGTGGCCGGTGCCAGTGGGTGAGAGGTTCACGGCCCGGCATCGCCGGGTGAGGCAGATGCCGCGCATTGCGTGGTGATTTCGAGAGTCCGAGAGGTAAGGAGGTTAGGAAAATGGCCGATGAAAAGCGCAGCTCGCTGTCGGGGCTGACGGAGCGTGAGGCGAAGGAGTTCCACAGCATCTTCATGGCGACGTTCCTGGTGTTCACCGGGGTTGCCGTCTTCGCGCACATTCTCGTCTGGAACTGGAAGCCCTGGTTCTGACGAGAAAAATCCAAAAGCGTTAGCGCTCCAATTGGAGGAGAGAAAGACATGTGGCGTATTTGGCTTTTGTTCGATCCGCGGCGCGTCCTGATCGCGCTGAGTTCGTTCCTGTTCGTGCTTGCTCTGTTGATTCACTTCATCCTGATCAGCACCGACCGGTACAACTGGATCGGGGGCGCGCACAGCGCTGCACCCGCGGCCCAGGAATCGGCGCTGCCGGCGGCGAAGTAGCGAACGACGATGCGCTGACGGCAGCGAGCGGGAGTCTTACCCCACTCCGCTCGCTGCCCGACGCGCCCTGACTGCTTGGCATTCACGGCAACCGACCCGAGGCTGCGACCATGGCGATGCTCGACTTCGAAAGAAAATACCGGATCCGCGGCGGCACGCTGATTGGCGGCGATCACTTCGACTTCTGGGTCGGACCGCTGTACGTCGGCTTCTTCGGCATCACGACCCTGGTGTTCTCCCTGCTCGGGACGGCACTGATCGTGTACGGCGCGGCGATCGGCCCGACCTGGAACCTGTGGCAGATCAGTATCGCGCCGCCGGATCTGAGTTACGGTCTCGGCTTCGCGCCGCTGAAGCACGGGGGCCTATGGCAGTGGATCACGATCTGCGCGGTCGGCGCGTTCGTGTCCTGGGCGCTCCGCGAGGTGGAGATCTGCAGGAAGCTCGGCATCGGCTATCACGTGCCGTTCGCATTCAGCTTCGCCATCTTCGCCTACGTGACGCTGGTCGTGATCCGACCCTTCCTGCTGGGTGCGTGGGGCCACGGCTTCCCCTACGGCATCTTCAGCCATCTCGATTGGGTGTCGAACGTCGGGTACCAGTACCTGCACTTCCACTACAACCCGGCGCACATGATCGCGATCAGCTTCTTCTTCACGACGACGCTCGCGCTCGCACTGCATGGCGCTGTGATTCTCTCCGCCGCGAACCCGCCTGCCGGCGAGGTCGTCAAGGGCGCGGAGCACGAGAACACGTTCTTCCGCGACATCGTCGGATATTCGGTGGGCGCGCTCGGCATCCACAGGCTCGGGCTGTTCCTCGCCATCAGCGCGGCGTTCTGGAGCGCGATCTGCATCCTGATCAGCGGACCGTTCTGGACCCGAGGTTGGCCGGAATGGTGGTCCTGGTGGCTCGACCTGCCGATCTGGCGCTAGTACAGGGGTCAAGACATGGCTGAGTACCAAAACATCTTCACGCGCGTCGCCATCCATGGCCCCGCGTACCCTGGCGTGCCCCTTCCGCGGACCGCCGGCTGGCGCGCCGGCAAGGGTTGGATGAGCCACCTGGCGAGCCGCATCGGCGACGCGCAGGTCGGCCCGATCTACCTCGGCTGGACCGGCATCGCGTCGATCCTCTTCGGCTTCGCGGCCTTCGAGATCATCGGCCTGAACATGTGGGCGTCGGTGCACTGGAGCATCCTCCAGTTCATCCGCCAGCTGCCATGGCTCGCGCTCGAGCCGCCGCCGCCAAGCTACGGGCTGCACTTCCCGCCGCTTGCGCAGGGCGGTTGGTGGCTCATTGCAGGCCTGTGCCTGACGATATCGGTGATCCTGTGGTGGGTCAGGACCTACCGGCGAGCGCGCGAACTGCAGATGGGCACCCACGTCGCGTGGGCCTTCGCGTCGGCCATCTGGCTCTTCCTCGTGCTCGGCTTCATCCGCCCGCTGCTCATGGGCAGCTGGGGCGAGGCGGTGCCGTTCGGCATCTTCCCCCACCTCGATTGGACCGCCGCCTTCTCCCTGCGCTACGGGAACCTGTTCTACAACCCGTTCCACGCGCTGTCGATCGCGTTCCTCTATGGCTCGACGCTGATCTTCGCGATGCACGCGGGCACGATCATGTCGGTCACGCGCTTTGGCGGCGACCGCGAGGTCGAGCAGATCATAGATCGCGGCACGGCGAGCGAGCGCGCAGCGCTGTTCTGGCGCTGGACCATGGGCTTCAACGCGACGATGGAGTCGATCCATCGCTGGGCCTGGTGGTTCGCGGTGCTGTGCCCACTGGTCGGCGGCATCGGCATCCTGCTGACCGGCACGGTCGTCGACAACTGGTACCTGTGGGCGGTGAAGCACCACGTCGCGCCGATGTATCCGCACGCCTTCCCGCCGGTCGCGGATCCGGCCACGCTGCCGGGAGCCCAGCCATGAAGCGCCTCCACACGCACCTGGTGCGTCTCGCGGCGGCGTCGGCCTGCGTACTGCTCGCCTCGTGCGAAGCGCCGCCGATGACCTCGCAGCAGATCGGCTATCGCGGCGTCGCCATGGAGCAGAACTACCACCCGGCGACCTACAAGGCGACACAGGCGAAGAACGTGCCGCCGCCGGTCATTCCCTCGATGGGCAGCTCCGGTCCGCTCGCGGTCAACACCTACAAGAACATCAAGGTACTGACCGACCTCACGGTCCCGGAAATGACGCGCGTGATGCTCGCGATGACCGCGTGGGTCGCGCCGGCGGACAAGAGCTGTGGTTACTGCCACGCTGCGGACATGGCCAGCGACGAGATCTACCAGAAGGTCGTCGCGCGCCGGATGCTGCAGATGGTGCGCAACATCAACAGCAACTGGGGTGGGCACGTCGCCAACAACGGCGTCACCTGCTACACGTGCCATCGCGGCCAGCAGGTCCCGGCGCGGGTCTGGTACATCAACCCCGCCGAGAAGGAACTGCCGCTGCTCGGCGACCGCGCGCTGCAGAACTCGCCGGCGAAGTCCGTTGGCCTGACCTCCCTGCCGTACGATCCGTTCCCGTCGTTCCTGCTGTCAGGTCATGACTTGAAGGTTGCCGCGACGACTGCGCTCCCCGCCGGCGATCGCAAGTCGATCAAGCAGGCCGAGTGGACGTACGGCCTGATGATGAACATCTCGGCTGGCCTCGGCGTCAACTGCACGTACTGCCACAACAGCCGCAGCTTCCGCGACTGGGACCAGAGTACGCCTGCCCGTGCCCGGGCCTGGCATGCGATCCGGATGGTTCGCCAGCTCAACAACGACTACCTGGCACCGCTGGCGTCGGTGTTCCCGCCCGAGCGGCTCGGCCCGACCGGCGACACCGCCAAGGTCAACTGCGGCACATGCCACCAGGGCGTGTTCAAGCCGATGTATGGCCAGGGCGGCGGTGCCGATTATCCGGAGCTGCGCGAGAAGCCCAAGGCGGTGACTGCCGCGAGCAGCACGGCAGGACGCAGCGGAGCGGGAGCCCCCTGATGCATACCGTACTCGCGCAGCCTAGGGGGTTCTGTGCGGGGGTCTCACGCGCGATCGACATCGTCGATCGCGTGTTGCAGATGCACGGTGCGCCGGTCTACGTCTACCACGAGATCGTCCACAACGGACATGTCGTCGGCGACCTCGCGTCGCGAGGCGCCGTGTTCGTCGACGACATCGCCGCCATCCCGCAGGGCGCGGTCGCGGTGTTCAGCGCGCATGGCGTGTCGACGGCCGTCGTCGAGGCCGCGAAGGAACGGGGGTTGCACATCTACGATGCGACCTGCCCGCTCGTCGCGAAGGTCCACGTGCAGGCGCGCAAGTACTCGAAGCAGGGCCACGCGATCGTCATCGTCGGCCATCGCGGCCACGAGGAGGTCGAAGGCACGATGGGCTCGGTGCCGGGCGAGGTCTACGTCGTCTCGACGCTCGATGACATCGCCGCGCTGCCGCTCGCGCCGAACGACGCGATCGCCTACGTCACGCAGACGACGCTCAGCCTCGATGACGCGCGGCACCTGATCGATGCGTTGAAGGCAAGGTTCCCGGCGATCGAGGGGCCGGAACTCGACGACATCTGCTACGCGACGCAGAACCGCCAGGTCGCGGTCCGGGCCCTCGCGCACGAGGTCGATGTCGTGCTCGTGATCGGCGCCGTCAATAGCTCCAACTCCAATCGGCTGCGCGAGGTGTCGATGCAGGAGGGCGTGCCGTCCTACCTGATCGCCGACGCCAGCGAGATCGATGTCGCGTGGCTCGCGGGCGCGACCCGGGTCGGCATCACGGCCGGCGCGTCCACGCCCGAAGTGCTCGTGGGCGAAGTCCGCGAGCGCCTGCGGGCGCTCGGATCGACCTCCGTGCGCCAGCTGGCGGGTCCGCGCGAGACCGTGCGGTTCCGGTTGCCGGCGGCGATCAACTCGGCCGCGGCAGCCGCTCCGGTGCCGGCGACGGCCTGAGCCACCGCGCGGCTCCATCCCGGTTAGACTGGGCGGGTGCGCACCGCCCACCGTGCGCCCCGCGGAGGCACGGCCGATGATCCGACCACTCCTGCTCGTCCTGACCGTGCTTGGCGCGTCGCTTGGCGCCGCGCCCACCCTGGCCGACGATTCCGAGGCGCTGCCCCGCGATGCAGTCGCGTTCGCGAAGGTTGCCGCGGCCCGCCTGCAGCACGCGCTGCCCGACCTGCGCGTCGACGCCCACGACACCGCTGTCGTCTTCAGCACCCCGGACGGCGACAACCTCGGCATGACCGTGGTCGATCGCGAGACCCTGTGCCGCGACAGGCCCGATGACTGCTCCGCGGCGCTTGCCCGGTTCGTCGCCAGCAATACGACCATCTTCCGTGGCGTCGCCGATGCGCGTGGTGGCCACCGCGAGGCTGGACTTCGGGCCGAACCGATGCTTACGCACGCGGTCTGGGCGGACGAGCGGGCGTGGTTGCAGACGGCGTCCGGGGACCTGCTCAGCGTCGCACCGGGCGGCACGTCCGCGGAGCGCGAGGCGCTTCCCGAGGCGGTGGTCGGGCTGTGCGCGGAGGACGCCCGGCCGGTGGTGCTGACCTGCAGGCAGCCCGGCTGTCGCAGCTGGACGCTGCGCCGCCGCGTCGCGGGCCAGTGGCGCCCGTTCGCGACGGTGCCCTCGGCCAAGGACGAGATCATCGGCCTCAGCTGCGCGGCGGGCCAGGAGACCCTGATCACGACTCGCCGTCTCGTCGAGGTCACCGCCGGGCGCGAACACGCCGTGTCGCTGTCGGAGGCGCTGCCCCCCTCCGACACGGCCGTGGTGCTGGCGCGACCGGACGCGGTCTTCGTCGGCTTCAACCAGGGCGCGCAGGGCGGTGGGCTGCGGCGCATCGAACCGCGCACCGGCAAGGTCACGCTGCTCGAGCAGCCGGCGCCCGGGCGGCCCTGCCTCGGGCTGCTCACGCCAAGCTGCGACCCGGTCCAGGCGATCGTCACGACGCCCTGGGATCCGGCGTGCGTCGCGGTTGCGGTCGGGGTCGTGCACCGCCAGACGCACGGCCGCGTCGTCGAGGTCTGCGGCGGCACGCTGCGTCGCCTGTACGTGCAGCGCGCCGGAGTCCCGCTGCCGCGCGAGAAGCCCGATGCGCCGGAGCCGGCGCGGACGATGGCGTTCATGGGGCTCGCGGTGACGGGCGACGAGCTCGTGGCGGTCGGCAGCGACGGCAGCCTGCACCGCATCGCCCGCGACGGCACGGCACAGCTGCAGCCTCCGGCTGCGTTCCATCGGATGGGCGACGTGTCGGTCAGCTTCGATGTTCCGGACGTCGTGCTCGTGCTGACCGACGTGTTCCGGCACGATGCCCTCGGCGGCAGCCTGCCGATGCTGATCGCCCGATAGGTTCGCATCCGCCGGGCGTCGGGCCGGGCGACCGTCGAATGAGCGGCCCGATCGCCGCGACAGCCGTTCCAGTGCAGCCAGGAGGATCCCATGAGTCGTGGACGCCCTGCAGGTCCCATCGCCGTGGTCGCGGCCGAAGTCACTCCGCCGGCGCGACAGACCGGCTACCCACCCCCTTTCGCGGCACGGGTGTCCGGACGGGTGAAGCGCCGCCTGGGAGATGTGTTCGGACTGCAGAACTTCGGCGTGAACCTGACGCGGCTCGCGCCTGGCGGGATCTCGGCGCTGCGCCACAGCCACCTGCTGGAGGACGAGTTCATCTACGTGCTCGAGGGCACCGTGACGCTGTTGAGCGATGACGGCGACGCCGAGCTCGGTGCCGGGTCCTGTGCCGGCTTCCGGGCCGGCGGCGGCTCGCACCAGCTCGTCAACCGAAGCAGCGCCGATGCGGTGTACCTGGAAATCGGCGATCGCAACGCGAACGAGGTCTGCACGTACCCGGATGACGACCTGCGCTACGAGGCCGCGCCCGACGGCGGCTCGAGGTTCGTGCACAAGGACGGAACGCCGTACTGACGATCCCGCCGCGCATTTGTGCGCGTGGGTGCCGCGTGGGACCATCCGGCGCATCCAGATCACGGGAGTCGGGCATGACGGCACGAGTGGCGTTGGTGACGGGTGGTGGTCGTGGCATCGGGCGCGAAGCGGCGCTGCTGCTCGCCGCGGCGGGTATGCGAGTCATGGTCACCGCGCGCAGCGAGGCAGAACTCGCCGGCGTCGGGCTCGAGTACGTCGCGGCCGACCTGGGGACCCCAGAGGGTTGCGCGCATGCCGTCGCCGAAACGGCCCGCAGGCTAGGCCCGATCGACGTGCTCGTCGTGAACCATGGTATCGGTTCCGCGCACGAGCGACTCGTCTGGGAGCAGGACCCGAAGGTCTGGCGCGAGACGATGCGGGTGAACCTCGATGGTCCGTTCGAACTCGCCCGGTTGACCGTCGGCGGGATGTGCGAGCGAGGCTATGGGCGCCTCGTCTTCACGAGCTCCACTGCCGGCGAGAAGGCGGAGCGATCCGGCAGCGCCTACGTCGCCTCGAAGCACGGGGTCATCGGGCTCGCCCGCGCGATCGCCCAGGATGCCGGGCCGTTCAACGTCACGTCCAACGCAGTGCTGCCGGGGTGGGTGCGCACCGCGATGGCCGAGCGCTCCGCCAGCACCGAGGCGGAACGCCGCGGGATCAGCGTGGCCGAAGTCTGGGCCGAGCGTGCGGCGCTCTACCCGCAGCGGCGCGTGCTCGAGCCGATCGAGGTCGCCCGGGTGATTGCGTTCCTGTGCAGCGATGCCGCCGGCGGCGTGAACGGTGAGGCGATCACGGTGGCGCTGGGCGGGATCTGGTAGCAGGCTCAGCGATCGGCGCGCCAGCGACGGGCGACGTCGGCGAGGTGCGCGACGAGGGCTCCGGCGAGCCAGCCGGCGACCGACGTCCAGGCACCTCCCGTGAGCGCCGATCGCAGCGCGAGCAGGATGCCAACGCCGGCGAGCGCGTTGACGAGCGCGTCCACGGGCCCGAATCCGCGGCGCCGGCCGCGTGCGAGCAGCGCGACGGCGAGGATTTCGACGAGCACGAGACCGAGGATGAGGTCGACGATGCGGCCGCTCTGGACGAGGCCCTGGAGCATGTCAGCGGCCCGCGAAGGGGCCGTTCAGCTGGATGATCGAGTAGTTGAGGTAGGCCGCCGTGCTGACCCATGCAAGGTACGGGACCATCAGTGCGCCCGACAGGCGCGACGTACGCCCGAGCAGGACCAGCAAGCCGAGGATCGAGGCCCACAGGAACCAGACCTCGACGAACGCCCAGTCCGGGCGATACAGCTTGAAGAACAGCACGCTCCAGAGGATGTTGAACGCACCGTTCAGCGCCAGCAGCACGACGAGCCGGGTCCGGTAGGAGGCGTCCGTCGCGTCGCGCCAACCCCGCAGCCCCGCCCAGGTCGTCAGGCCGAAGATCGTCGTCCAGATCGGACCGAACGCCCAGTCTGGCGGCTTCCACGGCGGCACCCGCAGGGCCTGGTACCAGGGGCCGAGTTCGGTGAGGAGCCCGCCGGCGGTGGCGACGACGAATGCCGCGGCTATCGCGACGACGCCGTTGCGGCGGGTGAGCGCAGTCACGCCCTGACGAGTCCCAGCAGGTGCAGCGTGTCCTTGATGAAGATCCGGACGTGTGCCATCGGATTCGAGCGGACGAGCTTCTTGTGCATGTAGGCCTGCCATGTCAACCGCTGCACGTCCTTGTCCTCGCACATGCTCACGAATCGTTCCCGGCGCTTGTCGCTGGAATACCAGAAGCGCTGCATGATACCGAGGATCAGGAAGACGCGCCCGTGCGCCTTCATGAACCGCTTGCGCGCCTGGGCCAGAGCCCGGGCGTCACCCGTGGCCAGGAACTCGTCGACGGCCTCCGCGGCGAGCCGGCCGCCGGTCATGGCGTAGTAGATGCCCTCGCCCGAGGCGGGCGCGACGACTCCGGAGGCGTCACCCGCCAGCACGACGTCGGCGCCGTTGTCCCAGCGCGGCAGCGGCTTCATCGGGATCGGTGCGCCTTCGCGGCGGATCGTCTCGGCGCCCTCGAGGCCTGCGATGCGGCGCAAGTCGCCGGTGGCGCCGCGCAGCGAGAATCCCTTCTCGGCGGTGCCCACCCCCACGCTCGTCGTGTCGCCGTGCGGGAAGATCCAACCGTAGAAGTCCGGCGAGATCCGGCCGTCGTAGTACACGTCGCAGCGCTTCGGGTCGAATCCGCCATCGCCATTCTTCGGCGAGCGCACGATCTCGTGGTACGCGGCGACGTACTTCACCTTGTCGGCGCCCGGCACCTCCTGGTGCGCGACCGCGGAGTTCGCGCCGTCGGCGCCGACCACCGCGCGCACCAGTACTGACTCGAGCGGGGCGTCCCGCCCGGCCGCATCGTCCGTGCGCCGGTAGTGCACGCGCGTCGCGCCGCTGGGTTCGCGGGTGATGTGGTCGAACAGGGCCGTGCGCCTGACGGCGCCGGCCCTCGCTGCGCGCTGGCGCAGCCATTCGTCGAAGTGTTCGCGATCGACCATCCCGACGTAGCCGCCGTCGATGGGCATGTCCACGGCCTTCGATGATGGCGCGATCATGCGCGCGGCACTGACCTCGCAGACGAGCACGGTCCGCGGGACCTCGAACTCCGCGAGCAGCACCGGTGGCACGGCACCGCCGCAGGGCTTGATGCGCCCGCCGCGATCGAGCAGCAGGACCGCCCGGCCGAGCTTGGCGAGGTCGGTCGCCGCGGTCGCGCCCGAGGGGCCGCCGCCGATGACGACGACATCGAAGTCCGTCTGCATCTCTTGAGCTTTCATGGTGTTTCCAGTGTCGCGAGTGGCGCGGCTGCGCCGCGGCGCGCCGTGCCGTGGGCAGGTTCCGTGCGGGGTTCGAGTCGGGCCGCGATCCAGGCAGCGGTGAGGAAGAGCGCGGCCTCGCAGATGAACACGGTGGCGTAGGCGCCCACCGGCTGGCCGAGCAGCCTGCGAACGATGTCGACGAGGAGCGTCGCCGAGAATCCACCGGCCGCGAATGCGACCGCCTGCGCGGCACCCCAGAGCCCCATCCTGAGGCCACTGCGGCCGTCCGCGCGTGCCGCGCCGAGCTCCATCATCGAGCCGATCGCGGCGACCGCGAACATCCCGTTGGCGAATCCGAGCGTGCCGACCGTGGCCTTGAGCGGCCAGTCGGGCCGGGTCGCCATCGTGCCGAGCACGACGAGCAGCGCAGCCGAGGCGATGCAGCCCGCGATGGTGAACGTGCGCAGCGAGGGTCCGCGTCCGCGCATGAAGCGCGCACCGAGCAGCGCGACGGCCACCATGCCGAGCACGGACCCCGCATGCATCGTCCCCGACAGGCCGGTGGAGCCGGCGACCGACAGGTGCATGACGAGTCCCGCGAACGGCTCGAGCAGCAGTTCCTCGGCGCTGTAGGCCATCATCGAGACGAAGACGAAGATCGTGAACCGGCGGGTCGCGGGCTCGGTCCAGACGCCCGCCAGCGAGTCACGGAACGATCGTCCCGCCGAGGCACGCGTCGGCTCCTCGGCGACCGGCACGCCAAGGCCGGTGATCGCCGCCACGGCGACGATGAACGCGATCGCGACGACGCTGGCCGTGACGAGGATGAGCCGGGTGGGCGTGAATGGATCGAGGAACCGCGAGGCGGTGCCGGAGGTGATCGCGAAGCCCGCGATCATCATGATCCACATCACGGTGGCGGCACCGCCGCGGCGATCCGCCGGCACGACCCGGGACATCAGCACGAGCAGCGAGGTGCCGGCGGCGCCGACGCCGAGGCCGATCAGCGTGTAGGCGATCACGGCCAGAGCACCGCCCGCGACGAGCTGCGTCGCCATCAGCGCGGTCGCGAGGGCCGCGAGCACGCCGCCACAGGCGAGCACGCCCATGCCGCCGGCGATCCAGCGCGTCAGGCGTCCGCTCGTGTCGGCGCCGTGGCCGAGCCGCGGGCGCATGAACTGCACGCCGTAATGGAGTGCGACGAGGGCACCCGGGAGGGCGGCCGGTAATGCGTACTCGACGGCCATCACCCGGTTCAGGGTCGAGGTCGCCATGACGACGATCGCGCCAAGGGCGCTCTGCACGAGGCCGAGCCGAACGATGCGGAGCCAGCCGAAGGAAGCCGCGTCCGCGCGCATGCGGGGGCCCCGGTTCAGCCGAAGAGGACGGGTCGCAGCGCGAGGGCGGCGACGAGCATGCCGACGCCGTAGAGGGGAACGCCGGTCGTGTTGTACCAGCGGGCCCGGGCGTGAGGCTGCTCGAGGAAGGGGTCCATGAGGCCAAGCTGTCCGAGCCAGAGGGCCGTGACGATGACCGCGAGGATCGCGTGGCCCCAGTAGAACAGCAGGCCGATGACGACGGCCTGCGCGAGCGCCATCACGAAGCAGGCGAACGGCGCGGCGTCCTCGCCCATCTGCACGGGCAGGGACGAGACCCCCATCAGGCGGTCGCCGCGCACCGAGCGGAAGTCGTTGAGCGTCATGATGCCGTGCGCGCCGACGCTGTAGAGGGCGGCGATCACGAGCACGTGGGCGTCCGGTGCGGAACCGGAGGCGATCACGGCGCCCATGATCCAGGGCAGCGCCTCGTAGCAGATCGCGGCGGCGGAGTTGCCGAGCCAGCCGTGCGCCTTCAGGCGCAGTGGCGGGGCGCTGTAGGCCCAGGCCAACGCGACGCCGGCGAACGTGGCGCCAAAGCCCCAGGCACCGAGCCGGGTCGCGACGCCGAGCGCAAGCAGTGTCCAGGCGACGGCGACGTACAGCCCGGTGCGACGCGGCAGGCGGCCGGACGGAATGGGGCGATTGGGTTCGTTGATCGCATCCACGTCGCGGTCGAACCAGTCGTTCGCGGCCTGGCTCGCGCCACACACGAGGGGACCGGCGAGCAGCACGCCGATGACGATCAGCGGCCAGCGCGTGACGTCGACCTGGCCGACGCAGACGACGCCGCAGACGAAGGCCCACATCGGCGGAAACCACGTCACGGGCTTCAGCAGCTCGAACACCGCGACGAGTCGCGAGGCGGGCATCGGCATTGCACGTGTGTCCGGGTGGACCATGACTGTAATCTAGGGATGACACAGGATGGTGTCAAGGAAGTCTCACATCCTAAAACCCACCCTGGCGACGGCCGCCCGGGAATGAAAATCCGCGAACCGGCGCGGGACCTCCAGGCCGGCCGCTGTGGCTTTCCGAGACCCGGCGACAAGCCCGATGGAAGTCCCTCACAACATTGGAATTGTCGCGCCGCAACAAGCCGTGCCGAACCGGGATTGGAACGAAAGCGCAACGCGCCCCTCGGGGAATACCGATTGTCGTCGCGGCCCCGCAGGACGTGAATGGACACCTTGACGTCAAGCCGACTTGTCAGTTCGGCGCGAGGGGGCCCGGCCATGCGAATCCTTCTTATTCACCCGAACTATCACTCCGGTGGTGCCGAGATCGCCGGCAACTGGCCGCCGGCGTGGGTCGCGTACCTCACCGGGTACCTGAAGTCGGCCGGCTACACGGACGTGACCTTCATCGACGCGATGACCGATCACATCGAGGAAGACGACCTGCGCGAGCGGATCCGTGCGGCCGCCCCCGACGTCGTCGGCTGCACCGCGATCACGCCGGCCATCTACAAGGCGGAGCGGGTGCTGCAGATCGCCAAGGAGCTCAATCCGGCGATCGTCACGGTGCTGGGCGGCATCCACGGGACGTTCATGTATCCGCAGGTGCTTGGCGAGGCGCCGTGGATCGACGCGATCGTCCGCGGCGAGGGCGAGCAGGTCTTCCTGAATCTCGTCCGAGCAGTCGACGGCGGTGAGTGGACGACGGCGCGGCACACCATTCCTGGCATCGCGTTCGCCGCGGACGGCAAGATCATCGCGACGCCGGCGGAACCGCCGGTCGCCGACCTCGACAAGATCGCGCCCGACTGGGGGATCCTCAACTGGGAGCGATATATCTACATCCCGATGGGCGTGCGCGTCGCGATCCCGAACTTCGCGCGCGGCTGCCCGTTTACCTGCAGCTTCTGCAGCCAGTGGAAGTTCTGGCGTGACTACCGCGTGCGCGACCCCAAGAAGGTCGTCGACGAGATCGAAACACTGGTGCGCGATCACAAGGTCGGGTTCTTCATCCTCGCGGACGAGGAGCCGACGATCCATCGCAAGAAGTTCATCGCGTTCTGCGAGGAGCTGATCGAGCGCAAGCTGCCGGTGCTGTGGGGCATCAACACGCGCGTCACGGACATCCTGCGCGACGAGAAGCTGCTGCCGCTGTTCAGGAAGGCCGGCCTCATCCACGTCTCGCTCGGCACCGAGGCCGCTGCCCAGCTGAAGCTCGAGCGCTTCAACAAGGAAACGACGATCGCCCAGAACAAGAAGGCGATCCAGCTGCTCCGTGACGCGGGCATCGTCGCCGAGGCGCAGTTCATCGTCGGCCTCGAGAACGAGACCGTCGAGACGCTCGAGGAGACGTACCGGATGGCGATGGACTGGAAGCCGGACATGGCCAACTGGGCGATGTACACGCCCTGGCCGTTCTCGGACCTGTTCCAGGAGCTGGGTGACAAGGTCGAGATCTTCGACTTCGAGAAGTACAACTTCGTCACGCCGATCATCAAGCCCGACGCGATGGACCGTGCGCAGTTGCTCGACCGCGTGATGCACAACTACCGGCGCTTCTACATGAGGAAGTCGTTCCTCGAGTACCCGTGGATCCGCGACAAGACCAAGCGGCGCTACATGCTCGGGTGCCTCAAGGCATTCCTGAAGTCCGGCTTCGAGCGCAAGTTCTACGATCTCGGGCGCGTCGGCTACTGGGGACCTCAGTCCAAGAAGAAGGTCAATTTCTCCTTCGATTCGACGCGGGTATTCGAGCGCCCCGAGGTTGCCGCGATCCGCGAGGCCGACGCGCAGTGGGTGACGGTGCACGGCCCCAAGATCGAGGCGAAGCGGCGCAAGGGCGAGGAAATCGCCGCGATTGCCTGCGGCGGGGGCAAGGACCAGCTCGAGGACGACGCGCCGACCACCCCGAGCGAGGTCTCGGCGCACTAGGCCCGATGCCGGCCGCTCCCCTGGGGCGGTCGGCGGTGTAGGCTTGCGGTCATGCACGCGATGGACCGCCAAGCCCCGCTGTTCGAGGCTCTCGAGCGCTGCGAGGGACCTCAAGACCTTCGCGGCCGTTTCCGGGGTTGCCTGCTGGGCGGCGCGATCGGCGACGCGCTCGGCGCGCCAATCGAGTTCCTGCACCAACGCCAGATCGTCGCGATCCATAGTCCCCGGGGGCTGACCGATTTCGCGCCGGCGTACGGACGGATCGGCGCGATCACGGACGACACGCAGATGACGCTGTTCACGGCGGAGGCGCTGCTGCGCCGGCGCGTCGCGACGCTGCTCGGCATCCAGGTGGATCCGGTTGAACTCGCCTGTGGCGCATACCTGCGCTGGCTCGCCACCCAGTCCGAGTCACCAACGGATGGGGTGCCCGCAGGCGCCGGCCTGCTGCTCGGGACGACGGCGCTGCATGCCCAGCGCGGGCCCGGCAGCACATGCATCAATTCTCTGTCCGAGCGACCGTTCGCCTCCGCGGAGCCGGCCGTGAACGACCGCAAGGGCTGCGGCGGTGTCATGCGCATGGCCCCGGTCGGGCTTGCCTGCGTGGAGGGCGGAGGGGCCGCTGCGCGAATTACCCAGGCGTTCGACCTGGGGACAAGATTCGCCGCACTGACTCATGGGCACCCGACGGGCTCGCTCGCTGCGGGTGCCTTCGCGATGATCCAGGCGGTGATCGCGATCGGGGCGCCGCTCGAGGTCGGTGTCGACAAGGCCATCCGGTACCTGCGTGAGTTCGCCGGGCACGAGGAAGCGCTCGCCGCGCTGAACACGGCGCGCGAGCTTGCTGACCGTGGTGTGACTCCGAGCGTCGACGCGGTCGAATCCCTGGGAGGCGGCTGGGTCGCCGAGGAGGCGCTGGCGATCGGCGTCTACGCGGCGCTGGTCGCCGAGACGTTCGCCGCCGGCGTCCTGCTCGCGGTGAACCACGGTGGTGATTCGGATTCCACGGGCGCGATCGCTGGCAATCTGCTTGGGACGCTGCACGGCGTCGACGCAATTCCGCCCAGCTGGCGCGAGCGGGTCGAACTCGGCGATCTCATCCTCGGCATGGCCGACGACCTGTACGAGGCGCCGTCGTGGACGCGCGATGATGCAGAGCGATTGGCCGGGCGATACCCGCCGCGCTGAGGCGTGCGATCAGCGGCCGGTGCGGCCGCCGACCTCGACCAGCGGCGAGTCCGGAGCGAGGCTGCGCGGGAAATCGTGACTCGCGAGTACTTTCAGGTGCGCCCGCCAGGTGTGCAGGTCGTATCGCCCGCTGTGCGGCACGTCGAGCACCGCCTGCAGCTCCTCGACCGTGCCGCCCGATTGGCCCCACTGGTAGACCTGCGCGAGGACTGATTCCGGCGTATGCACGACCAGCAGCGGGCGCCCCACCGTCCGAACGCAGTCCCAGCCGCCGAAACCGGCAGGCGGCGTCGATGGGCCATGGCCAGATGAGAAGCCCTGGGTCGAAATCCGGTTCGCGACGATGATCTGCTGTTCGCGCGTCGCCTCGCCGGCGGTCTTGGCGAATTCCGTGCCGCCGAACGTCCGCCACGTGCGGGTTCGAATCGCGAGGCCGCCCGACTGCGCGCCCTTGTGCGTCCAGTCGCCACCCGACTCGCAGGTCGCGACGTGGTCCCAGAACGCATCGACGGCGATCGGCTTCGGGTTCGCGTGCAGGGGCGGGCTAATGGGTCGTGGCGCCGGCGTCGTATAATCCACCTCCATCGTGCCTTCTGCGGGTGGCGCGGCATCGGCGACGGCCGGAGGAGGGGCCTCGGTGGCCGGTTCCTCGGCCGAGCGGACATCGGCCTGGGGATGGTGGGTGGGTTCCACCAGTGTGCCGACGACGATGCCATGCAGGTCGGCATCGCGCGCGAGGCGCGCCGCACCCGGCGCGGGGAAGCCCCCCGCGTGCACGATCTCGGCAGCGAACACCTTGAGTCCCGCCGTCGACAGGTGCACGTGGTCCGACACGAAGTACTCAGGATGGTCGGCCGACAACGCGAACCAGTCCAGGACCGTCACGTTCGCATGCGTGGCCGCGACCTGGCGGAACATCTCGTTGTTGACGACGACCCAGCGTCGGGGCGCGAACGCGTTCACGAGAATCACTTCGTCGCGGTCGGCAAGGGCATCGAGTACGGCGCGCAACTGCTGCTCGGTCACGTAGCCGTTCGTGCCCATGTGCACGATCACGCGCGGCGGCAGCAGGTCGTCAGCCTTCAACTCCTTGACGCGCGCGACGATGTCCCGTGCCTGGCGGCCGACCTCGGCGTCGACCTGCAGGCCATCGATCACGCGCGTGAGCGTGCGCGACGCGCCGAGCATGACCGAGTCGCCGAGTGCGAGCACGTCACCGACGTCCTCGTCCGAATCGTCCCGATCCGCGGGCGCCGGGCTTCGTGCCGCGCCGCTCGCCGGCACCGTCGCCGGGGCCTCCGCCGGACGATGGCTCTTGGCCGACGGCACGTGCGCCGCGTGCCGCTGCCCGATGCCGATCGCCGCTGCGACGTCGTCGGGCATCGCGCCATGGGAATTGGGCCGGACGTACAGCAGCAGCGCGAGCACGACTGCGCTCGAGCCCGCCAGGACCGCACCGACCAGCGCGCGCTGGCGCTCCAGCGGTGACCAGGCCTTGAACTGCCCGGCCCGGATGGGCCGCTCCACGTACCGGTAGCTGAGCTCGGTCACGAGCAGCGTCGCGGCGAGCCTCAGCGCGAGGCAGGGGAGATCGCCGAGCGGCACGTCAAGACCCGGGCGCAGCAGGCCGAAGATCGGCCAGTGCCACAGATAGAGCCCATACGAGCGCTCGCCGATCCACCGCATCGGCGCCGTCGAGAACAGCCAGCCGATCAGCGTGCGGCGGTCGACGACCGCGTAGATGAGGATGGTCGTGAGTGCCGCGACGAGCAGGAAGCCGCCCCGGTACAGGAACGCGGTTGATTCGGTGACCCGGAAGAACACGACCACCAGGAGCGCGATCGCGCCGAAGCCGGCGATCTCGGTCACTGCGCGTGGTGCGCGCGTCTTCGATTGCCATGGGTTCCAGTACGCGGCGAGTGCCGCTCCTGCGAACAGTCCCATGGAGTGCGAGTCAAGGCCGAAGTACCCGCGACTCGGGTCGGCGTCTGCCGGGTAGCCGTGCCAGCCGGCGAGCACCCACATCCAGGCGGTGACGGCAACGGCGAGCGTGACAGACACGCGTCCAAGCAGTAGTACGCGGCCGCGCGTAAGCAGGTAGATCACCAGCGCCGGCCAGAAGATGTAGAACTGTTCCTCGATCGACAGCGACCACAGGTGCTGCAGCGGCGCCGGGCGACCGATCAGTTCGAAGTACGACTGTCCATGGTAGATCTGCCACCAGTTCGATACGTACAGGAACGCGGCGGGGACGTCACCACGCAGACCCGCGATCGTGTCGTGGGAGACGAGCAGGCCGGCTGCGGTCGCCAATAGCAGCAGCAGCCACATTGCCGGAAGGAGACGACGCGCACGCCGCAGGTAGAACTGCCGGAGGTCGATTCGATTCGTCGCGCGGTACTCGCGCAGCAGCAGCGCCGTGATCAGGAAACCGGACAGCGTGAAGAACACGTCCACGCCGAGGAACCCCGCCGCCGGGCTCCACGGCAGGTCCGTGTGGTAGAGGATGACGCCAATGACACCGAGCGCGCGGATGCCATCGAGGCCATCGATGCGGGCGCTTGCCGGGGATGGCGCAGCCGTTCCAGGTCGCGCCGGGGACGTGGTCTTGATGGTCACAGATACTGGCCCGCAGGCCGTACGGAATTGGAGGTCGCAGGGGACGCTAAATATATCGCGTAAATTTGCAGCCGATGCTGCGATTTTCTAGGCTCGTGCACCTGCGCGGGCGGCGCGGTCCGCTCACGGATGGTCGATGCGGCGCCGGTCGCGCCTGGCCTCGGCCTCGGGGGCGGCAGCGCGTTTTGGCGAATAGGGGACGCCCTCCGCGAGCAGCCACTCCGGGGCCCAGCCCATGTCGTGGGCGAAACGGTCCGCCAGTTCCCGGTAGCCCGCCGGCGTGAAGTGCGTCAGGTCACGCGCCATCAGGGCCGGGTTCTGCCGGGCCCAGCCGTAGGCGGAGCCGATGCCGCCCATCGCCCGCTGCATGCTCCAGAACGAGCAGCCGTGCGCGGTCGCGACGGCCTCCTGGATCGAGGTGATCTCGGCGTGGATCTTGGAAAACCGGAAGTAGTCGATGCCCTTGCGGGCGGTGGCCGGATGGTGCTTCGCGTGCGCCGCAACCAGGACGCCCCGATCACCCGGGCCGACGAGCAGGCACGCCGAGGTCGGGAACATCTTCTGCAGGTTGTCGACCGATTCGGCCAGCATCTGGCGGTACCGGGCCGGATCGAAGGCAGGAACGTTGCCCTCGTTGGTCCCGAATTCGAGCATCACCAGGTCGTAGGGGTGGCCGTAGAACCAGTTCCCGAGATAGGCGAGGTTCGCCCGCTGCAGCCCGGCGACCGTCGCTCCCGGGAATCCGAACAGATCGATCTCGGCGGCCGGAGTCGTCGGTGGGTAGAGCCGAAGGCCGTGGAACGTGAACGATCCGGAGACGATCCGCAGCCTGAGCGTCGACATGGCCGCGGTCGTGCGTACCTGCAGCTGGCCCGGGCCGTCGAAGCCGTTCAGCAGCACCTCCTCCTCGGCGCCGCCGTCGACGCTGACGGCGACGGTGATCGGCTGGACGGTCTGCTGGTACTGGATGTCGACGGTCTTGAGCTCCGGCGTCCCGTCCGGGGTGCGCAGGTCCACCACGAGCCACGCGCCTTCCACGCCAGCGACCAGGTTGACCAGTCCCGGCCCCGGCACCGACGCCGCGGTCAGCGAGGCGTAGGCGTGCTCATAGCGCCAGCCGATCGAGAAGCAGGACTTGCGGACGGGCAGCCGGATCCCCGGCCTGCCGAGGCCCGCCGGCACGAATTCGGGGCGGATCTGCCCGGCCGGCACCCGCAAAAGGCGAGCCAGCTCCTCGGTGAAGAAGGCGGCGGCGAAGTGGCTGTCGCCCCAGATCGCAACCCGGAACGGTTGGCCTGGCTTGGCCTGGCCGAGCCGGACCGGGGCGCCCGAACGGGCCGGCGACGGGGCGAGCGAGCCTGGGCCCATGGCACCGAGTGCGCTGTCGACGTCGCTGCTGTCCGGGATCTCCTGTGGCTCCGGCTCCGGTTCGCCGGCGGCGTCCCGCGGCACCGGCGGCTTGCGTCCCGCGGTCGGGCACACGAGATCCGGCACCGAGAACCCGGTCGAGGGCGTCACGACCGTCACCGCGGGCACGTCGACGACGAGCGTTTCGATCGCGGCATCGGCGGGGGGCATGAACAACGATGCCGCACCGGCGGCGATCGCAACGACGGCCGTGCGGCGAAGGAGGCCGGCCAACGACGTCTTGTGGAGGAGATGAATCCGGTTCAATGCGCCCGCCGCGGTCCCCGAGTAACGGTTGCCGAGTGTACCGGCTGCTGGCGATGCCGTCCCCCGAGCCGGTCGCGTTCTCGTCCTAATCGTGGCCCCCGACCGAGTCCGCCGGAGCGGTAAGCCGGTATGACGCCAACCGGCGACATCGCGCGGTGAACCACCAGCAACTGAAAGCACGCCAGCGACGTGAACGGGCGACCCACTCGCCGAGTACGGCGCTGCGCGTGCATCGTGCGCTCAGCTGGCTTGGCCGGGCGGAGCAGCTCGGGGATGATCCCGACACGCAATTCGTGCTGCTGTGGATCGCGTTCAATGCCGCGTACGCGCGTGACATCGAGGAGGGCGCGCGTCGGTCGGAGCGCCTGACGTTCAAAGGCTTACTCGATGAATTGATCGCGCTGGACGGCGAGCGTGCGATCGAGAACCTGGTCTGGGCGGAGTTCCCAGGGAGCATTCGCGTGGTGCTCGACAACGTCTACATCTTCAACGACTTCCGGGTCCACCACTCCGGTCGGCTCAGCGCCGACGACTGGAGGCGTGCGTTCTCGAATGCGAATCGCGCCGCGGTTCGGGCGCTCGGACGGAGCGACACCACCTCGGTGCCTAGCATCGTACTGAGCCGGCTCTACGTGCTGCGGAACCAGCTCGTGCACGGCGGGGCGACGTGGGGCGGCAAGGTCAATCGCGCGCAGGTCCGCGACGGCGCGAGCCTGCTCGCCAAGCTCATGCCGCGCGTCATCACGATCATCCTCGACCACCCGGACCACGACTTGGGCCGCGCATGCTATCCGGTGATTACATGACCTGCGCAGGCCGATGATCGGCGCGCGAACGCCGATCGCGTCCGTCTCTCTCGGGCTCGCCATGCTCGACGGGCATCTCGAGCGGGCCGCCGACCGCCTGGAATCCCAGTCCCGCCTCAGGCGCTTCGTGGTCGAATTCCTGTACTTCGGCATCAAGAACGCGCGGGCGTGCCTGTTCGCGGCCCCGATCTTCGGTGCGCTCGTCGTGACGCCGCGGTCGTGCGTCCTCGGCCTGCCGCGCTACGACGCACTGCTCGTCGTGGCCCTCGTCATACAGTCGTGGATGGTCTGGTCGCGCCTCGAGACCGTCGATGAACTGAAGGCGATCACGCAGTTCCACGTCGTCGGATTCGCGCTCGAGGTATTCATGACGTCGTTCAGCGTCCAGTCCTGGTCCTATCCGGACTTCGCCTATACGAAGCTCTTGGGCGTACCGCTGTTCTCCGGGTTCATGTACGCCGCGGTCTGCAGCTATATCATTCAGGCCTGGCGCCTGTTCGACATCCGGATCGAGCACCATCCCCGCTACTGGCTCGCAGGCGCGCTGGCGGCAGCCATCTACGCTAACTTCTTCACGCGCCACTACGTGGGCGACTATCGGTGGTACCTGGCGGCCTTCGCGCTCTGGCTCAACGCCCGGGCGACGGTCGTGTTCCGCCCGCTCGACCGGCCCAGGTCGATGCCGCTCTGGCTGTACTTCGTGCTGATCGGGTTCTTCATCTGGCTGGCCGAGAACATCGGGACGCTGCTCGGCGCCTGGCGTTATCCAAACCAGATCGGTGCGCGGTCCGCCGTGCATGTCGGAGAATGGAGTTCCTGGTCGCCGCTCGTGATCATGACGGCCACGATCGTGGCGAACCTGAAGCGCGTCAAGGAGCGCATCCATGTGCCCGACTGATGGGGGGGACCCACGCCGCGCCCGCCCGCGGTAAGATGTCGGTCCGCGAAGCGCCCCGCTGATCTGTGCAGGATCTTGCGCATTGACCAACTGCCCCGAATACGTCCTTCTACTGTCATGTCCCGATATTCGGGGCATCGTCCATGCAGTGTCCGGGTTCGTGCTCGAGCTTGACGGTACGATCGTCGACAGCCAGCAGTACAGCGATGCGGCGACCGGCATCTTCTGCATGCGCATCCAGTGCTCGTTGCCGGGCCCGGCCGATGTCGAGGTCGTGCGCAGCCGGTTCGCTCCGATCGCCGACCGCTTCGGGATGCAGTGGAAGCTGTTCGACGTCGAGGTAAAGCCCCGGGTCCTGATCATGGTCTCGCACCACGACCACTGCCTGCACGACCTGCTCTACCGATGGCGCCGCGCGACGCTGCAGATGGACGTCGTCGGCGTGGTTTCAAACCACCGCAATACGGAGGCGCTCGTCGAATCCTTCGGCGTTCCCTTCCACTACCTGATCGTGACCCCCGAAACCAAGAAGCTGCAGGAGCGCTCTCTGCTGCGGCTCATCGAGCGCGAGCGCGTCGACATCGTCGTCCTGGCGCGCTACATGCAGGTGTTCACTGACGAGCTGTGCCGCCGCCTGGAAGGCCGGGTCATCAACATTCACCACGAATTCATCGCCTCGATATCGGGTCCCAAGCCCTATCAGCAGGCCTACGACCGCGGAGTGAAGCTGATCGGCGCGACGGCGCACTACGTGAATTCGGACCTCGATGACGGACCGATCATCGAGCAGGATGTCGCCCGCGTCAGCCACGGCATGACGGCGGAGCAGTTGAACGAAGTCGGCCGGGAAATCGAGACGAAGGTGCTGACACGTGCGGTGCAGTACGAGGTAGAGCACCGGGTACTGCTGATCGGACGACGCACGGTCGTCTTCGCGCCTTACTGAGCTGACTTGGTTTGCTGACCCGGGACTGGACCGGAGAGCAACCGCCGTCGTACTACTTCCAGTCCGGCGCCGCGTAGATCTCCTTGCCATCCAGGTACGTCGCAAGCACCTTGGCGGAATGTAGTTCGTGCGGATCCACGCTGAAGATGTCGCGGTCGATGACGATGACGTCCGCTCGCTTGCCGCGCTCGATGCTGCCGGTCGTGGCCTCCTGCTTCAGCGCCAACGCGGCATTGACCGTGTAGGAATCGAGCGCCGCCTGCAGCGGAATCGACTGTTCCGGCAGCAACGGCGGGTCGCCGCGCGTGATCGCATGTTCCATCGCGTCGAAGACATCGAAGCTGCTCACGCCCCAGTCGCTGCCGCCGGCGAGCATGCCGCCTGCATCCAGGACCGAGCGGGCCGGATACAGGTGCTGCGAGCGCGCCGGCCCGATGTACGCTTCGGTCGCACTGGCGACATACGAGTCACGCCGCGCCCAAAGCAGCTGGAAATTGGCGATGACGCCGAGCGCCTTGAAGCGGGGATAGTCGGCGGGGTCAATCAGCTCCAGATGTGCGATCTGGTCGCGGTTCCCGGCTCCGACCCCGTGCGCCCGTGAATAGGCGAACGCATCGAGGGCGTCGCGGATCGCCCGGTCCCCGATCGCGTGGATGTGGACCGTGATTCCCGCGGCGTCGACCGCCGCGACGATCCCATTCAATTTGTCCTTCTCGTAATAGGTCGGTCCCCGGTTTCCGGTCGGGTGCCCGCCCTCGTCGAGGTACGGCTCGAGCAGTTCCGCTGTCTGCGATGGGTACTCGATGACCCCGTCGGCGAAGATCTTGATCGCATCGGCGCGCAATCGATTCGGGTCGACCGCCCAATGGTCTCTGAACGCGACGGCGGCGGCTGCGGCCTTGTCGCCCGGTGTGCTCAAGTCGGTGATCGTGTAGGAGCCGCGGACGCGCATCGTGAGGCGGCCCTCGTCGTAGAGCGCCTTGTAGAGCGACATTTCGTGGTCGCCCACGGCCGCGTCCTGAACGGAGGTGATGCCCGCGACATTCATCGCCGCCAGAGCGCGGGCGAGCTGCGCGGTCTCGACCTGCAGGCCGGCGGGCGGCACGGTCGCCAGCATGTGATCCGATGCCGCGTCACGCAGGGTTCCGGTCGGATTGCCGCTCGGATCGCGTTCGATCCGCCCGCCCGCCGGATCCGGCCGGGCCGCCGTGATCCCGGCCACGGCCAGCGCCGCCGAATTGGCCCAGGTCGTATGGCCGTCGGATCCCATGAGGACCATCGGCCGTTCGCGAACGATCGAATCGAGTTCGGCCAACGACAGCACGAGGCCTGAGGGGTTGACCTGCACCACCTGGAACCACTGCGCCGGGTCTCCGGGTGCGGTCCGGTAGCAGTCCGCGGCAGCGGCCACGACGGCCGCGGCGGCCAGCATCTGGTCGCCGAGAGTGCATTTCCCGAGGTCCTGGGCACTCTGCGCCGGGTGCGTGTGCGCATCGATGAATCCGGGCAGCGCGACCCGACCTGCGAGGTCGACCGAATGCGTTGCCGGACCGGCGAGCGCGCGGATCTGTTCCGTCGTACCGGTGGCGACAATCGTGTTGCCGCGCACGGCGAGGGCCTCGACCACCCGACGCGCGGCGTCCTGCGTATGGATGCGGCCGTTGAGCAGCACAAGGTCCGCGGTTGGGGATTCGGCGAGCCCGATGGCCGCGTACCCGATTGCCGCCAGCAGCGTGATCACCCGAATGGACGTCTTCAATGGCCTTGCTCCCCACTATGGCAGCGGATCTCGTGCCTACGGCCCGATTCCACTATACACCCAAACTTCGTCCAGCCGACGAGGGCGACGGATCGACGTGCACGCGACATCTTAACTCCCGCGCGGACCCGGGGGATGATCCCCGCGATGCGAAAGCCGCGTGCTAAGCTCGATGAAACCGATCCATGAACTCACCGCCCGCCGCAACACTGCTCGAACAGAGGCTGCGCTCGATACGGGCAGTCCTTCGGTCCGGTCGCGCGCTGACCGCTGAGCGCGCACTGCGAGCGCTCCTTCACGAACACCCGCATGACTTGACCGGGCATTGGCTGCTCGGCGTCGCGCTGCTCGATCAGGGCAACACTGCCGAAAGTCGCGCGCTGCTTGAGCACGCGGTCCGGATGGCCCCCGACTTCGTGGATGCGCGCATCGACCTCGCGCGCGCCGACCGCGCCTCGGGACGCCTGGCGGAGTCAAGGGCGCATGTGCGCCGGGTGCTCGAGGTGCAGCCGCGTCACGACCGCGCGTGGCTCGCCTACGGCGATGTCCTGGTTGACCTCGAACAATACGACGATGCACGCGTCGCGTTCGAACGTGCGCGTGAGTGCGAGTCCGATGGCCCACGCATCGAGCGCGCAACCGCCGCGCTCGTTGCCGACGACCGGCGCGGTGCCGAGGAATTGTTCCGCGAAGTCCTGCGGGCGGACCCGGCACATGTGTCCGCCCTTTGCGGACTGGCCTCGTTGTCCCTTGCCGCCGATGTTCCCGGCGATGCCGAGCGATTGCTGCGGCACGCGCTGCGACAGTCGGCGCACGTCCCGCTCGCGTGGCGCGGGATGGGGCCGGCGCTGCTGGCGCTCGGGCAGGTGCAGGCGGCAGCCGATGCCGCGCGATATCTGCGCAACATCGAACCCGCGAATCCGCAGAGTTGGGTCGCAACCGCCGCCGCGGCAGCCCGGCTCATGCGCCAGGAGGAGGCGCTCGCCGCGTACGAGCAGGCCGCGCGCCTCCATCCCGGCGAAGTACAACTGCACACGTCCATCGGTCACGTGCTCAAGACGCTCGGACGCCGTGTCGAAAGCGAGGCGGCCTACAAGCGGGCAATCCAGGTGCAGCCAACCTGTGCCGAAGCATACTGGAGCCTTGCCGATCTCAAGAATTACCGCTTCGGCGATGCGGAAGTCGAGGCGATGCAGGAGCTGCTCGCCGACGATCACCGGGACGGGACGGGCGATGCGCAGCTCGAGTTCGCGCTCGGCAAGGCATTCGAGCAGCGCGAGCAGTATTCGGCGTCCTTCGCCCATTACGCCGCAGGCAATTCGCGGCGGCGGCGGGACGCGCCATTCGACATCGGCGCGTTCGAGCGCCGCACCGAGCGGATCCGGGCGTTCTTCAGTCGGGCGTTCCTGGCCGCGCGAGGCGGCTCAGGCGAGCTTGGACGAGCACCGATCTTCATCGTTGGCTTGCCGCGATCCGGCTCGACCCTGGTCGAGCAGATTCTCGCGAGCCACTCCAGGGTCGAAGGCACGATGGAGCTGCCCAACATCCTCAATTTCGTGCGCGACATCGATGATCTCGCGCCGGGCAGGAACGGCTACCCGGAACGAATCGGCGAGCTGGCCCCGGATCGCCTGGGGACGTTCGGGCGCCGCTACCTGGACGAGACGGCGCCGCTGCGCCAGGGCCTGGAGCGCTTCACCGACAAGCTGCCCAACAACTTCAGCCACGTCGGGCTCATCCACCTGATCCTGCCGAACGCCACCATCATCGACGCCCGGCGTCATCCGATGGACTGCTGCCTGAGCACGTTCAAGCAGCACTTCGCCGAGGGCCAGACGTTCAGTTACGATCTCGACGACCTGGGGCGCTATTACCGATGCTACCTGTCCCTGATGGATCACTGGGACAACGTGCTCCCGGGCAAGGTGCTTCGGATGCAGTATGAAGAGCTGGTCCGGGACCCAGAGATCCAGATTCGCCGCCTGCTCGAGCACTGCCAGCTTGAATTCGAGCCCGCCTGCCTCGCCTTCCACGAAACCCGTCGGTCCGTGAGGACGGCGAGTGCGGAGCAGGTGCGCCAACCCATCTACAGCTCCGGCGTAGGCTACTGGCGCCACTTCGAGGCCGAGCTTGAGCCGCTGCGCAAGGCGCTCGGCGACGCGGTGGAACGATTCCAATCGCTTGAGTGGCCGCCTGTCTTGCGCTGAGGGATGCGCAGGCAATCGCAAGATTGACGCCGGACATCGGCTGCGACGATGATCGCTGCATGGGCCAGCCCGACCGCGGGCAAAAACAACGCCCGCCGGAGGAAGCAATGCGTACACGCAAGTCGGTCGCCAAGCCACATAGTCCGGTTGGCGCGAGGCCACCCCAGCTCACTACCCTGAGATCCCGTATCGGAGTCGCGGTCGCCTCGGTGCTGGCGCTCGCCGTGCCGCGCGGTCAGGCTGTCGCCGCCAGTTCCGCGTCCGCCGGTAGCGTGCTCGAGGAGGTGGTCGTCACGGCCCGAAAGCGGGAAGAGAACCTGCAGGACGTTCCGCTGAGCATCAATGCCTTCACGAAGAAGGATATCCAGAACCTCGGCATCGCCCAGTTCGACGATTATGCCGAGAAGGTACCGTCGATCTCCTTCATCAGCGTTGGCCCCGGGACCCAGCTCTTCGTGATGCGCGGCGTATCCGACGGCAGCAATCCGAACTACGCCAACAGCTCGGCGACTGGATTCTTCGTCGACGACATGTCGACGAGCTGGTTCGGAACGCAGCCGGACCTGCACCTGTACGACATCGCGCAAATCGAGGTCCTGAACGGACCGCAGGGCACGACCTTCGGTGCCGGCTCGATGTCGGGTGCCGTCCGCTACATCACGAATAAGCCGGACGTGCATGCATTCAGCGCGGGGATCGACGTCGACGTGGGCTCCATCAAGGGCGGGACCACCAACGCGACGTATGAAGGCTTCCTCAACCTGCCGCTGATCGATGGTGTGCTCGGGTTGCGCCTGTCCGCTTTCAGCGATAACCACGGTGGCTTCATCAACAACAAGCTGACCACGCGAACCTGGGTCAACGGGACCATGTCCGACAATTCCGCATGGGCCCGCAACCAGTACAACACGGCGCACGTCGAGGGTGGCCGCCTGGCGCTGAAGGGTGTCGCGAACGAGGCGTGGAGCGCGACGTTGACGTTGATGTTCCAGCGCCAGGCGACACAGGGCGCGTGGGACGAGGATCTGACGAACTTCGGGCCGCGCACGGTCTCGCGCTTCGGGCCGGAGTCCCATCGCTACGAAGCCAAGATGCTGGATCTGCATGTCGACGGCGATGTCGGCATCGGCGATCTGGTGTTCGCCAGTACCTACTGGTCACTACCCACGCGCCAGAACAACGAATATTCGCAGTACGTGGAAAACTACAGCCCACTTCCACCGCCGTCTGGTTTCCCGAATCTCGTCGGCGGTTGGCCGGAGGCGTTCACGTGCCAGTCCGATCCATGGTACGGGGGCGGGCCATTTACCGGCTGCAACGTGCCGGTGCAGTTCTATGAGTACCATTCCAATCCGGAACGCTGGTCGAACGAGTTGCGCCTCGCATCGAAGCCCGGCGGCCGCTTCCATTGGTTGGCGGGGCTGTACTGGGAGAAGACCCGTGACAAGGATTCGGGTAGCACGTTCTATATGCCGGGTTTGAATGCCAGCAGCGCAGCATTCCAGTACTACAACAATTACTACGGAACCACCGGGTCCTCGCTAGCGCCCGGGATCTGGTACGCCTACCGCACGCGATCGGACTACCTGCAGACCACCGAGTTCGCGAACATCAGCTATGACATTACCGATCGGCTCAACGTCGAGGCCGGTGCCGTGTATTTCAGCTCGAACTCCAGTTACTTCAGTCCGTACGGGCAGTTCGCCTACGTGCCGGCGGCGCTGCCGTCTACGTCCCTCGATTCCTCGCACAAGCTCAATGGAAAGTTCGGAATCAACTACAAGGCGACCGAGCATCTCCTGTTCTACGCCGACATGTCCCAGGGTTTCCGTGATGGTGGGGCGAATTCAGGCCTCCCCGACGGCTGCTATACGAATGGCGCACCCCACAAGTACGTTCCCGACACGCTCAACAATTTCGAAGTCGGCTGGAAGTCGACCAGCCTCGGCGGGCGGTTCCTGTTCAACGGGGCTGCCTACCTGATGAACTGGAAGGATCTGCAGACACTGATTTACGACGTCAACATCTGTCCATCGAGCAGCTTCAATGTCAACGTCGGTAACGCGCGCGTCTACGGCGTCGAGTCGAACGTCGAGCTTAAGCCGAACGAGAACTGGTCGTTCCAGGCCGCCGGTAGCTATACGGACTCGCATCTGATCGGGAGCCAGTACGATACGTTTCAGGGCAACATCGGCGAGCGACTGCCGTTCGTGCCGTACTTCAGCTACAGCATGAACGTCCGCTACCAGCATCCGCTGACATCGGCGCTGACCGGCTATGCGCAGTTCGACGTCGCCCACAAGGGCGACATGTGGAACGACCTTCATGTCGCCGGCTCGAATGGCTTCGGTCGGATCGATCAACCGGGCTATTCCCTGATGAACCTGCGCCTTGGAATAAACCCGGAAGGCGGTCGTTGGCTTGCGGAGCTCTACGTCCGCAACCTTGCTGACAAGAACGCGATCATCTACAGCAACACGGGCAACTACGACTTGCGCGCAACGACCAACGAACCGCGCGTGATCGGCCTGCGAGTCAACTATCGGTTTGGCCGGGAAACCAACTCGGAGTGACGGCGGCCCGGCGCGGGTTGCGCCGGCGGGTCACGCGAGCATTACCTGCAGCGACTCGACGATGCGCTCGACCTCGTCCACGGTATTGTAGTGTGCGAGGCCGATCCGCAGCACGCCCTCCGACTCGTCCAGGCCGAGGTACCGGGCGACCTCGTACGCGTAGTTGTGTCCAGACCAGACGTTGATGCCCTGGCGGCCAAGTGCGCCGGCGATTTCCGAGTTCCGGTGGCGTGCGTGCGTGATGGAGACCGTGGGCACGCGCTCGGACAGCCTTGCGGCGTCGGTGATGCCCTGGACCTGCACGCCCGGGATCCTTCGCAGTCGGTCGATCAACTGCTGCGCGATCGGCATTTCGTACGCCGTCGCGGCCGCGTAGGCCGCCGTGATCCTCGCCCGGCGTGGTCCGCTCGCGCCAACCTGTTCGCCGAGCCATGCCAAGTAGTCGACGGTCGCCGCGAGGCCTGCAAAGAGCTCCGTCTGCGGCGTCCCGAGTTCGTGCCGTCCGGGCGGGTCGACCGGCGCGCAGCGCGCCGCGTAGGCGTAGAGGTCGGCGAGCAGCGCCTCTCGGCCCCAGAGGACGCCCAGATGCGGGCCGAAGAACTTGTACGACGAGCACGCGAGGAAGTCACAGCCCAGTGCCTGCACGTCCGCCATCACGTGCGGCACGGACTGCACGCCATCGACGTAGACGAGGGCGCCGGCCGCCTTGGCCATTCGGGTCAACTCCGCGACAGGGTTGATCGATCCGGTGAGGTTGCTGGCGTAGTTGAGGGCCAGCAGGCGCGTGCGCTCGTTCAGCAGCGGGGCCAGGTTCTCCGGCTCGATCCGCCACGTGTCCCGGTTGAACGGCAGCCAGCGGATGGTCACGCCGCGGTCTTCCGCCATCCTGATCCACGGTGCCACGTTGCCCTCGTGGTCCATGCGCGTGATGATGATCTCGTCCCCGGGCCCCCAGTCGCGACCGAGGGATCTCGATATGTGGAAGGTCAGCATGGTCATGGACTGGCCGAGGATGACCTCGCGGCCGGAGGCGGCGCCGAGCAGGTCCGCCATCGCCTCGTGCGCCTGCGCCCAAATCGCGTCGGCAGCGCGGGAGGCCGTGAACTGGCCGCCGAGGTTGCTCGCGGCACCTGACAGGGCGGCGCTCACCGCGCTGATGACGGATTGGGGGACCTGCGTCCCCGCGGGGTTGTCCAGGAAGACCGCCGGGCTTGCCAGCGCCGGAAACTGGCGGCGGACGAGATCGACGGGGAAGGTGGTCATGCGCCGCTCCGGATGCGAAATGCGTTTCTGGTCTTGGGTCGCGGCCTCGGTTGCCATCCTCCAGCAGGTTGGCGCGCCGAAGCGACGCCGAGTGCGGGGGTCAGCCGAGGAGGTGCGCGGGAGGTCGGCGCTCGTGCCGGCCCCGCGCCGCGCTCTCCCGTTGCTACGACAGCGCCACCGTGTAGGGCGCCGCGGTTCGGGCCGCGATGGTCTCGAGGGTCACGCCCGGCGCGATCTCGATCAGGTTCAGCCCCTCACGGGTCACGTCGAAGACGCCGAGGTCCGTGATGATCAGGTTGACGCAGGCACGGCCGGTCAGCGGCAGGTCGCAGGCGGGCAGGATCTTCGGCGTGCCGTCCTTCGCCGCATGTTCCATCACCACGACCACGCGCTTGACGCCCGCCACGAGATCCATGGCGCCGCCCATGCCCTTGACCATCTTGCCAGGGATCATCCAGTTCGCGATGTCGCCCTTCTCTGAGACCTGCATCGCGCCGAGGATCGCGAGGTCGATGTGGCCACCCCGGATCATCGCGAAGCTGTCCGCGCTCGAGAAGTAGCTCGTCTTCGGCAGCGCGGTGATGGTCTGCTTGCCGGCGTTGATGAGGTCCGGATCTTCCTCGCCCTCGACCGGGAACGGACCCATGCCGAGCATCCCGTTCTCCGACTGCAGCGTCACCTCGACCCCGGCGGGGATGTAGTTCGCGACCAGCGTCGGGATGCCGATACCGAGGTTGACGTAGAAGCCGTCCCGGAGCTCCTTCGCCGCGCGCATCGCCAGTTCGTCACGATTCCAGGGCATGGCTCAGCTCCTCTTGCGCACGGTGCGCTGCTCGATCCGCTTCTCGAGGCCCGTGGCCTGGAAGATCCGCTGCACGAAGATCCCGGGGGTGTGGATGTGGTCCGGATCGATGGAACCCACCTCGACCAGTTCCTCGACCTCGGCGACCGTGACCTTGCCGGCGGTCGCCATCATCGGGTTGAAGTTGCGGGCGGTGCGGCGGAAGACGAGGTTGCCGTCGCGGTCGCCCTTCCACGCGTGCACGATGGCGAGGTCCGCGACGAGCCCGGTCTCGAGGACGTAGTTCTGGCCATTGAAGACCTTGTGCTCCTTGCCCTCAGCGACGAGCGTGCCGACGCCGGTCTTCGTATAGAAGCCGGGGATGCCGGCGCCCCCGGCGCGGATCCGCTCGGCCAGCGTGCCCTGCGGATTGAACTCGAGTTCCAGTTCGCCCGACAGGTACAGCTGCTCGAACAACTTGTTCTCGCCGACGTACGAACTGATCATCTTCTTGATCTGCCGCGTCGCGAGCAGCTGGCCGAGGCCGAAGCCGTCGACGCCCGCGTTGTTGCTGATGACGGTCAGGTTGCGGGCCCCCGAGTCACGCAGCGCCGCGATAGCGTTCTCGGGGATGCCGCAGAGGCCGAAGCCCCCCGCCATCACGGTCATGCCGTCGAAGGTCACGCCCTTCAGGGCGTCGACGGCGTTCGCGAATACCTTCATGAAAGTCACACCTCGGGGACGTTCGACGCTGGACCGCGCGGCGCCATGCGGCGCACGCGGGGGCGGAGTTTATCACCCCGGTTCGGCGCAGCGCCGCCGGGGTCGGGCGCAGCCGGCAGGCGCAACCGGCCGGCTGCAGGACATGCAGGCGCAGATGGCGCAGGACTGCGGCCGGGAGGAGGTGTCGCCTCCAGCGGGGGCGGCTAAGGGCGCGTGCGCTCGTCGGTCGTGTCGGCGAGGTCGCCGAGGCCGTAGCGGCGCAGCTTCGCGTACAGGCTCTGGCGGCTGAGACCGAGGATCTCGGCCGCGGAAGCACGGTTGTCGTCGGTGAGTTCCAGCGCCGCCTCGATGCACAGGCGCTCGATCACGTCGCTCGACTCGCGCACGAGTTCCTTGAGCGGGACGCGCCCGACGAGTTCCGTGACCTGTTCCATCGATCGCGGCCGGGCCTTCGCCCCGAGGCGCTCGGTCGCGACCCGTTGGCCGACGTCGCGCATCGTGAAGCCGAGGCAGGGGTCGTCGCCGTCAGGGACCGCGACGCCGGAGATCTCGACATCCACGGTCGCGCCGTAGCTGCCACGCAGCGTCGTCGCGAACAGGCGGATCGAGCCGTGCTCGCGCAGGTGCGCGTTCAGGAGGTTGAAGTCGACGCCGGGGCGGCCGAGCCAGCGCTCGAGGGGCTCGCCGCGGGCCTGTTCCTCGCTCGCGAGCTGGACCATGTCGAGGAAAGCCGGGTTCGCGAACTGGATCCGGCCGTCCGGGTCGGTGACCAGGAACGCGTCGGGCTGCTGCGCCACGACGTCGAGGACCAGCGAGTGTTCCTCGGTGATCGCCAGCTCCAGCCCGTTCCGGGCCGCCGGGGTCAGGCGAACGAGGAAGTACGACGCGCGGTCCTCGCGGAACAGCGAGACCGCGGCGCTCATTTCGCGCTCGCCGTTGGCGGTACGGGCGGTGCCGGCGTCCATGCGCCCGGTGGCACGGACGCCTGCGAGCAGGTCCTCCAGCGCCGGACGGCCCGGGGCCTCGAAGACGGAGGTGATCCCGCGCCCCGTCAGCTCGCGGCTGTCGGTGCCGATGATCCGGCCGGCGGCGGGGTTGGCCTCGACGATGCGGCGGGTCGCGGCATCGACGACCAGCATGGCCTCACCGGAGACCTGGAACAGCAGCCGATGGCGTGCTTCGGCCTGACGCAGCCGGCCGTACTCGCGCTCGAGCGACTGCTGGGCCCCGATCAGGCGCTGCTGGAGCGCGGCGACCGGACGCAGGTTGCGGCCCACCGCGAAGATTCGTCCCGACTTGCCGATGCGTGTGGCGGCGTAGACCACCGGCAGGTCCTCGCCGCTCGGCGACGGGTGGTTGACCTGGCGCCAGCGCAGCGGGGCGCCGGATGCCGCGTCGGCGAGCAGGGCCTCGATCTTCGGGCGACTCTCGGACGTGACGATCTGCAGCCACGGCTGGCCGATCCAGCGGGACCGGAATTCCTGGGCGAGGTCTTCGTTGCTGAACGTCGCGTCGCCGACGATCGCCGCCGTGCCATCCTCGATGATCAGCGCGATATCGGACGCGGCCGCGATGAGATTCGCGACGGACGTTGCGTCGATCTCTTCCAGCCACTGGGTGGCTGCGCTGAACGGCATCAGGCTTGCTCCACGACAGGCAGGTCCATTTCGCCCGCGCGCATTCTATTACAGGTTCAATAAAAAGCAGGTCAAAAGATGCCCTGCATCAATGCATTTCGTCCAGTTTGTCGACGAGTCGTTCCGCTTCCGAGACGGCCTGATCGCCATTCTCGGCGGTTCCATCCGCGCCGATCTCGCAGGCGAGTTCGGGACGCCGCAGGAACAGGGGGCCGCCCACGAGGATCCGAAGCGTGCCGTTCTGCGATGAGCGGCGAAGGCCGGGCAGCAGCGCTGTCAGGTCCTCCACCTTCTGGTCCGCGGCGAGCGACAGGCCCACGACGTCGAAGTGATTGTTTGCGGCGAGTTCGATGACTTCGCGGGGCGACTTCGGGAATTCGCAGCAGACGTTCCAGCCGCGGCGCCTGAAGAAGTCACCGATCACGAGCAGGCCGAAGGTGTGCTGTTCGCCTGGCACCGGCACCAGCAGGACCGAGCGCATGCCCTGTCCGGGCGTGGCGCTCTCGCAGGAGTCGCGCCCGAGTTCGTGCAGGAGCACCTGGAGGCGGCCCAGCGCGACCGTGATCTGCGTGAAATCCGCCGCGTCGTCCTCCCAGAGCTGGCCGAAGCCGCGGGCAACTGGGACGAGCAGGTCCATGTAGACCTCGTCGCGGGGCACGCCCTGGGCAATCAGTGCCTCGACGTAGGCTCCGGCGACCGTCGATTCATGCGCCAGAAGCAGTCGCTGCAGCTCGAGGCAGTCGCCGGGGGCGACATGGCGCTCGACCGCCGAGGCGACGCACTGCGCCAGGCGGGTACTCTCCGGCGCCATCGGCAGCCGCCCGCGCGCAGCCAGCAGGCGGGGGACGATCTCTGTCTCGATGGTTCGTCGCAGGCGCGTTGCGTGCCCGGCGTCCCCGTCGTGGGTCGTCGAGCTGCTTCGCGGCCGCGGTGACCCTGATTCATTTGTATGGGGGAGGCCGCAAAGACCCCCCGTCGCGTCGCCCCGGTCGTCGGTGCTCATGCAAGCCCCCGTCGTTTTCTATTTATTTGGCCATGTCTGCTTCGAGGCCGCACCGGGCGCGGTCCCGTCCCTTCTGCCGTTCCGAGCTCCCACGACCCCATCATCATCCCGGGCCCGTCCGAATGCAAAAGAGGCACTTCTGGCACTTGCCTGACGATCCTCCAGGAAGGGGCCAAATGTCAAGTCCGCTTTACGTCCAAGCTAGTTGACAGGCCGAGTCCCCCCGTCTAAGTTCATGCCTCGGGGGACACAAATAATCATGGCTGACGGGCATCCCAAGCGCGCTTCGCCGACGGCTCGGAACTACGCGCTCTACACGGCCGAGGAGCGCGTGCGGCGGGACCGTTCCCCGTGGACGCTCGTGCAGGGCATCCTCGCCCCCCTCCAGTTCCTGGTGTTCGCCGTCAGCCTCGTGCTGGTGCTGCGCTACCTCGCGACCGGCAATGGGCTCGAGGCCGCGACGATCTCCATCGTCGTCAAGACGATCGTGCTCTACACGATCATGGTCACCGGCTCGATCTGGGAGAAGGAAGTGTTCGGCGTGTGGCTGTTCGCGCACGCGTTCTTCTTCGAGGACCTGGTCAGCATGCTCGTGCTGGCGCTGCACACCGCGTACCTCGCCTCGCTCTACACGGGGTGGCTGGCGCCGCGCCAGCAGATGATCCTCGCCCTCGCCGCCTACACGACCTACGTCGTCAATGCGGCGCAATTCGTGTGGAAGCTGAGGATGGCGCGTCTGCAGCAGAGCGACGAGCTGCACGCGCTGCCGGCGGGGGCCCGGTGAGCGCCGCCAGCGAATTCGTGCCGTTGCAGCAGCTGCGCAGCGAGCGCGGCCAGCGCGCGGTGTTCTGCGGCCTCACCGGCATCATCTGGCTGCACCGGAAGATCCAGGATGCCTTCTTCCTGGTGGTTGGCTCGCGCACCTGCGCACACCTGATCCAGTCCGCCGCGGGCGTGATGATCTTCGCCGAGCCGCGCTTCGCGACGGCGATCATCGACGATCGCGACCTCGCCGGCCTCGCGGATGCCAACGACGAACTCGACCGGGTGGTGACGCAGTTGCTCGAGCGACGCCCGGACATCCGCCTGCTGTTCCTCGTCGGCTCCTGCCCCTCCGAAGTGATCAAGCTCGACCTGTCGCGCGCGGCCACGCGCCTGTCGAAGAGCTTCGAGCCGCGGGTCCGGATCCGTAACTACTCCGGGAGCGGTATCGAGACGACGTTCACCCAGGGTGAGGACGCCTGCCTCGCCGCGCTCGCGCCGACCCTGCCCGTGACCGCCGAGAAGTCGCTGCTGGTCGTCGGTGCGCTGCCCGATGTAGTCGAGGACCAGTTCCGGCGGCTCTTTGCCGCGCTCGGCATCGGCCCCGTGAATTTTTTCCCGCCACGCCGCTCCACGGAGCTGCCGCCGGTGGGCCCGGGGACCCGTTTCCTGCTGGCGCAGCCCTTCCTCGCCGACACCGCGCGGGCGCTCGGCGAGCGCGGTGCCGTGCAGATCCCCGCGCCGTTCCCACTCGGCGCCGAGGGCACGACGGCCTGGCTGCAGGCCGCCGCGACCGAATGGCACGTCGAGCCCGGCCGGTTCGCCGCCGTGACGGGCCCCGGCCACGAGCGCGCGCAGCGCTCGCTCTCCCGCCACCGTGACCAGCTCGCCGGCAAGCGCGTGTTCTTCTTCCCGGACTCGCAGCTCGAAGTGCCGCTGGCGCGCTTCCTGTCGCGCGAACTCGGCATGCAGCTCACCGAGGTCGGGACGCCGTACCTCCACCGCGAGCACCTCGCCCCGGAGCTCGCCCTGCTTCCCGAGGGGACGAAGGTCGTCGAGGGCCAGCACGTGGACAACCAGCTCGACCGATGCCGCGCCGAACGGCCCGACATCGTCGTCTGCGGCCTCGGTCTCGCGAATCCCCTGGAGGCCGAGGGACTGACGACGAAGTGGTCGATCGAGCTCGTGTTCACGCCGATCCATGGCTACGAGCAGGCGGGCGATCTCGCCGAGCTCTTCGCCCGACCCCTGAACCGCCGCCTGCGGCTGGCCGTCTAGGGGGGTGTCGTGAAGCTCACGCTCTGGACCTACGAGGGCCCTCCGCACATCGGCGCGATGCGCATCGCAACTGCGATGCAGGGCGTGCACTACGTGCTGCATGCGCCGCAGGGCGACACCTACGCCGACCTGCTGTTCACGATGATCGAGCGGCGCGATCGCCGGCCGCCGGTCACGTACACGACGTTCCAGGCGCGTGATCTCGGCTCCGATACGGCGGAGCTGTTCAAGACCACCGCGCGCGAGGCCTACGAGCGCTTCCAGCCCGAAGCACTGCTGGTCGGTGCATCGTGCACCGCCGAGCTGATCCAGGACGATCCGGGTGGCCTGACGGCCGCGCTGGGCCTTCCGATCCCGGTCGTGCCGCTGGAGCTGCCGGCCTACCAGAAGAAGGAAAACTGGGGTGCGGCGGAGACCTTCTACCAGGTCGTCCGCACGCTCGCTGGCCCGCTGGCGCCGCCGCCCGGCACCGCGCGTGCGGCGCGCGATCCGGCCCGCCGGCCCCGCTGCAACATCCTCGGCCCCACGGCGCTCGGCTTCCGCCACCGCGACGACGTCGTCGAGATCACCAAGCTGCTGGCGACGCTCGGCATCGATGTCGCGGTCGTCGCGCCCGCCGGTGCGCGCCCGGCCGACATCGCCCGGCTCGGCGAGGCCGACTTCAACGTCGTCCTCTACCCGGAAGTCGCGATGCAGGCCGCGAAGTGGCTGACGCGGATGTTTGGCCAGCCCGCGACGACGGTGGTCCCGCTCGGCGTCGGCGCCACGCGTGACTTCGTCCGGGAAGTCGCGCAGCTCGCCGGCGTGGATCCGACGCCTGCGCTCGGCGAGGACGCGACGCGCCTGCCCTGGTACTCGCGCTCGGTCGACTCGACCTACCTGACCGGCAAGCGGGTGTTCATCTTCGGCGATGCGACCCATGCTGTCGCAGCTGCCCGGATCGCCGCCGAGGAATTTGGCTTCACGGTCGTCGGTCTTGGCACGTATAGCCGGGAGTTCGCGCGTGAAGTCCGCGCCGCGGCCGAGAAGTACGGCATCGAGGCGCTGATCACCGACGACTACCTCGAGGTCGAGAGCGCGGTCGCGGCGCTGCACCCGGAGCTCGTGCTCGGCACGCAGATGGAACGCCACATCGCGAAGCGCCTCGGCGTCCCCTGCGCCGTCATCTCGGCGCCGGTGCACGTGCAGGACTTCCCGGCCCGCTACGCGCCCCAGATGGGCTACGAGGGCGCGAACGTCGTGTTCGACACCTGGGTGCATCCGCTGATGATGGGGCTCGAGGAGCACCTGATCACGATGTTCCGCGAGGACTTCGAGTTCCACGATGGAGCCGCAGCCTCGCATCTCGGTACCGTCGCGGCGCGCGCGCCGAGCGCAGCCCTCGCGGACGTGCAGGCCTCGCGGCCCGCCCCGCAGCTCGCGGCGGTCACCGCATCCGCGCCGACGGCAGCTGCCGCCGCGGCCACGCCCGCGACCATCGGCTGGGATGCCGAGGCGGAGAAGGAATTGCAGAAGATCCCGTTCTTCGTGCGGGGCAAGGCGCGCCGGAACACCGAGCGCTATGCCGCCGAGAACGGCGTTGCGACTATCACCGTCGGAACCCTCTACGATGCGAAAGCGCACTTCGGCCGCTGAAACTTCGCCGGCGCAGCCGGTGAACGTCGTCATCGTGACGATGGACTCGCATCTTGCGAGCGCGACGCAGCGCGCCGCCGCGACGCTGCGTCGCGAGATGCCCGGGCTCAAGCTCTCGCTGCACGCGGCGTCCGAGTTCATGTCGAACCCGGTGGAGCTCGAGCGCTGCCGTGAAGCGATTGCCACCGGCGACATCGTCGTCGCGACGATGCTGTTCATGGAGGATCACTTCACGCCGGTCCTCGACGCGCTGCAGGCGCGCCGCGACCAGTGCGACGCGATGGTCTGCGCGATGTCCTCGACCGAGGTGATGAAGCTCACCCGGATGGGGGGCTTCTCGATGGGCGGGGAGAGCGGTGCGCTCGGTTTCCTGAAGAAGCTGAAGCCCAAGCGCCGCGAGGGTGACAAAGAAAGCACCGGCATGAAGCAGATGAAGATGCTGCGCCGGATCCCACGCCTGCTGCGCTGGGTGCCGGGCACCGCGCAGGACGTGCGGGCCTACTTCCTGACCCTGCAGTACTGGCTGGCCGGATCCGACGTCAACGTCGCGAACCTCACCCGCTACCTGGTCGGTCGCTACGCCGATGGCCCGCGCAAGGGGCTGCGTTCCTCGCTCAAGGCCGAAGCCCCGGTCGAGTATCCCGACGTCGGCGTGTACCACCCGGCCGCCGCCGGTCGCATCGCCGACAAGGTCTCGGCGTTGCCGACGCCGAAGGGCAAGCCGGCTGGCACCGTGGGTCTGTTGGTGCTGCGCTCGTACGTGCTCGCCGGGAATTCGGGCCACTACGATGGCGTCGTCGCCGCGCTCGAGGCGAAGGGCCTGCGCGTCATCCCGGCCTTCGCGAGCGGCCTCGACGCCCGCCCGGCGATCGAGAACTACTTCATGGCGCACGGCGTGCCGACCATCGACGCGCTCGTCTCGCTGACCGGGTTCTCGCTGGTCGGCGGGCCGGCCTACAACGATTCCAAGGCCGCCGAGGAAGTACTCGCCGGCCTCGACGTTCCCTACATTGCGGCGCACCCGGTCGAGTTCCAGACGCTCGAGGAATGGGGTGGCTCCGATCGCGGCCTGCTGCCGGTCGAGAGCACGATCATGGTGGCGATCCCCGAGCTCGATGGTGCGACCGGGCCGGCCGTGTTCGGCGGGCGCGCGGGCGCGCCGGGATCGACCTGCGCTGGCTGCGATCGCAGGTGCAAGTTCGAAGGCTCCGAGAAGGGCCGCGACATGCATTCGTGCCCCGAGCGCGCGGACGCGCTGGCCGCCCGCGTGTCGCGCCTCGTCGCGCTGCGCCGCAGCTCGCGCGCCGAGCGCAAGGTCGCGGTGGTGCTGTTCAACTTCCCGCCGAATGCCGGCAACACCGGCACGGCCGCGTTCCTCGCCGTGTTCGAGTCCCTGCACCGGACGCTCCGCGCCATGGCGGATGCCGGCTACAAGGTCGAGGTTCCCGCCAGCGCGGACGAGCTGCGCGACCAGATCATCGCGGGCAACGCCGCCGAGTACGGCGCGATGGCGAACGTCCACCACCGAATGCCCGTCGACGACTACGTGCGCCGCGAGCGCTGGCTCACCGACATCGAGGCCCAATGGGGCCCGGCGCCCGGGCGCCAGCAGAGCGACGGCCGCACGCTTCACGTGCTGGGTCGCCGGTACGGCAACGTGCTGGTCGGCGTCCAGCCGGCGTTCGGCTACGAAGGCGACCCGATGCGCCTGCTGTTCGAGAAGGGCTTCGCGCCGACCCACGCGTTCGCCGCGTTCTACCGCTACCTGCGCGAGGACTTCGGTGCGAGCGCCGTGCTGCACTTCGGCACGCACGGTGCACTCGAGTTCATGCCTGGCAAGCAGACGGGCCTCTCGGGCAGATGCTGGCCGGACCGGCTGATCGGCGACCTGCCGAACGTCTATCTCTACGCCTCGAACAACCCGTCCGAGGGCACGATCGCGAAGCGCCGCGCTGCAGCGACGATGGTTAGCTACCTTACCCCGCCAATCGCCCGTTCGGGCCTGTACAAGGGGTTGTGCGAGCTGAAGGAGACGATCGAGCGGTGGCGCGCGATCGATCCCGCGTCGCAGGCCGAGCGCGCGTCGCTCGCCGAAACAATCCAGGCGCAGGCTGCCGCCACCGAGCTTGCAGCCGCGACCCCGGCGTGGGGGGAGGCGGCCGACGAGCGCATCGCCGCGCTGGCGGACCAGGTCCTCGAACTCGAGTACACGCTGATTCCCCACGGCCTGCATGTCGTCGGACAGGTGCCGACCGCCGAGGAGCGGGTCGACACGCTGCTGGCGATCGCCGAGGCCGAGCCCACGACCTGCCCGAGTCGCACCGCGATCGAGGCGCTAGTGGCCGGTGCCTCGCCCGCCACGGCGCTGACGGTCGGTGGTGATCACGAGGGCACGCTCGCGACCCTGACCGAGCTCGCGCGGATCGATCACCTGATCGCCGAGGATCACGAGATCGACGGGCTGCTGACGGCCCTCGATGGTCGCTTCGTGCGTCCGGCGCCGGGCGGGGACATCCTGCGCACGCCGGAGATCCTCCCGACAGGTCGCAACATCCACGGCTTCGATCCGTTCCGGATCCCGAGCAGTGCCGCCGTCCGCGACGGTGCCCGCCAGGCCACGCGCCTGCTCGAGCGTCACGAGGCCGATGGCCAGCCCTTCCCCGAATCGATCGCCGTCGTGCTCTGGGGCACCGACAACCTCAAGAGCGAGGGAGGTCCGCTCGCGCAGGTGCTGGCGCTGATGGGCGCGCGCCCGCGGTTCGACGGCTACGGCCGCCTTGCCGGCGCCGAACTCGTGCCGCTCGCCGAGCTCGGTCGGCCGCGCGTCGACGTCGTGATCAGCCTGTCCGGCATCTTCCGCGACCTGCTGCCGCTGCAGATCAAGCTGCTCGCCGAGGCGGCCTACCTCGCCGCGGCCGCCGACGAGCCGGTCGAGCTCAACTTCATCCGCAAGCACGCGCTCGCGCACATGGCCGAGCATGGCTGCGACCTCGACACCGCGGCGCTGCGCGTGTTCGGCAATGCGGACGGCGCATACGGATCCAACGTCAACCACCTGGTCGAGAACGGCCGCTGGGACGACGAGGACGAGCTGGCCGAGACGTACACGCGCCGCAAGAGCTTCGCATTCGGTCGCAACGGCAGGCCCGCGCAGCAGGCGGCGCTGCTCGAGAGCGTCCTGTCGAAGGTCGACCTGACGTACCAGAACCTGGACTCGGTCGAGCTCGGCGTCACGACCGTCGACACGTACTTCGACACGCTCGGCGGCATCAGCCGCGCAGTGCGCCGCGCCAAGGGCGGAACGGCGGCCCCCGTGTACATCGGCGACGACACGCAGGGTACGGGCACGGTGCGTACGCTCGCCGAGCAGGTGTCGCTCGAGACCCGCACCCGGATGCTGAACCCGAAGTGGTACGAAGGCATGCTGAAGCACGGCTACGAGGGCGTGCGGCAGATCGAGGTGCACGTCACCAACACGATGGGCTGGTCGGCAACCACGGGCGAAGTCGCACCCTGGGTCTACGAGCAGCTGACGAAGACCTTCATTCTTGATCCAGAGATGCGCGAGCGACTCGCGCAGCTCAATCCCACCGCGTCCGCGAAAGTCGCGAACCGGCTGCTCGAGGCGCACGAGCGCCAGTACTGGAAGCCTGACGACGAAATGCTCGAGGCATTGCGTCGTGCTGGCGAGGAACTGGAAGACCGCCTGGAAGGCGTCTTCGAAGGAATAGCCGCTTGAACGCAGTCACGATCCCCGCGAACTCCATCAAGGTCCGCGCCACGCGCCCGGACGGTGAAGGGAGCGTCCAGGTCCCGCTAGACCCCGATCTGAAGATCGGCGGCGCCAAGGTCTTCGCCGTCTACGGCAAGGGCGGCATCGGCAAGAGCACGACCTCGTCGAACCTCTCGGTCGCGTTCTCGAAGCTCGGCAAGCGCGTGCTGCAGATCGGCTGCGATCCCAAGCACGACTCGACGTTCACGCTGACCAAGAAGCTGATGCCGACGGTCATCGACGTCCTCGAGACGGTGGACTTCCACTCCGAGGAACTGCGCGTCGAGGACTTCGTGTACGAGGGCTACAACGGCGTCATGTGCGTCGAGGCGGGTGGTCCGCCGGCCGGCACCGGCTGCGGCGGCTACGTCGTCGGCCAGACGGTGAAGCTCCTCAAGGAGCACCACCTCCTCGAGGATACGGACGTCGTGATCTTCGACGTGCTGGGTGACGTCGTGTGCGGCGGATTCGCCGCGCCGCTGCAGCACGCCGACCGCGCCCTGATCGTGACAGCCAACGACTTCGACTCGATCTTCGCGATGAACCGCATCGTCGCGGCCATCAAGGCGAAGTCGAAGAACTACAACGTCCGCCTGGGCGGCGTGATCGCCAATCGTAGCGCCGCGACCGACCAGATCGACCGCTTCAACGACCGCGTCGGCCTGAAGACGATGGCCCGCTTCCCAGACCTGGACGTGATCCGTCGCAGCCGCCTGAAGAAGGCGACGCTGTTCGAGATGGAGCCGTCGCCGGAACTTGAGGCCGTGCAGAACGAATACCTGCGCCTCGCCCAGACCCTGTGGGATGGCGGCGATCCGCAGGATGCCTCGCCCCTCAAGGACCGCGACATCTTCGACCTGCTGGGATTCGACTGAACCCATGAGCAACACGTACACACAGCGTCGCGGCGAGCTGCAGACGTACTTCGATCGCACGGCGGTCGAGCACTGGAAGCGACTGACGTCCGACGTCAAGGTCAGCCGCATCCGCGAGACCGTGCGCGCCGGGCGCAACTCGATGCGCGACACGTTCCTCGAGTGGCTGCCCGAGGACCTGAGCGGTCGGCGCGTACTCGATGCCGGCTGCGGCACCTGCGCGCTGTCCGTCGAGATGGCCCGCCGCGGCGCGGCGGTCGTCGCGGTCGACATCTCGCCGACACTCGTCGAACTGGGTCGTGAGCGCGCGCCGAAGGACCTGGCCCCGGGCTCCATCGACTTCCGGGTCGGCGACATGCAGAGCGCGGATTTCGGCGAATTCGACCACATCGTCGCGATGGACTCGCTGATCCACTATCCGCTCGCGGACGTCGTCGCCGTGGCGTCGAGCCTCATGGCGCGCACGCGGGCATCGCTCGTGATGACCTTCGCGCCGCGCACGCCGGCCCTGACGCTGATGCACGCCGTCGGTCGGCTGCTGCCGAAGGGTGGGGATCGTGCTCCTGCCATCGAGCCAGTGGGCGAAGTCGCGCTCAGCCGCGAGCTCACCCGCGTCGGCACCGGCGCGGGCTGGCAGGTGGCGCGGACGCGCCGCATCGTCAGCGGGTTCTACACGTCCCAGGCCCTCGAACTGAAGAGATAGATGAGCCGCTTCACTGAACAGGCAGTGCTGCTCTGGAGCCGGGTCGGTACCCGGTTCATGCCGTTCGCCGACACGGCGACCGCGGAGCTGCCGATGGCGAGGCTGATGCGCCTCGCCCTGTTCCAGGTGACCGTCGGTGTCGCGACCGTCCTGCTCGTCGGCACGCTCAACCGCGTGATGATCGTCGAGCTGAAGGTCCCGGCCTGGCTCGTGTCGCTGATGGTGGCGGTGCCACTCGTTCTCGCGCCTTTCCGCGCGTTGATCGGTCATCGCTCCGACAACCATGTGTCCGCGTTCGGCTGGCGGCGGGTGCCGTACATCTGGTTCGGCTCGCTGGCTCAGTTCGGCGGACTTGCGATCATGCCCTTCGCGCTGATCATCCTGTCGGGCGACACCCACGCGGGCCCGGCACTCGGCTACGTGGCCGCCTCGATCGCCTTCCTGCTGGTGGGCGGCGGCCTGCAGGTGACGCAGACCGCGGGGCTGGCGCTCGCGACCGACCTTGCTCCCGCGGCAGTGCGGCCCAAGGTCGTGGCGCTCATGTACTCGATGCTGCTCGTCGGCATGGTGGCCGCTGGCCTCGTCTGCGGCCAGCTGCTCGCGAACTTCAGCGAACTGCGCCTGATCCAGGTCATCCAGGGCTCGGCCGTGCTGACGATCGCGCTCAATGTCGTCGCCCTGTGGAAGCAGGAGCCGCGCAACCTGGAGCGTGGCGAATCGCCGCCGGCACGCGAGCCGTTCCGTGCGTCCTGGCGTCGCTATGCGGCCGAGCCCGGCGCGCTGCGCTTCCTCGCGACAGTGGGTCTCGGCACGGCGGCGTTCAACATGCAGGACATCGTCCTCGAGCCCTATGGCGGCGAGGTCCTCCACCTCGGCGTCGGCTCGACGACGCGCCTGACCGCACTCATGGCCGGTGGCATGCTGCTGGCGTTCGCGTACGCCGCCCGCGAACTCGGCCGCGGACGCGATCCGTTCCGGGTCGCCGGCCAGGGCGTGCTCGCCGGCTTCCTCGGATTCCCGGCCGTCGCGATCGCGGCCCCAGTGGGCTCCGTGCTGCTGTTCCAGGCGGGCGTGCTGCTGAATGGATTTGGTGCCGGCCTGTTCGCGGCCGGCACGCTGGCCGGTGCCATGTCCCGCGAGACCCACGGTGACGGTGGCCTGGCGCTCGGTGCATGGGGCGCCGTGCAGGCGACCATGGCCGGGGTTGCCATCGCGCTCGGCGGCGCGATCCGCGACGCGGTTGCGTTGCTCGCGGCGGATGGCTCGCTCGGCGAGACCCTGACCGGACCCGAGGCCGGATACGGCGTCGTCTACCTGACCGAATTCCTGCTCCTGTTCGTCACGCTCGCCGCGCTCGGGCCGCTGGTCCGAAGCGCGTACACGGGCGGGACGATGCTTCGTTCTGCGGCGTTCAACGAGTATTCCGCCCGCCCTGCGGGCATGTGAGGTTTGCCATGCGCGGTGCAATCACCAATTACATCGACGTTGCCCAGCTGATGCTGTACGCCTTCTGGCTGTTCTTCGCTGGGCTCATCATCTACCTGCGTCGCGAGGACAAGCGCGAAGGGTACCCACTGGACTCGGATCGGACCTCGAGCACGGACCGCGTCTCGGTCCAGGGCTTCCCGCTGGTGCCGAAGCCGAAGACGTACCTGCTCGCCGACGGCTCGACGGTCTCGGTGCCGCGCAACGCACCGGATCGCCGTCCGGTGGCCGCGCTGCCGACGTCGCCGCACCTCGGGGCTGCGCTGCAGCCCACCGGCGATCCGATGCGCGATGCCGTGGGCCCCGCGTCCTACTCTGAGCGCCAGCCGGTTCCGGACGTCACGCTCGAGGGATTGCCGAAGATCGTGCCGCTGCGCGTCGCGACGGACTTCCACATCGACTCCAAGGACAAGGATCCGCGCGGCTGGCCCGTCATCGGCGCCGATGGCAAGACCGGCGGCACTATCACGGACCTGTGGATCGATCGCTCCGAGCCGCAGATCCGCTACATCGAGGTCGCGGTCGCCTCGGGCCGGCACGTCCTGCTGCCCAGTGGCTTCGCGAAGTTCGACGTCGAGAACGACGCGCTGCACGTGCATGCGATCCTTGGCGGCCAGTTCGACGGCGTGCCGGCGCACGGCAACCCGGACCAGGTCACCCGCCTCGAGGAAGACCGCATCTCCGCCTACTACGGCGGCGGCATCCTCTACGCGGAGCCGAGCCGCCTGGGACCGCAGGTATGAGCCACGACGACTTCGAGGAAGTACCGGGGTTGCCCGGACCGCTCCCTACCGGCGAGCGCCTCCTCTGGCAGGGGACTCCCCGCTGGCAGTCGCTCGCGCGCGGGGCGTTCCGCATGCCCTGGGTCGCGGGATATCTCGCGGGCATGGTAGCGTTGCGCGCCGTCTGGCTCGCGAGCGAAGGGGCGCCGTTGGCCGACGTCGTGTCGGCCACCGCCTCGTCGGGCACGCTGTCGCTGATCGCGATCGGTGTTCTTGCGGCGCTCGCGTGGCTGTCGGCCGGCGCGACGATCTACACCGTCACCAATCGCCGCGTCGCAATCCGCCACGGCATCTCCGTCGGCCTGACGCTGAACCTGCCATTCAGCGCCGTCGAGGGCGCCGCGTTCAAGGAATTCGCGGACGGCACCGGCCAGATCTCGCTCCGCCTGCAGAAGGGAACCCGGATCGGATACCTGCTGAACTGGCCGCACGTCCGGCCGGGCCGGTACACGATGCCGGAGCCGACCCTGCGCGCGGTCCCTGGCGTCGCCGCGGTCGCGAAGATCCTAGGCGAGGCGCTGGCCGAGTCCTCGTCGCCGGCGAACGAAGCGGCGTCGACGGCCCGATTCGCGACGAAGACGGTTCGCCTCCCCAACACGGTTGCGGCCTGAGGTGTCCGTGAGCCACCCCCGGCACCAGAACGACGTCCCGCGATTCGCGCTGGTCACGGCTGCCGTGCTGGTGCTCGGCACCACGATCCTCGCCGGCGTCGCGAAGCGCACGGGCTTCGGCACCACCCACGTGCCGGCATCGACCGCGATCCAGGTGCGCCACCTGCGCTTCGCGGACCAGGTGAACGGGTCCGTCGAGGTCTGGGACGCCGACGTCGGACAGGTCATCTCGACGTTCGCGCCCGGTACCAATGCATTCGCCCGCGCGACGCTGCGCGGGCTCGCGCGCGAGCGCAAGCGCGAGTCGTTTGGTGCCGACGTGCCGTTCACGCTCACGCGTTGGGCCGATGGCAGGCTCTCGCTAGACGACCCCACGACCAGCCGCCACATCGACCTCGAAGTATTCGGTCCGACCAATACGGCGGTCTTTTCCAACCTGATGACGGCGACGACGCCGTCCCGCTGATCGACACGAAAGGGAAGCCCATGAGCTCGGTACTCGCGATCAATACGGCTGAAGATGCCACCACCCTCGCGAAGTCGAACACGCTGCTCACGCCGCGGTTCTACCGTACGAACAACGATGCGTTCGACAAGATCGACCTCGAGCCGGTGCGCAGGGAGTTCGACGCGCTGATTGCGGAATTCGGGGGCGACTCCAACCGCAACCACTTCGAACGCAACGCCGAGTTCACCGCGCAGATCCGCGAGCTGCCGCCCGCGCTGCGCCAGGAGTTCCTGGACTTCCTGGTCAGCTCCGTCACCGCGGAGTTCTCTGGCTGCGTGCTCTACAGCGACATCAAGCGCACGTCGCAGAGCAAGGACATCAAGGACCTGATGGGGTACATGGCGCGCGACGAAGCCCGCCACGCCGGCTTCATCAACCAGTCCCTGAAGGACTTCGGCCTCGCGGTGGACCTCGGGTTCCTGCGCAAGGACAAGAAATACACGTACTTCAGCCCGAAGTTCATCATGTACGCGACCTACCTGTCCGAGAAGATCGGCTACGCGCGCTACATCTCGATCTTCCGGCAGCTCGAGCGCCATCCGGAAAGGCGCTTCCACCCGATCTTCCACTGGTTCGAGCGCTGGTGCAACGATGAGTTCCGCCACGGCGAGGCGTTCGCGATCCTGATGCGCGCACAGCCGAAGCTGCTGGCCGGCTACAACAAGCTGTGGATCCGCTTCTTCGTGCTGGCCGTGTTCGCGACCATGTACGTCCGCGACCACGCGCGCCCGGAGCTGCACGGCGCGCTCGGCCTCGACGCGACAGAATATGATTTCGAGGTCTTCAAGATCACCTCGGCGTGCACGAGCCAGGTGTTCCCGGTCGCGCTCGACCTCGACCATCCCGAATTCCACAAGGGGCTCAAGAAACTGCTGGCGATCTCGCTGGCGACGACCGCTGCGAAGCAACAGGGCGGCATCGTCGGGCTCGCCAAGCGCGGCGTGCTCGCGCTGAGGGCGACCTTCACGTTCGCGCGGCTGTACTTCCTCAAGCCGCTGCCGAACGAGCTGCCCGCGGACGTTCGCATGGCGCCCGTCTGGTAAGCGACGGCGCAATGTCGCCCATCGTCATGCCCGCGCTGTTCGCCGCCTTCGTGTGGTGGTTCGCCACGGGCCTGATCCTGTTCCTCGACCGGCTGCCGATGCGGACGTTCCCCTGGAGCTTCACCGCGGCGACCGGCGTCGCGGCGGCCTCGCTCTACGGGCTTGCCGCGTCCCGGACCGAAGTCACCGTGGCGGGCGCATACTGCGCATTCGCGTGCGCGGTCGGTGTCTGGGGCTGGATCGAGATGAGCTTCCTGACCGGCTACATCACAGGCCCGCGCCGCCACGGCTGCCCCAAGGGATGCTCGGGCTGGCCGCATTTCTGGCACGGTGTCGCGGCGTTGCTCTACCACGAGCTCGCGATCGTGCTGCTGTCGGTCGCCGTGATCGGGCTCACCTGGGGTGGCCCGAACCAGGTCGGCGCCTGGGCCTTCATCATCCTCTGGGGCATGCGCGAGAGCGCCAAGCTCAACCTGTTCCTCGGCGTCGCGAACCTCGGCGAGAGCCTGCTGCCGCCGCACCTGGCGTACCTCGCCAGCTTCTTCCGTCGCCGGCGCATGAATGCACTGCTGCCGGTCTCCGTCCTCGCCGGTGCGGGGCTCGCGATCTACGAAGGCCTGAAGGCCGCGGATCCGGCGACCGACGCATTTGGCCGCGCCGGTGCGACGCTGCTCGCGACGCTGCTCGCGCTCGGGGCGCTCGAGCATCTCGCGCTGGTCGTCCCGGTCAGGATCGAACTGCTGTGGAAGTTGCTCGATCGCCGGCCGACGCGAGGCGCCGAGTCTCGTGTCGCGACGCCGATCCATGCGCACGTCGAAGAACCGGTTTGAATTGCAGGGGAGTGGGGCCGTGACACAAGAACAAGAGAATCGCCTGCTCGGCACGATCGACAGCCCGGCGGACCTGCGCGCGCTGCCGGAGTCCGAACTGGCACCGCTCGCGGCGGAACTGCGCGGGTTCATGCTGAACACCGTGGCCGGCAACGGCGGTCACCTCGCCGCCGGACTCGGCACCGTCGAGCTCACGGTTGCGCTCCACTACCTGTTCGACACGCCCCACGACCTGCTCGTCTGGGACGTCGGCCACCAGTGCTATCCGCACAAGATCCTCACAGGCCGACGCGACCGGTTGGCGACCATCCGCAAGCGCGGTGGCCTGTCCGGGTTCCTGCGGCGCGACGAGAGCCCCTACGACACGTTCGGCGCCGGGCATTCGAGCACATCGATCAGCGCCGCCCTCGGGATGGCGATCGCCAGCGCCAAGGCGGGCGAGAACCGCCGCACGATCGCCATCATCGGCGATGGCGGCATGACCGCCGGCCTCGCCTACGAGGCGATCGACCACGCCGGCGCCACCGAGTGCGACCTGATGGTCGTGCTCAACGACAACGGCATGTCGATTTCGCCGAACGTCGGTGCGCTGCACGACTACCTGCAGGGCAACAACGAGCTCGCCAAGCGCGCCGCCGCCGGTCGCCTGTTCGGCGATCTCGGCTTCGAGTACTTCGGTCCCGTCGACGGCAACGACTTGCCGGCGTTGCTCGAGGTGCTGCGCGCGGCGCGCGACTGCCGTCGCCCGCGGTTCGTCCATGTCGTGACCCGAAAGGGGGCCGGCTACGCGCCTGCCGAGGAAGACCCGGTCGCGTACCACGGTGTCACCCGCTTCGACCCGAGGCTCGGCATCGTCAGCAATTCCACGCAGCCGACCACCTACACTCAGGTGTTCGGGGACTGGCTCTGCGAGATGGCCGAGTACGATCCGAAGCTGGTCGCGATCACGCCGGCGATGCGCGAGGGTTCTGGCCTCGTGAAGTTCGCCAAGCGCTTCCCGGATCGGTACTTCGATGTCGGCATCGCCGAGCAGCACGCGGTCACGCTCGCCGCGGGTCTCGCCGCGCAGGGGCTGAAGCCGGTCGTGGCGATCTATTCGACGTTCCTGCAGCGCGGCTACGACCAGCTGATCCATGACGTCGCGATGCAGGGCCTGCCGGTGATGTTCGCGATCGACCGCGCCGGCGTCGTCGGCCCCGATGGAGCCACCCATGCCGGGACATTCGACCTGTCCTTCCTGCGCTGCATCCCGGGGATGACGGTCATGGCGCCGTCCGATGCCGTGGAGATGCGGCGCATGCTGAGCACCGGGTTCCTGGGCGGCGGTTGCAGTGCAGTCCGCTACCCGCGCAGCGCGACGATCGGGGCGGCGAGCTCGCTGCTCACCGACGTGATGCAGCTCGGGACCGCCAAGACGGTCCGCACCGGCAGCGGCTGCGCGCTGCTCGCCTTCGGCACGATGCTCGAGACCGCGCTCAAGGTCGGCGAACGGCTCGACGCGACGGTCATCAACATGCGCTTCGTGAAGCCGCTGGACGTCGCCGCCGTGCTCGGCGCGGGACGTGCCCACGACCTCGTCGTGACGCTCGAGGACAACGTGGTCGCGGGCGGCGCCGGCAGCGCGGTCCTCGAGTGCCTGGCCGCCCATGACGTGATGACCCGGGTCATGACGCTCGGGCATCCGGACAGCTGGGGCGAGCACGGCACGCGGGACGAGGTCCTGCGGGATTCCGGGCTCGACTTCGACAGCGTGCTCGAGGCGGTGGAACGGAGGCTCGCGCGCATCGGCGGTCGCAGGGTGCTTTCCCTGCCGGCCCGGGAGCCGCGCGAAAGCTCGCACGGCTAGCGCGGGCCACGTCCGGGTGGGTTCTGGAAATCAGGGACGAGTGCCGTGGTATACATACGACGCACAAAGCGCGCCGCATGCGGTCTGGACTTCGATGCATTTCATGACCATGGATGGATGGGCCCACGCCCGGGGCCGGGCCCGTGACTGAGCTTGCGGCCACGGATGAACGCAGGCTCGCGGTCGCGAAGGCGCTCAGGTCGCTCGAGAGGCGCCTGGAGCGCTTCGCGACCGCGCTCGGGCACTCCCGGTCCGCCTGGCTCCGGATCGACGGCGCCGCCTCTGCCGGGGTCGCGATGCGGCGGGCGGTCGAGGCGTATACCGCGATCGACCTCGAGATGGACGATGCTCCGGGGACGTCCGTCGTGTGCCTCGGCGTGGTCGGCGCACCGAAGGGCGTGGTCGACCTTGCCCGCGCCGTCAACGAGGCCAAGGCGACGCTGAAGTACGTGTGCGCGCCACTGCAGGACCAGCGCATCCGCGTACCCGACGGTGACGGCACGCGCGCCGTGCCGCTGATCCGCGCGATCCTGCGCAGCCTGCAGCGCAGCGACCTCAACCTGCTCGCCGCGTACCGGCGCATCCCGGTGCTGGAGACCGACCCGATCCGCGTCGCCTACACGCGCGCGCGCACGCGCAGCGTGTATCGCAAGCGCGCCGGGGACGTCGCGGCGATGCTGTCCCATGCGGAAGGGCCGCGCGCCTCCTCGGACCTCGCCCGGCTCGCAGCGCTGCCGGCCGCCGAGCAGCACGTAGCGCTCGTGCGCGATCACTACGAAAACGTGCGCGCGAACGTCGCTTTCGCCAGCCCCGGTCCCGACGGGCGCCGCCGTCTGCAGACGGCGGCCGAACTGCCGCTGCTGTACACGGCGCGCCGGGGCCAGGAGCCTCCGGCCGTCTCGTTCCCCGCGCCACGACCGGTCGCGGATCCGATCCGGCGCCGGCAGTCGCGGCTCGAGCCGAAACCCCTGCTGGAGACGCTGCCCGTCTTTCGCTACAGGCCGGAATATCGCTGATGCGGGCGATTCGCATCGCGGTAGGGGGTTTCTCTTACGGACGCTACGGGGACCGCTCGCTACGCTAAAAGGCTGTAATCAGGCGTACGGACCGGAGTAGAGCTCTTGGCGAAGTTCATGACTGCCACGGTGACGAATGTGCGTCACTGGAGCGACAAGCTGTTCAGCTTCACGACGACGCGCGAGCCCTCGCTGCGCTTCGAGAACGGCCAGTTCATCATGGTCGGGATGGACGTCGATGGCCGTCGCGTCGTTCGCGCGTACAGCATCGCGAGCGCCAACCACGAGGACGAGCTCGAGTTCTACAGCATCAAGGTCCCGAACGGCCCGCTGACCTCGCGCCTGAAGGAGATCCGCGCCGGCGAGACGGTGATCCTCAGCGCGAAGCCCACCGGCACGCTCGTCATCCGCGACCTGCGCCCGGGCAGGCGCCTGTTCATGCTGGCGACCGGCACCGGCTTCGCCCCGTTCGCGAGCCTGATCCGCGACCCCGAGGTCTACGACCGGTTCGAGCAGGTGATCCTCGTGCGCGGCGCGCGCCACATCACCGATCTCGCCTACGGCGATGCGATCGTGGCCAAGGTGCGCGAGGACGAGTACATGGGCGAGATCGTGCGCGAGCGCCTGGTCGACTATCCCACCGTGACGCGCGAACCTTTCGTGCACACCGGCCGGGTCACCGGGGTGATCGAGAGCGGCAAGCTGTTCGCGGACCTCGGCATCGCACCGCTCGACCGGCAGTCCGACCGGGTCATGATCTGCGGCAGCAAGGCGATGCTCACCGACTGCTGCACGATGCTCGACGGCCGCGGGTTCGAGGTATCGGACCGCATCGGCTCGCCGGGCGACTACGTCATCGAGCGCGCGTTCGTCGACTCCTGAGCCGGGCGCTCAGGGCTCCTGGCCCGGCCCGCCGCCGCGGCGGCGCGCCACGGCTTGCCTGAGCAGGAACTCGATCTGCGCGTTCACGCTGCGCAGGTCGTCGGCCGCCCATTTCTCCAGGTCCTTCCACAGGTCCGGAGGAATCCTCAGCAGGAACGACTTGCGCTCGGCGGCCGCCACGGTCAGCTGTACAGCGTGCCGGTGTTGATGACCGGTGACGCCTCGTTCGAGCCGCACAGCACGACGAGCAGGTTGCTGACCATCGCCGCCTTGCGCTCCTCGTCGAGCACGACGACGTTCTTGTCGGCCAGGTCGTTGAGCGCCATCTGCACCATGCTGACGGCGTTGGTGACGATGATCTGGCGCGCGGCGACGATGGCCTCCGCCTGCTGGCGACGCAGCATCACCGGTGCGATCTCGGGCGCGTAGGCGAGGTGCGTCAGGCGGGTCTCCTCGACGACCACGCCGGCCTTCGCGAGGCGCAGTTCCAGCTCTTCCTTGAGGGCCATCGACACGACCTCGGAGCCGCCGCGCAGGGTCATCTCGTGCTCCTCGCCATGGTCATAGGCGAAGCGACTAGCGATGCTGCGGATCGCGGATTCGCTCTGCACCTCGACGTAGCTGCCGAGATCCTCGACGTCGAACACCGCCATCGCAGTGTCCTCGATGCGCCAGACGATCACGGCCGCGATCTCGACCGGGTTGCCGCGCTTGTCGTTGACCTTGAGCACCGGGCTGTTGAAGTTGCGGGCCCGCAGCGACAGCTTCGTCGGCAGTGTCGGGCGCATCACGCCCACCGGCGTGCCCTGCTGCGCGGCCGCGGCTCGCATCGCCGCGATGCCACCCTGGCGCTGCGCGCCCGGCGCGAAGCCGCGATTGCGGGCGTAGAACGGGTTGGCCCAGTGGAAGCCGCTCTGGCGGACCGTGCCCTTGTAGCTGCCGAACAGGATCAGTACGCGGGCCTCGTTCGGCTGCAGCGTGAAGAACCCCGTTAGGCTGACGATGCCGACCAGCTGTACGAACATCGCGAGGAAGATGCCGGCGAGCACGGGTTCGTCGCGTCCTGCGATTGCGTGCACGTACATCGCGATCGCGCCGAAAATCAGCGCGAGCACGACGGGGACGGCGACCCAGCCATTGATGGTGCTGCCGTCAGTTTCCGTCGTCTGGGAATCGAGGGTGTTCATGGGATCCATCCGGGTGATATTCGGATGATATCATAGCAATATCCAAACCGATGTCAATCCCCGGCCGCCGCGAGGCTCCGCTGGCTCTCGAAACGACGCGCGAGCCCCGTGATCGGGTCCCGGAATTCCAGCGCCCGCGCGAGCAGCGCGAGCGGCCCGGCATCCGGCCGGATCTCCGGGTACAGCGCATCGCCGAGCAGCGGTGTGCCGAGTCCTGCCATCTGCACCCGCAGCTGGTGCTTGCGGCCCGTGACCGGCTCGAGGCGGTAGCGCCAGGCCGTGCTGCCGCGTTCGAGCACATCGACGTAGGTCTCCGCGTTAGGTTCGCCGTCGGTCTCGCGCATCCGGAAGAACGGCTCGCCCGGCTCCAGGCGGGAGCGATGCACGAACGGCATCGTGCGGCCCGGCAGGGGCCGGCCCAGGGCCTCGTAGACCTTCCGGATGCGCCGCTCCCGGAACAGCGCCTGGTACGCCGCGCGGCTCCCTGGATCGACCGAGAGCAGAACGAGGCCTGCGGTGTCGCGGTCGAGGCGATGCAGCGGGACCGCATCCTCGAGGCCGAGCGCCGCGAGCACGCGCCACTGCAGGGTCTGGCGCACCCAGGGGCCGGTCGGCATGACCGGGAGCCCGGCGGGCTTGTCGGCGACGATGATCTGGGTGTCCGCGTGGACGATCAGCACGTCACCGGGGATCTCGACCTCGTGCGGCACGGAGCGGGTGTAGAAGATGACGAGGCCGGCCGAAAACGGCGCGTCGACCCCGAAGCGCCGACCGTCCTCGCCGACGACCGCACCCGCCGCGAGGCGGGCCTGCCACTCGTCGCCCGGCACGTTCGGGAACCGTGCGCAGAGCGCCTCGTGTAGCGTGCGCCACGGCCCGGTGCCGAGGACGCAGCGGCTGCGTGGCGGCGCGGGCGAGGTCAAGCGGCGAGTCCGCCGAGGGTCTCGCGGCACGCGGCGTCGAGGGCCCGCCACGCCGCGTCGAGGTGACGGGACGCGGCGTCCGAGAGGGGCGCGCCAAGCTCGAATGCATCGCCGCGCACCGCCAGCACCCGGACATCCGGTGGCAGCGCGCGACCAACCCGCATCGCCGTGCCGAGCAGCGCCGCCGGCGACAGTGCGTGGGTGGTGTGCAGCGTCCTCGCATCCGCCGCGGGGCGCTGCCATTCGAAGGGCGGAGGCGCCTCCCGGCTCGCGTCGACGATGATGACCCGGTCCCGGCCTTCGAGGTCGAGCGCATGTTCGATCTGCAGCTGGAAGTCGACGAGGACCTCGACGCCGGGCAGGGCGGCGTCCTCGAGGCGCGCGGCGAGCAGAGGCCCGAGCGCATCGTCGCCGCGACTCGGGTTGCCGATGGCGAGCACGAGCACGGGTGCCGGCACCTCAGTCCCTCCGGAGCCGTCCGACGACGCTGCCGTCGGCGTCGAGGAGCTCCAGCGCCAGCGGCATCTGCCCGAGCGCATGCGTCGCGCACGACAGGCACGGGTCGAAGGCGCGGATGGCCACCTCGATGTGATTCAACAGTCCCTCGGTCAGCGTGCGTCCGTCGATGAACCTACGCGCGACCTCGCGGATCGCGAGGTTCATCGACTCGTTGTTGTGGGTCGTCGACACGATCAGGTTGCAGCGCACGACCATGTCGTCCTCGCCGACGCGGTAGTGGTGGATCAGCGTGCCGCGCGGCGCCTCGATGACGCCCACGCCGCGCGCCGTACGCGGACCACCCGCAAGCAGCTCGGTGCCCGACAGGTCGTCGTCCTCGAGCAGCTCTCCGATCACCTCCGCAGCATGCAGCATCTCGATCATCCGCGCCCAGTGGAAGCCGAGCGTGGCGCGTGCCGCGCGGCCATCGTCGAAGGCGAGGAACTCGCGGCGCGCCGCCTCGGCGCGCGGCGACGGGATGAAGTCGCAGTTCGTGACGCGGCTGAGCGGCCCCACCCGGTACCAGCCGCGCTCGGGGCCGAGCGCCTTCAGGTAGGGGAACTTCATGTACGACCAGGGACGGACCTCCTCGAGGATGTAGTTCCAGTACTCGCCGCACTCGACGTCGTCGAGCAGCGTCTCGCCCTGCGGGGACCGCGCCCGGATCAGGCCGTCGTAAAGATCCATCGCGCCATCGGCGCGCACCAGCGACAGGCGATTGGCCGGGAACGTTGCGAACTCCCGGTACAGCGGCAGGTTCGCTTCGAACAGCGAGCGCACGAGCCCGATCGCCTCGCCGGCCCAGTCGATGGCGTCTGGCACCAGCGCGCCCAGTTCCGCGCGGTCGGCGCGCGACAGGTTGCGGTTCACGCCACCCGGCACGGCACCCGTGCCGTGGATGCGCTTGCCGGCCGTCATGCGGATGACTTCCTGCCCGAGCTTGCGCAACAGGATGCCGCGACGCGCGAGTTCCGGGTGGACGGCCGCGACGCCGACGATGTTGCGCCGCCCGGCGTCGCTGTCGAACCCGAACAGCAGGTCGGGCGAGGCGAGGTGGAAGAAGTGCAGCGCGTGCGACTGCAGCATCTGGCCGTAGTGCATCAGCCGGCGCATCTTCTCCGCGGTCGGAGTCAGGCGCGTCGCGCCGACCACCTGGTCGAACGCCTTCGACGCCGCGAGATGGTGGCTGACCGGGCAGATGCCGCACAGGCGTTGCACCATCACCGGCACTTCCCAGTAGGGCCGGCCCTGGATGAACTTCTCGAAGCCGCGGAACTCGACGATGTGCAGGCGCGCCTGGCGCACGATGCCGGCCTCGTCGAGCAGCAGCGTGACCTTGCCGTGGCCCTCGACCCGCGACAGGGGATCGATCGCGACGCGGCGCAGGCCGCCTTCGGGGAGGGCCGATTCAGTCATAGCGCACCAGCCGTTCCGGGAGCTGCGGCAGGCGTCCGGCGATCAGGTCGGTGAGCACCTGCCAGATCGCTTCCGCCGACGGCGGGCAGCCCGGGATGTAGTAGTCGACGCGCACGATCTCGTGCAGCGGGTGGACCTTGTCGAGCGGCAGCGGCAGCTCCGGGTCGTTCGGGATGCCACCGCGCGAGAGCGACGGTTCGGTCAGGTAGACCTCCTGCAGGCAGAGCCCGAGGTCCAGGTGGTTGCGCTGCGCCGGCAGGCCGCCGGTGATAGCGCAGGCGCCTAGCGCAATGAGGACGCGGCAGTTGGCACGGAACTCGCGCAGGACGTGCACGTTCTCGGCGTTGCAGACGCCGCCCTCGATCAGGCCGATGTCGCACGGCCCGCAATGCTTGATGTCGGTCAGCGGCGAGCGATCGAACTCGACGAGCTCGAGCAGCGGGAGGAGCTTCTCGTCGATGTCGAGCAGCGACATGTGGCAGCCGAAACAGCCCGCGAGCGAGGTCGTCGCGAGGCGTACGCGCGGGCGGGCCGGGACCGTCATGGCGACCTCCCCGCGGGTCGAGGTGCGTCATCGAGCGCCTGCGCGCTCACCGGACGCTGGTCGTAGCGGCGCGAGCCGATCGGAACCGCGAAGCCGACCCGCTTCGGCAGGATGGCGCCGACGGGACAGACCTGCATCGCCTCGTCGCTGGCCGCGAAGGTCGTGTCGCCGAGGCGGTTGGACGGCGCATTCACGATGAGGTGCTTGGTGAGGCCACGACCTGCGAGCGCGAACACGTGCTTGCCGTCGACCTCGTCGGAGGCCCGCACGCACAGCTCGCAGAGCACGCAGCGGTTGAAGTCGATCCACGCATCCGGATGCGAGGCATCGATCGGCCGGTCGGGATACAGGTGGCGGAAGCCCGCAGTCGTCACGCCGAGGTCCGACCCCTGCGCCTGCAGCTGGCAGTTGCCGCTCTTCTCGCACGACGGGCAGAAGTGGTTGCCCTCCGCGAACAGCATCTGCACGAGCGTGCGCCGGACGTCCCGCAGCTGCGGGGTCTCGCTGTCGACGACGAGGCCCGCCTCGGCAGGCGTCGTGCAGGTCGCGACCAGCCGGCCCCCCACGGACGCGGTGCACAGCTTGCAGCTGCCGTGCGGCCGGAATTCGGGGTGGTAGCACAGGTGCGGGATGTAGCGGTCCGCCGCGAGTGCCGCCTGCAGCACCGTCTGGCCGGGTTCGAACGGGACCGGCGCGCCGTCGAGCATGAACGTCTGCGTCACGATGCGTCCCCCAGGTGCGACGCCGGATCGTCCCGGCCGGTCATGCGCCGCGCCGGCGCGAGTGCCGCGTCGAGGTCGAAGGCGGGCGCGAAGTCGGCCGAGGCGAGTCGCCGTTCGTAGGACGGCGCGAAGCGCGTGATCGTGTCGCGCACGGGGTTCATCGCCGTGTGGCCGAGGCCGCAGTGCGCGCCATTTCCGAGTACCGAGGTCAGCCGGTCGAGCTCGGCGAGCTCGTGCCTCGAGCCGTGCCCGTCGTGGATCTTGTCCATCACGCTCGCGAGCATGCTGGTGCCGACGCGGCAGGGCGTGCAGAAGCCGCAGCTCTCGTGCGCGAAGAAATGGACGTGCTGCCGCGCGACCTCGAACAGGTCGCGGCCACGGCCGAACACCGTGAATGCGCCGCCGGTGGGAAGGTCCTCGAATGACAGGTGGCGCTCGAACTCCGCGCAGTCGATCAGCGTGCCCGACGGCCCGCCGACCTGCACGGCGATCGGATCGTCTGCGCCAGCGGCCTCGAGGACCTCGCGCACCGTCACGCCGAACGGGAATTCATAGACGCCGCGGCGCGTGCAGTCACCGGCGACCGAGAGCAACTTCGTGCCCGATGACTGCGTCGTGCCGAGCCGGCGCCAGGCCACTGCTCCGTGCACGGCGATCAGCGCTGCCGCGCACAGCGTCTCGACGTTGTCGACGACGGTCGGGCGACCGAGGTAGCCGTGGGTGACCGGATAGGGCGGGCGATTGCGCGGGATGCCACGCTTGCCCTCGAGCGACTCGAGCAGCGCCGTCTCTTCGCCGCAGATGTAGGCGCCGGCGCCGACGTGGATTTCGACGTCGAATGCAGGGCCGCCGCCCGCGGTCGCGCCGAGCAGCCCCGCGGCGCGGCGCCGCGCGAGCGTCGCCTCGAGCGAATCGAGCAGGTAGCGGTATTCGCCGCGCAGGTAAAGCAGGCCACGCGTCGCACCGACCGCATGGCCGGCCAGCGTCATGCCCTCGAACACGAGATCGGCCTCGCGTGCGAGCAGCACGCGGTCCTTGAACGTGCCGGGTTCGCCCTCGTCGGCATTGCAGACGATGTAGCGCGACTCGCCGGGCGCCGCCTCGCAACTCGCCCACTTGTTGCCGGTGGGATAGCCCGCGCCGCCGCGACCGCGCAGCCCGGAGGCTCGCAGCTCGGCGATCATGCCTGCGGGCGCGGCACCATTGCGGGCGAGTGCAGCCGCAATCGCCACGCCCGGGCTGAGGCCATGCCGCAGCAGCACGTCTTCGCGCCGGACGTTCGTCGGGATGCTGAAGAGATCCACCGGCCACGTATCGAGCGGGCGGCGCGCCAGGATCAGGTCGGCAATCGCGTCGACCACCCGGCCATCGAGGCGCGGGATCGCGATGCCGTTCACGAGCGCGGCGGGCCCCTGGTCGCACAGCCCCGTGCACGACGTGCGTCGCACGCTGACGAGGCCGTCCCCGGCCGTGTGGTCAGGCTCCGCCCACAGGCGCCGGCAGAGCCGCTCGCCGAGTTCGAGGCTGCCGTCCATCCGGTCCGTGACGCCGTCCGATAGCAGGACGCGGTACTCACCGGCAGGTTCGAGGGCCAGGAAGGAATAGAAGCTGGCCACGCCGCGGACATGCGCAAGCGGAAGGCCCAGGGACCGTGCGGTGGCGGCGAGCAGTTCGGGGGAGAGCCAGCCCGTGGCGTCTTGGGCTTCACGGAGGACCTGCAGCAACCGATCCGGCGTCCGCCCCCATCGGGCGAGGATGGGGTCCAGCACAGGCGAGAGCGACGACGCGTCCATGTTATTCCGGCCTTGGCAGGTCGCCAGACCGGGTGGATGCCGGGGCCGACGCTGCGAGTCCATGATGGCGCAATGCAGCAGAATTCGCTTCCGCAGAACCCGCATTCCGGCGCACGCCGCTACCGGGTCGCAACCCTTTAATAGTGCGGAGGAATCTCGAACTGGGCCTCGGCCGAGGCGCCGCCGGCTCCTTCGAGCCGCTCGAGCAGGTTCGCGTGCCGTGCCTCCAGCGCATCGAGTGCACGCTGGTGGCGGTACAGCACGTCGGAGAGCTCGTTCAGGGCCCTCTCGAGGTGGGCAACCTTGATCTCGAGGGCTTCGAGGCGGGCGTCGTCGGGCACGGTCGCTCCAGCGCGGGCGGGGCGAGGAGTATAGCGAGGACGGTGCTCGCCGACGGCACCGGAAATTGACCTGCCGCAATTCGTGCGGCGGCGGAGCGTGTAGGGTCGGCCGGATCCCTCAACGCGGCGGAGCCCTGCATGATTCCCTGCTCGTTTCCGGCGCTACGGATCCGCGATCGCTCGCTACTGCCGATCGTCCAGGGCGGCATGGGCGTTGGCGTCTCCGGGCACCGGCTCGCCGGCGCGGTCGCACTCCATGGCGGCATCGGCACAGTCGCGAGCGTTGACCTGCGCCGCCTCTACCCGGACATCATGCAGCGCCTGAAGCGGTGCCGGGATCCCGCCGTGCATGGCGCCGCGAACGTCGAGGCCCTCGATCGCGAGATCCGGTCGGCCCGCGAGATCGCAGGCCGCGACGGGTTCATCGCCGTGAACGTCATGCGCGCGCTGTCGAACTACTCCGAGCTCGTCGTGCAGGCCTGCAAGAGCGGCGCGGACGCGATCGTGTCCGGGGCGGGGCTGCCCTTCGACCTGCCCGATCTCGTGGAGCCGTACCCGCACGTGGCATTGATCCCGATCCTGTCCGAGGAGCGCGGCGTGCGCGCGGTGCTGAAGCGCTGGGCGCGCAAGGGGCGCACGCCCGACGCGATCGTCATCGAGCATCCGCGCTATGCCGGCGGCCACCTCGGTGCGACGCGGCTCGAGGATGTCGCGGACCCGAAATACGATTTCGCGCGCGTCTTCGCGGCGATCCGCGCTGTCTGCGCCGAGCTCGGCGACGCCGCGAGCCGGGTGCCACTGATCGCCGCGGGTGGCATCAATTCCCGCGAGAAGGTCGCCGAGGTGATCGGCCTCGGCGCTTCGGCCGTCCAGGTCGGCACGCCATTCGCGGTCACGGTCGAGTGCGACGCGCACGAGAACTTCAAGCGGGTGCTCGCCGATGCCCGTCCCGAGGACATCGTCACGTTCATGAGCACCGCGGGCCTGCCGGCCCGCGCGGTACTGACGCCGTGGCTGAAGCGCTACCTGTCGAAGGAGAAGCGGCTGCGCGCCGAGGCGGCGAGCGATCCGTGCGGTATCGCCTGCCCGAGCCAGGTCCAGTGCCTCGCGTTCTGCGGGTTCAAGGACGGCAATGGCGATGCGGGGCAGTTCTGCATCGAGACCCAGCTCGCGGCCGCGCAGCGCGGCAGCATCGACAAGGGTCTCTTCTTCCGTGGCAGCGAACCACTGCCGTTTGGCAGCGAGATCCGCACCGTCGCGGAACTGATCGATCGGCTTGTGGGCGAGCCCGCCGAGATGACGTTCGGAGCCGCCGCGGCCTGAGCCGATCCTCAGGTCGTCGCGGCATCCGCGAGCAGGCGCAGGTCGCCGATGCGCAGCAGCGCGAGGTCCTTGGCACGGACGTCGAGGATGCGCCGGCGGTTGAGCTCGGTGAATGCGCGGCTGACGGTTTCCATCGTCATGCCGAGATAGCTCGCGATGTCGCGGCGGCTGAAGCCGAGCCGAAAGCGGTCGCCGTTGAATCCGGCGCGTTCGAGTCGTGTCGACATGTCGAGGACGAATGCGGCGACGCGCGACACGGCATCCTGCTCGATCAGGGAGGATACGAATTCCTGCGCGGAGCTCATCTTCTCGGCCAGCATCCGCATCAGTTCGTGGGCAACGCCCGGCGTCTCGTTCGAGACCGCCGCGACCGCGGCGAGCGGGATGCGACAGTAGCGCGTCGCGGTGACCGCGACGGCCGACGTCCGGCTCGGCCGGCCCGCCAGGCTCGCGATGCCGACGACCTCGCCCGCCACCGAGACGTGCACGACCGACTCGCTGCCTCCGGGGCGCGTCAGGACCTCCTTGATGCTGCCGCTCCTGAGCGCGAACAGGGCGTCCAGGTTCTGGCCCGCATGAAAGAGAGCCCGCCCGACCGGCAGCGTGCCGCGGCTGACGCCAAGGCGGCGCAACGCCGCGTCCCGTCGCGGCGCGTCCTGGTTCGCGCACACGCCATGCAGGCTGCAGCGTCGGCAGCCATCGAGGGTCTGTTCTGGCACGAGTCGGCCTCCGGTGGGTCGCGGCCGAGTCTAGCCCGCGCCCGGGCTGGTCGACCCGCCGCACCGTAGGTGATTACCGCAGCCGGTTCGTCGGCACCCAGGCTTCCGGGGCCCCGCGCGTCCGACACTGCCCGCACGTTACGATGGCCGGGTCCCGCCCACCGTCGGAGCCACCTCGATGCCGCGTCGCCGCCCGTTGCGCCTGTTCGTCACCCTGCTCGCGTTCGCCACGTCCGCCGTGCATGCAGAGCCGTTCCCTCAGCCGTCAGCGCCGGATCCGCGGGCTTTCGCGCTGATGGCGTGGGGCGAGACCCGATCCGAGGCGGCGGACCTGCAGGGGATGCGGGACGCGGGGCTCAACATCACCGGCTTCTGCGCGCCGGCGGACGTTGCGAGGGTGCGGGCCGCGGGGCTGGCCTGCCTGCTCCGGGACCCGAAGTTGAGCGCGTACGACTGGGCGCATCCGCCCGCCGATGCGGAGGCGCTGCGCGATGCGGCGGCGTTCGCGAAGGTCGCCGGCGACCGCACGGTCCTCGGCGTGCTCCTCAACGACGAGCCGCAGAGCGCGGACATGGCGGCGATCGGTGCCGTGGCGAGGCGCGTGCGCGAGGCCGCGCCCGGCCGGATCCCGTTCGTGAACCTGTTCCCGTACCGGGAGTTCAAGAACGACTGGTACGAGGACTACGAGACCTACGTGCGGCGGCTCGTGGACACGATCCAGCCCGGCGTCATCAGCTTCGACAACTACGCACTGACGCAGGCCGGGATGGGCGACGAGTTCTACAGCAACCTTGCGATCGTGCGTCGCGTCGCGCTCGAGAAGCATCTGCCCTTCTGGGCCTGCATCCAGTCGGTCGCCCATTTCGGCTATCGGATCCCTGCCGACGAGACGCTGCACCTGCAGGTGTACAGCGCGCTCGCGCACGGCGCGCGGGGCATCGAGTACTACACCTACTACACGCCGGAGCGTGGCAACTACCGCCTCGCGGCGATCGACGGCTTCGGGCATCGGACACCCACCTGGGATGTGCTGCGCCGGATCAACGAGGAGGTGCATGCGCTCGCACCGACGCTGCTGCGCCTGCGCAGCACCGGCGTCTTCCACTTTCCGGACACGCCACGGCAGGGGGCGCACCTGTCCGAGAGCAAGCTCGTGCGCTCGATCACGATGTCCAAGGATGAGGACGAGTTCACGCCTCCTTCGGTTGCCGCCCGCTTCCTGACCGGTGAGTTCGTCGACGAGGCGGGGCGGGCGTACCTGATGATCGTGAACAAGGACCTCACCTACTCGTTCAAATTCGAGATCGAATTCCGGCGTCCTGTCGGTGCGCTGCAGCGCGTCAGTCCCTATACCGGCGCCGAGGAGCAGTTCGAAGGCGAGCAGAACTGGCTCGCGCCGGGTGGCGGCATCCTGATTCGGGTGGATTGACCGGGAACGGGTCGAACTCCGCGGCCGCGCGAGGGTCCAATCCCTCGAGCGCCGACGCGACCTGCGTCACAGCCCGGGTCCGGGCGGCTGCGCTACGTTCGAACCCACACCGATCCGAGCCGAGGTCCCGATGAAAGCGCTGGCACTCCGACACATCGACGTCACGGAGCTCCCGATCCCCGGTTCCGATCCCTGGTTCGTGCAGCCGGACGATCCGGCCCTGTCGGTGATGACCGACTTCCGCTCGACGGCCTCGATCACCGTGTCCCAGTCCGCACCGATCGACGAGGCGCTCGAGCACATGCGCCACACCGGCGTGCGTTGCGCGTTCGCGATCGACGAAAGCAGGCGGTCCGTCGTTGGCCTCGTGACCGCGTACGACATCATGGGCGAGCAGCCGATGCGCCAGATGCAGGCCGCCTCGATGCCGCGACGCGACGTTCTCGTGTGGCACCTGATGCGCAGGCCGAGCGACTGGACGGTCCTCGGCTACGAGGACGTTGCACGGGCGACGGTCATCGAGATCGAGCGCCTGTTCGAAGAACTGGGTGTCACCCACCTGCCCGTCATGAGCACCGACGAGGACGGTTCCCGGCGCCTGCGCGGCCTGCTGTCCGCGGCAAAGGTCCGACGCCTGCTCCGGCGCTGACGGCTCCCGCTAGGGAAGCTCTGCACAGGTGGTCATGAGTGACCGATAATACGTGCAGTGGGCATAAGCAGAGAGCCGAACGCGATGAAGCAAATGACGTTTGCCTCGGCGGCATGGCAAAGCAAGGGCAAGGTGACGCGCCGGGAGCGC
>CAISEB010000021.1 GCA_903884235.1 uncultured Pseudomonadota bacterium
CAATGGCCCGGTTCGCCATGAATGTGGAGGCCGTGGGGCTCCCCCGACATCGCGCGGGGGTGCGTGGAATGGTGGGCCCCGAACAGGGGCAGCGACAACCACGCGGCTGCGTCGATATGTGGCGCCCCGAACAGGAGTCGAACCTGTGACCTCGCCCTTAGGAGGGGCGCGCTCTATCCAACTGAGCTACCGGGGCAGACGAGCTTGTATCGTAGCCTTCCGCTTCGACACGCAAAAGTGGCAGAGCGGACTTTGGTCGCATGACCGGCGGCTCGGCTTGACCAGGACCAACCTCCTGCGCAAGCCTCGGGGCATGAAAACCCCACTCCCCCGCTCCTTCGTCCGGCTCGCCTCGGCGGCCGGTGTGCTTTCGCTCGCGGTCGCCGCCCATGCCAACCCGCCCTCGCCCGACGCGCGCGCCGCGCAGGTTGGCTCCGCGCTACCGGACGGTGCGGTCATCAGCGCACGCAGCGTCATCCTAACGCCCGTGGCCGGCGGCGACTCCACCGCGGTGCCCGTCGGGGCCGACGGTTCGTTCAGCGCAGCCGGCCTCGCGCCGGGTCGCTACACGCTGCGCGTGGCCTCGGTCACCGTGCCCCGACAGACCCAGGGTGCGAGCTTCGGCGAGAAGGTCAACCAGGGACTGCAGGCCACGGGCGGCGCGCTCGCCTCCGGGGCATCGGTCGCGGCACCGGGCACGGCAGGCGCCGTCACTCCGGTCGCGGAATCCCAGGGCCGGCTGCATCTGCATAACGAGGGCATCGTGCATCGCGACCTCGCGGCGCGGATGCCGGCCCACGTCACGGTCGGCGGCCAGCCTTCGCGCGCGGTCGACGTGGACGGTGGCGGCGTCGCGGTCGAGGTGCCGTCGAACGGCGCGATCGCCGGCGTTGTTGTGGGTGTCATTGCGGCGCGCCAGTAGCGCGGCTCGCTGCGCGCCGAGTGCTCGCAGCGTATCGAATGCGTTGGATTCGGGACCCCGGGGTTCCGGCAGATCGCCTGCCGGAACCCGCTGCCGACCCGAGTCGGCAGCGGTTCTGGGAGCAGTGGTGGAGCGGAGGGGGATCGAACCCCTGACCTTCGCATTGCGAACGCGACGCTCTACCAACTGAGCTACCGCCCCACGCGAGGGCGCGAATGATAGCATTCAGCGCCGAGCTTGCAACCGTGATTGCGTCACGAGCGCCCGAAGGCTGCCGTGGCTGTTGCCGGAGCCCCTCGCATGACCCTCGCCATCCGCCCCGCGCGAGCCACCGACCTTGAGTTCCTGGTCGAGGGCAACGCCCTGCTGGCCCTCGAGACCGAAGGCCGCGAACTCGATCGTGACCTGCTCGCCGAGGGCGTCGCGCTGGCGCTCGGCGACGAGGCGCGCGGTCGCTACCTCATCGCGGACGACGGCGAGGAGCCGATCGGCCAGTTGCTCGTGACACGCGAGTGGAGCGACTGGCGCGCCGGCTGGTTCTGGTGGGTCTCCTCGCTCTACGTGGTCGCCGGCGCCCGCGGGCGCGGGGTCTTCACGCTCCTCTGGGAGCACCTGCGTGCCGAGGCCGCGCGCGATCCCGAGGTCTGCGGAATTCGCCTGTACGTCGACCAGCGCAACGATGCGGCACTCGCGGTCTACGAGCGCATCGGGCTGCTCGATGCCGGTTACCGCGTGCTCGAGGTCGACTTCACGCCGACCGGCGGCGCGCGAGTCGCGCCCTAGGGCAGTCGCAGCGCCAGCACCGTCGGGCGGCTCCAGCGCGGGATCGCGACGACGTAGGCCGCGCCGTATTCGGCCTCGCCGATCTCCGGCACGACGGCGCCCTGCCCCAGCGCCTTGACGATCAGCGGCACCGTGTCGCTGTGCGCGACCACGAGGACGCGCTGCCCGCGATACTCGTGGCGGATCCGGTCCTCGAGGCCGGCCAGGTCCTTGTCGACGATCGGAATCACCGGGATGCCGAGCCGCGTCGCGAGTGGCAGGCCGGTCGCGGCGGTGCGCTGCCACTGGGTGACGAACACCGCATCGATCGCGTATTCCTTGGGCACGGTGCCGAAGGCACTCGCGAGCCGGCGCGCACGGTCCAGGCCCTCGGCGCTCAGCGACGGGTCGGCGCCGGTCTCGACGACCTTCTCGGCGTGGCGCATCACGACGACGATCGTGGTCGAGGCTTCGCGCAGCACCCAGGCTGCGGCGCCGAGTGCGAGCACCGCGCCGATCGCGAACATCCACACCGGCGTGAGGAAAGGACGGCGGCGCAGGCTGGCGTATTCTTTGTACATGCTCGCGATCATAGCCCAACGCCCGCGACCCGCCCGTGACAGCCACCGGCTGGCCGTCCTGGTGCTCGCCGCCGGCGCCAGCCGGCGCCTCGGGCGCCCGAAGCAGCTCGTGACCCTCGCCGGCGAGCCGCTGGTGCGGCGCATCACGCGCCTCGCCCGGTCGCTCGGACCGCTGTGGCTCGGGGTCGTGGTCGGCGCCCGGGCGACCGCGGTCACCGCCGCCCTCGCCGGCACGGGCGCCGTCACCGTGCGTGCGCGTGGCTGGCGCGGCGGGATGTCCGCCTCGCTCGGGGCCGGCGTCCGCGCATGCCCGCGCGGCGCGCAGCGGATCCTCGTGGTGTCGTCCGACCAGTGGCGCATCACCGCAGCCGACCTCGGCCGCCTCGTGCGCGCCGCCCAGCGCATGCCTGCGGCGGCGTGCTACGCCGGTCACGCCGGCATTCCGGCCGTGTTCCCGGCGCGCCTGCGTGCACGCCTGCTCGCACTGCGTGGCGATCGCGGTGCCCGCGCGGTCCTCGCGCTCGGCGCGTACGCGCGGGTGCCGATGGCGGCCGCCGCGGACGATCTGGATACGCCGGCGGATCTCGCGCGCCTGCGCGCCGCGCGGGTGGCGCGATGACCGTGCGACTTGCATTTGCCGCCCTGCTCGCCTGCACCCCGCTCGCGGCCGGCGCCGCCGGCGCCGCGGATCGCTGGTACGAGGTGCGGGTCGACGACGTCGCGGCGGGCTACGAGCACGAGGTCGCGACCGACGCGCCGGCCGGCGGCACGCAGACGCACCGCGAGATGCAGCTCGTGCTCAGTCGCCTCGACGCGAGGATCTCGCTCGGCGAGGACGACCTTGTGGTCGAGGACGCGGCCGGCCGGCCGACGTCGCTGCGCACCACGCTGCACGAATCAACCGACGACACGATCGTCGAAGTCGCCGTCGAGCCGGATCGGCTCGTCGTCACGCAGACGGCGGGTGGCCGTCGCTACGTACGGGAACTGCCGGCGGAGCCCGGGCTGCTCGGGCCCGAGGGCATCCGCGCCCGCACCCGGGCCTGGCTCGCGGATCCCGGATCGCCGCTCGCCTATGCGATGTTCGAGGCCGACCTCGGCACCACGGTGCACGTCACGCGTCGCTTCGCCGGCCGGGACGCGTCCGGCCACGCGCTCGTCGAGGAGCGCATCGAGGGCACGCCGGGCGCGAGCCAGCTCGTGCTCGACGACGAGGGGCGCGCGCTCGCGGAAACCGAGGACAGCCCCTTCGGGCGGGTGAGCGTCCTGCTCAGCGACACGGCCCGCGCGCGCAGCGCGGCGGGCGCCGGCCCGCGCGCCGAGGTGTACGCGCGCACCCTGCTGCGCGCGAACGTCCGGCTGCCGGATGCGCGCCGCCTCGACCGGCTGCGCGTCGCGATTGCGCTCGACGACCCGGAGGTCGCGTGGCCGGACCTCGAGGGACCCGGCCAGCATGTGGTCGAGGCGACCCCGAGGCGCCGCGTGCTCGAACTGTCACGCGTGGTCCCGGCCGCGGACCCGCCGCCCTCGGCGGCGCCCTCGGATCCGGACCTGCAGCCGAACGTGCTGCTGCAGTCGGATCATCCCGCGGTCGTGGCACTCGCCGAGAGCCTGCGCCGGCCCGGCGCCGGCACGCTCGCGCAGTCGCTCCTGCTGCGCGACTGGGTCGCGACGCACCTGTCCTTCGACCTCGGCCTCGCCGTGGTACCGGCGGGTGAAATCGTCCGCGACCGCCGCGGCACCTGCGTCGCCTACGCGGTGCTCACCGCCTCGCTCGCCCGCGCGCTCGGCATCCCGGCGCGCGTCGTGCTCGGCTACGTCTACCTCGACGGCGTGTTCGGCGGACACGCCTGGACCGAGGTGCGGGTCGGCGAGACCTGGGTGCCGGTGGACGCGGCGGTGTGGGGGCCGGGCGCGGCGGATCCCGCGCGCATCGCGCTCGCGCGCCATGGCGGCGAGTCGGGCATCGGCTCGGGCGCCGTCGAGCTCGCCCGCCTGCTCGGGCGCATCTCGGTGCGCATCGAGGGGTACTCGCTCGACGGCCGCCGGACGCGAGTGCCCGCGGATGCCCCGCCCTACCGCATCGACGGGCGCCGCTACCGCAATCCGTGGCTCGGACTGTCCCTCGAGGCCCCCGCCGGCTACCGCTATGCCGCGCTGGACGCGGTGTACCCGGACCCGACGGTGCTGAGACTGGACGGACCCGGGGAGGCCCGGATCACGCTGCGCTCGACCCCGGTGGGCCCCGGCACGCCTGCCCTGCGGGACCTGGGCCCTGCGCGCTGCGAGAGCCGCCCTGACGGCCGCCGCTGCGTGCGCCGCGCCGGCGGCACGCAATGGGTCCTCGAGGCGACTCCGGGCGCGGCCAGCACCCGGCTGGACGTCGTGCTGCGGTCGCTCCGGATCCAGCCCTGAGTTCCGCATCACCGTCTTGACGATCAGGCTTTGATCTAGTACCTTTTCTATACAAGGTACTAATACGTGAGCACAGACCAGAAATTCGCCCCGATCCGCAAGGGACTCCTCGAGTTCCTGGTGCTGCGCATCGTCAGCGCGCGGACGGTCTACGTCGCCGACCTGCTCAAGCGACTGGCAGCCACGGAGTTCGCGACCCAGGAGGGGACGCTCTACCCCCTGCTCAGTCGCCTGCGCCGCGAAGGCCTCGTCGACTACGCGTGGCAGGAATCGGACTCGGGGCCGCCTCGCAAGTACTACCGCCTCACGGATGCGGGTCGCACGCAGCTCGCCGAGCTCGACGCGTACTGGATCCGCATCAACGCCACCGTCTCTGAACTCGGGAGCTGAACATGCGCCGCGTGATCACCGTCAGCCTCAACGGCAACGCCTTCCAGGTGGAGGACGACGCCTATGCGGCGCTCTCCGCCTACCTCGAGGCGGCCGAGCGCGCGCTCGCGAACAATCCCGACCGGGCCGAGATCATCGCCGACCTCGAGCAGGCGATCGCCGACAAGAGCGCGCGCTTCCTGACGGCGCACCGCACGGTGCTCGCCGCCATCGAGCTGCAGCAGATCCTCGCCGAGATGGGGCCGGTCGACGGCGCCGCGGACGCGTCGACCGCGCAAGGTGGCGGCGCGGCCCCGGGCGCCACGAGCCCGGGCGCCGGCGGCGCCGAGCCGCCGCACCGGCGGCTCTACCAGATCAGCGACGGCGCGAAGATCAGCGGCGTGTGCATGGGGCTCGCCGCGTACTTCGGCGTCGACGTCACCATCGTGCGACTCCTGTTCGTGCTCGCCGCCCTGCTCAGCGGCGGCACGGCGCTGCTCGTCTACATCGTGCTGATGTTCGTCGTGCCCTACGCGCAGACCTCCGAGCAGCACGCCGCCGCGCACGGGCTGCCGTTCAACGCCCGCGCGCTCGTCGAACGCGCCAAGGCGCAGGCGGCGGATTTCGCGAACCACCAGGACTGGCGCCAGTCGCGCGACAGCTGGAGGCGCGAATGGAAGGCATCGCGCGCGGCCTGGAAGGCGTCGTGGCGCCGGGCCCGCGACGAACGCAGGGCGGCGCCCCCGCCGCCGCCGCCGCCGCCGCCGCCGTCGCCCGGTCCGTCACGGCCGCCGTTCGCCGCGCACGTGCTGACCGGCATCGTGCTCGCGATCCTCGGCGTGGTGCTGGCGGTGTTCACCGTCGCCTGGGTGATCGCGATCGTATCGCTCGCGACCACCGGCGCGATCCTCGGCGTGATGCTGCCGGTGGGCATGCCGTTCTGGGTCGGGATCCTGCTGCTGGTGCTGCTCTACAACGTGGTCGCGTGGCCGATCAAGGCGCTGCGCCACGCGACGTACCATCCTGCCGCCGGCTACCACCCGGCGTGGGTCGCCCCCTGGGACGGGGTCGCGGCACTGGCACTCGTCGGCGTCCTCGCCTGGTACGGCTACCACCACGTCGTGCCACTGCACGAGTTCATCGATCGCGTGGTGCAGAGCGCGCAGCACACGATCAGCACCTGAGGGCGTCAGGGCTTCGGGATCGCCGGCAGGAAGTCGATCAGCTCGATCTCGAACACGAGCGTCGTGTTCGGCGGGATCGCCTTGGAGCCGTTCTTGCCGCCCGCGCCCTTGTCGCCGAAGCCGAGCTGCGGCGGCACGACGAGGCGCCGCTTGCCGCCGCTGCGCATGCCGAGCAGGCCCGCCTCCCAGCCCATGATCACGCGCTGCTTGCCGAGCTGGAACACGAACGGCTCGCCACGATCGGCCGAACTGTCGAACACCTCGCCCTTGCCGTCCGGGGCCTTGGGATCGTGGAACCAGCCGGTGTAGTTGAAGCGCACCCACGCGCCGGTCTGGGTCGGCTCGCCATAGCCGCGCTCGAGCTCGACGACCTTCCAGCCGTCCGCGACCACCATGCCCGACACCCCCTTGCCCTGCGCGAGCCCGGCGGCGATCGGGTTCGCGGGTGGCGGCTCCGCCGCGCAGGCGAGCGTCGCCGCGAGCACGCTCGTGCCGAGCAGCAGGGGAAGGCGATGGTGCATGGGCTCGATCCTCGGCGGACGATGGTCGCCGTCCGCGACATTATAGGCCGTTCGCCGCGCGCTGGGGAGCTAGGGCGCCCAGGTGAACGTCGCCACGGCACCGGCCGGCAGGGTGTACGCCGCCGTGCGTGCCGCGGAGACGATGCCGAACGTCGTCGCCGCCGCCGCGGTGTTCGCGACGACGAGCACGACCGAGCCGTCGTCCGCGTTGCGGAACGCCACGCTGTCGAGGCCGCCCACCCCGGTCGTCGAGGCGACGCGCTCGGCACCGGGCCGCACGAAGCGACTGAAGTGCGCGAGCGCGTAGTACTCCTCGTTGCGCGTCACCTGCCCGGTGCTCGAGTCGATCGTCAGCACGCCGCGGCAGTTGCCGCAGCCGCCGTCGTGCGGCCCCCCGGTCTCGTCGAGGGCGAGGTTGTGGAGCATGACGGCGCGTGCCCAGTTGCGCGTCGTGCCGATCAGCAGCGTGTCGACCATCCACAGCAGGTTGTCCTGCCACACCGGCGCCCAGCCGCCGCCGGAGCATTCCGTGAAGTAGGTGTCCTTGTCCGGGTAGGCGTCGTGCACCTGCGCCTGGCTCGTCGGATCGCCGGCGTAGCAGTGCCAGGCGACGCCGCCGACGTACGGACGGGCCGTCGCGTCGGCAAGCACGCCGAGCGGCTCGCCGGGCGCATCCCAGTTGTGGTCCCACTCGAGCAGGCGCACCGGGTTCGCGCGCGCCGCGAACAGCGGCCCGACGTACTGGCCGAGCAGCAGCGCCCGCTGGCCCGTGTCGAGCCGCATCCCCGGGTAGTCCGGCGGCTCGTAGCCCGGCTCGTTCTGCAGGCTGAGCGCGTACAGCGGCACGCCCTCCGCCTCCATCGCGTCGGCGAAGCGGCCGAGGTAGCGCGCGAAGGCGCCATAGGCCGCGGGGCGCAGCGTGGCCGTGATGCCGGCGACCTGCACCAGGCTGTCGTTGGTCTTCATCCACGCCGGCGGGCTCCACGGCGTCGCCATGATCCGCAGCGACGGATTGGCCGCGAGCGCCGCCTTCAGCAGCGGCAGCGTCGCGGACTGCAAGGGCGCGATCGAGAACGCGGCGAGCGCATCGTCCACCTGCCCCGCCGGCATGTCGTCGAAGGTGTAGCGGCTCGTCGAGAAGTCCGACGCGCCGATCGGCAGGCGCATGAAGCTGAGCCCGAGGCCGCCGCCGGTGCGCCCGAAGAGTTCCGCGAGCAGCGCAGCGCGCGCCGGATCGGCGAGGTGGGTCGTGAGGTTCAGCGCCGACGCATCGGTCAGCGTCGCCCCGAAGCCGACCATGCTCTGGAACCGGGTCGCCGGATCCACGCTGATCAGCTTCGCGGGCGCCGTGCCCGCGAGGAACGCAAGATCGGCGTCGCGCGCGACGAGGCGGGAGCGGTCCGGCCACGTGACCCAGACCGAGACCACCGGTCCGGGCACCGAGCAGGTCGCGCCGGCGGCGACCTGCCCCGTCGGACAGCCGCCGACCGCGCTGCCGCCCGCGCCGCCGCAGGCCGCGAGCCCCAGGCAGGCGAGCAGGGACGCCAGCAGGCGTGGCGCGTCGGGGATTGGCGGTGGGGGTGGGATTCGAACCCACGGGAGGCGTAAACCTCCGGTAGTTTTCAAGACTACTGCCTTAAACCGCTCGGCCACCCCACCACGCGGCCCGAAGGGGCCACCCCTTGAACTTTACCGGAGCGCAACGATCTAGTGGGTACGAACCGCGCAATCCGGTCGGCTTGCGCCGTTCCGGTATAATCCGGCGACCACCGAGGAGATGCCCGCAATGGAACCCGCTTCGAACCGCCCCGTCACGATCGAGGGCACCGCGACGCGCATCGGCGTCTCGGCGACCAGCACCAGCGCCCAGCGCGTGCTGCGCAACACCTACATGCTGCTGTCGGCGTCGCTGCTGTGGAGCGCCGCCTGCGCCGGGGCCTCGATGGCCTGGAACCTGCCGTACCCGGGCCTGCTGCTGACGCTGGTCGGCTTCTACGGCCTGCTGTTCGCGATCGAGAAGCTGCGCAACAGCGCCTGGAGCGTGCTGCTCGTGTTCGCGCTGACCGGATTCATGGGCTACACGCTCGGCCCCATCCTCAGCATGTACTCGCGCGCCATCCCGGACGGCAGCTCGGTGATCATGACCGCGTTCGGCCTCACCGGCGCGACGTTCCTGTCGCTGTCGGCGTATGCGGTGATCACGCGCCGCAACTTCAGCTTCATGGGCAGCTTCCTCGTCGTGGGCTCGATCACGGCGTTCCTGCTCGGCCTCATCGCGATCTTCTTCCACCTGCCGGGGCTGTCGCTCGCGGTGTCGGGCCTGTTCACGCTGATCTCGAGCGGGATCATCCTGTGGCAGACCGGCGAGATCGTGAATGGCGGCGAGACGAACTACGTCTCGGCGACGGTGACGCTGTACGTCAGCATCTACAACCTGTTCCTCAGCCTGCTGCGGATCCTCGGCGCCTCGCGCAACTGATCCGACCCGCAGCGCGATCCCGACGCCGCCGCACGGCAACGTGCGGCGGCGTCCTCGTCTGCGGCCTCAGGGCCTGCGCAGCACCTCGAGCCCGCCCATGTAGGGCCTGAGCGCGTCGGGGACGACGACGCTGCCGTCGGCCTGCTGGTAGTTCTCGAGCACCGCGACGAGCGCACGCCCGACCGCGACGCCGGAGCCGTTCAGCGTGTGCACGAGCTCGGGCTTGCCGGTCGCCGGGTTGCGCCAGCGCGCCTGCATGCGCCGCGCCTGGAACGACTCGCAGTTCGAGCACGAGGAGATCTCGCGGTATTTCGCCTGGCCGGGCAGCCAGACCTCGAGGTCGTAGGTCTTGGCCGCGCCGAAGCCCACGTCCCCGGCGCACAGCGCGACGACGCGATACGGCAACCCCAGGCGCGCCAGCACCGCCTCGGCGTGCGAGGTCATCTGCTCGAGCGCCGCGTAGGAATCCTCGGGGCGGACGATGTGCACCATCTCGACCTTGTCGAACTGATGCTGGCGGATCATGCCGCGCGTGTCCTTGCCGTAGGCGCCGGCCTCCGAGCGGAAGCACGGCGTGTGCGCCACGAACCTGAGCGGCAGCGACTCGGCGGGGAGGATCGCGTCGCGCACGAGGTTCGTGACCGGCACCTCCGCGGTCGGGATCAGGAACAGCTCGTTCTCGCCGGCGAGGCGAAAGAGGTCCTGCTCGAACTTCGGCAGCTGGCCGGTGCCCGTCAGCGTCTGGCGCGAGACGAGGTACGGGACGTAGGCCTCGCGGTAGCCGTGCTCGGAGGTGTGCAGGTCGAGCATGAACTGGGCAAGCGCGCGGTGCAGGCGCGCGACGCCGCCGTGCATGACCGCGAAGCGCGCGCCGGAGATGCGCCCGGCCGCCTCGAAGTCGAGCCCGCCGAGCCCCTCGCCGATCGCGACATGGTCGCGCGCCGCGAAGGCCGGCATCGCGGGCTCGCCACGGCGGCGCACCTCGACGTTGGCATTCTCGTCGCGACCGTCTGGGACCGACTCGTGCAGCAGGTTCGGCAGGCCGAGCGCGAACGCATCGACCGTGGCGCCGACGTCGGCGAGGTCCTTCTCGGCCGTCGCGAGGTCAGAGCCCAGGGACTCGACCTGGGCGAGCAAGGGACCGACGTCCTCACCGCCGGCCTTGGCCTTGCCGATCGCCTTCGAGCGCGCGTTGCGCTCGGCACGCAGCGCGTCGGTGCGCACCTGGATGTCCTTGCGGCGCTCCTCGAGCGCGGCGAGCGCCGCGACATCGAGCATGAAGCCGCGGCGCGCGAGGTTCGCGGCGACGCGGTCGGGTTCGGTACGGAGCAGTTTGGGATCGAGCACGGTGTCCTCTCGTCGTGGGCCGGGCGCGGGGTCAGGAGCCCCCGCCGCGCCGGCGGGCGATCGCTTCGCGGATCTTGATCTCGAGTCCGCGCGGAACGGGATTGTAATAGGTCCGGGGCTCGATCTCGTCCGGAAAATACCGCTGTCCCGACGAATGCGCCTCCGGCTCGTCGTGGTCGTAGCGATAGCCGGCGCCGTGTCCCAGCGCCTTCATCGTGCGGGTCGGCGCGTTGCGGATCGCGAGCGGCACCGGCAGCGACCCGAGTCCCTCGGCGTCCGCCCGGGCGGCCGTGTAGGCCGCGTACACGGCGTTGCTCTTTGGCGCGACCGCGAGGTAGACCACGGCCTGGGCGATCGCAAGCTCGCCCTCGGGGCTGCCGAGGCGGTCGTAGGTCGCGATCGCATCCACGGCGAGCCCGAGGCCACGGGGATCGGCATTGCCAATGTCCTCGCTGGCCATCCTCAGCACACGCCGGGCGACGTACAGCGGGTCGCAGCCACCATCCAGCATCCGGCAGAGCCAGTAGAGCGCCGCGTCCGGGTCGCTGCCGCGCACCGACTTGTGCAGCGCGGACATCTGGTCGTAGAAGGCATCGCCGCGCTTGTCGAAGCGCCGCACGCCGCCCTGCGCGACCTCGGTCGCGATCGCCTCGGTGATGCGGGTGCCACCCTCGGCGCCGGCGAGGTCCGCCGCGACCTCGAGCAGGTTGAGCAGGCGGCGCGCGTCGCCATCCGCGGCCTGGGCGATCAGCAGGCGCGCAGGCGCCTCGATCGACAGTCCCAGGCCGCCGAGGCCGCGCTCGCCGTCGGCGAGCGCCCGGTCGAGCAGCGCCTCGAGGTCGGCGACGGTCAGGCCCTTCAGCACGTAGATCCGCGCCCGCGACAGCAGCGCGCCGTTGACCTCGAAGGACGGGTTCTCGGTGGTCGCGCCGACGAACACGAGCGTGCCATCCTCGACGTACGGCAGGAACGTATCCTGCTGCGCCTTGTTGAAGCGGTGCACCTCGTCGAGGAACAGCACGGTCGGCGCACCACTCTTCGCGCGCGTGGCGCGCGCGTGCTCGACGACCTCGCGGATGTCCTTGACGCCGGCGAGCACGGCGGACAGCGCCCGGAACTCCGCCCGCGCGGAACCGGCGACGAGGCGCGCCAGCGTCGTCTTGCCGGTACCGGGCGGCCCCCACAGCAGCATCGAGTGCAGCGTGGAGCCCGCGACGAGGCGCTGCAGCGGCTTGCCGGGCGCAAGCAGGTGCGACTGGCCGACGAACTCGGCCAGCGACCGGGGTCGCATCCGGTCGGCCAGCGGGCGGAAGGGTTCTGCGTTCACGCGCGCATTGTAGCGGCGCGCGCGTGGATCAGCGCGGCGCGAGGCCGAGCAGCCGCTCGACCCTGAGCGCCCAGCCGCCGAGCCCGGCCCGGGCGAGGCCGATCGCGACGGCGATGCCGACCACTTCGGCGAGCACGTCGCCAAACTCCGCGCTGCGGGTCGGCGTGAGGGCCTGCAGGCCCTCGATCAGGATGCCGAAGCCGAGCGCGGCGCCGGCGATGAGCGGATCGCGCCCGCGCGGGTAGATGCCGACGTACCAGAACACCAGCAGGAAGTAGCCGACGACGTGCTGGAGCTTGTCCCACACGTGCACCGGCAGCGGCGCGCCGCCGGGCCACAGGCTGAGCACGAGGCCGAGCACGGCGCCGGCGATGCCGCCGAGCGACCACAGCCACGCCAGGCGCAATGGCAGCACCTCAGCGAGCCGCGCCGATCACGTCGACACCGGCTGGCGGCGTGAACGTGAACAGCGCATCCGGCACCTTCGCGTTGCGTTCGAGCTTCTTGAGCTCGATCAGCGTCCGCTGGTTCAGCTTGTCGGAGAACTCGAGCCGGCGCAGCGTGTCGCCGACGAAGCCGAGGCGGATCTCCCGGAAATCCGTGTCGCCGGACTTCGGCGTCAGCGCGATCCAGTCGAGCCCGACCGCGCGGCCGGCATCGCGGACGGTGAAGCCGTCGCGCACCCGCGCCTGGCCGGACAGCAGCATCGCCGGCGTCTGCGACAGCGTGTCACGCACCCTGCGGACCGTGGCCTGCTCGAGGTCCGGGTCGTAGAGCCAGAGCTTCTCGCCGTCACAGACGATCAGCTGGCGCGGCGTCGTGTAGTCCCAGCGGAACCGCCCGGGCTTGCGCAGGTAGAGCGTGCCGGCCGCATGCTGCGTGGTCGCGCCATCGGCGGCGACCAGGTCCTGGGTGAATTCGGCGCGCACCGAATCGAGCGAGGCGAGCGCGCGTTCCAGCCGCTCCGCCGGATCGGCGTCCGCGGCGCGCGCCGCGAACGGCAGCAGCAGGGCGAGCGCGGCGAATGCGGCGAATGCGCCGGGCAGGCGACGCACGGCCTAGTCCGACGCCGGCGGCGGCAACAGCACTTCGCGCGACCCGTTCGGCTGCAGCGGGCCGACGAGCCCGGCCGCCTCCATCGTCTCGACGAGGCGCGCGGCACGGTTGTAGCCGATCTTGAGGCGCCGCTGGATGCCCGACACCGACGCCTTGCGCGATTCGGCGACGATCTTCACCGCCTCGTCGTAGAGCGCGTCCTGCTCGGCCTCGCCGCCGGCCCCGCCCTCGCCATCCTCCGCCGGCAGGCCCGGGATCGGGCCACGCGGGCCTTCGAGGACCTCTTGCACGTAGTCCGGTTCGCCGCTGCGCAGCGCCGACACGACGCGGTGGACCTCCTGGTCCGACACGAACGCGCCGTGCACGCGCACCGGCACCGACGTGCCCGGCATCAGGTAGAGCATGTCGCCGTGGCCGAGCAGCGACTCGGCGCCGCTCTGGTCGAGGATGGTGCGCGAGTCGACCTTCGCCGACACCTGGAAGGCGATGCGCGTCGGGATGTTCGCCTTGATGAGGCCGGTGATGACATCGACCGACGGCCGCTGCGTGGCGAGGATCAGGTGGATGCCGGAGGCACGCGCCTTCTGCGCGAGCCGTGCGATCAGCTCCTCGACCTTCTTGCCGACGATCATCATCAGGTCGGCGAGCTCGTCGATCACGACGACGATGTAGGGCAGCGACACGCAGTTCGCGACGTTGCCGGTGGCGGGATCCAGCAGGTCCTTCTCGCCCGCCTGCAGGCGCTGCATCAGGATCGGGTCCGGGATCGGCTTGCCGGCGTCCGCGGCATCCTTGATCTTGCGGTTGTAGCCGCCGATGTTGCGCACGCCGAGCGCCGCCATCAGCTGGTAGCGGCGCTCCATCTCCGCCACGCACCAGCGCAGCGCGTTGGCCGCCTGCTTCATGTCGGTGACGACCGGTGCCAGCAGGTGCGGGATGCCCTCGTAGACCGACAGCTCGAGCATCTTGGGGTCGACCATGATCAGCCGCACGTGCTCGGCGGTGGCCTTGTACAGCAGCGACAGCACCATGGCGTTGATGCCGACGCTCTTGCCGGAGCCGGTGGTGCCGGCGATCAGCAGGTGCGGCATCTTCTGCAGGTCCGCCACGACCGGCAGGCCGCCGATGTCCTTGCCGAGGGCGAGCGCGAGTGGCGAGGCCATGTCGTCGTAGGCCTTCGACTTCAGGATCTCGCCGAGCGTCACCAGTTCGCGCTTCTCGTTCGGGATCTCGAGGCCGACGACGCTCTTGCCGGGAATGACCTCGACGACGCGCACGCTGATCGCGGACAACGCCCGGGCGATGTCCTTCGACAGCCCCGAGATCTGGCTGACCTTGACGCCCGGCGCAGGCCTGAGCTCGAAGCGCGTGACGACCGGACCGGGATGCACGGCGACGACCTCGACCTCGACGCCGAAGTCGCGCAGCTTGAGTTCCACGAGCCGGCTCATGGCCTCGAGGGTCTCCTGCGAATAGCCGGCGACGCGCGGCGGGGCGTCGTCGAGCAGCTTGAGCGCGGGCAGTTCCTTGTTCGGCGGGCGCTCGAACAGCGAGACCTGCTTTTCCTTCTCGACCCGGTCGCTCTTCTCGATGACCGGTGGCTGCGCCTCGATGCGCGGCGGCGCCTTGAGCTCGGCCTTCTTCTTCTCCTCGCGCGCCGCCTCCTGGCGGGCGACCTTGCTCTCGCGGCCGACGGCCTGGTCGCGGCGGGTGGCGAGCTTCGCGCGCACCCACGCGTCGGTGCCGAGGATCGCGCGTCCGAGCTTGTCCATGACGACGAGCCAGGACAGGCCGGAGAACAGCGACACGCCGGCGAACCACAGCCCGAGCAGCAGCAGCGTCGCGCCGAGGAAGCTGAAGCCGCGTGCGAGCCCGCCGCCGACGAAGTCGCCGAGGATGCCGCCGGCGGTGTTCGGGTAGTGGCCCGCGGAGAAGTGCAGCGTCGCAAGCCCCGCGCTCGTCGCGAGCGTGAGCACGAAGCCGGCCACACGCAGCGCGAGGTTGGCCCGCGACGAGGACTCGGTGGCCGAGGGCCGGAACAGCGACCAGCCGAACAGGCCGAGCAGCACCGGGAACAGGAACGCAGGCCCCCCGAACACCTCGAGGAACACGTCGGCGAGGAACGCCCCGATCGGCCCGATGAGGTTCGCGACGGGCCCGGGCTCGCCGGTACTGGTGAAGCCCGGGTCCTGCGGGTCGAAGCTCGCCAGCGCCAGCAGCAGCACGAGCGCGACCGCGCCGAAGACGATCAGCGCGCCCTCGCGCAGCCCGCGCGCGACCACCGCGGCGAGGCGGGATGACGAGGCGCCCTTGGTCGGAGCAATGGCGTCAGGCAAGTTCAGGTCTCTAACGAAAAGATGATCTTAACTCCATGATACGTCTCAATCTGAATCCTCGCCAGCCGCAGTGCGACATGGGGATCCCAACGGCGCCGAAATTCCCTACCATGGACGCCTCTTTCGACCCTGCCGCCGAGGATTCGTTCAGATCATGCCCGCGCCCCGTCACACCCGTCTGCTGATTCTCGGTTCCGGCCCTGCCGGCTACAGCGCCGCCGTCTACGCGAGCCGCGCCAACCGCAACCCCCTGCTCATCACGGGGGTCGAGGTCGGTGGCCAGCTGATGACCACCACCGAGGTCGACAACTGGCCGGGCGACGTCGACGGCGTCCAGGGCCCGGAACTGATGACGCGACTGCGCCGCCATGCCGAGCGCTTCAGCACCGAGATCGTCGAGGACTACATCCACAAGGTGGAGCTCGGCGTGCGGCCGTTCCTGCTGCACGGCGATCGCGGCCAGTACACGTGCGATGCGCTGATCATCGCGACCGGCGCCTCCGCACGCTACCTCGGGCTGCCGTCCGAGGAGGCCTTCAAGGGCAAGGGCGTGTCCGCCTGCGCGACCTGCGACGGGTTCTTCTACCGCAACCAGGACGTGGTCGTCGTCGGCGGCGGCAACACCGCGGTCGAGGAAGCGCTGTACCTCGCCAACATCGCCCGTCACGTCACCCTCGTGCACCGCCGCGACAAGCTGCGCTGCGAGAAGATCATGGCCGATCGCCTGTTCGCGAAGGCGACCGAGGGCAAGGTGTCGATCCTGTGGAACCAGACCGTCGAGGAAGTGCTCGGCGATGCCTCGGGGGTCACGGGCCTGCGCGTCAAGGCCGTCGAGGGCGGCGCGACGCGCGACCTCGCCGCGACGGGCGTCTTCATCGCCGTCGGCCACACGCCGAACACGCAGCTGTTCGCCGGCCAGCTGGAGATGCCGGGCGGCTACCTGACGGTGCGCTCCGGGGTCACGGGCGACGCCACCGCCACCAGCATCCCGGGCGTGTTCGCCGCGGGTGACGTGGCCGATCACGTCTACCGCCAGGCGGTGACGTCCGCCGGCACGGGCTGCATGGCCGCGCTCGACGCCGACCGGTACCTCGAGCGCATCGACGCCGGCCACTGAGGAACAGCCGATGGACGCAGCGACGCTCGTCGCGACGAGCCACGGCAGCATCGACGAGATCGACGCGGGCGACTGGAACGCCCTCGCGGCGGGCGGTGTGCCGTTCCTGCGCCACGAGTTCCTCGCCGCGCTCGAGCACACGGGCGCGGTGTCGCCGGCCACCGGCTGGCGACCCGCGCACCTCGCGGTGCGCAGCGGCGCGCGGCTCGTCGCGGCGATGCCGCTCTACGAGAAGAGCCATTCCTGGGGCGAGTTCGTGTTCGACTTCGCCTGGGCGAACGCCTACGCGCGCAACGGGGTCGCCTACTTCCCGAAGCTCGTCTCGGCGACCCCGTTCACGCCGGCGAGCGGCCCGCGGCTGCTGGTGGACCCGGCGTTCCCCGGGGCCCGGGAGGCGCTCGCGGCAGCGCTCGAGGCCCTCACCCCGGCCTATTCGTCGCTGCACGTGCAGTTCGCGACCGAACAGGAGTGCAGCTGGCTCGCGGCGCGCGGCTACCTGCCGCGCATCGACTGCCAGTTCCACTGGCACAACCGCGGCTATGCGGACTTCGACGCCTTCCTCGCGACCTTCACCTCCAAGAAGCGCAAGAACGTCCGCCAGGAGCGGCGCCGCGTCGCCGACGCGGGCATTCGCTTCGAATGGCGCGCCGGCGACACGCTGGACGAGCCGGAATGGCGCGCCGTGCACGCGCTGCACGCCACGACGTTCCGCCGCCATGGCAACGAGCCGTACCTGCCGGTCGCGTTCTTCATCGAGGCGAGCCGCCACGAGCGGATCCGCCCGCTGGTGCTGATGGCGCACGCCGGCGCCGTGCTCGTCGCGATCGCGATCTTCTTCCGCGGCGAGCACTCGCTGTACGGCCGCTACTGGGGCGCGGCCGGCGACTTCCACAGCCTGCATTTCGAGGCCTGCTACCACCAGGGCATCGAGTACTGCATCCGCGAGGGCCTCGGCCACTTCGAGCCAGGCACGCAGGGCGAGCACAAGGTCGCGCGCGGCTTCGCGCCCACGCTCACCCATTCCGCGCACCGCATCGAGGACCCGCGCTTCCGGGACGCCATCCGCCGCTACCTCGGCGCCGAGCGCGAGGGCGTGCTCGCCTACGCGGCCGAAGTCGAGAGCCACGTCCCCTACCGGGCGGCGCCGGACCTTGCGGTCGAGCCGTGATCGCGGACGCGGCGCTGCCGCCCTGGCTCGATGAGACGGGCTCGCCGGACCAGTTCCCGGACCCGGCGCAGGCCCTGGACGAGCCCAACGGCCTGCTTGCGGTCGGCGGGGCGCTGACCCCCGACTGGCTGCTCGAGGCCTACCGTCGCGGGATCTTCCCGTGGTTCAGCCCCGGCCAGCCGGTACTCTGGTGGTCCCCCGACCCGCGCGCGGTGTTCGTCCCGGAGCGCTTCCGGGCCGCGCGCAGCCTGCGCCAGTCCATCCGCGGGCGCGGCTACGAGACGGTCCTCGACCGGGACTTCGGGGCGGTGATCCGCGCCTGCGCGGCACCCCGCGAAGCCGACGGGGGCACCTGGATCACGGCCTCGATGATCGCGGCATACGAGGAACTGCACCGGCTCGGGCACGCCCACTCGGTCGAGACCTGGGCGGGCGAGGAGCTCGTCGGCGGGCTGTACGGGGTGCGCGTCGGTGCGATGTTCTACGGGGAATCCATGTTCAGCCGGGCCCGCGACGCCTCGAAGGTGGCGCTCGCGCGGCTCGTCGAGGAGGCGCTGGCCACCGGGATCCGGCTGATCGACTGCCAGCTGCCGACCCCCCACCTCGCCTCGCTCGGCGCCGAAACCGTCCGGCGCACCGACTTCCTCCGGCGCGTCGCGATCCACGTGCGCGAGTGACTCCGGCCGGGCGCCGGTTGCGCCGGCGCAACCCGCTGGTTTGCGCGGGAGCCCCCCTTTGGGCACAATGCGGCGCCTCCTAAGCTGCGCGGGAAGAGAATGTCGAAAGAGGAAGCCATCCAGATGGAGGGTGAGGTCGTCGAGACCCTGCCCAACACGACGTTTCGCGTGAAGCTGAAGAACGGCCACGTGGTGACGGCGCATATCTCGGGGAAGATGCGCAAGAACTACATCCGCATCCTGACGGGCGACGTCGTCACCGTCGAAATGACCCCGTACGACCTGACCAAGGGTCGCATCGTCTACCGCGGGCGCTGATCGCCCACGAGACCGCGGGCGTCGAACGCCCGCCCGGCCCTACTCCAGCAGCGCCGGCTCCTCCGCCGAACGCGTCTCCAGCGCCAGCCCCTCGCCGTCCTTCGCGAGCGTCACGCGTACGGTGCCACCGCCAGCCAGCTTCCCGAACAGCAGTTCCTCGGCGAGCGGTCGCTTGACCCGTTCCTGGATCAGGCGCGCCATCGGCCGGGCGCCCATCTTCGGGTCGTAACCCTTCACCGCGATCCAGCGCCGGGCCTCGTCGTCGAAGGAGATGACCACGCCCTTCTGCTCCAGCTGCGCCTCGACCTCGAAGATCAGCTTGTCGACGACACGCTCGATCGTCGCCGGCGCGAGCGGCGCGAACTGGACGATGCCATCGAGGCGGTTGCGGAACTCGGGGGAGAACATGCGCCGGATCGCCTCCTGGCCATCGCTCTGCGCATCGCCCTGCACGAAGCCGATCCCGGTGCGCGCCATGTCGGCGGCACCGGCATTGGTCGTCATCACGATGATCACGTGGCGGAAATCGGCCTTGCGGCCGTTGTTGTCGGTCAGCGTACCGTGGTCCATGACCTGCAGCAGCAGGTTGAAGACGTCCGGGTGCGCCTTCTCGATCTCGTCGAGCAGCAGCACCGCGTGCGGGTGCTTGCCGATCGCCTCGGTGAGCAGGCCGCCCTGGTCGAAGCCGACGTATCCCGGCGGCGCGCCAATGAGGCGCGATACCGTGTGCCGCTCCATGTACTCGGACATGTCGAAGCGCACGAGCTCGACGCCGAGCGCGAGCGCGAGCTGGCGGGTGACCTCGGTCTTGCCAACGCCCGTGGGACCTGCGAACAGGAACGAGCCGACCGGCTTGCGCTGGTCGCCGAGGCCGGAGCGCGCCATCTTAATCGCCGCCGACAGCGATTCGATCGCCGGATCCTGGCCGAAGATGACGAGCTTGAGGTTGCGCTCGAGGTTCTTGAGCACCTCCCGGTCGGTCGTCGAGACCTGCTTCGGCGGGATCCGCGCGATGCGCGCGACGACGGCCTCGACGTGGGCGACGGTCACGCGCGGCGCGCGCGTCGCGACCGGCTGCAGCCGGAGGTTGGCACCGGACTCGTCGACGACGTCGATCGCCTTGTCGGGCAGGTGGCGGTCGTTGATGTAGCGTGCGGACAGCTCGGCGGCCGCCTGCAGGGCGTCATCGTCGTAGCCGACGCCGTGGTGCTCCTCGTAGCGCGTGCGCAGGCCGCGCAGGATGTCCACGGTCTCCGCCACCGAGGGCTCCGTGACGTCGATCTTCTGGAAGCGGCGCGCGAGCGCGTGGTCCTTCTCGAAGATGCCGCGGTATTCCTGGTAGGTCGTCGAGCCGATGCAGCGCAGCTCGCCGTTGGCGAGCACCGGCTTGATCAGATTCGAGGCGTCCATCACGCCGCCGGAGGCGGCACCGGCGCCGATCACGGTGTGAATCTCGTCGATGAACAGCACCGCACCCGGCTGGCGGCGCAGCTCCGTGAGCACGCCCTTCAGGCGCTTCTCGAAGTCGCCGCGGTACTTGGTGCCGGCGATCAGCGTGCCCATGTCGAGCGAATAGATCGTGCAGTCGAGGAGCACGTCGGGAACCTGGTTCTCGACGATCATCCGCGCCAGGCCCTCGGCGATCGCCGTCTTGCCGACCCCCGCCTCGCCGACGTAGAGCGGGTTGTTCTTGCGCCGCCGGCACAGGATCTCGATGGTGCGCTCGACCTCGAGGCGGCGCCCGATCAGAGGATCGATCCGGCCTTCGGCCGCGAGCTTGTTCAGGTTCGTGCAGTACTTGTCGAGGGCGCTGTCCTGGTTGTCCGCGTCCGGCTTCTCGCCGGTCTCGGCGGCCGGGCCTTCTTCCTTCTCCGCGCCCTCGTCCTTGAGCTTGGCGAGCCCGTGCGAGATGAAGTTGACCACGTCGAGCCGGGCGACGTCCTGCATGCCGAGCAGGTACGCGGCATGGGACTGCTTCTCGCTGAAGATCGCGACCAGGACGTTGGAGACCGACACTTCCTTCTTGCCGCTCGACTGCACGTGGAATACGGCACGCTGCAGCACGCGCTGGAAGCCGAGGGTCGGCTGCACGTCGCGCTCGTCCCCGTTCGGCAGCTTCGGCGTCGTCTCGCCGATGAATGTCTCGAGGTCGCGCCTGAGCTTCGGCAGGTCTGCGCCGCAGGCGCGCAGGATCTCCCGGACCTTCGGCGTGTCGAGGATCGCGAGCAGCAGGTGCTCGACCGTCATGTACTCGTGCCGGGCCTCGCGCGCGCCCTGGAAGGCACCGTTCAGGCAGAACTCGAGTTCGCTGGATAGCAAGGGTGGATCCTCGGGTGGGCGGATCGGGTCAGTCGGTCTCTTCCATCGTGCACAGCAAGGGATGCTGGTGCTGGCGGGCGTAGGCCATGACCTGCGCCACCTTGGTCTCGGCGATCTCGTAAGTATAGACGCCGCAGACGCCGCGGCCGCGGGTATGGACCTCGAGCATGACGCGCGTCGCCTTGACGCGGTCCATGCCGAAGATCCGCTCCAGCACGTCGACGACGAACTCCATCGGCGTGAAGTCGTCGTTCAGCAGCAGCACCTGGTACAGCGGCGGTCGCTTGAGGCGGGGCGTCGCCTCCTCGACCACCAGGCTGTGGCCCGGCTCGCTCGGGACGTCGCGGGCGGGATCATCGGGATTCATGGGGCCTTTATAGGGTCGACGGACCCCTAACACAAGTCGCCGCGCGACGACGGTGCCGCGCCGGCGTCCCGGCCTCGCGCACGGTCCCCGGCTTGTGGCTGTCATGGGCGTACCCGTATGATCGGACGATGATTATTCCCATGAGCTCCGCGACGATCGGCGCCTCGCCCGACGGCGCGGAATGCGGCTCGAGATGAGCGCCCCGGCCGGCGGATCCGGCAGCGCCGGCCTCCAGGCGCGCCTCCCCCAGTTCGTGACGATCCTCGCCGCGGGCGCCGTCGCCGCGCAGCTCGCGATGGTGGTCTGGAAGGTCGTCCCGGGCGCCCGCCGCCCGCCGCCGCCGCCGCCGGTGGCGCTGCAGGCACCGGCGAGCCTCGACGGCCTGATCGGCGCGCACCTGTTCGGCAACGCCACCCAGGACCCGGGCGCCGGCGCCGACGCGCCGCGCACCAACGTCGCGCTGGTGCTGGCGGGCACGCTCGCGGTCCGCGACCCCAAGTCCGGGCTCGCGATCATCGGCGAGACCGCACAGGCCGGCCACGTCTACGCGGTCGGGTCCACGCTGCCCGGCGGCGTGCGCCTGCACGAGGTGTATACCGACCGCGTCGTGCTCGATCGCGGCGGCGCGCTGGAAACGCTCCCGCTGCCGAGGACCGTGGCGTCCGGGCACCCGGCCCGCGCCGGCGCCGGCGCGGAACCCCCGATTGGCGAGGCGGTCCAAAAGCTGATCGCCGGCGGCCCGGAGGTCGTCGGCGACGTGCTGCGGCCGATGCCCTCGTACGCCAACGGCAAGCTGATGGGGTTCCGCGTCTATGCCGGTCGAGACCGTCGCAAGTTCGCCAAGCTCGGGCTGCAGCCCGGCGACGTCGTCACGCAGATCAACGGCGTGCCGCTCGGCGACTCCCAGCACGGCCTCGATGCGCTGCGCTCGCTCGGCAACCAGGCCACCGCGACCGTGACGGTGGAACGCGCCGGCACGGCGACCCAGCTGACGATCGACGCCTCCCAGCTGAATGGCATGGGTGAGACCATCCCGCCCGCGCCCGCGCCCGCGCCCGCCCCGTCCACCGCACCTGCCGCGCCGCCAAGCCCGAATCCGAACCCGAATCCGGCCCTGGCGACGCCGCAGGCCAACGACTCCAGTCCCGACTGAGGCGCCCGGCGCCGCCCCGAGAACCTGCATGAAGCCACCGACCCGCCACCGCTCCCGCGCCCGATTCGTGCTGCCCGCCATGTCGCTCAGCACCTCGCTCGTGGCGACGCTCGCCAGCGCCGAGCCGCCGGAGGCGCCGGCCCGGGCGCCGAGCGCGATTCCGTCGCAGGCCATGATCACGCCCAACTACAAGGACGCGGACCTGACGCAGATCGTCGAGGCCGTCAGCCAGGTCACCGGCAAGAACTTCATCATCGATCCGCGCGTCAAGGCGCAGGTGACGATGCTGTCGGCGACGCCGATGAGCCCGGGTGCGTTCTACGAGGCCTTCCTCGCGATCCTGCAGGTGCACGGCTACGTCGCGGTCCCCTCGGGCAAGGTCTACAAGATCATCCCCGACGCGAACGCCCGCCAGGTGCCGGCCAACGACCTGCCGGAGACGGTCAGCTCGAGCTCCGACGAGCTCGTCACGCAGGTCGTGCAGCTGAAGAACGTCAGCGCCGCGCAGCTCGTGCCGATCCTGCGGCCGCTGATCCCCCAGAACGGGCACCTCGCCGCCTACACCGCCTCGAACGTGCTGATCATCTCGGACCACGCCAACAACGTCAGCCGGCTGCTGCGCATCATCCAGCGGATCGACTCCGGCGGCGACGAGGACATCGACGTCATCCGCCTCGAGCATGCCTCCGCGAACGAGATCGTCCGCGTCGTCAACCAGCTCGCCCAGGGCGCCTCGGCGGAGGGCGGCGCGGCGACCAAGCTGATCGCCGACGATCGCACCAACAGCGTGCTGCTGAGCGGCGAGAAGAACGCGCGCCTGAAGCTCCGCGCCCTGGTCGCGCACCTCGACACGCCGCTCGAGAGCGGCAGCGGCACGCGCGTGCGCTACCTGAAGTACGCGGACGCCGAGAAGATCGCGACCAAGCTCAAGGAGCAGATGCAGGCGACCACCGGCGCGACCGCGGCGCAGGGTGCCGCGCCGCAGCCGGACAAGTCGACGACGATCTGGGCGGATCCTGCGACCAATGCCCTCGTCATCACCGCGCCCTCGAAGACCATGCGCCAGGTCATGGACATCGTCGACCGGCTCGACATCCGCCGGCTCGAGGTGCAGGTCGAGGCGATCATCGTCGAGATCACCGGCAGCTCGAACGTCGACCTCGGCATCAACTGGCTCGTCGACGGCTCGAACTCGAACATCCTGAGCGGCGGCTTCGTCTCGCCGATCGGCGCCGCCGGCACCTCGATCGCGACGATCGCCGCCGCCGCGCAGAACCCGACCGCGATCACGCCCTCGCAGATCCCGAACGGCCTGACCCTCGGCGTCGGCCGCATCCAGAAGACCGGCACCAACTTCGCCGCGATCCTGAACGCGCTCGGCGGCAAGGCGAACACGAACATCATCTCGACGCCGACCATCACGACCCTGGACAACCAGGAGGCGCAGATCAAGGTCGCGACCGAGGTGCCGTTCGTGACCGGCCAGTACGCCTCGACCCAGGCCACCTCGACCGGCGCCTCGGGCGTGGTCAACCCGTTCCAGACGATCCAGCGCCAGGAGGTCGGCACGATCCTCAAGATCACGCCGCAGATCACCGACGACGGCACCGTGCTGCTCAAGATCGACCAGGAGGTCTCGAGCCTGATCAAGAGCTCGATCGCGACGGTCGACGTGCAGACCTCGAAGCGCGTGATCAACACGCGCGTGCTCGCCAACGACGGCGAGATCATCGTGCTCGGCGGCCTGATCTCCGACAGCGTCACCGAGAGCGAGCAGCGCGTGCCCGGGCTCGCGTCCCTGCCGCTGATCGGCCACCTGTTCAAGACGCGCACCAGCTCGAAGGAAAAGACCAACCTGATGGTCTTCCTGCGGCCGAAGATCCTGGTCGACCGCGAGCAGATGGCGACCGAGACCGAGGCCAAGTACAACTACGTCCGCGAGCTCGAGCTCAGGAGCCACGGCAAGGTGCAGATGCTGCCCGGCGAGCACCAGCCGACGCTGCCGGACCTCAAGGACCTCGCCCCGCGGGCGGCGCCCTCCGAGACGCCGAAGTCGCGCGCGAGCCGTGCCGATGCGCCCGCCGCCACCCCGCCGCCGCCAGCCGACGGTCCGACCGGATGAGCGCGATCCTCGCCGAGGGCGGCCCGGAGCGGCGGCTGTCGTTCACGTTCGCGCGCCGCCATGGCGTGCTGTGCCGGGCGATCGAGGACAACGTCGCGCAGCTGGTCGTGCGCCGCGGGGCGGACCCGGCCGGCATCGCCGAGGCGCGCCGCTTCCTCGGCCGCCCGCTGCTGCTCGAGGAGGTCGCGGAGGATCGCTTCGAGGAGCTCCTGCAGCGCTCCTACGCGAGCGGCAACAACGCCGCCGCCGAGGCCGCCGAGGGACTCGAGGGCGACACCGACCTTGCCCACCTCGCCGAGGAGCTGCCGGAGCCGTCGGACCTGCTCGAGAGCGAGGACGACGCGCCGATCATCAAGCTGATCAACGCCGTGCTGACCCAGGCGGTGCGCGAGAACACCTCCGACATCCACATCGAGCCGTTCGAGAACCGCCTCGTGATCCGCTTCCGCGTCGACGGCGTGCTGCGCGAGGTGCTGCAGTCGCGGCGCGCGCTCGCCCCGATCGTGGTCTCGCGCATCAAGGTCATGTCCAAGCTCGACATCGCCGAGAAGCGCCTGCCGCAGGACGGCCGCATGTCGCTCAGGATCGCCGGCCGCCCGGTCGACGTGCGCGTCTCGACCATCCCCGCCGGGCACGGCGAGCGCGTGGTGCTGCGCCTGCTCGACAAGCAGGCGGGCAGGCTCGACCTGGGCTCGCTCGGCATGGACGCGCCGACGCAGTCCGCGATGGACGAGCTGATCCACAAGCCGTACGGGATCATCCTGGTCACCGGGCCCACCGGGTCCGGCAAGACGACGACGCTGTATGCCGCGCTCGAACGACTGAACGACGACACGCGCAACATCATGACGGTCGAGGATCCGATCGAGTACTACATCGACGGCATCGGCCAGATGCAGGTCAACACCAAGGTCGAGATGACCTTCGCGCGCGGCCTGCGCGCGATCCTGCGCCAGGACCCGGACGTGGTGATGGTCGGCGAAATCCGCGACATCGAGACGGCGCAGATCGCCGTGCAGGCGTCGCTGACCGGCCACCTCGTGCTGTCGACGCTGCATACCAACACCGCCGTCGGCGCGATCACCCGCCTGCGCGACATGGGCGTCGAGCCGTTCCTGCTGTCCTCGACGCTGCTCGGCGTCGTCGCGCAGCGCCTCGTGCGCGTGCTCGACCCTGCGTCCCGCGTCGCCTACCCGGCCGCCGAGTACGAGCATCGCTTCCTGAACCTCGCCGACGACCAGCCGGCGACGCTGTACCGCCCCGACCCGACGCGCGCCGGCAGCGGCTACCGCGGCCGGACGGGCATCTACGAACTCGCCGTCGTCGACGAGGGCATGCGCCAGCTGATCCACGACGGTGCCGGCGAGCTCGAGCTCGAGCGCCACGCCAGGCGGACCATGCCGAGCATCCGCGACGACGGCCGGCGCCGCATCCTCGAGGGCACGACCTCGCTCGAGGAAGTGCTGCGCGTGACGCGCGAGGACTGACGCGCCCGCGTCCCCAGCCGATGCCCGCATTCGAATACACCGCCCTCGACGCGAACGGCCGCGAACGCCGCGGCCTGCTCGAGGGCGACACCGCGCGCCAGGTCCGCCAGCAGCTGCGCGAGCTGCAGCTGATGCCGGTCTCGATCGCCGAGGTCGAGCGCGCCGAATCGCGCCGCGCCGGCACGCGGTTCTCGTTCCGCCGCGGCATCTCCGCCGCCGACCTGTCGATGCTGACGCGCCAGCTCGCCACGCTGTCGCGCGCGGGCCTGCCGCTCGAGGAGGCGCTGCTCGCGGTCTCGCAGCAGACCGAGAAGCCGCGCGTGGCGTCGATCGTGTCGGGCGTGCGCGCCCGCGTGCTCGAGGGACGCAGCCTCGCCGACGGCCTCGGCGCATTCCCGCAGGTGTTCCCGGAGATCTATCGCGCGACCATCAGCGCCGGCGAGCAGGCCGGCAAGCTCGACGGCGTCCTCGAGCGGCTCGCCGACTACACCGAGAGCCGCGAGGTGCTGCAGAGCAAGATCAGGAACGCGATGGTCTACCCGGTGCTGCTGTGCGTCGTCTGCGTCGTCATCGTCTCGCTGCTGCTCGGCTACGTCGTGCCCGAGGTCGTCAACGTCTTCAAGGCCGGCAAGCACGAGCTGCCGCTGCTGACCCGCGGCCTGATCTTCCTGAGCGACGGATTCCGCCACTGGTGGTGGCTGATCGGGCTTGCGATCGGCGGCGCCACCTGGGGCATCCGCCGCTGGCTCGAGGACCCCGCGGCCCGGCGCCGCTGGCACCAGGCCCAGCTGCGCATGCCGCTGATCGGTCGCGTCGTGCGCGGCGTCAACGCCGCCCGCTTCGCCCGCACGCTGTCGATCCTGACCGCGAGCGCGGTGCCCGTGCTCGAGGCGCTCAGGATCTCCGGCGAGGTCGTCAGCAACCTGCCGATGCGCGACACGGTCGCCGACGCCGCGGTGCGGGTGCGCGAGGGCGCGCCGATCGCCCGCTCGCTCGGCGCCACGCGGCTGTTCCCGCCGATGCTGATCCACCTGATCGCGAGCGGCGAGACCAGCGGCGAGCTCGAGTCCATGCTGGAGCGGGCGGCGACCAACCAGGAACGCGACATGGACGGCATCGTCAACACGGCCGTCAACGTGCTCGGACCGGCGATGATCCTGGTCATGGGCGGCTTCGTGCTGCTGATCGTGCTGGCGCTGCTGCTGCCGATCTTCCAGCTGAACCAGCTGGTCCGCTGACGCCCCGGACCCCGGCGCGCCCGGGCCGGACCGCGACGTCACTCAAAGTTCATGCACGGCCCCCTTGCGCGGGCCGCGTCGGCTGTCTTATAACGGCGCCGCCTGCACTTCGCATTCGTGACTCCACGAGACATGAGCGAGAAGCCAGACCCGGACGACTACGAAGACGACGAGGACGCCCCGGACGGCGACTCGGCGCATCTCGACCACCTGATGAAGGACCTGGACGCGTCCAAGCGGCGCGGCGGTCCGAAAGGTGGCGAACCCGCGTGGCGGCGACTCGAGAAGTACATCGAGGGCAGGCGCACGGCCGAGCTGCTCTCGGACGTCGACGACTACGACATCTTCGACGACCCGCCCCCGGTCCTCGCCCCGGCGCGGCCCAAACGGCCGCGCCGCTGACCGGGATCAGTCGCGCTCGGCGCGCGTGGCGAGCGCCTCGCTGCGCTCCTGCGAGCGGCTGAACGCCTCGATGGCGGCCAGGCGCGCACCCTCGCGGTCGGCCTCGGTGGCCGCGATCGGCTCGGCACCGGCGCCCCGCAGCGCGTCGTTGACGGCCGGCAGGTCGTGCTCGAGCACCTGCTTGAGCCCCGCCTCGACCTCGCCGAGCTCGCGCTCGAGGACGGCCACCCGCTCGACCTGGTAACCGGCCGGGCGTCCCTCGTAGGACAGCAGCGCGCCGTACGCATGGTCGAGGTGCTCGCGCAGCCGCTCCTCGCCGGTGACCGCGCCCCCCTCCTTGGTGGCGACGACCAGCCGGCGCAGGTCGTCGAGGCGCGCGTCCAGCGCCTTCAGGGCCGCCGCGGCCGCCGGCGCCGCCTCCGCGCGCTGCTGGCCGAGGGCCCGCAGGCCGTTGATGCGATCGACGAGGTCGGTCATGCGACCGAACAGGGCGTGCGCGTGCATCACCGCCGTGAACTGCAGCGCGCGATCGGCGGCGGTGAAGTGCACGCGCCGGTCGAGGCCGACGTCGATCGCCTGCTCGTAGACCTTGCCGTCCTTGGTCAGGCGCAGCGTGTAGCGACCGGGCACGACCCGGGGCCCCTGGGTGCCCGCGAACGCGGCCTGGGCGGCGCTCGGCACGCGCGGCGGCTTGACCTGCATCGACCAGTAGACGCGGTTGATGCCCTTGCGCTTGCCGGCGGGCAGCGAATCGACGAGCTGGCCCTTCGCGTCCAGGATCTCGAGGCTGAGCTTGCCGAACACATGCCGCGTGCGCTGGTAGTACGCGATCTCGGCGCCATCCGGCGGGTTGTAGCCGTGGTACTTGGCGTCGCCCTCCGCCCAGCCACCGTTCGCGGAAATGCGCTGCTGGACGGGCCGCGTCGGCAGGAACGCGACGTCGCGCTCGAGGCCACCGCCGGCGAGCGCCCGCAGCGGCGTCAGGTCGTCGATGATCCAGATGCCGCGGCCGTGGGTCGCGATCACGAGGTCGTGGTCGCGCGCCTGCACCGCCATGTCGCGCACGGCGACGGACGGGAAGTTGCCACCCTTGAACTCGGCCCAGTGGCCCCCGGCGTCGAGCGAGATCCACAGGCCGAACTCGGTGCCGAGGTACAGCACGCGCCCGTCGACCGGGTCCTCGCGCAGCACGTGCGCGTAGCCGCGCACGCCGGAGCCGGGACCCGCGAGGCGGGTCCAGCTCTCGCCGTAGTCGCGGCTGACGTACAGCCAGGGCGTGAAGTCGCCGAACGTGTGGCGATCGAAGGTCGCGTAGACGACGCCGTCGGCGTGGTGCCCGGCCTCGACCCAGGACACCCAGCTCGCGGCCGGCAGGCCCGGCACGTTGCCGACCATGTTCTTCCAGTGCGCCCCCGCGTCGCGGGTGAGCTGCACGTTGCCGTCGTCCGTGCCGACCCAGATGAGCTTGGCGTCGCGCGGGCTCTCGGAGATCGCGTAGATCGTCGTGTGCGTCTCGGCGGCGGAGTTGTCGACGGTGATGCCGCCCGACTCCTCCTGCTTCTGCTTCTCCGGATCGTTGGTCGTCAGGTCCGGCGAGATCCGCGTCCAGCTCTCGCCGTGGTCGCGCGACAGGAACAGGAACTGGCCGCCGATGTACAGCCGGGTCGGATCGGTCGGCGACAACGCGATCGGCGTGTTCCAGTTGAAGCGCAGCTTTTCCTTGTAGCCCGCCTTCGGCTGGATGTCGCGGATCTCGAGCGTGCGCCGGTCGATCCGGCCGATGTTGCCGCCCTGCGCTTCGGCGTAGGCGAAGTTCGCGTCGGTCGGGTCCGGGAACGTCCAGAAGCCGTCGCCGCCGTACAGGTTCTCCCAGCGGCCGTTGGTGATGCCGCCGGGGTACGCCGAATCGCCGACCCAGGAGCTGTTGTCCTGCAGGCCGCCATACACCTGGTACGGATCCTTGGAGTCGACGGACACATGGTAGAACTGCGACACCGGCAGGTTGTCCGCCTTCCACCACTTGTTGCCGCCGTCCTGGCTGAACCACAGGCCGCCGTCATCGCCGGTGACCACGGCCTTCGGATTCTTCGGGTTGATCCAGAGGTCGTGGTGGTCGCCGTGCGTGCCGCCGGAGATCGTCGCGAAGCTCTTGCCGCCGTCCTCGGAGGCGATCAGCGGACCGTCGGGCTTGTAGATGCGATCCGGGTTGGTCGGGTCGACCACGAGGCGCGAGAAGTAGAACGGGCGCCACACCATGCCATTGCTGCGATCGCGTTCCTGCCAGGTGGCGCCACGATCGTCGGAGCGGTACAGCGCCGAGCGCACGCCTTCGATGACCGCGTAGACGATGTTCGGCTGCGACGGCGCGACGGCGACCTCGATCCGGCCCCAGGGACCCGTCGGCAGGCCCTTCGCGCTCGCGGCATCGAGCCGCGACCAGCTCTGGCCGGCGTCGTCGCTGACATAGAGGCCGGAGCCCGACGGCGCATCGGGGCCCTCGCCGCCGGAGCGGAACGTCCAGCCCTTGCGGCGGAAATCCCACAGGCCCGCGTACAGGCGCGCGGGATTGGACGGGTCGAGCGCGAGGCCCGAGCAGCCGGTCGAGGCGTTCGAGCCCTTCAGCACGAGCGCCCAGCTGTGCCCGCCGTCGGTCGTCTTGTACAGGCCGCGGTCCCACGAATCGGACCAGAGGCGCCCCGGCACGCAGGCGTAGACGGTGTTGGAATCACCCGGGCTGACGATGATGCGCGTGATGCGCTCGGAGTCCGGCAGGCCCATGTGCTGCCAGGTGTCGCCGCCGTCCTCTGAGCGGTAGATGCCGTTGCCGACCGACACGGAGTTGCGCGTCCAGCTCTCGCCGCTGCCGACCCAGACGACCTTCGGATCCTTCGGGTCGAGCGCGATCGCGCCGATCGACTGCACCGGCTGGCGGTCGAACAGGGGCTTGAACGTCGTGCCCCCGTCGCGGGTGCGCCACACGCCACCAGAGGCGGCGCCGACGTACAGGGTCGTGGTGCCGTCGGCCTCGGCGCGGCCGGCGATCGCGGCGATGCGCCCGCTCATCGTCGCCGAGCCGATGTTCCGGGCGCCGAGCCCGGAGATCACGGCCGAGTCCGCGACCGGCGTGGCGGCCGCCGCCTTCGTGGCGGCAAGCGCCGCGGGGGCCGCCGAGACGCACGCCAGCGTCACGGCGAGGGTGCCGAGGCCCCGCACGGCGGGGAACGTTGAACGGCTCATGGGCGGGCTCCTGAGGCGGCCTTGGCGGAGGTGTCGGGGAACGCGAACAGGGTGGCCGGCGCCGGCACGTTGACCTCGGCCCGGTCGTAGACGAGTTTCTGGCGCTGGGTCGGATCCGAGCCCTTCGGACCGGATTCCTCGGTCATCGGCACCCAGACGCCGCCGACCTGCTGGTATTCGCCGAGGTCCGTCTCGGTGGTGTCCTCGGCACCGCGGATCGTGTGGCGCTCGAGCACGCGGATCACCATCCAGGTGTCCGGGTCGATCCAGTAGGTCGCATCGTCGCCGCCCTTCAGGCGCACGCGCAGCGCATGCGCCGGCGTGCCGTCGATGTCCTCGAGGCCGAGGTACTCGAGGACGTGGCCCTTGGCGCGCGCGTCGACGAACGGGAAGTCGAGATCGGCGCCGAGCGACAGCGCACGGGCCTCGTCCTCGGACATGCGCGACGGGTCCTTGCGGCCGTTGAACGGCTGCACCTGCCAGGCCTCGTGGCCGTCGTACGCCTGGATCGCCGTCATGCCCTGCAGCATCGCGTCCTGGCGGTAGGCGCCCGCGCGGGTTTTCCATTCGGACAGTCCGAGCTCGATGTTCATGCCCGGCAGCACGAGCCGACCGCTGCGGTGCAGCACCGTGATCGCGTGAAGCTTCGCGGCACCACCGCGCGCCTCGACGTGGTGCGCGACGATCTCGTCGGCGGTGGGCGCCTTGGCAGCGGGAGTTGCCGCCGTGGCGGCGAGCGCGGCGCTCGCCAGCAGGGCTGCCGTAACGGCACGCCACGGGACCATCCTCGTCGGGAAGTGCATGATCGTTCCTCGGTTCGGGAATAGGCCGCAAGCGTCACCGAACCCCGCGCGGCCGTCAACCCAATGGCAGGTGCACGCCCGGGTCAGTGGAAGTCGCGCGAGTGGACGAGCAGCTTGCCGAGCAGGCGTGACTGATCGGCGAGGCGCGCCGCGACGAGATGCAGCACCTCGCCTTCGCGCTGCACCCGCCCCTCGACGGCCAGCAGGCGCGACTCGAGCAGCGGCCGGCGCCAGCGCTCGGCGACATCGCGCCACACCACGAGGTTGACGACTCCGGTCTCGTCCTCGAGCGTGACGAAGGTGACCCCGGACGCAGTGCCCGGTCGCTGGCGCACGAGCACGAGCCCGGCCGTGCGCGCCAGCGCGCCCGCCGGCCGCGCGCGCAGTTGCGCGGCGGTGACGAAGCCGCGTCCCGCCAGTCGCTCGCGCAGCAGCGCGAGCGGATGCCTGCCGAGCGTGAGGCCGAGTGCGCGATAGTCCGCGACGATGTTCTCGCCCTCCCCCGGCACGCGCAGCAGCGGCACCGCCTCGGCCACCCTGGCATGGGGCAGCAGCGGCATCGGCGCGATGACCCCGCCGGCGTCCCACGCCGCGAGGTGGCGGTGCCCGGCGAGCGAGGCGAGCGTCCCGGCCGCCGCGAGCGCCCACAGCTCGCGCCGCTCGAGCCGGGCGCGCTCGGCGAGCGACTGCACCGATTCGAGCGGACCCGAGGCGCGTGCCGCGACGATGCGCTCACCGGCGGCGCGCGACAGGCCGCGCACCTGCGACAGGCCGAGCCTGAGCGCCGGCGGCTCGCCCTCGAGCGTCGCCTCCCAGTCGCTCACCGCGACGTCCACCGCGCGCACCTCGACGCCATGCTCGCGCGCGTCGCGCACGAGCTGGGCCGGCGCGTAGAAGCCCATGGGCTGGCTGTTGAGCAGCGCCGCGGTGAACGCCGCGGGCTCATGGCGCTTCAGCCACGCCGAGACATACACCAGCAGCGCGAAGCTCGCCGCGTGCGACTGCGGGAAGCCGTACTCGCCGAAACCCATCATCTGGCTGTAGAGGGACTGGGCGAAGGCCTCGCTGTAGCCGCGCGCGAGCATGCCGCCGATCAGCCGCGCCTCGAAGTGCCCGAGACCGCCGCGCCGCTTCCAGGCGGCCATCGCGCGCCTGAGGCTGTCCGCCTCGCCGCCGGTGAAGCCGGCGGCGACGACCGCCAGCTGCATCACCTGCTCCTGGAAGATCGGCACGCCGAGCGTGCGCTCGAGCACGCCCATGACCTCCGTGCTCGGATAGGTCACGCGCTCCTCGCCGTTGCGGCGCCTGAGGTACGGATGGACCATGCCGCCCTGGATGGGGCCGGGGCGGATGATCGCGACCTCGACGACGAGGTCGTAGTAGTTCGCGGGCCTGAGGCGCGGCAGCATCGCCATCTGCGCGCGCGACTCGATCTGGAACACGCCGATGGTGTCGGCGCGCGAGATCATCTCGTAGGTCGCCGGATCCTCGGGCGGCACGTCGGACATCGCGAGCGTGGCGCCGCGCCGGCGCGACACGAACTCGAGCGCGCGGCGGATCGCGGTCAGCATGCCGAGCGCGAGCACGTCGACCTTGAGCAGCCCGAGGTCGTCGAGGTCGTCCTTGTCCCACTGGATCACGGTGCGCTCGGGCATCGCCGCGTTCTCGACCGGCACGAGCTCGCCGAGCGAGTGGCGCGCGATCACGAAGCCGCCGACGTGCTGGGACAGGTGGCGCGGGAAGCCCACCATTTCGCGGGCGAGCCCGATCGCCAGCGCGAGCAGCGGGTTCTCGGGGTCGAGGCCGGCCTCGCGCACCCGGCCATCGTCGATGCGGTTGCCGTCCCACCACTGCATCGCGCGCGCCAGCGCCTCGGTCGTCAGCCGGTCGAGCCCGAGCGCGCGCCCGACGTCCCTGAGTGCGCTGCGCGGGCGGTAGCAGATCACCGTCGCCGCGAGCGCCGCGCGGTGCCGGCCGTACTTGGCGTACAGGTACTGGATCACCTCCTCGCGCCGCTCGTGCTCGAAGTCGACGTCGATGTCCGGCGGCTCGTTGCGCTCGCGGGACACGAAGCGCTCGAACAGCAGCGACATGCGCGTCGGATCCACCTCGGTGATGCCGAGGCAGTAGCAGACCGCGGAGTTGGCGGCGGAGCCCCTGCCCTGGCACAGGATGCCGCGCCCGCGCGCGTAGCGGACCAGGTCCTCGACGGTCAGGAAGAACGGCTCGTAGGCGAGCTCCCGGATCAGCGCGAGTTCGCGCGCGACGATCTCGCGGACCGGTTCGGGCGCGCCTCGAGGCCAGCGCAGCGCCATGCCGGCGGCCGTCAGCGAGGCGAGCCAGGTCGTCGGCGTGTGGCCCGCCGGCACGAGCTCCTCCGGGTACTCGTAGCGCAGCTCCTCGAGCGAGAACGTGCAGCGCTCGGCGAGCCCGAGCGTCGCGGCGAGCAGTTCGGGCGGATAGCGACGCGCCAGCGTCGCGCGCGGCTGGAGGTGGCGCTCGGCATTCGCCTTGAGCCCGAAGCCCACCGCACCGACCGGCACGCCGAGGCGCACGGCGGTCAGCAGGTCCTGCAGTCGCTGCCGCTCGCGCACGTGCATGTGCACGTCGCCGCTCGCGAGGCAGCCGAGCCCGAGGTCTGCCGCGAGCGCGCGCTGCCCGCGCACGCGCTCGCGGTCACGCCCATCGAGCCTGAGCTCGACGGCGAGGTGCGCGTCGGCGCCGAAGCGCTCGCGCAGCCAGCCTCCCGCCGTGGCATCGGGCACGTCCGCCGGCAACCACAGCGCGAGGCAGCCGGCCAGCGACTCGGCCTCGAGGTCCGCGCGGGTGAGCGCGTAGGAGCCCTTCGGCGCCGCGCGCCGGCCCCGCGTCAGCAGCCGGCACAGCTCGCCGTAGGCGGTCCGGTCGGTCGCGAGCAGCACGAGGCGGGTGCCCTCGGCGAGCACGATCTCCGAGCCGACGATGAGCCTGCAGGCGCGGCCGCGCGCCGCGACGTGCGCGCGCACGATCCCGGCGAGCGAGCACTCGTCGGTCAGTGCGAGCGCGCGGTAGCCGAGGCCATCGGCATGCTCGACGAGTTCCTCGGGATGCGAGGCGCCGCGCAGGAACGTGAAGTTCGACAGCGCATGCAGCTCGGCGTACTCCGGCAGCTCCATCGCGTCAGCCGAACACGCCGTGCAGGAACCAGCCGCAGCCATCGCCGTCGTCGAGGGTGCGATAGATCCACAGGCGCGCACCGCGCGCCGTGCGTGCGACGTAGTAGTCGCGGCGCACCTCGAAGCCCTCCCACCAGCCGCTCTCGATGCGCTCGGGCCCCGACTCGAGGCGCAGCGCCCCGCCCCACCGCGGCCGGCCGTCGCGTACCGCGAGCGGCTCCGGCCTCGCGATCAGCCACAGCGGCCGCGGCGTGCCGGGCACGGCCGCATCGTCGGCCGGCGCGCGGCGCGCGCGCGGCTCGGGGCGCAGTCGCCTGAAGGCCGCCTCCGGCCGGTGCTCGGGCACGAGGCACACGCCGCTGACCGCCTCGTCGCCGAGCCGTGCCCGCAGGCGGTCGAGCAGCCTGAACGCCTCGGCCTCGGCCGCCGCGGCATCCGGGCCGCATCCCTCGAGTGCACCGCTCGCGCCGCCCGCCGGCACCGCGGGACCCGAGCGCAGCACGAGCGCGCGCACGGGAGCCGCGAGCACCGTGCGGCCGAGCCGCTCGCCGAGCAGGGCCTGCCAGTCGGTGGCCAGCGTCGCCGGCAGCGCACGCCCGAGCCGCACGCAGGCCGGCCGCTGGTCGCGGTGCAGCAGCGTGAACGCGAGCGTCGTGGTGGCCGCACCGCGCTCGCGCAGGTGGCGCTCGAGCGCGGTGAGCAGCAGGCCGCAGTACGGCAGGAGCGCCGCCGTCGTCTGCAGCTCGAACGGGAGTTCGAGCCGCTCCTCGAAGCGCTCGGTCGCGACGTAGCGTCGCCGCGGCGATGGCCGCGTGCCGTAGGCCTCGTCGAGCTCGGCGAGCAGCGCTGGCGTGAAGCGCCGCGCCAGGCCCTCGCGCGGCAGGCGCCGCAACTCACCCAGCGTCGCGACGCCAAGTCGCGTGCAGTCCTCGAGCGTGCGCGCCGGCCAGCGGGTCACCGCGAGCGGCAACGTCGCCAGCGCGCCGGCGAGCCCGGCCGCGGACTCGGCG
>CAISEB010000022.1 GCA_903884235.1 uncultured Pseudomonadota bacterium
AACGTCCGCGAACAGGGTCTTCGCAGGGTCGCACCGGCGCTTGCCGAAGTCGAAATCGAGACCAGACAAAGTCACGATTTATCCTAAACGGATCAATCATTTATGGGCGCGCCGCCCACTAACGTCCGGACACTACTGACTTTGGCTATAACTTAGTTTCCTGGTTCACGGGCGGATCGCACCCGCGGCGCCTCCGTCTACACTGGGGACACTCGCCGATGGATCCATGGACACCGAGCATGAACCGAAGAAAGCTGCTGCTCGCCGGCGCAGCACTCGCGCTACCCCTTCGACTGCACGCCCGCCCGGCATCTCCCTTCCCGGCCCCGGAGTGGATCGCCGCCGCCCGCGGCGTCCTCGAGCGATGGATCGGCGGCCGCGTGGTGGAGTTCGAACTGCTGCCCCTGCATGGAGAGCCTGGCCAGGACGCCTTCGAATACTCGGCCCGTGGCGGCACGGTCCGCATCCACGGCACCAGCACGGTCGCCCTCGCCCGCGGTGCCTACGAATACCTGCGACGCCACGGCGGCCGCCAGCGCGCCTGGAGCGCGGACGCGTCCGCCCTGCCCCGCCGCTTTCCCGACGCCGCGACGACACGCGGTGCATCTCCTTTCTCGATGCGCCAGTACTTCAACGTCTGCACGTTCGGCTACACCACCGTCTGGTGGGACTGGGCCCGCTGGGAACGCGAGCTCGACTGGATGGCCCTGCACGGCATCAACATGCCGCTCGCGATGACTGGCCAGGAGGCGATCTGGACGCGCGTCTGGGAGTCGTTCGGACTCGCACGCACGGACCTCGACGGCTTCTTCACCGGGCCCGCATTCCTGCCGTGGCAACGGATGGGCAACGTGAACCGGCACGGCGGTCCGCTCGGCGACGCCTGGATGGCGGAGCAGGTGCAGCTGCAGCATCGGATCCTGGCCCGCGCGCGGGAGCTCGGCATGCAGCCGATCGTGCCGGGCTTCTCCGGATTCGTGCCACCCGCCTACCACGGCCTGCATCCGGACGCCCGGATCGCCACCAATTCCAACTGGGCGCACTTCCCGGACGATCACCGCACGCGGACGCTGAGCCCGGCCGATCCTCGCTTCGTCGAGATCGGCGCGAGCTACATCCGCGAATACGAGCGCGAGTACGGCCGTTGCGAGTACTACCTCGCCGACACCTTCAATGAACTCGACCCGCCCGTGAGCACGGAGCACCGCTACGACGAACTCGCGGCGTACGGCAACGCCGTCTACCGCTCGATCCACGCCGGCAACCCCGATGCGACCTGGGTCATGCAGGGATGGCTGTTCCACGATCACAAGGAGTTCTGGGACGGCCCGTCCGCGCGCGCGCTGCTGCGCGACGTGCCGGACGACCGGATGATCGTGCTCGACCTCTCGAACGAGCTGTTCCACGGCTGGGAGGAGCATGCACAGTTCTACGGCAAGCGCTGGATCTACAGCGTGATCCACAGCTTCGGCGGGAATACGCCCTGGCATGGAGACCTCGCGCTCTACGCCACGGATGCCGCCCGCACCCTCGCCGCCTGCCCGGGCAAGCACCTCGCCGGGTACGGCATGGCGCCGGAAGGCATCGAGAACAACGAGGTCGTCTACGAACTGATGACCGATGCCGCATGGAGCCGTGCGCCGATCGACGCCGAGACCTGGCTCGAGCAGTACCAGGTCGCCCGCTACGGCGTCGCGACGCCGGCCACCCGCCGCGCGTGGGCGCTGCTGCGCGAGGATGTCTTCTCGAAGACCATCTTCCTCTGCAAGCATGCCTTCCAGGGACGCCCTTCGGCCAAGCTGGTCGGCGACGTCCCGGCGAGCCAACATCTCGCGGAGGCGCTGGAACTCCTGCTCGCCGCGGCGCCCAGCCTGCTTGCCGAGCCGCTCTATCGCAACGACCTGGTCGATGTCGCCTCGCGACGGGCCGGCATCGCGATCGACCAGCTGCTCGCGACCGCGATCGCGGCACACGCGGCCGGCGATGGCGATGGCCGGGAGCGGGCCGGCCGGGCAGCCCTCGAACTGATGGAGGATCTCGACGCGCTGCTCGCCACGCGTGCCGACCTGCGCCTCGAGCGGTGGATCGCCGCGGCGCGGGCCTGGGGACGCGACGAGGCCGAGCGCGACCTCTACGAACGCAACGCCCGGCTGCAGGTCACGACCTGGGGCGGCCCGGACCTGTTCGACTATGCGAGCAAGTTGTGGAGCGGCCTGGTCCGTGATTTCTACCAGCTGCGATGGGCCGCGTACTTCGGCCTCCTGCGCGCGGGGCGGACCGAAGCGCAGATCGAGCAAGACCTCGCGCAGGTCGATGATTTCTGGACCCGGCGCAAGGTCCTGTCGCGCGAGCGAATTGCTCCGGACGTGCCCACCGCGATCCGTGCGCTCCTGCGCCGCATCGGCGGCGGTCCAGCGGCCGCAATCGGCTAGACTCGGGCGATGGGCCTTGGGGCGATTTCGCCCTGGTGCCCTGCCGGACGCTGGTTGTCGACGGCAACCTCGCGATCGACGATCATCCACCCCAGCCTTGGCTCGCGGCGGTGGACGCCTGGAAACGGCTTCCCGACCCCGGCGCGGGCGGCGATGGAGGAGATCAGACGTGAACGCGCAAGTCCGCCCCTCGAGCGACCCCCTGACGGCCGACGAACTCTGGCAGATGCGAGTGGACCTCGCGGCCGCGTTCAGGCTCGCCGCGGCGATGGACTGGCACGAGGCGGTGGGCAATCACTTCAGCCTCGCGGTCTCGGCAGACGGCACGAAGTTCCTGCTCAATCCGAAGGCCCGTCACTTCTCGACGATCCGCGCCAGCGAGCTGCTGCTCCTCGACAGCATGGATGCCGATACGATGAAGCGCCCGGATGCGCCGGACCCGTCGGCGTGGTGCATCCACGGGCGCATCCACGCCAGCGTGCCGGCTGCCCGCTGCGTCCTGCACGTCCATCCTCCGTATGGCACCGCGCTCGCAGCACTCGCCGACCCGTCCATCAAGCCCGTCGACCAGAATTCGGCGCGCTTCTACAACCGCATCGCGACCGACCTCGGCTACGACGGCCTTGCCGACTTCCACGAGGAAGGAGAGCGCCTCGTCCGGGTGCTCGGTACGAAGCGCCACATGATGATGGGCAATCACGGCGTGCTCGTGACCGGCGATTCGGTCGCCGAGACGTTCGACGACCTGTACTTCCTGGAGCGCGCCGCACGCACGCTTGTCCTCGCCTACTCGACCGGGCAGCCCCTGAATGTCATGCCGGATGCGCTCGCCGAGAAGACCGCACGAGGCTGGGAGTCGTACAAGGACGACGCCTACGCCCACTTCTCCGCGCTGAAGGCCAGCCTCGACCGGACCGATCCGAGCTACGCGACGTGAGCGACCGCCACGTGAACGGACGGCGGCGCTGACGCCGCCGTGGATCCGCGCGACCACGTTCGCACCAACCTCGTCGCCGGCGCGCTGACGAGCACGCACCTGACGATCCGGACGCTGATGCCGTTGCTGCTTGCGGCACTCGGTACGGCCTACGGCTTTGCGGAAGGCCGGCTAGGCGATCTCGGTGCCGCCTACAGCGCAGGGGCGACGCTCGCCGCGATGACCTCGCCGTGGTGGATGTCGGGATTGCAGATGCGGATGCCTGCTCTGGCGCTGCTCGGCATCGGGATCGCCGCGGTCGGCGGCATGCTGCTCGTGCAGCACTTCTGGCCGCTGATGCTGCTGTTTGCGCTCGCCGGCGTGGGGCATGGTGGCGTATTCGCGCTGATGATCACGCTGCTGTCCCGCACCGACGACCCAAATCGCTCCTACGGGTGGCAGTGGTGCCTTGGTAGCGTACCCGGCATCGTCCTCGTCTATGCGGCCCCGGCGTTGTCGACTCCCGCCACAGGCCTGCTCGTGACCTTCGGGCTCGTGCTCGCCTCGAACATGGTGGCAGGCCTGCCCGCACTGCGCCTGCCCGCCCGGCTCGAACCGATAGGCACGACGGTGGGCACGCGGCACACCCAGGCGGCCACGGAGCCCGCCTGGCCGCTCGCGCTCGGGCTCTTCGCCGTCCTCGCGACCTACTCGGGCGTCACCGGCGCGTGGGCATTCTTCGGGCGCGTCGCCCTCGCCAATGGCCTCGGCAGCGTGTACCCGGGCATCGTGCTGGCGATCGCGACGGCCGCGTCCAGCGCCGTGTCGCTGCTCGCCGGCGAAGCCGGCAACCGCGGCTCGAGACCACTGCCGATGCTGGTGGCGGCGCTCGGACTGTTCGCGACCCTGCTGCTGGTCGCGCTGCAACCCAACCGCATCGGCTACGGCATCGGCGTCGTCACGTCGATCGCGCTCGCGGGATGGCTGCTACCTCTCGTGGTCGGCATCGTCCCGAAGCTCGATCCGACGGGTCGCGCGGCGGGCCTGCCGGCGGCCGCGCTCGGCGTGGGCGCCGTCACGGGCCCCGCGATCGCGGGCCACGTGTACCAGGCGGCCGGATCCCTGACGATGCTGGTCGTGGCCGGCGGGACGACGCTTGCCGGGCTCCTCGCGTACGTGGCGGTGCATGGCCGCGCGTTCGCCCGACACGCCGTACGCTGAACTTCAGCGCAGCGTCATGCGCCGATGATCGGCGACTGCGCCATCGCGGTTGCCGAGCCGCGAGCGGCGCAGCACCGCGACGCTGAAGCCGAGGCGCTCGTAGAGCGCCTCGGCACGTGGATTGGTGACGGCGACATCCAGCGCGACGACATCGTGCCGAGCGGGATCGCGACGCTGCAGCAGCGCCTCGACGAGGCGCGTGCCGATGCCGGCACCGCGCAGTGCCGGCACGACGCCGAGGTGCGCGAGATAGAGCTCGTTCGGCTTCGGCGGACGGATCACGCCCTCAGTGCGCAGCCCCCTGATGATGACGCCGATACCGGCGAACGGGCCGTAGAACCCCAGGATCTGTCGCGCCGCGGCCAGCGTGAAGGCAAGTGCGGCACTGCCGTCGAATGCGGCGCCCACCGCCGCGACGTGGCCGCGCAGCAGTGCAACCTCGTGCGCGCGGTAACTGAACTCACCCGCTTCGTCCGCGAACGCATGCTGCAGGAACGCCTGCGCCTTGCCGGCACCGAACACGTAGTCGAATGCCGAAGGCCCCGAGCTGTAGATCAGCGGCACCGCGACATCCGCATCGGCGGGCATCGCGGGCCGGAACCCGAGCACGGCCGGGGCCGTGCCGAGATCATCTTCCGAAGCCGCCGTGGTCAATGCGCACCCTTCCCTATGCGATGTTCAGCGGGACGCCGATGGTGCGGCCGCAGGAGCAGTTGCCGGCGGCTTCGAGTTCACCGTCAGCAGGTACTGCGCGACGGCGAGCCTCAGCTCGGGGCTCAGGTGGTCCTGCTTCGGCATCGGCGGGAAATCCTCGCGCTTCTTGGTGGGGTTCGCGATGTAGTCTGCGATGCCCTGCGGATTCCCGGCGTACAGCGCCTGGATGATCTGCGTGGGCGGACCGACCATGCGGACGTTGTAGGCGTGGCAGCCGGCACACACCGACGAGTAGATCAGCTTGCCGCGATCGGCGGCCGTGATCGGCCGCGCGGGCGCAGGCTGGTCGAGCAGGTACGAGCCGATGTCGGCCGAGCTCTTGCGCGCGCACGTGCCCCAGCTGCCGACGTTCAGGCTCTTCAGCGTCCCGGGCGCGCCCAGGCAGCTGCCCGTGCCCCCGCCGACCGTCACGAGGTCCGGACCTTCGCGGGTCAGGTTGGCGGCCATCAGCGCCCGGACTTCCTTGATCGGATCGGTGCCGTTGTTGTCGAACAGGTTCCACAGCACCGAGACGCGATCCGGATTCGGATCAGCCTCCGGATCCGGCGTGATGTTGGCGAAGGACTTGTGGTCGGCGACGATGATGCCCGCGTTCTTGTTGTCGCGGATGAAGTTGTTTTCGATGATCACGTCGTCCGCCGCCATCACGATGATGCCAGTGCCACTCGGGACACCGGAGACGATCGAGCCGGGAGCGCCGAAATTCTTGTGGTTGTTGCCGACGACGAAGTTGTTGCGGATCACGACATCGAACGTCGTCTTGATCGGCAGGCCCGGCGTGATGAACGTGAGGATGCCGCCGGCATTGTCGTAGGCCGTGTTGTTCTCGACGATGGCGTGACGGGAGTTCTCGATCTCGATGCCGGCAACGTTGCCGTGCACCTCGTTGTGCGCCACCTCGATGTTGTCGCACATGCCGACGTAGATGGCCGCATCCTCGATACCGACGAGTTCGTTGTATTCGATCAGTCCGTTCTGCGCGAACTCGGGGAAGATGCCGTAGACGCCGGAATTCGAGATCCGGTTGTGCCGGATCACGAAGTTGTTGCCGGCCTGGCCCATGATCGCGTTGCCCTTGTAGTTCACGATGTGCAGGTTCTCCACCCGCACGCCGTTGCCCGAGTACAGCACCGCGTCGTTGCGCTTGCCCTCGCCATCGAAGGTCGGCCAGTCGCTGCCATGGATCACGCCGACCAGCGCGATGTTGTCCTTGTCGATGTAGACCGTCTGGTGGTACGTGCCGGGCAGCACCTGGATCGTGTCGCCCGGTTGCGCCTTCTCGACGACCGCCTGGATCGACTCCTCGGGCTTCACGACCCACACGTGCCCGCCCGCCTGGCCGGCCTCGGGCAGGGACCCAGGCGTCGCACCACCCCCCTTGCCGCGCGCGCTCGAGAGCGCCGAGGCCGTCGATTCCACCGGGGCTGTCGCGGTGGCGATCACGGTCCGGCGTGCATACAGGTAGCCGCCACCCGCAGCGACGAGGGCAATCAGGACTGCACTCAATAGGGCTTTGCTGTTCAAGTTGGTCTCCGTCGGGGGCTCAGGTCGCAGGCGGCAGGCCCGACGGCACGGCCGTCGGTGTCGCCGGTAGGAAGGTCTGGTCGGTCAGCGTCGCGAGAAAGTCGACAAGCCGGTCGAGCTCGGCGGCGGACAGGTGCGGTTCCCAGATGTGCCAATGCAGCTGCAGGTGCTCGCCCTTCGGCACCGCGTGGCCGCGCCCGCCGGTGTAGAACCCCACCGTCTCGCGCAGCGTGGCGAACTGACCCGCGTGGCCGTAGGGTGCCGACAGCGCGACATTGCGAAGGCTAGGTACCCGGAACCCACCACGCAGGCCGGGAATGCCGGTGACGGCGCCGGCGCCGGGATCGAGTGCGTGCCCGCGGGGCTCCGGCATGCCGATCACCGCGATCTGCTGGTTCGTGAACAGCGGCGGCGTATGGCACTCGCCGCAACGCGCGACGAACGACCGGAACACGTTGAGCCCCTCGATTTCAGGCGTCGTCAGCGCGTCGTGCACCCCATGGGCGTACAGGTCGTAGCGGCTATTGAGCGAGACGAGCGTCGATTCGAATGCGGCGAGCGCCGTGTACACCTGCGTGGACTGGATGGATTGCGTCCCGGGGAATGCCTGTGAGAACAGGTCCCGGTAGGCGGCCACGGCGTTCAGCGCCGCCTCGAGCTTCCCGGGCGTCGTCCCCATCTCGCGTTCGCCGTAGAGCGGCCCCTGCACCTGCTCCTCGAGTGAATGGGCGCGCCCATCCCAGAACAATTTCTGCAGGAAACCGACGTTCCAAAGGCTCGGCGCATTGCGCCTGACTTCATGGCCACCGACGCCGACGCTGAGCGCGCGCGGATCCGCGAAGCCGTGTCCCGGGCGATGACAGCTCGCGCACGCGACCTGCCCGGTTGCGGACAGGACAGGATCGAAGAACAGGTAGCGACCGAGGTCGATCTGTGCCGGCGTGAAACCATCCCGGAACGCCGGCAACCCCGCCTTCAGTCCGCCAACGCCGGCGCCGGCAAGCGAGGCGTAGTCCTGGTAGGGCGTATGCAGGCGGCACCGTCCCTGCTCGAGCGCGAAGCTCGCGGGGCACCCGCGCGACAGCGCGATCGGGGCGACAGGCCCGGCGACCGACGCGGCAGTCGTGCCGACGAGCGCGGCCAGCAGGACGATCGTCCGATTCACGGTCGCAGGCTGGCCGCGTAGGCGATGACATCGCGGGCGGCCGCCGCATCCGGCAGCATCGCCGTCACCGCGCGCATCTGGGCGCCGTACCGGTCTGCGGGCTGGGCACCGCGGGTTCCACCCGCGAAGGCGGCGAGCTGCCGGGACAGGTACGGGACCGACTGCCCCGCAATGCGCGGCGCGCCAAGCGCCGCATTGCCCTGGCCCTTGCCGCCGTGGCAGGCACCGCAGATTGCGTTGAAATAGTTGCGCCCGTTGTCATTGGTCGCGGCAGCCGTGCCCGGCAACGGCGCCGGCATCCCGGCGACGAAGGCCGCGACGCCCTTGCGGTCGGCCTCCGACGCGAGCAGGGTCGTCGCAGAGGCGCGCATGGTCGCCCCGAACGTATCGCCGGGCTTCGCGCCACGTGCGCCGCCGGCGAACGCCTGCAGCTGCCGCTCCAGGTAAGGGGCATCGAGTCCCGCGATGGCGGGGGCGCCGGTAGCGGCGACCCCCTCGCCGCGCGCCCCGTGGCACGCGACGCACTTGGCATACAGCGCCTTGCCATCGACGGCGTACGCCGGCGCCGCCCCGGCCACCACGAAGGCGACCAGGGCGAACCACGCCGGCCCGTGATCAGAACGCGGCATGCAGCTCCACGCCGTAGCGACGCGGCGGGTTGACCGAGGCGATCGGAGTGGCGAACACCGCCGCCGTGATCTGGTTGATGCCATTCACGTAGCGCTTGTCGAACAGGTTGGAGCCATACGCCGAAACGCCCCACTTGCCAGTCGGGCTGCGCCAGCCGATGCGGGCATCGGTCTGGCTCTGCGCGACGCCGAGCGGGAAGGACGCCTGCGGCAGGCAGGACATCCGCGGCACCGACTCGTCGTTGCAGCGCGTGGCACCGCGATAGCTGTCGGCGACGAAGAAGTCGATCGTACCCCGGTCGGCGAGGGTCACCGTGTAGTCCGCGCTGGCCGCGAACGACCAGGTCGGCTCTCCGGTCGGCTGGCCGGCGAGGTTGCCGACGATCGACGCGTACTTGGTGTACGTCGAGTTGATGTAGGCGGACGCCAGCGTCAGCGTGAGCGCCGAGACCGGCTGCCAGGCGAGGTCCAGGTCCAGGCCGTAGGCCTTCTGGTCACTGGACGACACCGTGTACTCCGGCACGTTGCCCGTCACCTGGTTCAGCGAGAGCGACTGCTTGTTCTTGTACTCGTAGTGGTACAGCGAGCCGTTCAGCCTGACGCGGGCCTCGGGGAAGGTCGTCTTGAACCCGAGCTCGTAGTTCCAGACATCCTCGTTGCGATACTGCCCGTTGATCGAGACGGCATCGAATCCGCCCGGCGTGAACCCCTTCGCGATCGACGCATACACCATCTTGTTGGGATCGATCTTGTAGTCGAGCACGACGCGCGGGCTGACGTCGCTCCAGGATGCCGAGGCATTGAACGGCGTCCCCTGCGCGGCAAGGCCCCGCGGATCGATGAAGATCAGGTTGGGCACCGTGATGTCGATCCCGGTCGCCGCGAGGATCGCGGCGCCGTAGGCGTCGAGCTCGGGCGCCACGCGCCACGGCGCGACCCACTGGAAGTCCTTGGAATCGCGGGAATAGCGCACGCCCGTCGTGAGGTTCAGGCGGTCCGTGAGGTGCCAGATCACGTCGGCGAACACGCCGAGCGAGCGGAACCGCCCGTCGTCGCGCATCGCCTCGTTCCACGGCAGGCCCAGCAGGTTGATGGGAATGCCATTGGCGGCGAGCAGCTGGCTCGTCGGACCGTAGACTCCCGCGCAGCCGGCGTCAGGCCCCTGGATGCAGAGATTCTGGAAGAGCGTGTCGACGCCATCCGTATAGAGGTGCGTATCGGAACTCTGCTGCGCGTGCTCGTACGAGTAGCTGGCGCCCGCCACCCAGTCCGCACGCGAGGTCTTGCCGGAGAGCTTGATCTCGTTGTACCAGGCGTTGTTGTGCTCGATGTTGTTCGTGTCGAAGTACGTGGCGATCCGGTTCGTGCCGTCCTCGTCCTCGCGGTTGTGCGTCTGGAACTGACGCCAGTCCGTCGTCCAGCTGACGTCGACGTCGCCGATGCGCTTCTGGAACTGCACCATCAGGTCGTCGAACTTGCGGTACTCGGAATTGCCCACGACATCGTTGTAGATCGGCGCCGTGATCGGATTGAGGAACGACGCCCCGGTCGGATCGGCCGGGTACGGCGGCAGGACGCCCGCCGCAGGGACCGGCACGAGGCCGATCGCCGGACGCGCGAGCTGGTTGACCGCATCATGGTTCCAGCTGAGCAGCAGCTTCGTGTCCGGTGCGATATCCCAGCGGAAGGCAGCGCGAGCGGCCCAGTTCTTTTCCGGATTCAGCTTGCGCCCGGTCGCCGCGTCGCGCAGGAAGCCGTCCGCCTCGTTGCTGAGTGCATTGAATCGCAGCGCCATGCCCTCGCGCAGCGGGACGTTCAGCATCCCTTCGTAGCGCTGCTTGCCCTCGCTGCCGAAGCGCAGGTCGGCACTGCCCTCGAGGACATCGGTCGGCTTGCGCGTCACGACGGAAATCGCGCCCGCGGCGCTGCTGCGCCCGAGCAGCGTGCCTTGCGGACCCTTCAGGACCTCGACCCGCTCGATGTCGTTGAAGGCGAGGAACGACGCGCCCGAGCGCGCCGCGTAGACGCCGTCGATGTAGACGCCGACCGCCGGGTCCGTGCCCACGCCGAAATCGGATCCGCTGATGCCACGCAACGCGTAGTGCGGCTGTGTGGGGCTGTCGCCGCTGACGACGAGGCCCGGCAGCCACTTGTCCATCGCCGCCATGTTGTCCGCGACGTGCTTGGCCATGAGCTCCGTCGAGACCACCTCGACCGCGATCGGCACGTCCTGCATCCGCTGCTCGCGGCGCTGCGCCGTGACCACGACCTCGCCCAGGACGTCAGTGCCACCGGGGGCGGTATCCGCATAGGACGCGGGAGCGGCCGTGCAGGCCGCGCAGATCGCCAGTGACAGCATGTTGTTGCGACGCATCAGGATCCCCTCTGACTTTTCGTTCGGTATCGTCGACCGCCGCGAAGCGGCGCGGATCCCGCCCCTGGGATCCGCGAAGGCCGACCAACTTCGTAGTTTGTCCCTATATACTGCCTCGCACTCGCGTTGTCACGCCGAACTCGGTGATCGCCGAGTTCCACGGGCGCGCGAACACCGCGCAACTGGCGCCTGTATCATTTTCGCATCGGAGATCCGCCGAGCATGGCCCGTTCGCCGTCGCACACGACACGGCCGGTGGCCGCCCGCACCCAGCGGCGTGGTGACCGCCGGCGCGAGAAGCTGCTGGAGGCCGCCAGCGATCTCGTGCAGGGCCTCCCCCTCGCCGAGGTCACGTACGCGGCCATCTGCTCGCGAGCCAAGGTGCCGCCGAGCTCGGCGTACCACTTCTACCCCGATCTCGACGCCATCTTCCGTGCCCTCCTCGAGACCGGCCGCGCGGGTTTCGACACGGCGCTGATGCGCCCCCTGCGCGCCGCGGAGCGGCGGACGTGGCAGAACGTCGTCGAATGCCTGGTCGACCGGGCGGCGCGATACAACCGGACGAATCCTGTCGCGGCGCGCCTCGCGATCGGCGGACAGACACCGCCACAGCTCAAGCGGCTCGACCGGGATGCGGACCGCATCCGTGCAGGCCTCGCGCTCGACGTCCTGGAGTCGCTGTTCGTCGTGCCGCCGCTGCGGCACAAGCGCCAGGTGGCGTTCGTGGCGACGGAAATCGTCGATGCGGTCTTCACGACGTCGATGATCGAGGAGGGACGACTGACCCCAGCCTACGTGACGATCGCCAAGAGAGCGGTGACCGGCTTTCTCGGCAGCTACTTCGGCGCGTCGCTGCCGACCCACGCCGCGAAGGTCAGCCGGCCTCGTAGGTCGAGGTCAGCAGTTTCTCGACGATAGCGTCGGGCAGGAAGGGTTTCAGGGCGACGAGGATTCGTTGTGCCGCCGTCGCGGTGGGGTAACGCAGCTTCGGTGTCGCGGCCTCGAGTGCGCGACGCACCGTCGCGACCACGGGCCCCAGATCCCGGTTCGCCTGTTCGTCCCGCGCCATGATCGCGACCGCACGGCTGACCCGCGCGTGGTAGGGCGAAGCCGAATTCGACGCGGTCGTCATGCGCCGGTGCGCGGTGAAGCCGGTGGCGTAGTCCCCGGGCTCGATCATCGAGACATGGATTCCGAACGGCTTCGCCTCGATGCGCAGCGCCTCAGAGTAGGCCTCGACTGCGAATTTCGAAGCGCTGTAGAACGCCTGGAACGGCAGGGGCACGATCCCCGCGAGCGAACTGACGTTCACGATGCGGCCGCCGCCCTGTGCGCGCATAAGCGGCAGGACCGCGCGACACACCCGGTGCGTGCCGAGGAAGTTGGTGCACATCTGCGCCCCAGCCTCGTCGGACGTCGTGTCCTCGATGGCCCCGGCGATGCCGAAACCCGCATTGTTGACGACCGCATCGATGCGACCCACCAGCGCGACGACCTGCCCGATGGCCATTGCGACGGACGCGTCATCATCGACGTCCATGGCCACCATCGGGATGGCACCGCCGTCGCCCCGCGGCTGGCGCGAGGTCCCGACGACGCGGTATCCGCCTGCCGTAAGGCCCGCCGCGATGGCCGCACCGAGTCCGCTCGATGCGCCGGTAACCAGGACGGTCTGGGGTCGGTTGGTCATGAAACCTCGGTGATCCCTGATCGGGGTCAGGCCGAAACGGGGAAGGTCGGCCAGCGATCCGTGATCGCGCCATTCTCGTAGACGAGAATATCGCCGAACTGGAGCAACACAGCCTCGCTCTGGTTCGGCCTCAGAAACACGTAATCGTCCGGCCGCAGCGGCACGTTCCGCGAGCCGGTCAGCAATTCCTGGTTGCTCGAGCGTCCATAGATCGAGCTGTACTCGAGGCCAGGCGGTGACTCCGGCTCGGCGAGCCAGTGGCCGCCGTAGACGAAGAAGCCGCGTTCGGCATTCGCATCGAGCGCGCGGAACACCCCGCCGAGCGCCTCGAGACCCGGAATCCTGAGCGGATCCACCACCTTGAGGACCGGCGTCGCAATGAACGCAGCCGGCACGTGATGCGACAGCGTCTCGAGGTCGAAGTCACGCGGCTTCAGGAATGCGGACCCGATGGCCACTTCATTGGCGTTCGGATCGGCCACATGCAGCCGGTACGTTGGGCTTCCGGCCGTGTTCAGAGTCAGGCCTGCCTTCGTTTCCGACGTCGCCCGCGAGCGCACGACGTCGAGTGCCGCGCGGTAGGATTCGACCACCGCCTGGTACGCGGCCTCGGGGCGCGGCATCTTCGGCACGTGCGGGTCATATCCCATGAGGCCCGAGAACTGCAGCTCCGGCATGCCCGCGATTGCATCGAGCGCAGCGGCGACATCAGCGGGCCCCGCGAGTCCGCCGCGATGCAAGCCAACGTCGATTTCGAGGCTGACGCGCAGCTTGATGCCGCGTGCGCGTGCCACGGCTGCGTAGTCGCGCAGCCGGGGAATGCTGTCGCCAAGCCATTGTGGCCGGGCTGCCGCGACCATGGGATGCGCATCGAGTACCCGCGCGACTTCGGCCGCCGGCAGGGGCTTGCCGAGGAGCAGGTCGGCGGCCGGCCGCCACTTGAGCGTATCGAGCACCATCGGCCCGTTGAATACCATGCAGCGGTTGGTCTCGAGGCCAGCCGAGACCTCCTCGAGGAGGCGCGGCACGGGCAGCGACTTCACGACGATCCGGGTGGCGAGCTTCGTTCCGACAAGCGTCTGGCGCACGGCTGCGACGTTCGCCGCCAGACGCACACGGTCAATCACCATCACCGGACGCGCGATGCCGGCGGCCGCGAGCGCGCGCGACACACGGAGGAAGTACTCGGAATGCGCGCCACCCCGATCCCGTCGGTGCACGCCAACGTAGGCGGCCCCGCCCGCGATCGAGACGACGCCGCCGATCAGCGCGCGACGACTCCAGCGACCCGGACGTGGCTCAGACATCGTGCAGCAGCCGGCGAAGGTACGGATTCAGCAGGCGCCCGGCGGGGTCGAGCGTCTGACGAACGTCCATCGCGTCCTTCCAGCGCGGATAGAGTGCGGAGAGTTCGCGGGCGGTCAGCGAGTGCAGCTTGCCCCAGTGTGGACGCCCACCGTGGCGCCGCAGAATCGGCTCGATCAGTTCGAACAGGAACTTGTAGTCGTCCTTGTAGTACGCGTGCACGGCGAGCGAGCCGGATTCACGGTCATGGAAGGGCGAGAGCCACGCGTCATCCGGCGCGATCGAGCGGACCTCGATGGGGAAGAAGACATCCGGTCGGCGCGCCTCGATCGCAGCGAGCACTTCGCGCAGTGCCGTGATCTGCTCCTCGCGAGGCAGGTGGAACTCCATCTCGTTGAAACGGATGTCGCGCTCGTTCGAGAGGAGCTTCCAGGCCTCCTCGACCGACTCCTCCGGCTTGAGGCTCGACATGGCCGACTGCGCGAGCCGGCGCCGCAACCAGTTCGAGAATCCGGCCCAGTCACGCAGCCACTTGAGGTCGAGGAGCACCTGCGAGTCCTGGGGCGCTACTCGCGTCTCCGCTGGCCGATCCGTCTCATCGTGCGTCACGGTGGCCGACATGCCCGTAAAAGGCAGCGCGAAGAATTCGGCGTTGCGGTGACGAGCCCGGATCGAGGGCCAGTCCTCGAGGACCTCCGCCGTGGGCCGCAACTCGACGCGCTTCAGCAGGCGGATGGAGGGAACGTTCTGCAGCCGGTAGCGCGTCACGACCCCGAACGCGCCGAGCCCGACGCGAGCCGCATCGAAGATCTCGGGATGCTCGGTCCGGCTGCACTCGAGGATGCCAAGCGCAGGCGTGGCGATCCGCATCGAAAGGACCTGCGCGTGGAGCGCCGGCGAATTCACGCCGCTGCCGTGGGTCGCCGTCGCGATCGCACCGCCGAGGGACTGCTTGTTGATGTCGGGCAGGTTCGGCATGCACTGTCCGACCGCGGCCAGCGCGGCACCCAGCTCGCCGAGGCGAGTCCCGGCGAGCACGGTAGCCTGGTGCGACGTCGGATCGTGGTCGACGATGCCGCTCAGGCCATCGAGTGACAGCAGCGTGCCGTCGGTCGGGACCAGCCCGGTGAACGAATGCCCGGCCCCGACCACGCGCACAGGCGCGGGCCCAGTGGTGATGGCGGAGAGCACCTCGTCCTCGCTGGTCGGGCCGGCTCGCAGCGCCGGATAGGACGCTTCCGTACCCGACCAGTTGCGCCAGAGCAGGCGGTCGCCCGGACCCCGCAACGGCGGCGCAGGTGGCTCCGCCCCGAGAGAACGGATCCGCAGCTCGACGCCTGCCGCGCCGGCAGCAGCGGTCGCACCGGCGGCAAGGAGTACCTTGCGCCTTGAAATCGTCACGGCGCCTCTCCTGCCATGAAACGAATCAACGCCTCGTAATCGGCGGCCGTGCAGCGCACGCACTGCCCGCCGGCAGGCATGCCGTTCAGGCCCGCGATGGCGTTGTCCACGAGCTTGGGCAGCCCCTTCTTCCAGCGCTCGCGCCAGGCATCACGATCGCCCGTGAGCGGCGCTCCGGACGTAACGACGACATGGCAGGCACGGCAGGCGTGCTGGTACAGGTCGGCGATACGGGGGTCGGCGGGCTGCAGCGCCTCGGCGCGCAGCGCAAGCGCGGCGCGATCCACGGGCTTCGGATCGGCACAGGACGCCAGGATGCCGGCGGCCAAGAAGGCACCGAAGGCGGCAACGACGATCCTGGGAGTTGGAATTTTGGTCGGCATCGGGCGCAGACGATGTCAGCATTTGATCTTCGAACGCAAGAGGACGTGGCCGCACGTCCAGATGCAGGCGGTGTCGTGCGGCGCAAAAACGCAGGGCAAGGGTCGGTCCGGGAGTACGGCGCGGCCCGGGTGGAACTCCGGGCGCGGGCGTGGCGCGCGATAGAACCGCTATGCCCGCGCGCGCGGCACGAGAACGTCGGGGCCGAGATCGGCGATCGACAGCGTGCCGAGTTGCGCCATGACTCGCGAAAGTTCGTCGCGCAGGATCCCGAAGGCCTCGTTCGCCCCCGCCTCGCCACGAGCGATGACGCCATAGAGGATCGCGCGACCGGCGAAGACATAGTCGGCGCCGGATGCGAGCGCGATCGCGATGTCCGCGCCACGTCGGATGCCACCATCCAGCATGACGACAGCCTGGTCCCCAACCGCGGCACGGATCAGGGGCAGGGCCTCCAGCGACGTGATCGCGCGATCGAGCTGACGAGCTCCGTGATTGGAGACGATGATTCCATCCGCGCCGGCGGAAATCGCGCGGTTTGCGTCCTCCGGGTGCAGCACGCCCTTGACGACGAGCTTGCCTGGCCACAGGCGACGATAATCCTCGACGTCCGCCCAGGTCTGCACGGGATATTTCTGCGCGAACTGGAACGTCGCTACCTCGGCTGGCGTCGCTCCGGGCCGCGCGTACGCCGACCAGCTGCCGAGTGCCGGCAGCCCACCCGACGTCAGGTACGACAAGGTCCACGCCGGGTGACTGATGCCGTCCCACAGCAGCCGTGGCGTGTAGCGCAGCGGCAGGGTGAACCCGTTGCGGATGTCGCGCTCGCGCTTGGCCTCGACCGGCATGTCGACGGTCAGCACGAGCACGTCGTAGCCGGCATCCCGGGCACGGCGCGCGATGTCGAGCGAAATCGCCGAATCCCGCGCCGGATAGAGCTGGTACCACGCACGCCCCGGGCTCGCGGAGGCAATGTCCTCGAGGGACGCCGCGCTCACGCCGGAGAGGAGGTACGGGACGTTCGCAGCGTCGGCCGCGGCGAGCATCATCCGCTCCCCGCCCGGACGCAGGAGTCCGGTGTACCCGGTCGGCGCAATGCCGAATGGCAGGTCGTACTGCCGGTCGAAGAGCGTCGTCGCGAGAGACCGGCCGGTCATGTCGCGCCCATAGCGGGGCAGGAGGCGCTCGGCGGCGTAGACGTCCCGGTTCCGCACGAGCCCGGCCTCGTCCTCGGCACCGCCCTCCACCCAGTCCCACAGGATTCGCGGCAATCGCTTGCGCGCCAGGGAGCGGAGGTCGTCGATGGACAGGATCTCGTCGCGCATCTGCGGCTTTCACCTCGATGCGTCGCTGCGCATCCTCGGGGCGAGGATACCAGCCCTCCAACGATCGCCACAGTCGCCGGGATCCGGGCTGTCCGCAGCAGCGCCCCGGCGCGGGTCCGTCATCAGGGGCGGAGCTGATCCAGCTCCGGCGCAGACGCGGCGAGAACCATCACATCCTAGGCACGACGGTCCCGGACGACGAGGGCGAGCGCGTCGGCGACCTCCCGCGCCGGGGATGCTCGCCCGCGGCTCACGCGCAGGTGTGCATACCAGGTCAGGTAGTGGCCAGACGGCGTGAGCGGCACGACCTTGAGACCGCCGCCGCCGACGAATGGCACCGCGCCTGTCCTCGTCGTGACCGTCAGCCCAAGGCCTGCCCGCACCAGCGCGATGACCGCCTCCATGTGCCCGGCCCGAAGCACGCGCTCCGGCCGCAGGCCGGCCGGTTCGAAGAGTCGCTCGTACTCGCGCCCGGTCTCCTGGGTGGTCGTGTCGGTCACGTAGACTTCATTGACCAGGTCCCTGACGTCGAGGTACCGCCGGCGCGCCTTCGGATGCGCGAGGGGCACGAGCGCGACCAGTTCGTCCTGGAACAGGCGCAGCGCGCTCACATCGCGCCCGCGCGCCCGTCCCGGCATCACGGCCACGTCGATTCGTCGGTCGCGCAGCGCCGACACGGGATCGAGCGAGACGTCGATGACGACCTCCACGTCGATGGATGGCTGGGCCGACTCCAGATGCCGCAGCAACCCGGGCAGCCAGTCGTATCCACACAGCGTCGAGGCGCCGAGACGCACGACGTGCCTCGCCGCGGACCCTGCGGTTCGCGCCTCGCGCTCCGCCACCTCGAGCTCCGCGAGGCAGCGCCGTGCCGCGAGCAGCAGCCGCTGCCCGCCGTCCGTGAGGCGCGGCCGCCCGCCACGGCGCACCAGCACCAGTGCCGCGCGCCGCTCGGCCTCGCGCAGGCGATGCGTGAGTGCGGATGGCGTGATGTTGAGCTCGAGCGCCGCTTCGGCGAGCGTTGCCGCCCGGTCGATCGCGACCAGCATCGCGAGATGGCGAATCTCCAGCTTCGGAACGAATTGAATCATTTTCAATGACATGATGAATTAATTGCGCCGTATTGTATCAATGGTCGGCGTAACCTCGTCGCACTCCCGAAGAACCCGAGGCAGGCAATGCGCACGATCATCGAACCGTTCCGGATCAAGTCGGTCGAACCGATCCGGATGACCACTCCGGTGGAACGCCGCTCGCTCCTCGAGCGCGCTGCCTTCAACCTGTTCGGCCTCGCGTCGGACGACGTGATGATCGACCTGCTGACCGATTCGGGCACGAGCGCGATGAGTGCAGCCCAGTGGGGGGCCGTCATGCGCGGCGACGAGTCCTATGCCGGCTCGCCCTCCTTCTATCGGTTCGAGAAGGCGGTCAAGAACCTGATGCCCTTCCGGCACGTCATCCCCACTCACCAGGGCCGCGCGGCCGAGGCGATCCTGTTCTCGATCATCGGCGGCAAGGGCCAGGTCATCCCCTCGAACACCCACTTCGACACGACGCGGGGCAACATCGAGGCGACGGGCGCGAAGGCTGTCGACCTCGTCATCGCCGAAGGGCATGACCCGGCCAGCCTGCACCCGTTCAAGGGCAACATCGACCTCGGCCGCCTGGAATCGCTCCTGCAGTCCGAAGGCGATAGCGTCCCGGTCGTGATGATGACCGTCACCAACAACGCCGGCGGCGGCCAGCCGGTCAGCCTCGCGAACCTGCACGCGGCCGCTGCCATCGCACATCGGTTCGGCAAGCCGTTCTTCATCGACGGCTGTCGTTTCGCGGAGAACGCGTGGTTCATCAAGTGCCGCGAACCCGGCCAGGCCGAGCGCTCGGTCGAGGACATCGTCCGCGACATGTTCTCCGTCGCCGACGGCATGACCATGAGCGCCAAGAAGGATGCTTTTGCAAACATCGGCGGCTGGCTCGCGGTCAACGACGACACGCTGGCGGCGGCGGCACGAAACCGGCTGATCCTCACGGAGGGCTTTCCCACCTACGGCGGGCTCGCCGGCCGTGACCTCGACGCGATCGCGATCGGTCTCGAGGAGATCGTGGACGAGCAGTACCTGCGTTATCGCGTGCGCACGAACGAGTACATCGGCGAGCGACTGATCGCGCTCGGCGTGCCGATCGTGCGGCCGGTCGGTGGCCACGCCGTGTTTGTCGATGCGCGCGGCCTCCTGCCGCACATCGCGCCGTTGCAGTACCCGGGGCAGGCGCTCGCGACGAGCTTGTACGAGCTCGGCGGGATCCGCGCGTGCGAGATCGGCACCGTGATGTTCGGCCAGCAGCCCGACGGCAGCGAAAAAGCGGCCGACATGGACCTGGTGCGACTCGCGATGCCGCGGCGCGTCTATACGCAGTCCCATGCCGACTACGTCGTCGAGGTGTTCGAGGAAGTGGTGGCCCGGCGCGACACGCTGCGAGGCTTCCGGATCGTCTCGCAGCCACCGCGGCTGCGGCACTTCACCGCCCGCTTCGAGCCGCTATAGCCAGGCACCGCGCAAAAACAGGCAAGTTCCCGACAAATCCGGCACGAAACGGGTACCACGCGGTCGCGCACTCTCGCAGACTGGGCTTCGAGTCCGCGGGACCGGCGCCGACCTGGTCGCGCCGCCGCCCTGCAGCCGACATTCGAACCGCAAGAGGGTGCCCACGTGAGCGCAATCGAGACTTTCCGGTCGCTGAGCGGCCATCACCGGATCGGCGGGGCCCTCGTCCGGGCCGCCGGCACCACGGTCACGCCGGTCATCGATCCGGCGACCGAGGAGCGCATCGGCGAGATCGTCGACGCCACGAACGCAGAGGTCACCAGCGCGATCTCCGTGGCGAACACCGCTCAGCGCGCCTGGAACAAGGTCAACGCCCACCGCCGCGCCGAGCTCCTGCACGAGGTCGCACGCCGCATGATCGCGGGCCGGCCCCTCACTGCCGAGATGCTCACCCGCGAGATGGGCAAGCCATATAAGGAGTCGTTCGACGAGACCACGTGGTCCGCATCGTCGGTCGACTACTACGCGGAGGCCGCGCGCCATGAGCTCGGTCGCGTGCTCGGGCCGGCCACCGACGGGCAGCTCCATTTCACGACGAAGGAGCCGCTCGGCGTCGTCGTCATCATTCTGCCGTTCAACTACCCGCTTTGCCTGCTCTGCTGGCAGGCCGCGGCCGCCATCGCGAGCGGCAACGCGGTCATCATCAAGCCTTCGGAAATGACGACGCTGACGACGTTGAACTTCGTCGAGGCCTTCGACGCCCTGCCGCCGGGACTCGTGCAGGTCGTCGCCGGCGGTGGTGCCGTTGGTCGGCAGCTGGTCGAGGATACGGACACGCACATGGTCGCCTTCACCGGCGGCATCGAGACTGGGCGGATCGTGGCGGAGGCCTGCGCGCGCCAGTACAAGCGCTCGCTCATCGAAACCTCGGGCAACGATCCGTTCATCGTGATGTCCTCCGCACCGATCGAGATCGCGGCACGCGGCGCCGCGTTCGGCGCGTTCCTCAATTGCGGGCAGGTCTGCGCGGCCGCGGAACGCTTCTACGTGCACGAGGCGGTCTACGACCGCTTCGTCGAGCGCCTCGTGCACTACGCCAGGCAGGTCCGCATCGGCAACGGCCTCGACAAGGTGGACATGGGCCCGCTCGGGTCGAAGCGCGAGCTCGAGCGCTACCTGCGGGTCCTCGAGGGCGCAGGCCGGGATGGCGCCAAGGTGCTGACCGGGGGTGGCCGGCCCGCCAGCCTTCCCAAGGGATGGTTCGTGGACGCGACGGTGCTCGGCGACGTGCCGGCGACTGCGGCGATCATGAACGACGAGTCGTTCGGGCCGGTGGCGCCGGTCACCCGCGTGCGCGACCTCGACGAGGCGCTGGCGCTCGCGAACAAGTCGCGGTACGGTCTCGGCTCGACGATCTATACGCGCGACCTCGAGGAATCGATGCGCGCGGTCAACGAACTCGAAGCCGGGATGGTGTGGGTCAATGCGCCACTGCTCGACAACGACGCGGGTCCCTTCGGTGGCCGCAAGCAATCCGGCATGGGACGCCAGCTCGGCGCCGAGGGCCTGGATTCGTTCCGGCACACCAAGCTCGCGATGATCGACCCGGCAGCGAGCGCGCATGACTTCTGGTGGTTCCCCTATTCCGACGCCGAGGCCTACCCCGGCAAGCGCAGTGGCTGACGACCGGGGGGTGGACACGTCGCTGCCCGCCGAACTCGAAGCCCGCATCGCCGCCGCCGCTGGCGAGGATGGCGATTTCGACGCGGTGAGCTGGGCGTGGATGGCGACGCTCGGCCTGCTGGTCCCGCTCGCCCTTGTCGCCGTCGGCTGGTGGCTCGGCGAGACGCCGTGAGCACCCACCCCGCACCTCCTGACGAGAGCGCCTGGCCGCTCTTTCCGGCCGAACGCACGTGGAGCCCACTCAGGCTCGCCGTCACGCTGGTCACCGCCTCGGCTGCAACCTGGTGTTACCTGATCGGGGAATCGGTCGGCGGCTATCTTGGCTTCGTCCGCGGCGCGCTGGCCCTGTCCGCCGGATGCATGATCGGGATGCTGCTCGTGCTGATGGCCGCCGGCCCGCCGAGCGTGCGCTTCGGCATCGATTCGATCGCCGGCACCAAGCCGCAGTTCGGTTCGCGCGGCTGGGTCGTCCCGGCCGCGCTGCAGGCCGTGTCGATCATCGGCTGGAACTCGCTGCTGATCATCTTCTTCGCCAAGTCGGCAATCCAGCTCGCGGCGGCGCTCGGACTGCTGCCGCCCGGCACCGGCGCGGGCTGGGTGCCGGCCCTGACACTCTTCGCCTGCACGCTGATCTTCGTCGTGCTGCGCCGTGGCGCAACCGGGGTCTCGGCCGTGTCGAACGTGCTGGTCGCACACGTCTTCGTCGGCTTGTGGATGCTGTACCTGCTCGTATCGCGACGCTGGCCCGAACTGCTAGCAGCCCAGGCGGCGTCCGCGAGTCCCGATCCGCTGTGGAACTACACCACCGGGCTCGAGCTTGGCATCGCGACCACGCTGTCGTGGTGGCCATACATCGGCGCGATGATCCGGATGGCGCCGAACGGACGCGCCGTCGTTCTGCCGGTGCTGCTCGGCATGGGTGCGCCGGTGCCGCTGCTCAGCTTCATTGGCCTCGCCGGCGTGCTCGTGCTCAAGTCGTCGGACCCGTCGGAGTGGCTGCGGACGGTGGGTGGACCCGGCTACGCGATCGTCGCGCTGTGCTTCGTCACCGCCGCCAACTTCGGCACGGCCATCGCGGGCATCTTCGCCTCCACGGTCGGGCTTCGTAACTTCGCGAGCCTCGAGAGGCGCAGCTGGACGACGCTGCTGGTCCTGACCATCGGACCCGTCGCACTCGTCGGCGCGTTGATTCCAGAGCTCTTTTTCGCCAAGTTCGGCAACTTCCTCGCCTTCATCGGCGTCGCGTTCGCGCCCCTGTGCGGCATCCAAATCTGCGACTACTACCTGCTGCGCCGACGCCGGCTCGACCTGCGGGCCATCTTCGACGGATCCCCCGGGTCCCCGTACTACTTCTGGCGCGGCTTCAACCCGGCGGCGCTGGTCGCCCTGGCGACCGGCTGCGCCGCCTACATCCTGCTGCTCAATCCGCTGACCTACGCCTCGTGGGGCCCGTATCGATTCCTGACCGCATCCCTGCCGTCCGCGCTGGTCGCCGGGCTCGTCCATGCGCTCGGCACCCGGCTCGTCCGCCGCGCGGGTCGCGGCGGGTACGGGCGGACGTAGTATCCCGTCCGGCCAGTCGATATAGTCGCCGGGCCGGGCGCTTTGCCGGTCTCGGGGAGCCACACGGAGGGCGTATGGCGAGTGCGGGAACGATCGCGGCAGATGACCTGACGTCGCGCTGGCTCGGCGCGTTCCAGCAGGGCCCGAGTTGCTCGAGCGCCGCGCTCGGCTGGCGTCACCTCGAGGCATACCGCTTCGACGGACTGCGCTGCTGGGACCTGGACCTGCCGCCCGTGCAGCGACACTTCATTTCCGCGCACCTCCTGCGGCCCTGCGACGTCCAGACGCGCTGGAGTGGCCGCGCCGTACGCGGCCACTCGGTCCCGGGCAACGCGATGCTGATGGCTGCGGGCCAGGACAGCGTGTGGCATTGCGCGACCGCCATCGACGAGCTGCAGGTGTTCCTGGATCCCGCCGTCGTCGACGAGGTCGCCAACGAAATCGGCGTGCCCGGATTCAGCCTGATCGAAGGCGTTGGTATCGTCGACCCGGTCATCCGCGACATTTCGCTGCAGATTCTCGCCGAGATCGAGAGCCCGGGGATGGGCACGCGCCTGTTCGGCGACACGATCGCGCGGACGCTCGCGCTCCACCTGCTGCGGCGGCACTCGACCGCCGGCGCGACCGAGGCACCGCGCCGCATCGAGATGACGGCGCGCCAGCTGCGCGCGGCGACCGACTACATCGAATCGCACCTGGACGAGGACCTGTCGCTCGAGACCATCGCGTCCGCCCCGGCGATGAGCCCATTCCGCTTCGCACGGGCGTTCAAGAAGGCCACGGGACAGTCGCCGCGCCAGTACGTCATCCATCGCCGCATCGAGCGCGCCAAGGCGTTGCTCCGGTCCGGCGACCAGGACCTCGCACAGATCGCCCAGCGCGTCGGTTTTTCGACCCAGAGTCACTTCACGGACGTGTTCCGTCGCCTCTGCGGAACCACGCCCGCCCGGTACCGCGACACCTGTCGCGCCTAGGCAACGCGGAAGCCAGCCGGAAAACGGCAAGTTTCCGACACGAGTAGCAGGAACGCGAAAGACCCACGGCCAGCGCCAGCGCACGCTGGACCCGACGGCGTGTTCCGTCGCATACCAGCGCGCAAGGGGGAATGACGCATGGTCGACGTCCAGCGGGGGCTGCGTGCCCTGATCCTCTTTGCGGCAATCGCCTGCCTCGCGGCACCCGTCGCGCGCGCGGCCGAGCCGATCCGCCTCGTCGAGCGCGCCTCGAACGAGCATGTGCTCGACCTGGGTGCGCACGGCGATTCCCTCGGCGACCTCCTGGTCTTCGCGAACCCCCTGTACGACGCGGCCAATGCCAAGGCGCTCGGCACCAGCAACGGCTCTTGTGTCAGGACGGTCGTCGGCAAGCGCTGGCAGTGCGCATGGACCATGACGCTCGCGACAGGCCAGCTGCAGATTGGCGGTGAATATCCTGACGAAGGGGACGCCGACTTCGCGATCACCGGTGGCACCGGCCGCTACGCCGGCGCCCGCGGCACGCTGCACGTCCACGCCCGTGACGCCGGGCACACGAGCTACGACTTCATCGTCTCGCTGCTTTGATCGACCCCGCAGCCGGCGCCGCGAGGCGCGGCGCGTGCTTCCGTAGAACGCCCACGCCAGGTATCCCCGTTGAGCACTAGCCCACTTCCCACCCAGGCCCGCGTCGTCATCATCGGCGGCGGCGTGATCGGCTGCTCGATCGCCTACCACCTCGCGAAGCTCGGCTGCCGCGATGTCGTGCTGCTGGAGCGCAAGCAGCTGACGTCCGGGACGACGTGGCACGCAGCAGGCCTGTTGACGACGCTGCGCGACACCGAAACCCAGACCAAGCTCGCGAAATACACGCAGGATCTCTATCGGAGCCTCGAGGCCGAGACCGGCCAGTCGACCGGGCTGATCGGCTGCGGTTCCATCCAGCTCGCGATGACGGCCGACAAGGCGATCGAGATGCGCCGGGGCCTGCACATGGCGACCTCGTTCGGCGTCGAGGCTCGTGAGATCACGCGCGACGAGGTCAAGGCGATGTGGCCGCTCGCGGACGTCAGCGACCTGCAGGCGGCGTTCCACTTCCCGAACGACGCCCGCGTGAACCCGACCGACGTCACGCAGGCGCTCGCCCGGGGCGCGCGCCAGAACGGCGTGCGCATCTTCGAGCACACGGCCGTGACCGCGATCCTGCAGGAGCACGGCACCGTCACCGGAGTCAGCACCGACGCGGGCGACATCAAGGCCGAGATCGTCGTGAACTGCGCGGGCATGTGGGCCCGCACGGTCGGCAGGATGGCGGGCGTCAACGTCCCGCTGCAGGCCGCGGAGCACTACTACCTGATCTCCGAGCCGGTCGCGGGCGTCCACCCGCTGCTGCCGATCCTGCGCGATCCGGGCAACTCGGCCTACATCCGCGAGGAGGCCGGCAAGATTATGGTCGGCCTGTTCGAGAAGGCCGCGAACCCATGGGCGCTCGACGGTATCCCGGAGGATTTCTGCTTCGGCGACATCCCGCCCGACTGGGATCGGATGACGCCCTACATCGAAAAGGCGATGCGTCGGGTTCCGATTCTTCTGGAGACCGGAATCAAGCTGCTGTTCTGCGGCCCGGAATCCTTCACGCCGGACCACAACTACCTGATGGGCGAGGCGCCGAACCTCAGGAACTTCTTCGTCGCCGCGGGCTTCAACTCGCTCGGCATCCTGTCGGGGGGTGGCGCCGGGCAGGTGATGGCGCAGTGGATCGTGGATGGCCATCCGTCGATGGACGTCTGGTCCGTGAACCTGCGGCGAACCCATCCCTGGCAGGACAACGATCGCTTCCTGCAGGATCGCATCGTCGAGGCGCTCGGCATCGGCTACCAGGATCACTGGCCGTACCGGCAGTGGGAGACCGCGCGAGGCGTCAAGAAGTCCATCCTCCATGACCGCCTTGCGGCCGCCGGCGCCTGCTTTGGCGAGGGCGCGGGTTGGGAACGGCCGAACTGGTACGCGAACCCGGGCCAGGCGCCGGTCTACGAGTACAGCTGGGGCCGGCAGAACTGGTGGGCGAACAGCGCGGCCGAGCATGCCGCGGTGCGCAACGCCGTGGGCGTCTTCGAGCAGTCCTCCTTCAGCAAGCTCCTGGTGCAGGGACGTGACGCCGTCACGGTGCTGAATCGCCTGTCGACGGCCAACGTCGACGTCGCGGTCGGCCGCTGCGTCTACACGCAGTTCCTGAATCCCCGCGGCGGCATCGAGGCGGACCTCACGGTCACGCGGCTCGCCGCGGACAAGTTCCTGGTCCTGACGGCCGCCTTCACGCAGACGCACGTCGAATCCTGGATCCAGAACCACGTGCCCGAAGGCGCGTTCTGCGTGATCACCGACATTTCCGGCGCCTACGCGATGCTCAACGTGCAGGGCCCGCGCTCGCGCGAGCTGCTGCAGTCGCTGTCGGGGGACGACTTCTCGCATGCCGGATTCCCGTTCGGGACCTGCCGCGACGTGCGCCTCGGCCACCAGACGGTCATGGCGATCCGCCTCACCTACGTCGGCGAACTCGGCTGGGAGCTCTACATCCCGACCGCTTTCGCGCTGCCGGTGTACGACGCACTCGTCGAGGCCGGACAGGCGTTCGGGCTGCGCCACTGCGGCTACCACGCGCTGAACTCGCTGCGCATCGAGAAGGCCTATCGGGAGTGGTCCCACGACATCGGCCCCGACGATTCGCCGCTCGAGGCCGGGCTCGGCTTCACCTGCGCGTGGCAGAAGGCCGGGGGCTTCATCGGCATGGAGGCGCTCGCCGCGCAGCGCACGGCCGGGGTGCCGAAGCGCCGACTGGTGCAGTTCCTGCTCGAGGATGCACAGCCGGTCGTCTACCACAATGAACCGATCTACCGGGATGGCCACCGGGTCGGGTTCGTGACCTCGGGCATGTACGGCCACACGCTCGGCGCGTGCGTCGCGATGGCCTTCGTCGGCCACCCCGATGGCGCGAGTGATGAATTCGTGCTCGGGGGTCGCTACGAGATCCAGCTCGCCAACGAACGGGTCGGCGCGCGACCGTCGCTCGTGCCGATGTACGACCCGAAGAACCTCAGGATTCGACAGTAACAGGACCGCCGCGGGAGCCGGCGACGGCCCCCGCGGCAGATGGACCTCAACGACAATCGCCGGAGAACACGACCCATGACGACATCCGCGCTTTCACGCGCACTGCGCATCGCATGCTCCATCGGCCTCGCGGTCGCCGCCGTCGGGCCGGGCATCGTCCAGGCCGCCGAACAGGTCGTCCTCGACGAGGTGATCGTCACCGCAGAGCGCCGCTCCGAGCGCGCCCAGGACGTGCCCATCGCGATTTCGGCCTTCTCGGCCGCAGACCTCGAGGCCCGCGGCGTCCGCCAGGCCGGTGACATCGCCGCCGGCGTCCCGAACCTGATGCTCAGCTCGCCCTACGGCGAGGAGGCCCAGCCGACGTTCGCGCTGCGCGGCGTGACAACCAATGACTGGAGCCAGAACCAGAGCAGCCCGATCGCGATGTACGTCGACGACGTCTACAAGAGCGTCGGCGCCGTGCAGGCGCTGCAGACCTACGACCTCGATCGAGTGGAAGTGCTGCGCGGCCCCCAGGGCACGCTCTACGGCAAGAACGCGACCGGCGGCGCGATGAACTTCTATTCGCGCAACCCGAGCCTGACCGAGACGGACGGCTACATCACGGCCGGCTTCGGTAACTACAACGCGCGCACCGTGACGGCCGCGGCCGGGACGCCGATCATCGAGAACGAGCTCGGCGTGCGCGCGGCCGTCTACTACGCGCAGCGCGATGGCTGGGTGCGCAGCGTCGTTCCCGGCGTGCAGCCGCTCAATGGCGTGGACGCGGTGTCCGTGCGCCTCTCGTTGCTGTGGAAGCCGAACGACCGGCTCACGGCGCTGCTCAAGTTCAACGCCACGGATTCCGGGGGTACGCCGTACGGCGCCCACGCGCTCAACAACAATCCGGACGTGACCGGGTTCAGCGGCGATTACGGCTGGTTCAACAGCGGCGCGAAGTACGCGATCCACAAGAAGCTCAAGAACGACGGCGCGTCGCTGAAGCTGGACTGGCAGGTCTCGGATCACTACACGCTCACGTCCGTCACCGGCTTCGACTACGGCCTCTGGTTCGAGAAGAGCGACGACGGCGCGCTCGCGGTGACCGACGCCGGAACCGCGATCCACCTCGACGACCCGAACACGTATTCCTCCAGCGTGAACGCGTTCTCCCAGGAACTGCGCATTTCCTCGCATGACCTCGGCAAGTTCGGCTGGCTGGCGGGCGTATTCTACGGTCGCGACAGCACCCACGCTTCGGAGACCTTCCACTTCTTCGATTCTTCCTGTCCCGGGTGCTTCGTCACGCCGGATGGCACATCACTGTGGGGCTTCGACGAGTTCAACAGTTTCGACCAGGTCCGCGAGAGCAAGGCGATGTTCCTGAACGCGACCGTCAACTTCACGCCGAAGCTCACGCTGCGCGCCGGCGTCCGCTACACCAAGGACGACATCTCGATCAGCAACTTCTACGCCCTCGAGGGCGGCCTGACGGACTTCCCCGCCGCCCTCGGGCCGGACTCGGTGACGACGCTCTGGACGCAGACGATCCCCTACGTCGACACGATCAGCTACATCAACTACGTGCCGGGCACCGCGGTGCAGGGCATGGTAACGCCGCGCTTCAGCAACTCCGACAGCAACGTCAGCATCAAGGTCGGCCTCGACTACAAGGTCTCGGACGACGTTCTGACGTACCTCACGTTCAGCCAGGGGTATCGTGGCGCCGCATTCAACGGCCAGGCGTTCAACAACCCCTCCGAGCTCACCTTCGCGAAGCCGGAGAAGCTCGATTCGTTCGAGGCCGGCGTCAAGAGCTCCCTCCTCGACAAGCGCGTCGAACTCAATGCGGCCGCCTTCTACTACCGCTACCGGGACCAGCAGTTCCTCGACACGTACTGCGCGGCGCCCACCGACACCGGCTGCGCCGGCACCGGCTTCGTGACCTCGAACGCCCCGCGCTCGCGGATCATGGGCGGCGAGGCGGAACTGCGTGCGCGACCGGCGCCCAGCCTCGAGCTGCGTGCGAGCGTCGGCGTCCTTGACTCGAAGTACCAGGAGCTGTACCTGCACTTCGCGGATCGCTCCGGCAACAAGCTGATCATGGCGCCGGACGTCAGCGGCAGCCTGTCGGCCGACTGGCGCGCAGCCCGGTTCGAGACGGGTGACCTGCACTTCGAGGTGGATGCGAACTACTACGGCAAGCAGTACTTCGACGCCCTGAACACCGACCGCATCTCGCAGCCGGCCTACTCGGTCGTGAATGCGCGGCTCTCGCTGCTCGGCAACTCCTCGCACCACTTCTCCGCAGCGCTCTGGGCGAAGAACCTGACCAATCGCCAGTACCTCGCGTATGGCCTCGCGCAGCGCAACCCCGAGGACGGCGGCCTCGGCTTCGACTACGTGCTCGTGGGCGAGCCACGCATGTACGGCGCCGAAGTCACCTTCCGGTACTGAGGCCCGGGCGGGAGGGTAGCCACTACCCTCCCGCCGCCCGCGCGGTTCCCGCTACACTCCCCGCCTCGATGGTTGGAATTCGAGGCGACACGTGAACTGCAAGACGCTCCTCGCGGCACTTTGCGTGCCGCTGTGCTTCGCGCTCGTCCCTGCGCCGACAGCCACCGCGGCAAGCCACACCTTCGCCCCGGGCGCACCCGACACGATCGTCGTCACAGACCATGGGCGCGTCCGCGGCTTCATCGGCGAGGGCGCCCGAGAATTCCGCGGCATCCCGTTTGCGGCGCCACCGACCGGAGAGCGTCGCTGGACGTCGCCGGCGCCGATCGCACCGTGGAGCGGGATCCTGGACGCGACCCACTACCGGGATGCCTGCCCACAGGTGTCGCGCTACGGTCTCACCGAGGCGAGCGACGTCGAGGATTGCCTCTATCTCAACGTCGCCACACCGGCGACCGCCGCACGGGACGGCAAGCCTCGCGCCGTGCTGGTCTGGATCCATGGCGGTGCGTTCGTTGGTGGTGGTGCCAACCTCTATCCGCTCGATTACCTGGCCCTGCAGGGCGACCTCGTCGTCGTCTCCATCAATTACCGACTTGGCGCGCTCGGCTACCTGTCGCACCCCGCGTTCCCGGCTGACCGCGCCGGCGGCTACGCGCTCGAGGACCAACGTGCGGCGCTTCGCTGGGTGCAGCGGAATATCGCCGCGTTCGGAGGCGACCCGCATCGGGTGACCATCGCAGGCGAATCGGCCGGTGCCGCGAACGTGTGCATGCAGATGTTCGCGCCCGAGGAGGCGAAGGGACTCTTCCAGGGGGCAATCGTCCAGAGCGCAGGCTGCGCACGCCGCCTGAGGACCGTCGAGGAAGCGCAGTCGGTCGGGCTCAAGGTCGCCGCCAAGCTCGGCTGCAACGACCCGAAGACGGCAGCCGCCTGCCTGCGCGCGGCGCCACTGCAGGCCCTCCTGCAGGCACAGACGGAAGTCACGGCCACCGAGCTGATCGCGTTCGCCCCGAGCGCAGGGTCGAAGACGCTCCCTCGCCAGCCGCTCGATGCGCTCGACTCCGGCGACTTCGTGCGCGTACCGGTCATGAACGGCGGCAACCGCGACGAGATGCGCCTGTACGTGGGCTACGATGTCGCCGCCGGTCGCAAGGTCACGCCGGAGAATTACGCCGCGGCCCTCGCCGCGGTCTATGGCGCGCACGGCGCCGAGGTCCTCGCGCACTATCCGCTCGATGCGTATCCGTCGGCGCCCTCCGCCCTCGGGAGCGCGATGTCCGACTACCAGCCTAGCGGCATCCTGGCCAACTGTAGCTTCCTCGAGACGGCGCGGCGCGCCTCGCGGCATGTGCCCCTCTACGAGTACGAATTCACCGACCGCGCTGCACCCCCGGTGATGGACGACCCGGGCTTCGAACTCGGCGCCGTGCACTCCGCGGAACTCCCCTACCTGTTCCCGCATTTCTCGAACAAGACCCTGCTCGATGGGCCGGACCTCGGGTCGGGCTCGCAGCGCCTTTCGGGCCAGATGGTTCGCTACTGGGCGGCGTTCGCGCGCCATGGGCGACCGGACGCCAAGGACCTGCCGGCGTGGCCGCAGTTCCGCACCCTCGCCGACGTGCAGCGCCTGCACCCGGACACGCTCGGGCCCTTCGATGCCGGCGTCGCCCACCAGTGCTCGTTCTGGCAGTCGCTGTATCCGCAGGAACTCGGGCGATAAACCACGACGCGCGTCCCGGCGAGCGCCGGGAGGGCCCGGTAGGATGCGACCCGGCCCGAGTCGGGCACGAGGAGCCATCATGAAATTGATCTATGCCGCGCTCGCTATCGGCCTCTGCGGCTGCGCATCCGTCGCGCCCGTCACACAGGGCCAGCCACCGCCGCCCCCGCGCGTGGACTCAGGGTGGATCCAGGCAGCACCGAAGGGCCAGTTCGAAACCTGGGGCTTCGCGACCATCACGAATCCAGGCAAGGCTGACTCGATCGTGGAGGTTCGCTCGCCGGACGCGGCCAGCGTCGTGCTGCGCGCGACCACCGTCACCGATGCGGGACGCAAGGTCAGGACGGTCGTCTCGATTCCCGTGCCGGCAGCGAGCACGCTGGTTTTGAACGCCAACACCTACTTCGTCGCATTCATCGAGGCGACCCACGCGTTCAGCCCGGGACAATCCATCACGGCGACGATGAAGTTCGCGAGCGGCGCGACCGTGCCCGTCACGTTTCACATCACGGCGGCGGAAGGCGATCCGGCGGACGCCGGACGCTGATTCAGCGGGAATCGGAGGCGCCGGCGCTCCCCTGAAGCCGGGAGCGCAGGCCCCTGCCTGTCTGGCGGTGGCCTAGGGGATCATCCCGAGCGCACGCTGGTATTCAACGCGATTGGTCATCAGGTAACGGCGAATCGTCGCCGGGTTCCCGACCGCAGAGGGCTGGCCTGCGGCGTACGCGGCACGGGCCTGCGCGATCGCATCGTCACGACGCTGCGCGATTGCCGGCTTCGTCGAGGGCCGCTTGGCGGTGGCATCCGTCGGCGCGATCGAGTCGGATTCGCGCGCCGCCACTTCGCCGACGATGCCGGCCGCTGCCGGGGCCGGGGCCCTTGCAACGGCGGCCGCAGGAGCGGGCACCTCGACCGGAGCGGTGTAGCTAAACAGCTGCTCGCACTGCCCCTGCGGTACGTTCGTCAGCGACACAGTGCCGCTGCTCGGGTCCGTGCAGGAATACATCGCGTTCTCGGCGTGGGCCGACCCCACCGCGGCGACGCTGGCGCCCACCGCGAAGAGGATACCGAACAAGGTCTTCTTCATGAGAGATCTCCGGCAACAATCTGTCAGGGACTCGATCCGGCGAGCCGCATCCTGCGACTCGTGGGAAATTGGTTTGGAATCAGGGAATTTCACGGCACGCTCCAGGCGCTGTCGGCGACCAGAGCACCGTCGCCGTCGAAATGAGCGATGTAGCCGCCCTTGGACGCGAAGCGCTGGCCCGGCCCGAGCGTCAGGCGCGGAAACACGGTCGTGCCTTCGCGCTTGCCGAACGAGCTGCCGGCGAGTTGCAGCGCCTGCAGGCCCGGAGCTTCCACGCTCGCGGCGTGGTCAGCGATCACCCCTGCGCTCTGCGCGTGCGTGCGCACGTGGTTCTGGGTGCTGCTGTAGTACTCGGCCTCTGCCTTGCTGCCCTCGCGCTTGGCGATCATGGTCTCGGCACGCTCCAGCAGGTAGTCGCGATGAAGGTTGTTCAGCATTTCCGAGATGGTGTCGGTCAGGAATGCGAACGAGAAATACACCTGCGACTGCATGATTTCGTCGTCCAGCGGGATATGCCGCTGGTTCAGCCAGGCCTTGAAGTAGGCGAGGTTCGCGGCCCGGCGTCCAGGCAGCTCGTAGGGATAGACCAGCTGGGCCGACGTCCGCCATGCGCCCTTCAGAGGGATCCGCTCTGCGCCGCCGAGCACCGCGGAGAAATAGCTGTGGCCCACGGGCGGCGCGAATGCCTGAAGTTGCGCGACGTCGGGCTCGGCCAGCCAGAACATCACGACATCGCTGGGCCCTGCGTCGGCGACGGCGCCCTGCACGGCCGTCGCGGCGTCGCCGGAAATGATCCGGTCCACGACCTGCACCTTCGACGAGGCCAGGGCGTCGGTCAGTGCCTTGGCCGCGCCGCGCCCGGTCGCATCGTCGCGGAATACCTGGATGACGCGATGGGTCGGTGATGCCTCCGGAAGCATGAGTTGCGTGGCCAGCACCCTGGTTTCGAGGACGACCCCGCCGCTGAAATAGAGGCTGTACCGGGGGGCATTCGCAGGCGGCATCGTCACGCTCGGGAACCAGCACGGGACGCGCTCGCGGTCGCAGAACGAGTCGACCGGACCCCAATCGGAGCCACCGAGCCCCGACACGAGCGCGAAGACGGGCTGGCGAGCGTAGTTGGTCTCGAGCTGCGCTGCCCAGGTGTCAGGGGCTCCATGCAGCTCCCAGACATCGAGGACCCAGCGGCGCTCGGTCCCGAGCACCAGCTCCGCGGCCGACGTCATGTGGTGGCGCGACCGCCCGGTGGACGCGGTCATCGTGCTGCCGTTCTTCTGGGCAACGATCTTCTTCGCCATGTCGATGAACAGCGCGCGCCGAGCGGCCGGTACATCCGGCGCCACGACGGTCGCAAAGTGGATCGTGCTGTCATCGACGCCCGGCGACCAGCTCGACGACAGCGAGTGCAGGTAGGCAACCAGTGCATCCATGTCCGCCGGGCCCAGGCGATAGCGAGGCATCAGCGGCTGCATCTTCTGTCCATCGACCCGTCGCCCCTCCCGCACCGCGGCGACCACTGTCGCATCGGTATAGGGCTCGTGGGCGCGGTTGAACGCCTTTCCCGATCGCGGATCCATCGTCGCGATGACCCGGTCACCCGTGGAGAAGAGCGCATTGCCGGTCACCGGCGGCGCCTGGATGTCCCCTTCGACTGCGCCCATGCCGCTCGGCCGGTGGCATTGAGCGCACGTGGCGTCGGCGCCGGTGACGACGGTGCCATCGAGTCGGGTCCCGCGCAGGACGCTACCGTCGGACAGGACGCCCTCCTGGTAGATTCGTCGCCCGACTTCCACGGCATCCGCACCGAAGGCCGGCGCAGCCAGGACACAGCACAGGAGCGCGAGGATCGTGGCAGGGAGCAGCCGTGTGTCCGGGAAGCCCATGCGTCAGGGTGTCTTCTTGTCCAGGAGTTCGATCTCGAAGACCAGCACCGCGTTCGGTCCGATCTGGGTACCGGTCCCGCGGTCGCCGTATGCGAGCCTCGGCGGTACGACGATCCGCCAGCGAGATCCGACCGGCATCAGCTGCAATGCCTCCTTCCAGCCGGGGATCGTCTGCGCCGCGACGAACTCCGACGGCTTGCCAGCCGGCGACGCGTCGAATTCGGTGCCGTCGAGCAACGTGCCGCGGTAGTTCACGACCACCGTGTCGCTCAGCACGGGCTTCGGTCCCTTGCCCGGCTTGAGCACCGTGTACTGCAGGCCGCTCTCGGTCGTCGTGACGCCCTCCTTCTTGCCGTTCTCGGCGAGGTACTGGGCGCCCGTCTCTTTGTTCCGCTCGCCGGTTGCCCGGCGATTGGTCACCATGTTCTTGTGGAGTTCCTGCTGGACGCGGCTCATGACCGCGCGGAGCTCCTTGTCCGTCATCATCAGCTTGCCATCCGACAGGCCGTCGCGAAGTCCGCGCACGAGCATGTCGACGTCGATGTCGACGTTGTCCTGGCGCAGCGTGCGCGCCGTCTGCGCGCCGATCGCGTAGCTCTCCTGCTGCTTCAGGTCCTTGAAGGACGCTGCGTCATCCGCGAAGGCCTGGGAGGCCAGGAGCGACGCGATGGCGAGGGCTAGGCACTTCGTCCGCATTTCATCTTCCTTGAGAAAAAGACGCCATCCCCCGTTTCATCCACCGTCCGGCCCGGGGGCTGGCGGCGAAGTCACGAACGATGGCGTCCAGATTCTAAATCCGATCTCAGCGCAGCGGCCCGCATCGAGTTCACATTCGATGCGGGCCGTGCGTCTCTTTCTTACGGCGCCGTCGTCACCGACACCACCACGCTCTGGTTGGTGCCACCCGCCGTCACTTCCTGAACCTGGAAGTAGTACGTCGTGTTGCGAGCGAGGCCACCTACGGTCGTCGTCACTGCCGTCGCGCCGACGTTCGTCGTCGTCACGCCGCCGGTGAGGACACCGTTCGTCTGGCCAGCGGTCGGCGCGCCCTGCGTGCCGGTGGCGTTGCGCAGCACGCGGATACCGGTGACGGTCGAACCGTTCGCCGCTCCGAGCGCCCAGGCCAACGTGACCTGGCGCGTGCCCGCACCTGCCGTCACGCCGGTCGTGACAGCTGCAGCGCTCACGCCCGCAGGGGCGTTGGCAAGCTCACGCGGCGTGACGGTGGCCGAGTTGGCGCCGTTGCCCGAGGTCCCTGCCGCGTTCACCGCCACCAGGTGGAAGCGGTACTGCGTGTCAGGCGTCAGCGCCGCACTCTGCCACGTCGTTCCAGTCACACCCGTCGCGACAGCCGTCGCCACGCTCCACGCACCGCCGAAGCCGGTGCGCGACTGCTGGTAGACCGTGTAGGTCACGCCAGCCGGGGGAGCCGGCAGCGTCAGCGTCACGGTCGGCGCGGACGTGCTGATCGGCGACACTGCTGCGACAGGGGCTGCCGGGGCTGCCGGGGCTGCCGGCGGCTGGAAGCTGAACGTCGCGGAGTAGGCGCTGCTACCGACCGAATTCGTCGCCAGTACCCGGAAGTAGTACGTGGTGTTCGAATTCAGGCCCGCGAACGGCACGTTGGTGCCGATCACGTTGAGCACCGTCTGCAGGCCACGCGTGAACGTCGCATTCGTCGCACGCTGCACCGTGTAGCTCGTCGCCGGACCGGTCGCAGGCGCGATCCAGTTCAGCACGACGCTGGTCGAGGTCGGCAGGGATGCCGTGCAGCAGGTCGGGATGCCCGGCGCCACGGTGGCTGCCGGCGTCGCCGCCGTCGCCTGGCCGGACGGCGCACTCGAGCCCGTGGCGTTCGTCGCGTACACCTGGAACAGGTACGTCGTCGACGGCGTCAGGCCGGTGACGGTCGTGCCCGTGCCCACGAGCGGGGCGAGGCTGGTCCAGCTGGCGCCATTGTTCGCGCTGTACTGCACCATGTAGCTCGCCGCACCGTTGGTCGACGCGGTCCATGCCAGGGTCACGCTCGTGCTGCTGGCCGGGTTCGCCGACAGGTTCGTCGGGGCCACCGGCAGCGTCAGGGCGCTCGCCGAGTTGGACGCCACACTCGCGCCGGAGGCGTTGACCGCCACCACCGTGAACGTGTAGGTCGTGTTCGGGCCGAGGCCCGAAACCACCGCCGTCGTGCCGTTGTACGCGACGCTACCCGCGACCGGCGCGACCGTGACCGTGTAGGTCAGGCCGGCGCTGTTCGCCGGGGCCGTCCACGAGAGGGCAACCGTCGACGAGCTGATCGCGCCCGTCGTCAGCGCCGCCGGGGCGGCCGGAAGCGTCAGGCCAGTCGCCGGCGCGGAGGCCGCGCCAGTGCCGGTCGCGTTGACCGCCGAGACGGTGAACGAGTACGACGTGTTCGCCGCAAGGCCAGTCACGACGTCAGGCGACGTCGCGGCCACGCCCGGGGCACCACCGCGCGAAACGAGGTAGCTCGTCACGGCCTGGGCCGCCGGCGAGGCCGGCCAGTTGACCTGCAGCGAGCTCACGGTCGGGTTGGTCACCGTGACCCCGGCAACGGCCGCAGGCGCCATCACGACGGTCGTCGGTGCCGACGGGGCCGAGCTGCTCGCACCCGAGGCCGTGACCGGCTGGGCGTTGTCCGAGGTCGTCTCGCCAGCAGCCGTCACCGCAACCACGCGGTACGAGAACTGCGACGAACCACTCGCCACCGCGATCACGGTGTAGGTGTAGGCATTGCCCACGGCCACCGCGCTGTCGACGAAGTTGCCGGCAGGCTGGTTCGACGCGATCTTCACGTTGTTGCGATAGACGTCGTAGCCCGTCGCGCCGGCGATCAGCGTCAGCGGCTGCAGCGACAGCGTCACCGACGTCGGGGTCACCGACACCAGGGTCGGAGCCGCCGGCGCCGCGAGGGCGGAACCCGCCGCCGCAGTCGTGTCGACGAAGCTCGTAGCATTGGCCGGTGCATTGACCGCTCCCGTGATCGCGTTGATCTTGTTCAGGCCAGCCGCGACCGGCGCATACGCACCGACCACTCCGGCTGCATCAACGGACGCACGCTCCACACGGAACCCGATTTCATTGTTCGGGTTGCCAAGGAAGCCCGTGACGTTGCTGATGGGATCATAGGACGTCAGCGTTGCCGGGACCGGGGTCGGATCGACCCAGGAGACGGTAACGCCGGCTGCTCCACCCGTCGCACTGGTGGTCGTGAACGCAGGGGCCTTCACTTCCTTCGCATTGAAGATGAACGGACGCATGAAGTCGTTCTCTTCGTGGCCGAGGATGTGGCAGTGCCACACGTACTCCGAGCCGTAGTCGACGGCCGCATTCGTGTACGGCGTGGTCGGCGCATTGCCGGTGGCCGGATCGATCTGCGTGATGCCGTGGTTGTCCGTCGGCAGCTGGTTCGGGGCCGGCTGACGGAAGCTGTGCGGCAGGCCAAACGGCGTCGGAGGAGCAGTCTTCGCACGCACCGCGACGATGATGTCCTCGAGGGGGTGCATCTTGACGGTTTCCTTCCAACCCACTTCGTCAGCCGGGATCGGCTTGATCGTACCGTCCCAACCCACACGGTTGATGACCTGCACGTTGATGAAGTGGAAGTGGACCGGGTGCGAGTCGACGCCGTTGTGGGTGATCTTCCAGAACTGGGTCTCACCGTTGGCAATCGTCTCCGTGGCCGGATCGACGTAGGCCAAGGGGATCGTCGTCTGGATCGACACGTTCGTGAACGGCAGCTCGACGCCCAGCGTGGCGTTCATGCGGCCATAGTCGGCCTCGAACAGCTCCTGGATCGCCTTGCTCTCGACATACGCGTTCACCGGCGCACCGACGACCGACTTGACCAGGCCGGCATTGGCGCCCTTGCGGATGTTCGCCAGCGTCGTCAGGCAGTTCGCCGTCGTGTTGCAGGTCGGGGCCGGCGTGTAGTTGAACACGTCCGCCGCAGCCGGGATGGTCAGCGCGTTGTACTTGTTCAGGTAGATCGCGCCCGTGAAGATGTGCTCATACGGGGCCGTCGTCGAGAAGCCGAGCGCGGTACCCATCGGGGCGTACTCGGGCGTCGGAACGACTGGCTTCGGCTGCGTCGCGATGTAGGCGGCGAGCAGCTGGGTGTTGAGCGCAGCGACGTCGAACGGCGCGGTCGCGCCGGTCGCGTTGACGTTGATCTGCATGATCGTGCGCGTGTTCGGGCCGTAGCCGATCTCGGTGTTCGGCGCGCCACCGGCACCGGTCTGGTCACCGTCGCCCGTGTAGTAGTCGATGCGCGGATCGCCGGCAGGAACCGGGGCACCCGAGTCGTTGTACAGGATCAGCGTCTTACCCGCGTACTGCGAGAAGTCGATGATGATGTCCGCGCGCTCCGCGGGCCCGAGCCACAGGCCACGCTCGAGTACGTTGAGGACGGTGACCGAGCGCTTGTTGTACTCGTAGTTGATCGGCGTGGCCGGGATGACGACCGCCTGCTGGAAGAGACCACCCTCATTGCCGATGCGGATGATGTCCGGACCGATGTTCGCCGGATCCGGCACGCCGCCCGGGCGGTTGTCCGCCTGGCCCCAGCCGGTGCCGATGAGACCGCCGGCGCAGGGGAACGAGACGTTGTACAACGTGATGCCGGCACTGTTCGGGCCAGACTCCGTGTAGTTCGCCTTCGTCACCGTGCCATTGGCAGTGACCGACCCGACCGCCTGGCCGGCGGTGACGCCGTCCGGGCAGTTGTAGGTGACCGACGTCTGCCCGAACGGGCTGTTGAACGGCACCATCTTCACTTCGGTATTGGCGGCCGGGGGGCTCGCGCCGCCCGACTGGTCGATTGCCTTCTGCGTGCTGTCCGCGACGAACAGGTTCAGGTTCAGCATTCGGTCATTGGCAACGCCGAGGATGCGGAACCGGTAGGCCGTCGGGTTGACGGTCACCGTCGGATACGCCATGCCGTTGACGATCGGCGTGTCCATGAACGCTTCTGGCGTTGTCGTGGCATTGCCGTACTCGCCGCTCGGCGTCGCGTAGGTCTGCGGAAACACTGGCCAGAAGAACGAGGCCCCGTCCCAGCGCCCGACCGGGTTGGTCGCGTCCGCCGACATCGGATCCTGGTTCGTCTCGTAGACGTGCGGGAACCAGAGGTCGCCCTCCTGACCCCAGTGGACGGTATCCCACTTGGCATCTTCGGTCGTAATGTCCTTCGGGACGAAGGTCTTTTCCTGGATGACCAGCGGAACTTCGGCGGCGACGAGCGCATTGATCGCGCGCTCGGTCGTATCAGTGAGCAGGTAGCCCGCCGCAGTGCCCGCGTACACGTTCAAGCGCGTCAGGCCCGTCGCATGGTCATGAAAGAACAGAAGGCGACCGGACTGTCCGTTCGGCCAGTAGTACGTGACTGCGCCCGGGCCGGGATTCGGCATGTCGGGCACGTTGTAGGCGATGTCGCCACGCTTGTAGTTCTGCGCGACGGCCGGGTTCAGCTCGTCCGCGGCCGGCGTGATCCACTGGTGCGGATGACCGTCGGACAGCCACGGATTGTCGCCGCCGTGAAGATGCAGCTCCTCGCGGTTCTCGGTGTACTGCTCGAACGCCGGGACGTGCACGTAGCCGACCGGGGTCGTCGAGCCGTCCGCGTTCAGGCCGCCTAGGCACGCGCTCAACGTCGGGTCGCCCGCATTGTTCGGGCCCGACAGGACGTCGCCACATAGCAGGTCCTTGAAGCCGCTCTGGGTCTGGCCGTCACCACCGCCAAAGAGCGTGTGGTCGACCGGGATGAACAGGTCGCCCTGGCGATGCCAGGCACCACCCGCGTCGACGAAGCCATGACCGGCCGGCAGGGCGTTGTAGAACTTCACGCGTGTCGGCGTACCGTGGACCGCGATGATCGTGGGCCCAAGGTAGGAGGGGTTGTCGACCGCGACGGCCTGCACCTGCTCGAAGCCGTTAACGGCCGCCGGGCGCGTGCTCGGACGCGAGATCAGCACCGGGGAGCCATCGAGGTTCACCAGCGGGAGCGATTTGGATCCCGTCGGGCTGATGCCGCCGTTACCCGTAATGCCCGCGAGCGAGTCGGTCGCGACCGGATCGATCTGCACGTAGCCGCGCAACGACGTGGCCTTCGCGAGGTCAGAGTGCATGCGCTGCGCGTACTCGACGACCGCGATTTCGTAGTAGACCGAGCCTGGGTACGAGGTCGCATCACCGACAGCGACGGGGATATATGCACCCGCCGTACTGAGGCCGCTGGGCTGCCAGGTCGCGGAGAGGGCGTTGGGACCAAGCGTCGGCAGCGGGTCGACGAACTTGCGCAGCGCCGTGCCTGTGTCGCGGGTCTGCAGGCCGGTCAGCGCATCGAACTGCATGCCCATCGGGCTGTTCGCGTAGTACGTGCGGACCTTGATCGCCTTGGTACTGTCGATCGCGGAGACGGCAGCGTCGGGCGTGGGGTTCGTCGTGTCGCCCCAGCCAGCACCTGCGCTGGCGGGATTGGCGGCGAAGATCGTCGCCGCGACTCCGAGCACCGTCAGGACCGCAGCAAGCAGCTTCGGCCTTGCGTGCGTGTCACTTTGGGACTTCTCCGCGTAACGACCTTCCCAGAGCCGCGACCAGAATCGGCCGGAGCCGAGCCTGGCGAGCGTCGCCTGGGGAACTTTGTTCCTGATGTGCATCGCAAGTGTCCTAATGCGAAGTGGACTGTCGGAACGCGATCGCCGGAACTCTTTTCCGTTTTTCCGTGACGCGCACTCTGCGCTTGGGAAATTTCCCTAGCGCGGCGCGAATGTGTCACGAGACGTTCACTTGACAACCCACATCGGCAATCGGCCTACCACGCGATTAACCGAGTTCACCCCATTGCAAATCAACTTGAAATTTGCATCCCCGACTTTTTGTGTGACTTAGCGAACATTCGCTGCGGCAATCCACTATCACGCGTCGTCGATGGGATGAAACTCATTCGCGTTCCGCGCTAAATGCCTAAAAATGCAGCACTTGCGTGATGCATCTCATTCGCGTTGAGGAGCGAAAAGCGCGTCGTTGAGCGCGTGTGAATACGAATCACTCGCGATTCGGAAGGAGAAATCCGGCAGCGACGAATGCGCTGCGAAGATCAACGAGGCGACGCGCGGTGCGTCGTCTCGTCGTAGCACGGCGTCACGCAGCCGCGGACACCGGCATGCGGATCAGATGATCGAACGCACCGAGTGCGGCCTTCGCTCCCTCTCCGACGGCGATGACGATCTGCTTGAACGGCACCGTCGTGCAATCGCCGGCCGCGAACACGCCGGGCACCGAGGTCTGGCCACGCGCGTCGACCTCGATCTCGCCACGCGGCGAGAGCTTGACCGTGCCCTTCAGCCAGTCGGTGTTCGGCACGAGGCCGATCTGCACGAAGATCCCCGCAAGCGGGACGGCGTGCGAGGCGCCACTGCTGCGGTCCTTGTAGAGGAGCCCGGTCACCCGCTCGCCATCGCCGGTCACTTCCGTCGTCAGTGCGCCGGTGATCACCGTCACGTTCGGCAGGCTGTGCAGCTTGCGGGTCAGCACCGCATCGGCCCTGAGCGCCGTGTCGAATTCGATCAGCGTCACGTGGCTGACGATGCCGGCGAGGTCGATCGCGGCCTCGACGCCGGAATTGCCACCGCCGATCACCGCGACAGGCTTGCCCTTGAAGAGCGGGCCGTCGCAATGCGGGCAGTAGGCGACGCCGCGATTGCGGTACTCCGCCTCGCCGGGGACGTTCATCTCGCGCCACCGGGCGCCGGTCGCGAGCACGACCGAGCGTGCCTTCACCGAGCCGCCATCCCGGAAACGGACCTCGATCAGGTCGCCCGGCACGAGCGCCTCGGCGCGCTGCAGGTTCATGATGTCCACGTCATACGAGCGGACGTGCTGTTCGAGCGCGGCCGCGAGCTTCGGTCCTTGGGTCTCGGTGACCGAGATGAAGTTCTCGATGCCAAGTGTATCCAGCACCTGTCCGCCGAAGCGCTCGGCGGCGACGCCGGTACGGATGCCCTTGCGTGCCGCGTAGATCGCCGCCGCCGCACCGGCCGGCCCGCCGCCGACGACCAGCACGTCGTACGGCGCCTTGCCGGACATCGCCGCGGCCTCGCGGGCCGCGGCGCCCGTGTCGAGCTTCGCGATGATTTCCTCGAGGCCCATCCGCCCCTGGCCGAACGGGGCGCCGTTCAGGAACACGGACGGGACCGCCATCACCTGGCGGCGGCTGACCTCGTCCTGGTACAGGGCGCCATCGACCATCGTGTGGCGGATGCGGGAATTGATGACCGCCATCAGGTTCAGTGCCTGCACGACGTCCGGGCAGTTCTGGCAGCTGAGCGAGATGAAGGTCTCGAAGACGAGGTCGCCGGGCAGCGCCGCGATCTGCGCGACCAGCTCCGGCGTGACCTTGGGTGGGTAGCCACCGACCTGCAGGAGCGCGAGCACGAGCGAGGTGAATTCATGGCCCATCGGGATGCCGGCAAAGCGGATCCGGGCCTCGGTACCCCGGGCCCGCACCGCGAACGACGGCGCCGGGGCGGCAGGATCGTCGACCTCGACGACGGTGACGAGATCGGACAGGGACGCGATGTCCGACAGCAGCTGGGACAGTTCCGCCGACGCGGGGGTCGCGTCGAGCGTGGGCACGAGTTCGATCGGCCCGGCGAGTCGGCCGAGATAGCCCTGCAGCTGTGCCTTCATGTTGTCGTCGAGCATCGCAATCACCTATGGGGAATCTGGGGTGGCGGCACCGGCCCGGGCGGGGAGTCCCGGGCCGGTGCCGCCTTCAGCGGAATCGACAGTCAGAGGAGGAGCGGAATCAGATCTTGCCGACCAGGTCGAGCGACGGCGCGAGGGTCTTGGCACCCGGCGTCCACTTGGCCGGGCACACCTCACCCGGGTGGCTCGCGACGTACTGGGCCGCCTGCACCTTGCGAAGCAGCTCCTTGGCGTCACGGCCGATGCCGTTGTCGTGCACTTCCATGACCTTGATCTCGCCGGCCGGATTGATCACGAACGTGCCGCGCAGTGAGAGACCCTCTTCCTCGATCAGCACTTCGAAGTTGCGGGCGAGCGTCGCGGTCGGATCGCCGACCAGCGGGTACTGCACCTTCTTGATCGTGTCCGAGGTGTCGTGCCAGGCCTTGTGCGCGAAGTGCGTGTCGGTCGACACGCCGTAGATCTCGACGCCCAGCTTCTGGAACTCGGCGTACTGATCGGCGAGGTCGCCAAGCTCGGTCGGGCAGACGAACGTGAAGTCGGCCGGGTAGAACACGAAGACCGACCACTTGCCCTTCAGGCCCTCGCTCGTCACGGGGACGAACTTGCCATTGTGGTACGCGGTGGCCTTGAAGGGCTTGATGACGGTATTGATCAGGGACATGAGTCGAATCCTCGGGCAGGTGTTGGAACAGGGGCTATCGTGCCACCGGCGCCATCATAGTAGAAATGCATTGATTCAATGTGAACGATAGTTATTGTCTATCTTTCGCGCCGCGCCGGCCGGAGGCCTATGCTCGTCACTGCCCGGAACGTTCCGGTGCGCGCACCGGGGAACACGATGAAGAAAGCCGAGGGGATCCCGCAGCTTGAGACGGACCGGGTCATCGTCACGGAGTGGCGGTTCCCGCCCGGCGCCGAGACCGGGTTCCACGTCCATGGCCATGACTACGTGGTCATTCCCCTGACGACGGGAACGCTGAGGCTGGAGGAACCGGCCGGGACGCGGGATGCGGCGTTGACCGCGGGCGCCTCCTACGCGCGCCCGAAGGGCATCGCGCACAACGTCATCAACGTCAACGACTTCGAGTTCCGCTTCGTCGAAGTGGAGCTGAAGCCCTAGCAGGCTGTTGAAAATCGCTGCATTTGATGCAGAGTAAGGCATCGGTGATGCACGAGGCTAAGCAGATGCGCGGTAGCGATGTTCAGCAGGGCGGTCTCTTTAGTTACGTCTCGCTTGAGGATCGGATACCGGCG